>CAZXXS010000112.1:0-18693 GCA_964644845.1 uncultured Cytophagia bacterium | reverse complement strand
GTCAAACACGCCGTGCAGGAGAGGTGAGGCAAGATTGCCGTCGCTCGGCAGCGGCGTGGTGAAGAGAAAATTGCGGTCGTCGCGCAGCGCTAAGTAATCGTCGCACCCGAGCACGGAGAGCCCGCGGAGAGAAAACGGGATGTCGAATCTACCCTTCACAGACCGTGTCGCTAGGTCCAGGGTGGTCACCCGACCAGGTAAGTTCTCACCGTTGCCGTTCACGACAAGCGACGGGCTTCGCGGATTCGAAGCGATTCGGAGCGGGTGACCGAGGCCCGTGACTTCCACAGGGTCCGGTTCGCCGCAGGTCAATCCGGTAACAGTTTCACGCAAGGGGAGCAGAATCAGTTGGTTGGCCTTGCCTGGGTCGATGCCGACGAGCAGGTCGGGGACGTCCAGCAAAGTGAGTTTTGGGTGAAACTCGGCGAGAATTTCCGTGCCGAGGCGCGCGCGGACGGTAAACACGCTGTCGAAAGCTTGTTCAGGTGTTCCCGAGACAGCCCCCGTGAATGGGTCGAGGTTGAGACCTTGAGGCAGACCGTCAGCCTCGAGCCACGCACCGGTGGGTAGGCCTTCCACACGGAGGGTGTCGCAGTAGGACGTACCTGTGTACCCAGCGGTGAGGTTGTTCCGCAAAAGTGTTGGCCCGATCGACTTGTACAGAGCGATCTCGGTAATTCGTACCAGAGTCTCGTAGCTATTTGGTACCGGAGGAGTGACGACGAGTTTAATGTAGCGAGCGAGTGTCGGGTGAAAAAGGTACCGTTTGGCCGGAGGCTGAGCTGAGTAGATGACGCTGTCCCACAGCACGACGTGAAAGCTGCTTGCTGCTGTGTCGGTCTGCGAGACGTACAGCTTGAACCTGCGGGGTACACCGACGTGACTTTTCAGCCCGTCAGCACGGACGCAGATGTCAAAACCTTCCACCAAAACAGGCTCCGCGAGTTTGAAAATGGCCCAGGGAGCGTTGGGTCCCTCCAAAAAGACGAGTTTATCTGGGTCTTCCCAGAGCTGACCGTCCACAGCGTAGGCCCACGTGGAAGAAGTAATGGCACCGCTTCCATTCACGAATTCAAGTGGAACCTGTACGATTTGACATGGTGTACGCTGTGGACCTAAGAACAAGGCCAGAACGAGCGCCAGGACATAAGCAGGGAGTTTCTTCCTCGCCGACATTGTAACCTCCGGAGGATCGATTTCTGGTGGCGTTCCCTCGCACATTTCAGCAAGCCGGAGAACGAAGAGGCCATTTTCCATGGCCTCCAGTTTCGCATGCGGTTAGTAGGCACAGAAACAAGGTTTTGCGGAAAAGGTTCGACTTTGCTTTACGCAGAGAGAGCGAAATGCACGTAACATGTACACGCATCGTTGGAAATTAGCGCTTAGCATAACATGTGTCAAGGAATCGTTCAAATTGCTCTTGACAGACTGGCAGAAGTTGTATATATTTCGACATCAAATTCCTTGTTTCCGAAGCGGGGAAGGTCGCTGTGCGCGGGAGTAAGGGGACTGGGATGTCAACTCGTCTCACGAGGCAAAGCACAAGCCTACTGGCCCTCCTGCTTGCCATTTTGCCCACCGGTCTCGGTGTTTTCGCTCAATCCATCGAGCATCCCCGTCGGGGTCTTGTCGTTGCTTTGTCCTCAATGAATGTTGACACGTTGCGTGTTGACGCGGTCACCCGAAAGCCATACCTCCGCATCTTTGATTTTTCTTGTACTGATCTCTCTTCAGACCCCGACAGTGTGTACGGTGTCTCACTCCAGTTTCCTTCAGGTAACCAAGTGCCTGCAGTTGTCCTTGGGTACACTGCTGAGGACGGTGGACAGTGCACGCAGTGGGTCGACTTGAGTGGCAGTGTGCCAAGTTCGGCGATTATTGCTGGGCGTTTTCGAGGGGCACTGTACATTGACCCTGCAGAGTTCAACGTTCTGGTTTCGGGTCGGTATGTTTTTCGCCTCAGCCTTGAACAAGCACGTGCGAGAACTACAGCGCGTTCCGCAATTCAACAGGCGGCACCTGCTCTCGGCAAAAGCGTCGACACGGTCTCGGTTTACCTGGACCTCGAAAAACCGGATCTTTCGTTAACGGATGTAACGGGAGCAAAGTCCTATCCCGGACAGTTAGGAAAATGGTGGTTGAGTTCGGACAGTTTGTGCGTGTCCGTTCAGGCGAGCGACGCGATTTCCGGGGCCATTGATTCGCTGTGGCTGTTCGTCCAAAACCGGAAGACGACCTCGGCTGGCGGCACTGGGACTGTTCAAAGCACTTTGTGTGTGGGAGGACTCGCGGAGCAGTGGTACGACGCTTTCATTGCGGTGCGAGACACGGCCTGGGGATCGCTGCCCCTGTGTGACTCCTCTCTCAACGTCCCTCATCGGGGTTTGGTGGACACGCTCCGCTTCAGTGTGAAGGTGGATCTGACAGCGCCTACGGTTCGGCTGGCGTCTGAACAGCGCGGTCGGTGGGTGAATTCATGTATTTCCCCCCAGATTCAATCTTCCAGCGCCGACACGCTTCGGACGAACCTTATCTACGCTCGGTGCACCAAGGAAGCTGACCAGGCAGCTTCGACCCCGTTTTCTGCACGTTTCTGCTTCCCCGACGGTGAGGGAATGTACTACCTCCAGGCTGTGGGTGAGGATTCGGCGGGTAACGTCGAGCCGACGGACGTTTGGGAAGACAGTGTGGGTTACGATGTGCATCCCCCCACGGTTGCCGGCTGGCCCGCAGAAGAGCTTTGTCTGAATGCAGATTCGTTGGAACTGAGTTTGTTGTTTCTCGATCCACGCCCGGAAGGCGTTTGTCGTGTTTCCGGTGTTGACACGGTGTCTCTACTGGGAAAGCCAATTGATGCGTCCAGTTGGACGGTTCAGTGGTCAGCTGCGCTTGAGGGGTTGGACTCCACGTCGCAACGGGTTGTGCTGAAGCGACCGACAGCCGGCGACGGACACTGGGTCTACACGCTTCGCATGGTGGATGTAGCCGGCAACGCTGACACGACAACTTACTGGGACGTTAAGTGGGATCAAACAAGGCCGGCGTTGACCCTGGCGGTGCCTCCACGGGCTCGAACGGACCCGTGGCCGGTTCACTTGCAAATTTCCGATGCCCTCTGCGGAATCGATTCCGTCCGAATTGACACAAGCTACGGGAAAGACTCAGGATCAGCGTGGTTGGCCCTGGCATTGGGATGTCGTGTTTCCCTGGACACGACGCTTTATTTCCCTCCCAGCCCTGGAACAGCGCGAAATGGTGTTTACAACTTCGCGGCCCGTGTCAAAGACTGCGCAGGGAACATCAGTGTGACGCTTGATTCGACGATTTTCTTCCGCAGCCCGGAAATAGACACACTTGTCCTTGCGGACACCTCTTCCACGGCGTCGCGACGTGATCACCCCGCTGATCCTGGATTTACGAACGATTCGACGGTTTTGGACACACTTTACCTTACGACCATGCCGGAAGATCCAGCCGCGTACTTGGAGTTTGCTGGGTCTGACGGCGTTCCAAAAATCACAAAAAAATGGCGTGAAGTTAAGTCGGCAATTCAAGTAGACACGCTGAATCTGTCTGATCTCGCTGTGTTCCGAGACGGGGTTGTAACGGTGCTGGTACGCCTTATCCGTCCTGCGTACAGCGACACTACGGCCTGGGACTCCACAAAGATACGCGTCGATCGTGACCCGCCGAAGGGAACCCTGGTATTGTTGGATCCGCAGACCGAAAACAATCGTTGTTTTCCGCAACCAGGTTGGACGAACGAACCCCGGATCAGTGTGTCCTGGGAAGGTTTAAGTACAGACGTGAGGGGAATTTGGCCTGCGGCGGGACGGGTGCTCTCCATTCCTGGCACGGAAGGGACGTACAACTTCTCCGCTGTGGTTCACGACAGCGCCTGGGTAGACGACCACGCCGGTAACGTTGTGCGAGTGGACCCAGCGTTTGTCTACGACGCTACAACGGTCGGGTCGAGTGACCAGCAATCCTGGTTGAAGGATCCCGACACGGGTAGTCGGGAGTACGTGGATGGCGACACCCTGGTTGCTGTTTTTCGTTTTACAGCACCTTCTGCCGATGAGCACATGGGGGTCAAGGGGACGTGGAAAGTAGCCTGCAGCTTTGGTAAGAAACAAATCTGGACGTGCACGGATTTCGATTCCAGCGAGGCGAATCCGTACGTTTTCACGGTGCCTGATTCGGTGAGGGAAGACACGTCGAAATCCTGGCAGAACCGGTTTTCGATTCCCGAACAGTGGCAACAAAACGGCAAGCTCATTTATCTGTCACATGCTTTCATCGACAGCACGGGCGACATTTCACACGTTTTTGTAGACAGCGTTCGGTGGGTTGGACTGAAATTGGTAGCGTCTTTCGAAGATCCCAAGGCCTGGCAGTGTCAAAGCGCGCGTGTGTGGTCCAACGACCTGGACTCGATCCTGGTTCGAGTGGACTTGACGCAAACGACCTGGCAGGAAATCGACACGCTTGAGCTGGATTACCGGTGGACTCCGAAGCAACCAGATGACGTCTTCCCGCGGCCGGAAAAGCCGGTCTTTACGAGACCAATGCCCATCGACTTGCCAGTGAAATGTGCCTACGGTAGAATCACCCTTCGAGCTAAGGATCGGGAAACAGGGGCGAGTGCGGTCTACACAGACTCGCTGCGTTTCGATTCTTTTGAGCCTGAGGTAACGCAGTTCAAGGTCAGAGACGTTCATTCCGTTGGCCTACCGCACGAATACGATGCCCAGGACGGCTGGACAAATCGGGACACTGTGAGAGTGTCTGTCCATTTTGATGACGATTGTTCTTTCTGGCCTCTTGGCTACGTTCTGACCGGTGATTGGCAGACAACTGGGGCTGAGTGTCGGAACGACACAGTGTGGCTCGAGCTACTGAATTCCGGTGATGGGGAGAAGCAACTGTGGCTGGCCGCTGTGGACTCTGCGGGCAATCAGAGCTCAACCAGAACAAGCGCGATCACACTTGACACGAAACCACCGGAGTGGGACGCTCGGCAAGGTGGGACAAACTCCCCTCGCCTGTTCTGTGAAAGCATTTTCCGGAGCCGGGGCGACAGCGTTTGGGTCAAAGTTGGTGCTCGGGATGACCATGCGCTGGCGGGTTTCGCCTTTGTGGTGGAAAAACCCACATGGTCCGGTGACCTCGTGACCGTTTACAGGATCGACGAAAGTTTGGACTCGTGGTCGTGTCTCGACTCGATTTCTGTCCCATTTTCAACGGCTTCGGACACGTTCTTCGTCTACGGTCTTGCTTTTGACAAAGCGGGCAATTGTTCGGGAGTTGATTCTGCCCTGGTTCTCGTGACACGCCCGCCTGAGATGACGTTGACCGCTTTCGATGCCTGTGATCCCAAAGACAGTGTGTACGTTAACTGCCCGGTGCAACCGTGTGCGGGTGGTGAAACGCGGGACAGGATCCTGATCCATTTGACTTGGAAGCGTGTCGATTCGATCCAAGTTTGGCATGGAACCACCAGATTGGCCACTCTTACTGTACCGACCTACACGGGAGAGATGGCCGTCGACACGACGATTACCTCTCAGTGCAGTGCTGCTTACTACGACAGTCTGGTGGCGGTGGCGTATCAACTTGGCGTTGTGGGCGCGCGCGCGACGTACACGTTCGTTGTGGATCATCAGGCACCATCTGTGAACGCGGTAGACGCGGTTTCAGGGCCCAACTCGGAAGAGGTTGTGCCGTTCGTCAGTCAGCCGGAAGCCTGGGTGTTGGTCCGGGCTGCGGATGCTGCTCCGGGGGAGATCGCGCGTTTCTGGTGCCGGGCTGGACGCTCGCCGGGTGCCTACGGTCTCCCGCCGGATGACTCGACCGTGGTTGGAAGCCAGGCCTGGTACCATTTCTCGTTTCCGAAAGACAGCACTGGATGGTGGTATTTCGGGGCAAAAGCTTGGGATGCTGCGAACAACGGGTCTGTGCTGACTACGGGAAGGGTGGATTACCGGATGGGAAGCGCTGCGTTTTGCTACCCGAACCCGTTTACGCCACCCCGTGAACGCGTTGCCCTCAGTTTTGTGAGCACCAAGGACGGCAGTGCGACCATCGAGATCTACGACGCCTTCGGGTATTTGGTTTGGAAGACTACGGCCGTTGTGTCGAAAGGTGTGGTAGACGGCTCTGGACCTTCGGGTGGGGTGACGTGGGATGGTAGAAATCTTGCGGGTGACCTTGTGGCGAGCGGCGGTTACATCTGCCGGATCATGACACCCGACGGGCGCACGGAGACGGTGAAGATCGGGGTGGTTCGATGAACAGGCGCCTGAACAAAAAGCTTCTGGCGATCAGTTTGGCTGTCGTACTGCCGTGGGTGGTTCCGGTGCGCAACAGTTTGGCCCAAAGCTACGGGGGGTACGGCGGCGAGCTTCTCCGTTACGGTGTTGGCGGAAGAGCCACCGGGATGGCAGGAGCTTTTACCGGTGTTGCCGACGACGCCAGTGCGGTTTTCTACAACCCGGCTGGTCTTGTGCAGACGGATCGGGCTTTGTTAGCTCTCTATCATGCCCGTTTGTTCTACGATGCAACGTACAATTTCGCCTCCGTTTCCTACCCTCTCTACAACGTGCTCAGGCAAGGTGACAAGCTTGTGCTCGGCATGGGCTACGTTGGTTTCGGGATGAGCGGCTTTGAATACCGCGATGCGGGTAGCCATCGTTTGACGGGTCATTTTGAGGACACACAGTCGAGCTGGTTGCTGCCGGTGGCGTACGACTACCTGCGGCCTTGGGGGCGCCTCGGTGCGGCTGGACAGGTCGTTGTCTACCGACACAGCATTGCGGGCTACCAGGCTCAGTCGACAGGGCTGGATCTCGGCCTGCTGTTCCAGCCACTGTGTCTCGGCCAAGCGACAGGCCTGGCGAATTTGCCGGGAATTGGTCACTGGTTCGACCTTGAACACCTGATGCGGTGGCGGTTCGGGCTGGTTCTGAAAGCGCGTGGATCCATCAAGCTGAAAGAGGCAGCGGAGGACTTACCAAGTTCTTTACACCTCGGTGTGAGCCGATCGATGATCAAGCTGCCTTTGCTTCCTGGTAGGGCACTGCTCGGTCTCGAAACAAGTCGGCTTCTCGGTGCCGGAAACGGCTGGAGGACGGTCGTTGGCGGTGAGTACGCGGTTCCTGTGGGCTGGGGTGTAACCGGATTTCTGAGAGGTGGCTACCGTCTTGGCAAAGCAGGTGAAGGCAGACGCACCGTGCTCGGTTTTGGCGCGCATCTTGGGCCGGGAATGCTGTCGGGCCTTCCGGGACTCGAAGGGGCCGATTTCGATTTTTCCCTCGACGAAAACACTGCTCTGGCAGAGCGAGGTGCCAACTTTTTTGTTACCCTGCGGTTTGGCCTGAGTCGTGAAGATGTGTGGCGGTACCGTAAGAACAGCGAACGTGACTGGTCACGAATGAAAGACGATGTTTTGCTCCGTTTGTTGACTTGGCACGGTCGCGATTTGCGCTTGCTTGCGAGTGATTCAGCTGCCGTTCGGGTGGATGCACTTTACCGGGATGGACAGGAAGCTGGCGCTGTCACCGGAGTGGCAGAAGAGCTGATGAGTCGGGTGGAGAAAGGAAGCGCGTGGTACGACAGTTTCGAGGACTTCGTCGGTCGCATTTGCCTGCCTGTACCTGCTTTGTGTGCGGGTCTGTGTGCCACTGAACGGGGGCCAGCGCAGGGATTGTTGGCTGATTTTGAGCACGCGAGGGGATGGAGCCAGGCGCAGTTGCCCGACATTCGCAGAAAAGTGCACAAGATCTGCAGACCCAAAAATCAGGATTGCGTCGGGGCACTGGTGCAAATTGCCCTGTTGGGGGGCGACAGGACCTTAGCGCAACAACTACTGGACTGCGTACCGGCGGACAGTGCCACTTTTTACGGCGCACTTGTCAACCACGACGAAGAAGCTTTAGCCAGGGAAATCGCGACGTCGTCGAATGTTTACCACCGCGTTTACTTTCGATTCATTCTGGCCGTGAAGCAGCGAAACGTTGCTCTGCTGGACTCGGTGCAACGGAATCCTGTGTCATGGCAGTTTGCCTGTTGCGCTTACCCACGAACATCGCCGTATGTGCCGGACGGCGTTCTCGGTGACGATGCGGAGCTGCTTTCTCTTTGTCTGAACCAGTCGTTGTCGACCGGGGAGCGATGGGCGGGGATTCTGAGTCTCTACCACAGGATGCCGGCTTCCTCGGCTGGACGCTTGATCGCCAAGACCTTGAAGGAAGCTGGTTCAGATTTGGATCGGTTTGCCCGCACAGTTGTGAACTGGTACACAACGCATGTAGCTCCTTCGGAAATACTCTGGGACTCGACTTTCTGGCAAAGGAAGCCGGCGAGTTAGCAAGCGCAGCGCGTAAGGGACTGCCGCGCTCGAGTGGATTCCTCGGGCGGAAAGGGCAAAAGCCATGCTGATTACTCGGAAGCGCTGCCGAGAAGAAGTTTTGGTTGCTTTTCGACCCGGGGTGTGTTGGCCACTCGTCCCGATTTCGCATAGGTTGCTGACTGCGACAAATCTGGCAAAGCAGAGCCCAGGAGTCGGCGTGCGTTTTTTCCTGCTGGTGACTGCCTCTCGGAACTGA
This sequence comes from uncultured Cytophagia bacterium, assembly GCA_964644845.1. Classification (GTDB taxonomy): domain Bacteria; phylum Zhuqueibacterota; class Zhuqueibacteria; order Oleimicrobiales; family Geothermoviventaceae; genus Geothermovivens. The sequence continues at coordinate 10,087 of CAZXXS010000112.1, read as the reverse complement.
AAGCCGTTTTCGAGAATGCGAGTTTTAAAAGAAGGACTCGACTGGTTCTTGACGGAACAGGGGAGCGAGTACGTGCTCGAAAGCGCTGTGTCGCCCCTCGGGCAGGAAATTGCTAGCCGGTTCGAGATTCTGGCGCCAGGTTGCATTTTGGCGAGAAGTGAGGAGGAACGACGGAATGTTTGAGAAGATGAGTCGGGCCATTGGCCTGTTGTCCTTGATCGCTGGATTGCTGCTGCTGGGCAACAGTGAGAGCTGGGCACAAAACGAGGCCAAGGTCTTTCGGTGTTTGCAGGGCGCCGGGCAAAGTCAGGTCCTCGATTTCGCAGTGATGCGCGAACGCTTTGCTGGCGGGCAGGTGACGATCAGAGCTCATCTGGGTGAAGGCGGCGTTGTCGCGAACGCGGAGGTTCTGCAAGAAGCGCTGCGGTCTGGGACACAGGAATTCTGGAACACAGTGGCCACGATTGTCGGCACCTGGCGTTATTCCGCTGAGGCTTACACACTTCCAAGCTACATTGATTACACAATTATTCTGCCCCGACCGAACGAGCTTGGTTCGGGTACTCTCGAGATTAGCACGGCGAACCTCGTCCTCAAACCTGGTTGGACGGTGAACATCGACCGTCCGGAAGACCTCGCGAACTACGCAGGGCTTGCCCGAACAGACATTGTTCTTACCAGCTTCCCACCGAACGTGAGGCCGATGGTAACCGGTTTGATCTCCTCTACCATCGAAAACTTGCGTGGTTTTAAGTGGGTGTTCTTGGTTCTTGCGATTTTCTCGGGCATCGTGCTTGTTGTCGGTGCTGTGCGGGTCTTGTACCCGTGGTATCCCGGTGGGATCAAAGCTGTTCGGCCACTGAGTGGTCAACTGCAGTTTGGCAAAGAGCCAAAGATCATTGCCGAGCTGAGGGATCTTTGGGTGAGTGGCATCGAGGGTTCCCGACTCGGCGAGCCTGACGAACTGCCCTTCAAGACGGATGACCTGGACGGCCTGCAAAGGCTGGTGGACGCCCCTGACCGACAAGCTTTTTTGAACATCCTGGCTTCCGTTGAGTCCAACCCCTTGCTCTTGCCAGCGGAGGTTGAAGAGTGGCGAAAGATGCTGGCTGCGGAGAGCGCTGGGAAAGAGGCTGACGAGCTAAAACGGCGACTTCAGGCCGAGATCGAAAAAAAACCGGCTGAAAAGCGCAAGCTTTACGAAAAGATGTTGGCCGTGGCGGGCGGTTTGGAAGATCTGAAAGAGCTTGCAGCAGAACTGGGTGTGCCTGTTAAGAAAACGGACAAGCGCAGCAAAGACGAGGTCCTGGAGGAAATCAAGACGACACTCGCAGAGCGGCTTCGTCTGGCGAAGAAGGTTCTGCTCCGGACTCCTGGAACCATTCTGAGCCAAACGGAAAAAGCCGAGATTCAGAACATGCTTTGGGAGTTGTTCGGAAAATCAAGAGTGGAAGAGGCGTTACGGCGAGTGCGCCGCTACCTCACCGGCAACGGCGGCAAACCAGCACGCGCAGCGGACTTGTTTCGAGTTTTTGAGTCAGGACTTCAGAACCATCTGGTGAACGAGAACCGAGAAGTTGCTTCCAACGAGATTGACCGTGCCATCGATCGTACCCTTGGTGTGATCGTGGACAATCGTAAAGCTGCGCTGGAATGGCTTTGGGCCTTGGGCGGTCTGTCTCCCTTGCTGGGACTCTTCGGTACTGTGTGGGGTATTTCGCAAGCGTTCGGTAAGATCCATCGCATCCAAAACATGAAGCACGTGCTCCACAGCCTGGCCGGCGAGATCAATGTCGCGCTGGCCACCACGATTGTCGGCTTGGTCATTGCGGTAATTCTGGTGATTTTCTACTACGGGTTGAAAACACGTGCCGACGCGGACGCTCTCGCAATCGACACTTACTTCACTGAGATCACGAATCGTGTCTAACTGTTTGCTCTCGGTCGGCGCATGAAGAAATTGGTTCAAAAACTTGCGGTCGGCTTGACCATCCTGGTTGCGTTCTGGGCAACTGGACGGAGCCAATCGGCTCTGTCGCAAGATGCCCAGAAGTTTGCAATCTGCGTGACCCAGTGCGCCACCGAAAATGGCGGCGTCGTCCTCGGGTGGAACCTGCTGCAGGCGCATCAGGATGAGCAAGGAAACTGGATTGTAAGTGCCGAGACGGTAGATCCACCCCAGGGCATCGTGTTCACAGTGGATCACCGGCGCAACGGCAACGTGCTTCAAACGTTTTCGGTGAGGCCTGGTGATCTGCCGGTTCACCTTTCCTTGAAGAAGGGGATTCAGGGCGGAGATCAATTCTGGGTACGCAGCGACGATCCGAACGACGTTACGCCAGCGATCAACGAGAGTGTTGCGGAAGATGAGCTTCCCTGGGGTGTCGCTCAAATTGTCGCGACACCGCAACGACACCCAAGGGGTGGGTTCATTTACTCGACTTTGAAGAAATTGGGCGGTTACACTGCTGACACCCTGTCGAAGGGACGCATCATCGGCAAGGTTCTGCTTGTCGTTTTTTTGCTTGGGCTTTTTGGAGCGGTCCTTTTGACGTGGCGCGTCTTCTGGGATCCAAGCATTCACCCATCTGCGCTGAACTACTGGAAGCGACGTTTTCGGATGGATTTTGAGGGTGCTCTGCGGGACCTGACGGGCAAGGGCGAAATGCCGAAAGATCGCTTAGGGTTGCTGTTCCTGGACGTCCTCAGCGGCGTCCGTTTCGAGGAACTTGCCAGCACGGACTACGCAGGTGAATTGGACAAACTGCAACGCCGCTTGGCAGACCACGTGGAAAACGAGGCAGCTCGCCTGACCTTTGGGGTGCACTCGTCGTTTCCCGGGTTTCTCTTCCGCAGCAAGAAAAGGACAACCAGAGTGGCCGCTCCAAAGTCGACGGAGAATCCAAAGGTCAGGGCGGCTACAAGCTGGCTGTTTTCGTTGGACAGCTTGTGGGGATTGGCTGTTATTTCACCACTGCTTGGGCTTTTGGGAACGGTGACAGGCCTGTCCGACTCGTTCCGCCGGGTTAGCCAAACCCCCGTGGGTAGTTCGGTGCCTGGCTTGCCCGGAGGTGCTGCTGGCAATCCGATCAACGTGCTGGCGGGCGGAATCAACGAGGCGCTCTACACCACAATCGCGGGACTTGCTTCTGGGATTGTATTGATTCTGGTGTACTACGCGATTGGTTACCGTGTCAACAAGATTCATCGTCTCATGCAGGAGGCTGTTGATACGTTCATGGACGCTCTGGCTCACCAACTCGAAAAGATGAAACAACAGGCGGAGAGGCCATGAGGCAAAGGCGTTACCAGCGGGAGAAGGAGATGCGTGAGCCGGAGAAAACTCCGCTCATCGACATGATTTTTCTTCTGCTCATTTTCTTTTTCGTGAGCCTCTCGGTCATCATGAGCGAAAGTGCGCGAGTGCCTACCGGCAATCCCAAGAAGGAAGCGGTGCCGTTGCTTCCAGAGGTGGCTTCGACACAGGCGGTGCCCGCTGAGGGGTACATTGTGGTTGAACTCTACGACATTGCTCAATTGCCTGCTCAGCTGAAAGAAATGCTCGGAGAAGCTCGACAGAAGCTCGCCCAGCTTGCGGCGTTGGTACCGGGCACGGCAGCGCCGCCTGCGGTTCCAGCATCAGGTGTGCTTTTTTGTGTAGGTTTGAGAGATCGAGACGACTGGGTTTTGCAGGCGTACCTACGCGACGTGCTGAAGGTGCCTCTCAATCCGCCACCGACGAGTGTGCAAATCGCGAGTCTTTTGCGTCGTTTCCCGCTGGCCGTGCCTTACAGCGACGTTCGCAGAAGCCAGACGCTATCACGGTTAGCCAGTGCAATTCTGCAGGAGTCTGGCAACGAAGTGCCTCCGCTGCACGCGAGAGTGACGGCAAAAGTACGAAGCGTGGCTCTGCTAACGCTGTACGACCTCGTAGCGCAACTCGGGCTTTCGCAAGAGGACTTACGTATTCGGGCCATCGGAGGATCCTGAGCCCTTCTGGCTGCGGCGCTACCAGTTGCAGGTGAGGCGCTCCGGCGAACTTGAGGAAAGTGAAGCTGCTCAGCGTGCCCGGTTCCGAAGTAAGCAGGGAATGTTGTTGTTAGAAAACGGGTGTGTTCGTACTAAGCCCGCTGTTTCAAAGATTGCAGGCTTTGTTAAAAACGCAGAGAGACTGGGTAACGGATGGCAAATTACTCGACAGGGTCCACCGGTAGAAAAGTCGAGCTCACCCCGTTGATCGACGTGATTTTCTTGTTGCTCATTTTCTTCCTGGTGACGCTGAACATCATCCCGATTCTCGGCGGACAGGGCAAGCAGGAGGTCGCCTACCCACTACGGGCTTTGAATTCGGAAGACGTGAGCCGGGCGACGTTGCTCGTGGAGGTTTATCCAACGACAGCGGGACCGCTGATCTATCTGGCCATTCCGGCTTCGTGTGTTGCTGGTGGAGGCGGTGGCGGCATCCCTCACCTGAAGCAAATTCTGTCGGTATTTCAGACGGACGGGCGTTTTACAACAGGTGAGATTTCGGCGTTGAGCAGCGGTTCGTTTGGGAAAGTCGTGTTTCACTCGCCTTCCGGGCTTGTGCGAGCAGTGAACACAACGCTCATGACGGATGCCGTTGTTTTCTGTGACCCACGCTTGCCATTTGAGAAGGTTTCCGAGGTTATTTCGGTACTGCAGGGCAACGGTTTGGCGGTTCGCGTTGTACCGATGGCTTTGCAGTCCGTGAGCAGCCACTGGGAGACCGTCATCACGGGTGTTCAGAAAATCTACAAGAACTGAGAGACCACAGCGCGGCTGAGGACTTCGCAACAGTTGGCCGTGGGAGCTATTTTGCGAAATTTGAGGATTCAGGGAATCCGAGAGTCGTGAAAGACAAGAATGAAATCTCAACCGCTCCGGAGGTCAAAAAGAAGATCCGGATTGCGCAATTTACGGTAGCCGGTGTGATCTTGTTCTTGGTGCTGGCTTACGTGTGGGGCACTACAGTTGTCACGGAACGCACGTTTTCTGTGAACTACCGGGCGTGTCCCACCAAGCTCGAGGGCTACCGTGTAGTTCAGCTACCGTTGACCCAGGTGTGGCAGTATCTGTTTGAAGTTTCGAACCCGGTACCGTTGCGGTGGCAGGACCTTCGGATGCGGCGGGCCAAGATCAACCTGGTGATCAATTTTAACACCACAACGCCAGGTGGGAACGCCCGTGCGGTGTGCAATCTCGCACAGGCGACGGGCAGCGCTGCCGTTGACAAGCGGGTGCAACAGTGGTGCGCCGAAGTGAGCAACCAGCTGGAATACAAGGCAGTTGGTTTGGGTGTGTGGCGACTGCGCATTTTGTTGGACGGCGTGACAAGGCACGCCTCCGTTGAGTACTTGAGCTGTGGCGATGGGCTGCGTCCGCCGAGTGGGTGCGTGCGGTTTTGCGTGTCCGACCAGCCGCAGTACAACATCGACGTGTTCCCCTTTCCAGTGCCTCGGCACGTCTCGAATGTAACGTTCCGGCAGGCCGGTGTTTGCAGGGTTTGCCAGTGAAGCGACGTACGGTAAGGTTCTTTAGATGAACAAATCCGGAAAGCACATTGCGGCGGTAGCCGTCTTCCTGATCATGATCTCCCTGGGTGAGGGCGGTACGCGAGCTGTGGCCCAGGAGTGCGACTTTGGGGATTTTCAGCGACGTGCTGTCGCAACGGTTGGTACGTTTGTCTCTACGCCTTCCTCGGATCTCGGAAGAACACTGCGGGATCTGGCGGCTGAAGGAGAACGGTGTGTAACGTCTCTCAGTGGGTTTCAGAAATTTCTGGCTCACTACCTCACTGGTTACGTGTGGTACAGTGTGGGCGTAGCGGAGGCCGATGCCCGAGCGCTGGTGCAAGCTGAGTCTCACTTTCGAGAGGCAGCCCAGTCTTACGACGTTTCCTTTGCGCGCGACGAAATGCTGCAAACGGCTCGCCTTATGATCGGCTGGTCTCTGGCCAGGCGAGGCGATTTGTCTGGAGACCTTGGGCTCCTCGGCAGGGCTGCTGAAGCTCTTACAAACGTAGGCCAGCCTTTGCGCACAGACGCCGTGTTTCTCCGCGGATTGGTACATTTGAGGCAAGCGGAGATTCTTTTCCGTTCCGCTTTGGCCGGAGCGGTTGGTGCGCCCCTGGACTCGGCCGTTGCGAGTTTGAGGCTGGCAGTGAGCGATCTGAACAAGGTTCAGGAGGCGGCTCAGAGTCCCGAACTACGTGCGGCGGCAGCGTACTGGGCGGGCGAAGGTGGTGTACTTCGAGCTAAGGTGCAAGCTTCGTTGGCATTGCAAGGAAAAGGCACGCTGCTCAACAGAGAGCTGGGCACCCTCTCTGCCGCTTTCGACCGTTTGACTCGTAACAGGGGGCTGGATGCCTTAACCCGACAAGCGAGCCAGATTGCCTGGGTGTACACGCAGATGGCCAGTGCTGTTGCGCGGCTTCTCAATGACCTCGATTTCAATGTGCCCAGGAGGATCGATCTGAATTCTGTGGGGATTGCGGGGAATCCAGCGGATTTCTGTGGCTCCCTTCCTCAGGTGGAAGCTACCAGCTGCCTGACGTACTTTGGTGCTTTGTTTGGGCTGCGCCCGGGGCTTTCGCTGGAGGGTAGCGCAGGGGAACTGGCCTTCTGGAGCGACTGGGCGAAGCTTCACAATTTCATGGTGTTCGGCAACGTCTGGAACCTCGGGATGTCGGTCCCAAATCTGGCCTCCTGGTTTTCGGGCACCGACGCGCATGTGAGGCTGGAAAATGTGTTCACGAGTGCCACGCTTCCGGGGGCTCAAGAAGCAGTAGCCAGAGAATACCAGTGGGCTCGTGCCGTGGTGAAAGCTTCACTGGGAAACCCCGTGCTCCATTTGCCTTCTGAAGCCAGCCAGATCTGGCCGGCGACGATTGGGGCGACCTTGCAGAATGTCGCGCCACTGAGCGAGGTCAGTCGCCAAGCGTTAAACTTGATTGCTCCCCCGGCGCCGCTTCCTGCCCTTGCGGTTCCGGAAAGGATTCGCGAGTCGATTCAGACCTGCATGGCCCTCGGGGGCCTGCTCGGACGGCGCTGGTACCGTTACGCGTTTTTCCTGTTGCAGTACTCTCAAGCACGGGAGGCGTTTGGCCCGTTGCAACCTGTTTTGTCCGCCTTGGCCCGGTACCTGGGTTCGGATGCCGCAGTACGCGAAGCCATTGCTAGCCAGAGCCACCAGGAGCTGTGGCAGATCTACCGGGGTTCCCACAATCCCGAAACCAAATTTGCTGCCTTGTCTGCCCTGGCGGTGATCCATTTGTTCCAGGGGGATCTGTGTGATTCTGGGCCTGGTCAGGACGTGGCCTCGGCTTGCCACGATCACGCGGCCGAGAGCCCTCTGTTCGCGTACGCCGGGCAGTATTTCTGCAACATTAGCGACCTCTCCAACCGAATTCTTCAGGTCGCGCGGTGCCAGGTAGAACACTACCCGGATCTCGGGTACCAGTGGTGGAATTTCAAGGTACAGGCCGGCCCTGTTGCGGCCACCTGTGAGAGTCCCGCTACGGTGCAGAATGAGTACCGGGCGGATTGGTGGGTACCAGAGTTTTCTCACCTGAGTCCAACGCGCAAGCTGTACATTTCGTTGCGTCACCGGTTGGCCATGTTTTGGTTGGCCTTGTCTCCTGCACCAGGGATGCCCACGTTGTGGCGACCTGATTTGCTTGCCGGGCTACGTACACCTGGACCGACGGAGTTCCGCGTGCAGGCCAGAATTCCGGTGTCGCTGGAATTTGGCCTGCCAGGTGTGGCAAAACACGTTGTGTTGACAATGAACGAACAGGCCGTTCTGAACGAAACGGTCACGGATGCTTCGCTCGATCTGGAGTGTTTTTCTGGGCAACCGTACGGCGTTCTGGTGTGGGCTGAAGGCAGATGGCCACGCTTTGTCTCGGTGATTTTCTCGGCGCCTGGCGAAACAAAGCGTGTCGACTTGGTTCGGGCACCGCAAAAAGAGCCGACGGGGGTTAAGACCTACGAGTCGGATCCCGCTGGGCGCATGCCCCTCTGGTGGCAGGGAAACCGGATTTTCTGGGCGGCTGAAGGAGGGTACAGTGCCCAGATTGGCAGCAACGCGTACGAACAAAGCCAAAGAGGGGGCTTCGGTGTCGCTGCGAGAGCTATTCAAGTTGGAGGAGAAACGCTGCTCCTGAACACGGTCGAAGGCAAATTGCTACGGCCTTCGGACGGGCGCGTGTTTGCTGTCCCGGAAAAAGTGGGGCGAGTGCGTGATGTCTCAGCCGATGAGAAACACCTCTACGTACTGGGGGAGAACGGCAAACTTGTGGTCTTGACCGTACCGGATCTAAGCCCGAAGCAGACATTCGATGTGTCGCCCTTGTCGATCTCGGTGTGTCGACTACCGGGCTCGCTCTGGATTGGCGATCTCGACGGTCCGGTGGTGTGGTCACTCTCAGAGGACGGCAACAAATTCAAATTGCCCGGAAGCGAGGCTGCCGTCGCAGACGGGCTGATCGCTCCCTCGCGGATTCTGTACGATCCAACCAGCAAGTACGCGGCCGTGGTCGACCTGCTGTGCCACAAGCTGTTTTTCTTCCTTCCTAACGGGGAGTACGTCGGTTCCATCGTGTTGCCTTCGGATCTGGACTGGGACTGGCTGAGCTGGAGTCTCGGAAGGGACGGATTGCGCGTGCGTTTCGGTGTGCCGGGGGCTATTCAGGAAGCCGCTTACCCACCTGGAGCTGCCTACGCTTTCCGGCCTGCTCGAAGTTACGAAATCCCGGAACAGCCACCGACGATTCCAACTGGCGGCTGGATTGTAGTGCGTACGACCTGGTGACCTCCTACGCTCGGCAGAACCGGAATTGAAAGGGCCTGAGCCCTTACCTTCCTTCGGGGCTCAGAGTGAGTGGGTTGTTGCTGTAGCCTGTCTCAGTCCTGTTGCGTCTCCAGTTGAGTGACTGCGGATTCCTTTGAGGATTGCTTTCCTGCCTCTTCGGTTTTTTTCCCCTTCGCTGCGAACCCTCCACAGCCCGTAGCGTTCCTGTTGGAACCAATTGAAACGCCACGGTGGTGCGGCTGCGTTGCCTTTGCCAACTGGGGCCGTGAACTGCTGTCTTCGCGGTAATTACCCCTTGTTAGCGCAGCAACAACAGGCCGAGCAGCATGATCGTACCTCCTGCCAGAAAAATGCTGATCGGGGATTTCAGGATGCTTTTACCCCCTGGGTGCGTTGAGAGGCTCACCGGTGGCACAATCACAAAGAACAACACGGTGAGCAGGGAGGCAATGAGAATCAGGATCAGGTTGACGAAGTTCATATTTGGTCTCCTGGTTTCAATGGACATCTGATGCCTCGAGAATTTTATCGACTTTCCAGCAGCTCCAGTTGAGCCCAACCCGGCTACTCCTTTGCACGGGACATTTTTGCCGGGTCGTCGTGCGACCTTGAGACAAGTGTTTTCGGGTGACGAAAAACGTTCGACGCCGTTGATTTGAGTTTCAGCAACGTGGCGACCGAGGCGAAACCTGCGGAGCGGCAACGCTCGCAGGTTGACACTAGCAATCCAAACCGTCGGAGAAACTTCAAGGGCTTTGCTGTGCCGTGTACTGGAACTTCGGTCCGTTTAACGACCTTCGTGTTGATGCGCCTGGTCCTTAGTGCTTTGGTCGAAAAGGTACCCCTCTCGGTGGGACGGTTTTTGGGAGGAAGGGTCCCTCGCAAATGTGCAGGTGGGCACGGGGGGCAAGGGGTGGTGTTGGGCTTAAGCTGTGGCTAAGAGTCTGAACTTGGCTGCACGATGAGCTTACCTTCTGCGCGCAAGGGTCGAGCTGGAAATTCCAGACCGTCTCCAGACCGCCCGGAGGTGGCCAAGAGTTCTGGTTGGGAAATGGGGAATCCTTCCAGAGGTGTTTTACTTTACTTTTTCAGCCGCAAAATGTAAATTGACTGGTGACGTCTGAGGTGGAATCCAGTGAACAAGCCAGGAGGACAGGACGCGGCAATGATTCGCTTGGAAGGGAAAGTGGCTTTGATCACCGGAGCTTCTCGAGGCATTGGGTACGCGACGGCGAAACTCATGAGCGACGCCGGC
>CAZXXS010000111.1:0-10647 GCA_964644845.1 uncultured Cytophagia bacterium | reverse complement strand
CGAGTACGACGTTCCCAAGGCGGCTCGCGTGCAGATCACCGTGTTCGATGCCCTTGGGCGCCGTGTGATTACGCTCGTCGACCGAACCGTGAGCCCGGGACGTCATCGGGTAGTTTGGCGTGGCGTGGACGACACCGGGCGCCCGGTGGGCAGTGGCGTGTACGTGGTTGCTCTGCGTGCCGGAGAGCGACGCTTTGTGAACAAGGTGCTGCTACTGAAGTAGCAGATCCAAACCCTTTTGACCAAGGGCGCGCCGGTTCCCGGAACCGGCGCGCTTTTTTTCTGGACACGCTGTGACTTACCGGCGATTCGGTTACCCGTGCCAAACCCCTGCGCCGGAGCTGGGGTGCAACCGACCGACGCCCCGAGGAAATGGGCCGGGCTTAGCGTCTGGACGTACCGCTTTTGTACGGGGTGAGGCGTTGTTGTGCAACCGCTGTCCGGGGTTTCCGATTTCGAGAATTCTCCACCAGCGACCCGGATGCGTAGAGCGAGGGAGGATTCCAACCTGGCCCGGTCCCTTTCCGCCTGTCTGGCCGTGCCCGCACGCCGAGCCAAGCTCCTGCGAGCCAGGGAGCAAAACGGGGGTTCCGGACTGTTCCCGGACTATTCGGAATCCAATGCCTGGCGGAAGTGCGAGGGGACTTTTCGCACTCCAACCACGCCCCGGGGGCGACTTCGCCAGCGAAAGGCGAGTGTCTCCACGAGCTCGGCAAGCTCCTCCGTGAAGACGGTTAAAGACCTCGGCGATGTTCACCTTGAATTTCACTTGGGGGTTCTCTAAATTCGAATCGTGCTCCGCATCACCATGTTTCCGCACCGTTACAACGAGGCACTCCCGACATGCGTTTCCCAGCAACACGTAGCCAGCAGTTGTTGGTCTTCCTGAGCGTTGCTGCCTTCGGGCTGCGACTTGCTCCCGCGAGCTCAGCTGCTGCTGTGTGGGCGAGCCGAGCTGAACTGGAACGGGCGCGCTCACGCGTGCAGAAGTTGCCGTGGGCGCAAGACGTTGCACACAGCGTGATCCGCGCTGCAGATGCCTGGCTCGAAGATCCTCTGCCTTTTCCAGAGGTGCTCACTGGCTATTTCCACGACTACTTCTGTCCCGAACACGCCACACAGCTTGTGTTCGATCCACGTTCTCCGCACAGGCACCTGTGTCCTGTGGACAGTCAGGTTTTTACCGGGGAGAAGTACGACGAGGCGTGGGCTTTCGTCGTCCATTTCAAGGCCCAGCGGGCGCTGGAGAACCTGGCCCTGGCCTACGCCCTGACGGGAAAGACCGCGTACGCAGAAGCTGCGCTGGCCTGGCTACGCAGGGTTCGGGCTGTGTACCCGTCTCTGCCTCCACACGGTCGCCACGCGGGGCAAGGAAAACTGATGGGCCAGTCGCTGGACGAAGCCGTCTGGGCTGTGAGTGCAACGCGCGCCTACGACATCTTGCATCTTTTGGGTTTTGTCTCAACCAGAGAACACCGCATGTTCGTGCGGAGGTTGTGGAAGCCCATGGCCGACCTCCTTGAGCACGAGCTGCAAGTTCGCGGCCGGATCCACAACATCACTTGCTGGCGAGAGGCGGGGCTGGCCAGCCTCGCTTGCGTGATGGGCGACCGCGCTCTGTTGCGCCGGGCCGTGCTTTGGGGCCCTTTCAGCCTTCTGAGCCAGTTACGATCTGGTGTGGCGCCGGACGGCCTGTGGTACGAAGGCTCTCTGGGCTATCACTTCTACGCTTTGCAAGCTCTGATGGCCGGCGCCAGGCTTGCTGCGCTGAACGGTTTGAGTCTGGGAGGGGAGGCTAACACGCTTCTGGCCATGCTCCGGGCTCCCGTCCATCTGGCTGACAGCCGAGGGCATTTGCCTGCCTTGAACGACGGCTGGCCAAACGAACGCCTCCAGTCGTACGAAGGGCTGTACGAACTCGCCGTGTCGCTTTTCCCCCAAGCCGGCCTGGATTCCGTTGTGGCGTGGCTGGTGGCTCACGGTGCCCTGCGCGGACGGGACGCCCTCCTTTTCGGCCCCGAACGGCTGCCCTCTGGGTCCCTGTCACTGAAAAGTCATCTGTTTCGGGACACCGGACTGGCCGTTTTGAGACGGGGAGAGGCCTACGCACTGCTGAAGTTTGGCCCCCACGGAGGCTCCCACGGGCATTTCGACAAGTTGGAGTTTGTGCTGAACCTTGGCGGTCGTTGGGTGTCGCCGGACTTCGGTACCGCTGGCTACGGCATTCCCCTGTACACACGGTGGTACAAGCAAACAGCCAGCCACAACACGCTGATCGTGGACGGGCAGTGCCAGAAACGCGCTGACGGCGAACTCCTGGCATTCGGGTCGGCCGGCGTGTGGCAGATCGCCAGGGCTCGGACGTCTTCCGCCTACCCTGGTGTGGAGCTTGACCGCACTCTCGTTCTCGGAGACAGCTGTCTTCTCGTTGTAGACCGGGTGCTGAGCCGCCGGGACCATTTGCTGGGATGGCATTTCCGAGCTGACGGATCGGTTGCGTTTCCCCGCAAGACGGTACCGGTGCCCCAAGGTTTGGAGGGCGACGGTGCAGCGTACTACACCGAGGTCCTCCGGTTTTTGCCCGATTCGAAGAGCTGGCACCTTACCTGGCGGAGCCCTGCGGGACCGTTGAAGTTTTTCTGGTTCGGACAACCGGAAGACACAGTGTACGTTGGTACCGAGCCCGGGATTCCCGCCACACACCGCTTTCCCTTCGTCCTGGTCCGACGGCGCGCACACAAAGCTGTGTTTGTCGCGCTGTTGAGCTGGCAGAACCGCCAGGACCAGCCGGCGTTTTGGCTTCAACCAGAACTGGACAACGGCGGCACGGACCTGTCTGTGATGTTCCAGGGGCACAAACTCCGCCTTGTCCTGGCGGCGGAAATGGGTGGACGAAGGCCCTCAACTTGGGTGGAAGTGCACGACAACGGTACGCTGTGGACGCTGCCTCACTGAACGGCCGGTAGGCTGGAGAACCTTCGGCTTTTTGTCGATTGTCGGCTGACGGAGGGTGAAAATGGAATTCGGACTGACTGGAAAAGTGGCTGCAGTGGCCGCCGCGAGTCGCGGATTGGGTCGTGCTGTGGCCGAAGCCCTGGCACGGGAAGGTTGCGACGTTGCTATTTGCGCGCGAAACAGGGACCGGCTGGAAAGAACTGCTGGTGAAATCGCCCAGGCCACCGGGCGGAACGTGCTGCCCGTCGCTGTGGATCTGACCACTGCGGAAGGTCCTGCCGCGTTCGTCGAAGCAACCGTGGCTCACTTTGGGAAATTGCACATTCTTTTCAGCAACGCTGGTGGCCCCGTGCCGGGACGCTTTGACGAGATATCCGAAGAAGATTGGCTCAACGGTGTGAACCTGACCCTCCTGAGCGCGATTCGGTTGACGCGTGCTGCGTTGCCGCACATTCGCAGAGAAGGCTGGGGACGGCTCGTTTACCTGACATCCGTCTCCGTGAAACAACCCATCGACACACTGGTGACGTCCAACGTGCTGCGGCCCGGGGTTGTGGGGCTGGCCAAATCCCTGGCGAACCAGCTTGCCCCTGAAGGAATCACCGTGAACGTCATTTGTCCTGGCTACTTCCGAACAGAGCGCGTGGAGGAACTGGCCCAGGATCTGGCGAAACGTCGTGGAGTGGGAGTCGAGCAAGTGGTGGCCGAATGGGAGGCCGGAATTCCGGCCAAGCGCCTGGGTGATCCCACTGAACTGGGTGATTTCGTCGCTTTTCTCGCTTCCGAACGGGCCGCGTACCTGACTGGGGCTACCATTCAAATCGACGGTGGTTACGTGCGTGCTTTGATGTGACGCGGTGAAGCTGAACGTCTTGCAGTAACCGGAAGGCCAAAAACGACTCTACCTGTCGACGGGAGGCAAAAATGGGCATGCTCGATCTTCGGGATCAGGCGAAACGGCGTACCCCTGAAGAGTTGGTTCAACACCTGCAGCGCTTCGAACTCGACCTGAAGTTCTCCGCCGGGGTCTGGTTCTTCTCACCGGGCGGTGGACGGTTCCACGAACGTTACCGACCTGAACTTTCCATCGCTGATCGGTTGGAGATCGCTGCAGAGCTGGCTGATTACGGGTTGGCTGCCGTGGAGGCCCACTACCCGAATGAAATCAACGAGGACAACGTCCATCTTTACAAGAAACTCGCTGAGGAAAGCGGGGTTCGTGTTGTCACCGTGGTGCCCAACCTGTTTTTCGACGCGGATTGGGAATTCGGTTCGCTGTCCAACCCCGATCCTCGGATCCGAAAGAAAGCGGTGGAGCGCCTCAAAACGACGCTCCTGCTGAACAAAGAACTGAACACCGATTTTGCAGTGGTTTGGCCTGGGATCGACGGTTACGAGAACCCCTTTGGAATGGACCTGGTGGCTGCGAGGGACCGTTTCGCGGACGGCCTGGCAGAAGGCCTGGACGCGGTACCCGGGGTTCGAATTGCGTTCGAGCCCAAGCCTTACGAGCCTCGGGGGCACATTCTCTACGGCACCACGGCTGAAGCGTTGTTGCTGGCCCAGAAGGTTGAGGCCCGACTCCAACATCCGGAGAACCGTAAGCTCCTCGAGCAGGGACATGCACTGGTCGGTTTGAACCCGGAAGTGGGTCACGTTCTGATGGGCTACGAGGAGCTTCCGTACGCGTTCAGCCTGGTGATGGAGTACGGCCGTTTGGCACACACGCACTGGAACAGCCAGCCCCTGGGCAACTACGACCAGGACCTGAACGTCGGTGTGATCAGTCCGGAACAAACGGAAGCCGCTTTGTACGTGCTCAAGATGTACGGCTACCGCGGCTACTTTGGGATCGACATCAATCCAGAACGAATGCCTGTTCAGCAGGCTCTGAAGAACTGCATGGACGCACTCAGGGCGGCCAATGAGCGCATCAACAGTCTGGACCACGCGAGCATCGTGGAGTGCACCCTGAATCCTTCCAGGTGTCGGGGCTGGCTGGAGGGCTACCTGATTCGTGCCCGGGCGTTGCACCCCGAAAAGCTGCCGGATTTGCCGAGTTTTTGACGTGTGGGTTTTGTCGCTGGCAGGGCACGGTGCCTGGGGTACGAGGCGGCGGTTGCCGGTCTACTTCGGAGAAACCAGGGACCTTGAAGCCGGCAGCCGCTGGATCAGGTGGGTACGTTTCTCGGCTGCGGGGGTGGTTCTTCTCCTGACCGCGGCCGGATCCGCAGGTGCGCAAATCGCGTGGGGCACAAACGCCCACGTGCTCAAGTGGCGCCAGATTGCCACGCCGCATTTCCGGATCATCTACACTACAGGAGGCGACACAGCCGCGGCGCAAACAGCCTGGTGCAGCGAAGAAGCCTACCGCTTCGTGACCCGGGATCTCGGCGACCGAACGGATTTCCGCACTTCCGTCGTTCTGAACACCGCTGAGGACGTAGCCAACGGTTTGGCCTCGCCGCTCGGACATTTCCTGTGGGTGTGGTCCAAAGCGGATCCAAAGACGACAGCCGGGCCCCTGGGGTGGTTGCCCCGGGTCGTGACGCACGAATTTGCGCACATGGCCACGTACAGAGCTGTACGAAACCGGCTCGGTTTGTACTGGGAAGGTTTGGCTCTCAGTACGCTCCCAATGTGGTTTTTGGAGGGAGTGGCGCAGTTTGAGAGCGAGCCGGTCGACAGCCACCGGGAACTGTTGCTCCGCGTTGCCGCTCTGGACACCGGACTCCTTTCGCTGGCCAGAATGAACGGTTTCATCGGTGCCAACCGGCTTGAGAGCCGACTGCTGTACGAACAGGGGCAGTCGCTGCTGCGGTACATTTTGAAAGAGCGGGGGAGCCGTGATCTACGGCGCCTTCTTCGTGCCCACCGAACGTTGCCGGTGAATTTCAGCTGGACGATGAAACGGGTTCTGGGCTACTCCAGTCGTACGGCGTACTGCAGCTGGCGTTGGAGACTGGAGCAATTTTACCGGGAGCACTGGGCTGACAGGGAGCGCCTTTACGGTAGAGAGAAACACCTGCGTTTGCCCTACCAAGGAGTGTACGCAGTTCGCTGGCGACCCGGTGACTCAACCTGCTTCGCCGCAGTGGTGGTTCGGGATTTTCGGGAGGAAGTGCCGGAGCTGGTGCTGGTCGAAACACGGCCCGCCAACAGCGTTCGCGTGTTGGCCAGACCCTACGTGGGATCGCATTTTGCCTGGTCCCCGGATGGACACCGGATCGTGGTGAACAAGCTGCACTACGTCGAAGGCGGTCTGTTGGTGGACGATCTCTTTGTCGTCGACGTGACGACTGGAAAAGAACGGCTTTTGACCTGGGGAAAACGGCTTTCGGATCCGACCTGGTCGCCCGACGGCAGTTGGATCGCTTGCGTGCAGCAGCTGGCGGATCGTTCCCGCCTTGTGAAACTCAGGGCGGATGGCGGCGACACACCACACGTGCTGGTTGACTGGGGACCCGGTACGTCGGTGTACGAACCCGACTGGTCGCCAGAAGGGGACGTGATCGCTTTCGCCTTCCGGGACACTGCAGGGATCCGGGGGCTGGGACTCGTCAGGTTGGCGGACGGTACAGTCGAACGCTGGATTGGTCCGGGGGACCGACGTTCCCCAGCTTTCTCGCCGGACGGGCGTTTCCTGGCCTTTGTCGACGAAGGCGGAGGCGCACCAGACGTGTACGTACTGGACCGTGCGGCCGACCGGGTTACTCGACTGACGCGGGTCGTCGGTGGGTTGTTCAATCCAGCCTGGCATCCGGACGGTCAGCGTCTGGCTGTAGCGGATTTCGAACGTACGGATCGCGTGGACGTGTTCCTGTTGTCCCGTGGCCGGCACCCGTCATGTGGAGACGATTCGGAGACGCCACGCCGACCGTCGTGGCACGCAGTTCACCCACGCTGGTGGCGCGACGACTCCAGGCCGCTCGGCCTTCCGCCGAAGCCGGAACAACTTCGTAGCGAACCGTACCGATCGTTGTTTGCGCTGAGGCCCTGGATCTTTGTCCCTCTGCTGGAAAGAACAACCGGGCGCTGGCGCTTGGGTGGAGCAGTTGGTTTTGCCGAACCCACCTTACGCCAAATGGTGTTGTTCCAGGGATCGTCTGGTGTTCGCTCTGACTGGGCTGCGACCTACGTAAACAGCACCGGGTTGTTTCGCTGGACACTGAACGCAGCTTCGACGTGGTGGGACCACGGCCCCTGGGCGGTCGTCGGGGACGACACCCTAACGTACCGGGAGCGGGAAGACCGTCTGGTGGTGAAGGTTGATCTGGGCTTCAACCTGGGACACAACGCGCTTGCGAACCACGCGCTGGTGTTTCAGCTGGGTGCCGAGCGCCTGGTAGCGGAGGATGAGGGTGCCCTGAGGTTGCTTCCGGAGACGCTGCAGCCATTTCGAGGACGGCGCGTGTGGTTCGGCGTTGGCTACGGCTACGCACGGGAGCGCCCAAGCGTAGATGCGGACATTCAGCCTTCTGATGGGGTACAGTTGGCTGTGACGGGCATGTGGGCCCCAGCAGCCCTGAGCCAGTTGCCTCAACGGGGCGTGGCTGGTCGGTTTGTGCGCCGGTGGTGCTGGGGTGAACAGGTTCTGGCTGTGCGCTTGCGGGCGGGTGTCACCTGGGGAAAATTCGCCCTCCAGTCTCCACCGGCTGTGTCTGCCGCAGCACTACGAGGGATCACGAGGGACGTGCCAGGGTCCCGCTGGCTGCTTTGGAATGCGGAGTGGCGGTCGCCGTTGATCGACGATTTGCGTCTGGATTTGCCTTACCTGTACGTCGAGAAGGTCACGGCGGCGGTCTTCTGCGACGGAACGCGCGCGGGCGGGGTAACGGCGACGTCGGGCGGCCTCTGGCGCGAAGGAGCTCCGCGCACAGTGGCTGCAGTTGGGGCCGAACTTCGTGTGCGCCTGTTTCCTCTGCACAAAATGGGCGTTGTGCTCCGGGTGGGTTGGGGCCACCAATTGGTTTCGGGAAACGAACACCAGTGGTTCGTGCGTGCGGGCCCAGTCTTTTAGGGAGCCGTGTGTTGTACCGCAACTTATCGGTTCCCGACCGCTGACCGCCAATCGCCAGCTGCCAACTGCGGACTACCAACTACCGACCGGCAACTTTTGACTGTCAACTGCTGTGGCCAGTTTTGGTACGGACTTTGAAAGCGGAAGGGGCTTCGGAACGACAGGGTCAGACGAACAAAGCTGAAAAGAGCGGAAAATGGTCTCACTGACGTCTCAAATTGAGGCAGGGAAGACGGCTTTCGACATTTTGGACTTGCGTTCGTTGAGCGAGCGAGATCGTCGGCGGGCAGAGCGCCTGGTTCGCGAGGTTGTCGAGCGTTTTGACGCGAAGGAAGAGGACGTACGTCTTGTTCGCTCTCCTTACCGAATTGCACCCCTGGGAGCGCACGTCGATCACCAGCTGGGACGTGTCACCGGGGTCGCGATCGATCGGAGTACGCTCCTGGCGTTCGCACCGAATGCGTCCGGTCGCGTTCGCCTGGAAAGCCTGAATTTCCCGGGGCGTGTGGAATTTGATTTGCAAGCCATTCCCCCGAAGAAAGACGGCGACTGGGGCAACTACGCCCGGGGCGCGGCCCTGGCGCTGCAGGAGCACTACCGGATTGAAGTGGGGATCGATGGTGTACTGGAAGGAAACATGCCCATCGGTGGGCTGAGTTCGTCAGCCTCGGTGGGCTTGGCTTACTTGCTTGCCCTCGAGCACGCAAATGGCTTAAAAATCCTGGTCAAGGACAACATTTCTCTTGATCGTTTCATCGAAAATGTTTACATCGGGCTCAACAACGGCATCCTCGACCAGTCCGCCATTCTGCTGAGCCGCCGCGGCAAGTTGATGTACCTGGACACGGCAACCGAGGACTACAACCTGTACGAAGTTCCCCAGGTGATGCCCGACTTCGAATTCGTTGTCGTTTACTCCGGTGTGAGCAAAGGTCTGGTGGGAACAGGGTACAACCGTCGGGTGGCTGAGTGTGAGGAGGCCGCACGGTTGCTTTTGGAAAAAGCCGGGCTGGAGGTACCCGAGCACCCCAAGTTGCGGCACGTTCCTGACGAGGTCTTTGAGCAGTACTTGGATCAGCTTCCCGACGTCCTGGCTCGGCGTGCACGCCACTTCTACACGGAGAACCGGCGGGTTCAGGAGGGGCTTGAGTACTGGCAACGCGGGGATCTGGAGAGTTTCGGCAGGTTGATGAACGCATCTGGACGGAGCTCGATTCAGGACTACGAGTCTGGAAGCCCGCCACTGATTGGGATCTACGAAATCCTCACAGAGACGGACGGGGTGTTCGGGGCGCGGTTCAGTGGCGCCGGATTTCGGGGGAACTGCATCGGCCTGGTGGATCCGGCCTACCGGGAGGCAATCCGGGTGCGGGTGCTGGAAGAGTACCCGAAGCGCTTCCCCGAGTACGCGGACAAAGTGGCAGTGGATTTCTGTTCAACCGACGATGGAGTGCGTCTGCTGTGAAAGCGATCGTCTTAGCTGCCGGCTACGCAACGCGAATGTACCCCCTCACGAAGGATCGCCCCAAACCGCTGCTGCCAGTGGGATCCAAGCGCGTGTTAGACTACCTGCTGGAGCGTTTGGCCACGGTCCCTGAGCTGGACACCGTCTTTGTGGTGACGAACAGCCGGTTCTACCCGCATTTTGTCAGGTGGCGTGACGAAGTGCGGCACACCAGGGATTGGCCGTGGCGACACTTGGAAATCGTGGACGACGGGACCTGGGACAACGAAACACGGCTGGGCGCGATTGGCGACATTCACTTTGTGATCCGCTCAAACGACCTGGATGACGAGCTGATCATTTCTTCTGGCGACAACATTTTTCCGTTCGATTTTTCAGAGCCGTTCGCGTTCTTCCGGCAGGTTGGGGCGGACACGGTGACAATTCGAACGATCGACGATCTGGATTTCTTGCGTCGCACCGGCGTTGTGGAAGTCGACGCTTCCGGCAGGGTGATTGGCTTCCAGGAAAAGCCCAAGGAGCCGAAGTCGAAGTATGCCTGTCCGACGCTGTACTTTCTACGCCGGGAAACGGTGCCGCTGGTCGGGCGTTACCTGGACGAGGGCAACGACAAAGACGCCCCCGGGAACCTGGTTGCCTGGCTTCACAAGGTGGTTCCCGTGTACGCGTGGCATTTCGACGGCGAGCTGCTGGACATCGGACATCTGGACTCGTACGCCTACGCCTGTAGGGTGATGGAGGCGAAGGAGAACGAAAGCCAGCGCCGGTAAGGCGGTTGATCGGCAAACGGCGCCTACCCGTAAGCATTTCCAAGCAAAGGGGGGAAACGGTGTCGAATCGGTTGTCGGTTCACGAAGTTGACCCTTGCCGGGTACCATTTGCGCCCGGACAACGAACGCTGTGAGGGTGCGAGCTGAGGAGGCTCGACTGCGCTGCCAGGCCGCGAACCATTCTGCCACACGCTTTTGAGTTCGCTGCGGCGGAGGGTTTGTTTTCCTCGGCGGGCGGCACGACTCATCCGCGGTGGCGTAGCACACGGACCCGAACCCCCGAACACACGGATCGATTTCACCATGAAGAAACTCGCCCAGGTTGTTCTTTGGTTCTTGATTGTTGCTTCCACAGTCTGGGCGTTTTTTGTTTACCGTCCCGAAAGTCCTCCGCCGGACAAGACGGTCGTTACGTTCGCAATCTGGGGTGGTGTAGC
>CAZXXS010000110.1:0-23445 GCA_964644845.1 uncultured Cytophagia bacterium | reverse complement strand
GGACAACGATCCGAGCACGGGTTGGAACAACCACTGGTACGAGACGCACTACACGCCTCTTGGCTACTACGCGAGCCAGGGACTTGAGGGGATGGATCCTGTTGGTGCGGAGTGTTACTTGCAGCTGGGTTTGAAGCAGGAATGGGATCCTCCCAAGGGTGATGGTGCCGTCAAGGAGATCAGCTACTACTCCGAGGATGTGCACGAGATTGACTACCACGCGGGTACCGGCAATGGCTACGACATCTTTGGCCTGAATGTGACTGCGGACTACGAGGTTGACAGCCTGGCCTGCTACAAGTGGACGGGCAATTTGTACGAGACAGAAGTTGGCGGCGACACGCTGCGCCAGTTCTGGGGTGGTCACGCCTTTGGGTACGACTTCCTCGAGTACGGCGTTGAACTCACTCCTTTGCTCGAGTACTGGAAGGCTCAGGGCATGGACTACTTCAAGCCTGGCGACACGATCGGCATTGCGGCTTTCATCGAGACGCCGATCGACGACTGGGGCGTGGACATGTCGCCGCGCGGTGAGATTACGGTGCCTGAGATTCCGGCGCGTCCGGCCACGATCACAATGGATGGTGACAGCTCCGACTGGGCCAACCATCCGATCCTGATCACGGCGCCGAACAACTTGCAAGACTACTTTCCGGATGAGGTTGGTGCCTTGTTCTCGGACCGCGTGGACGTGAAGCACGTCAAGGCGTTCGTGGACATGGACAACGACGTGTTCTACTGGTTCATCCGTTTCTGGGGCGGTCCGGCCTGGCCGAACCACGCGTACGAGGACACGGTGAACGGGCAGGTGGTGTACCGGAACCGTGGTTACTACCACCTGATGCTGGACTTGGACAACGATCCGAGCACGGGTTGGAACAACCACTGGTACGAGACGCACTACACGCCTCTTGGCTACTACGCGAGCCAGGGCATCGAAGGCATGGATCCGATCGGTGCGGAGTGCTACCTGGAACTCGGCTTGAAGCAGAACTGGGATCCGCCCAAGGGTGATGGTGCCGTCAAGGAGATCAGCTACTACGCTGAGGACGTGCACGAGATTGACTACCACGCGGGTACCGGCAATGGCTACGACATGTACGGTCTGCAGCCCGAGGGCGGCATGACGCCTGAGGAGATGGAGCACTTTGACGGCTACATGCACGAGCAAGAAGTGGGCATGGACAGCCTGCTCCACTGGGCCGGTCACGCCTGGGGCTACGACTTTGTCGAGTACGGCGTCAGCCTTGACTGCTTCCGCAAGTACTGGAAGTCGCAGGGCAAGGACTACCTGAAGCCTGGCGACACGATTGGCATCGCGGCTTTCATCGAGACGCCGATCGACGACTGGGGCGTGGACGTGTCCCCGCGCGGCGAGGTGACGCTGACGACCACTGGTGTGGCGGGCGACGTACACGCCCAAACGCCGCGGCAGTACGTGCTCGAGAACAACTACCCGAACCCCTTCAACCCGGAGACCAAGATTGGCTACTACCTGCCGAAGACCTCGAAGGTAACCATCGAGATCTACAACACAATGGGCCAGAAAGTGCGCACGCTGGTCAACCGAACCGTGCCACGCGGTCACCACAACGTGACCTGGGACGGGACGGACGACAGTGGCAGCCTGGTCTCCAGTGGCATCTACTTCTACTCGCTGAAGGCTGGTGACGTCCGCATCACCAAGCGGATGACGCTGCTGAAGTAAGCGGTTCTCGACGGCGGCTAATGAACGGGATTGTCCCTTTCGACGGGGCAATCCCGTTCTTTTTGGGATTGTCGCCGGGTGTGGCTTGCGGTTCCCCCTGCTGGGAACGGAAGGTGCAGACGGAGGGCAAACGCGGTTGTCCGCGGCTCCGCGTTGACTGCTCGAAGCAACTGCAGCTCGGGTGGAGGGAGGGGATCTTCCGGTCGGGAAGGAGATCGGCTTTGCAGCTGGCAGGGCTTGTTTTTGGGGCCCGCGGGCACGGCTGGTCCGTTTTTTTTGAGAAGCCGGAAAACCGACACCTCGATTACGCACGAACTTGGGGCGTTTTGCGCCGTCTTGCGAGCCGGCTGTGGCGGCGCGGAGGTTTTGGCGTCTGGCTCGGGAAAGAAACCTCGATTTCTCTCAGCGCGGCTGCGGAAAAATCAGCACGCCGGAGTTGGCGGTTTGGGTCGGAACACCAGGCCGGTGGGTTGTGCGCTGGATCAGGGAAGGGGAGACTGGAGACGTTCGCTTTGTTGTTGTTTTGTTCCCTGGGTACCCCATCGTGCAGCGAAGAAAACAGCGTTCTCGCCTACGGGAATGTCCGTGAAGAATCGGAAAATCCCTGAGGCGGCGAGCCTTGTCCCTGGAAACACTGAACTCAGGTGGCACTCTGCAAAGGCGGAGATGCTTGTAAGAACGGCGTTGTTCGCGCGGACACAAGGCCGACGGCCCTCCGGTTCGTGAGTTAAGGTTCGAATGGAAGCTCGGAGTTGGGCGATGCGCGCAAGTGTGAGAGTACTCGTTCTCCTCGCGGTTTTTGCTGTGGGTTGCACAAGCTCAAAGGCTCCCCAAAGGCTGGACATTTCCCAGAACTGGCGTTTTGCGCCGGATGAGGCGGATCGGGGTTTGGCGGAAAAGTGGTTCGCCGAAGATTTTGACGATTCCGCTTGGGACACGCTGGACGCAGGTGTGCGCTGGGAAGACCAGGGGTACCCCAAGCTGGACGGCGTGGCCTGGTACCGAAAGTGGGTGGCGATTCCGGCCGAGTGGAAAGGCAGGAACGTGTGGATCAAATTCGGCGCGGTCAACGACGCCTACCAGCTTTTTCTGAACGGCGTGCAGGTGGCCAGCTTCGGCGGGGACCACAACTCTTGCGCTGGCAGGCCCTCGTTCACCAATGTGAGCGAGGCTCTGCGGTACGGTAAACCGAACCTCGTCGCCGTTCGGGTGGATGACTGGGGCCGAAGTGGTGGGCTCTGGCGTCTACCGGTTGTGCTCACAACGGTTGAGGCCGACACCCAGCTGTACAGGCCCCTTTCGGAAAAGCAATTCAACCCGGAAAAAGCGGGTTACCGGCTTGTTTGGCACGACGAATTTGACGGGGATCGGCTGGACGCGACGAAATGGGAAGTGCGCGGCGTCGGTCCCCGGCGGGCTGGGTTCGTGCGACCCGAGGCGGTGGAGGTGAAAGACGGCTACCTGCACCTGTACGCATTTGTCGAAAATGACTCCCTGAAAGTGGGGATCGTCGGCACGCAGGGGCGCTTCGAGACAACGTACGGCTACTTTGAGTGCCGGGCTCGGCTGCCCAAGACGACGGGTCCCTGGGCTGCATTCTGGATTCAATCGCCGAAAATCGCGCAGGGCGAAGACCCTGGCAAGTTCGGCACGGAAATGGACATTTTCGAGTACTTCGTCAGCCACGGGGCCGACCTCGTGTCGCACACGCTGCACTGGGCCTACGGACCTCACCAGCAGACATCCGGGCCGTTCATTACCAGGGTAAAAGGAATCGGGAAGGGATTTCACACCTTTGCCCTTGAATGGACTCCGGAAAAGTACGCATTCTTCGTAGACGGACTGAAGTACCACGAGTACCGACGTGCCGTTTCGCACATCGACGAGTACGTCATTCTGAGTTTTGAACCGTGTGACCGGGAGGGTCTGGAAACGGCCACTCTGCCGGATACATTTACGGTTGACTACGTCAGAGTCTACAAAAAGAAGTAGGCAGCTCTTTTGCGCTCCTGAGGCAGACGGTAGGCGTGTGCGCGGACGCTCGCGGCCCTGACGAAATGAGGAAGCTTCTGAAGAACGCGTCACTGCGTTCCGCAAGAGATCGAAATGACGGGACCTGCACAGCGCCGGACCCTAAGGTGAATCGGTCGGCTCCCCGGTTGTGCGCAGGCAAAGCAGACGGGCTTTCAAGTCTTGGGCTCCGTTGAAATCTGGCCCGCGTCAACGCAGGTAACGAATTTCGCTGCCGACGGAGTTCTGCAGGTTTCGGGTGCCGCTGGTTTCGGGCGATCGTTCTTTACGACAGCAGGAATTTGTTGGGTTCGACCGTGAGAGCGGGCGATGGCGTTTTGAGCGCCGCCTTGGAGTTCGGGTTCCGGTTCAGGCATCCTGGATTGGTGGTGTGCTCACCGAAGCTCTCGTACGGCGTGGAGCAACTGCCAACATTCCGGCTGAACAGGGCTCTGCCGTTTCGGGGCAGGCGAGGCGTCGGTTTTTGCCGCTAAAGACACGGCGATGGAGGCATTTCCGACTCTGCAAAAGTTCCGCGGAGAGTAGAGGGCTTCTGCTCGACGGAATTCTGCTTGGAAGTGTTTGCAGCACCTGCGGGGCTTTGGGTGCCTTGCTGTGGGAAAGACCCTAACTGTGGCCCGGAGATCCGAAGGATGAAACTCTGGCAAAAACGGCTCGTTTTGCTGCTGAGTGGTGTTGCGGTCCTTTACAGCTCGTGCTCGACGCCGAGAACGCAAATCGTGGATTTGCGCTGTGAGTACGCGGCCAACCCTCTCGGCCTAACGGCTGAACGACCGCGTCTGAGCTGGAGACTGGTGGCGGGACGCAACGGCGCAGGGCAGACGGCCTACCGGATTCTGGTCGCGAGCAGCGAAACCAAGTTGCGTCACAATGTGGGGGATCTGTGGGACACTGGAAAAGTTGCCTCGGTGCGAAACGCACAGATCCCCTACGCCGGAAAAAGACTGTCCCCCCTTCAGCGGGCGTACTGGAAGGTGTGCGTGTGGGACGAGAAGGGCAGGCCTGTTGCCTGGAGTGCCCCCGCCTGGTGGGAAATGGGTCTGCGCCCGGAAGATTGGCAAGCGCGGTGGATCGGGTCGGATGAAGTGCGATCCGTTTCGGCTAACAACACCGATCCTGCCTTCTACTTCCGGAAGACCTTTGCGCTTCCGGCGGTGCCGCAGAAAGCACGCATCTGCGTGAGTGGACTTGGCTACTACGAGCTGTACATTAACGGAAAGAAGATTGGTGACCACGTACTGTCGCCGAACCAGACCAACTACGATTGGCGCGACCCAGCCCGTCTTCCGGACAGACGCGTTGCCAACATGGGGACACGGGTCCTGTACGAAACATTCGACGTTACTCCGTACCTGAAATCCGGACGCAACGTTGTGGCCGTTTGTTTGGGAAATGGGTGGTACTTTCTAACCGGTACGGAAGAGAGGCGATCGCTGTCCTACGGTAGGCCGCGTTTGCTTGCCCAACTGACCGCAGTGCTCCCCTCCGGGCGGAAAGTAACGTTGGTGTCGGACTCTACCTGGAAAGTGTCGACAGGTCCGATCGTGCACAACGGTGTGTACTCTGGCGAGGTTTACGACGCAAGGCTCGAGATGCCAGGTTGGGCAACGGCTGATTTTGATGACTCGGCCTGGGGAAACGCTGCAGAGGTGCGAGCGCCCACTGGCAGGTTGATCGGTCAGATTTCTCCACCGGACCGGGTCGTGCGCACTCTGCGGCCGGTCTCTGTGGAAACGCTCGGTACCGGTACGTACCGCTTCGACTTCGGGCAAATGCTGTCCGGTTGGGTACAACTGCGCGTGTCCGGGCCCCGTGGTGCAGCGCTTCACCTGCGCTTTGTGGAGGACTCCAAAGCCGACTACGGCCAGCGTGACACGTACATTCTGAAAGGCGAAGGGAACGAGACGTGGGAACCGCGTTTCACCTGGCACGCTTTCCGCTACCTCGAAGTCGTCCGTCCCCCGTTTCCGCTGACTTCGGACAACGTAAGGGCCCGGGTGGTGAACACGGACGTTGCGGAAATCGGTACATTCGAAAGCTCCAACCGGCTGTTCAACCGCATCTTGGAAAACTACAAGCGCACCCAGCTGGCAAACATGCACGGTGGAGTGCCCAGCGACTGCCCACACCGTGAGCGACGCGGCTACACGGGCGACGGCCAGATTTCCGCGCCAGCTGCTCTTTACAATTTCGACATGGCCGCTTTCTACACAAAATGGATGGCGGACATCGCCGATGCCCAGAACCAGCGCACCGGCTACGTTCCCAACACAGCGCCCTACGAGAACGGTGGCGGAGGTACAGCCTGGGGTTCGGCCGTTGTCCTGATTCCGTGGGACATGTACCTGTTTTACGGCGACGTCCGTGTTTTGCGCAAAAACTACGTCGCGATGAAGAAGTGGGTGGCGTACCTGTCCCGCCAACGGGATGCTGACGGTTTGATCCAGGAAAGGGAGCTGGGGGAGTGGGTGCCACCGGAACCCACGGCAGTTCCCGCCAGCTTAGTGAGCTCGGCGTATTTTTACAGGGATCTGGTGTTGCTCTCGAAAATCGCGCGCATTCTTGGACACGAACAGGATGCTGGACGTTTTGAAGCCCTGGCTTTGAAAACGCGAGCTGCTTTCAACAGGCGGTACCTCGATCCGGAACGGGCCAGCTACTCAATCGGGCGTCAGGGAGCAAACGTGTTTGCCCTCGGGTTCGATTTGGTGCCGGACAGCCTTCGCGCCGCTGTGTTTGCGACCCTGGTGAAGCACATCGAGGAGGACACGAAGGGCCATTTTGACACGGGCATGATGGCAACGCCCCTGCTTTTGGAAGTTTTGACCCGCTACGGTCGTCCTGATCTTGCCTACACAGTGATGAACCAGCGGGATTTTCCGAGCTTTGGCTACGAAATCGAGAATGGGGCCACGACAATCTGGGAAACCTGGGCAGGCGACGCTTCTCACAGTCACCCGATGTTTGGCAGCGTGTGTGCCTGGTTTTACTACGGGCTGGCGGGCATTCAGCCAGACGAAGCCGAACCGGGTTTTCGGCACATCGTTTTCAAACCGAATCCGGTGAGAGGGCTAAAGTTCGTGAAAGCGTCGTACCAGTCTCTACGTGGCCGAATTGCCAGCGAGTGGACGGTCGAAGATGGAACCTTCAAGTTGCGGGTTACGGTCCCGCCCACAGCAAAGGCATCGGTTTTCGTGCCTGCCCGCTCAGCGCAAACGGTTACCGTCCAGGGGGAGCCTGCACATTTGCTCGGAGTGCAGCGCAACCTTGCCCAGTTCGAAATCGGCTCAGGTCGCTACGTGTTCATCTCGAGAAGGCTTGACGGGCTTTTGCCGAAGCCTGCTCTGCCGGCGCCTCGCATCGTGCCGCGCGACACGCTGGTTTTTCTACCAAGATCTGTCCTGGTGAAGATCGAGACCGAGGTCCCCGAAGCGGAAATTCGCTTCACTACAGATGGTTCGGAACCGGACGCGGGTTCCCCTTTGTACCAAGGGGCTTTCAGGGTGTCGCAGCGAACGCAGGTTCGGGCGCGGGTCTTCAAGAGCGGTTTCCCACCGGGTTTTGTCGCCTGCAGTCGGATTGACGTGGCGGACTCGGCCAGGAACGGACTGAGAGCGACGTACTTCCAGGGGAGCGACTGGAAGCGGCTCCCGGACTTCCAGCTGCTAAAGCCGGTTAGACACTGGCACGTGTACCGTTTGAGTCTGGACGACATTCATCCCCCGGACGAAAAGTTCGGCCTTGTTTTCCGCGGCGAGATTGCGATTCCTCGCACCGGTGCCTACACGTTCTACCTTGTGTCAAACGACGGCGCGGAGCTGCGCATCGACAACAAATGTGTGGTGAACAACGATGGTCTGCACGGGGCTCTGGAAAAATCCGGCCGGGTTACCCTGAGCGCCGGCCGACACAAAATCGAGGTCAGGTACTTCCAGGCTGGCGGTGGGATGTTGTTGAAAGCTTTCTACTCAGGACCGGGGTTGCCGCGGCAGGAAATCCCGGCTTCGGCACTGTTCGCCGAGTAGTGCCCGGTTCTTGGCTGCAAACGGGCGCGTGTCAAGGGGATTCTGCCGGCGGTAACCGCAAGGGAAAGGGCAGCTCGTTTTCGTTCCGCGAGCCGACTCCGATCTGGCAAGAAGTCTGGTTTCGTTTGGCCGACTTTTATTTTGCGATCTTGACTTGAGTGTGTTAAGTTTAAACGTACGGCCCCGGTGGAATCGGGGTAGTCCCCGTGCAGCAGCAGGCCTCTGTCTGTCGAGACCACTTTGCAGCCGGAGAAGAAGCGTTTTTCAGAAGCAGAAACAGGCGTGAGACAACCGTGGCAGTTTCGGGACTTCGGTGGAGCAAGAGGTTCAGGAGGAATCAGGTGCGGAATTCCGTGTTTTCTGTTTTGACACAACCTCTTCGGGGCTTCAGGCGACCAACTTTTCTGGTCGCGGCTCTGTTGGTGATTTCCTTGTTCTCGTGCCGCAAGGCCGAAGACAATCCGCCGCTCGCCGTTTTCGACGGCGGAGACGTGAGGCAGAACGAGTACGTGGAACATTTTCTGTTCAGTACCAAGTACAAGCCCGATGTCATGCCTACCGAGGAGAACCTGCGTAAGATCGTACGCGACAAAGCCGACGGCAAGATGGCTGTGCTTGAGGCCAAGGCTCGGGGACTGGACCGGGATTCCACGGTCCTCAAGACCCTCCACGACCGAATGGACGATCTTTTGTACGCGGACTACGTGCGTCAGGAAATCATTGACTCAGTAATCACGGACAGTTTGATTCGAGCTTTCTACGCGAACTACTCACCACAGTACCGGATGAAGTACATCATCCGTGCTGCACCGGAGAAGTTCAGCAGTCGGGTGAAAGCTGCACAGAAGGACACGATCGAGATGATCTACCAGTGGTTGCAAGAGGGGAAATCTTTTGACGAGCTTGCGAAGAAATACTCCCAGGACGTCATTTCGGGGCCCAAAGGTGGAGATCTCGGTTGGCTCGTGCGCGAGTCGATGGGTGACCCGGCCCTGCGCGCGGTGATGGACACGCTGAAGGAGTGGCACTACTCCAGGCCGTTCCGTGGAATGGCCGGCTACTACATCCTGTACAAAGGGGACAAGCGGGAGGTACCGGTACCCCCGCTCGAAAAGGTTCGTGGCAAGATCTGGCAAACGCTTTACCGAACGCGACGTTACCTGGTGGAAAACAGGGCTGCGAGGAGATTCGAGCTCCTTGCACGTCGGTACCACTACCGAATTGATTCGTCAGCGGTGCGTGAAATTGAGCGGGTTGCCGGCGGAAGGAGGGAGGTCTGGTCCGGAGCGGCGGAACTGGACTACAAGAAGCTGACCCCGCGGGAGTTGAATTTGGTCGTGGCCCGCTACGACAGTGGGCAGATTACGGCCCTCGATCTTTTTGCTGACCGCAAAAAACGACCGACAGACATGTGGGAATTCTGGCAAAGATTGCGGTCTGTCGCGCGTCGCCGCCTGTTTGGACTGGACGCGCGAGTAAAAGGCTACGAAAACCGGCCGGACGTTCAAAAGGACAAGCAAGAAATCTTCGAAGCGCTGTTGCGCGATGCCCTCTACACGCGTGAAGTGCGTAAGCCCGTTTTCGCTGCACTGGACTCCATCAGGGCTGTCAATGCCGGGAAATTGAACAAGAGCGATCTGGTTGACCTTCTCAACCGCAAAAGACACGAGCTGGAAGAGAAACGTCGGGCCAGACTGGAGCGTGAACTGGAGGAGAAGTACCACTTCCGATTTGTCCCGAAGAACTTCGAGCGCGCTCTGAAAGTGGCTCGTGAAAAAAAGCAGGAGCAGAATCGCAAGCGCGCGGCGGAAGGCAAAGGTCTCTCGTAACCAGCGCGCGGACTGCGGAGGGAGAAGGGCGAACCTGGCGACGCAAGAGGCGGGAGCCTTGTTTGGCTGGAGAGTTGTGCACGAGACTCTCCTACGCTGTCAGCCCTTCTTGTTGTGGTGTCGCACGGTAGCGCTCTGAGCTACGCGCGACAGTGTTGTCTTCCTGAGACCTGACTACTGATGTTTCCCGGTGGAAGGATGCCGCTCACCGAACTTCAACTCGACTCCTCGCGCGCGCTTTCTCTTCAGGCGAAGTCTGCCGTCGCAAACCGCCAAGGTTTTCCCGTGTGACAGCGAAGGGAGACCCCTAATGGAAGAAAGTCAGAAATCCCTCCCCCGTTGCGAAGTCTCCTTCCTGAAAAGGCTGACAGTGTTTTCTTTCTCGTTTGTGTTTTTCCCTGTTTTGCAGCTTCTGGCCGACAGCGGTCTGAAGGTCGAAATGCTGGGTGTTCCCGTCAAACTCGTGAGCACCATCGGGATCACAGTGGCAACAGACGCCACGAAGCAGCACGAACGCATTTTTTGCTCGTTCCACAACGGCCGGCCACCGATGTTCATCGCTGAGATCGATCCCGAGACCGGTAAGGTGTGGAAACACTACGCCCCGGCGAAGAGCGAGCAGGGTGCGTGGGCCATTGCCACGGGATCCGACGGCAACGTGTACGTGGGTACCTACTACAACGGTCACTTACTGCGGTACGATGTCCGATCCCATCTGTTCGAAGATCTTGGGCGCCCTGGCGACGAGAGGTATTTCTGGACATTCAGCCTGGCTCCGGATGGCCGCTTGTACGGCGGTACTTACCCACGGGGCAAGTTGATTGCTGTAGAACCCTGGACCGGTGCCGCACAGGACCTTGGTCGCATGTGGGACGACGAGATGTACCTTCGTACCACAGCGGTGGACAGCGCTGGGCGCGTGATTTGCGGGATGGGTTCCACTACGTCCGCTGTTGTGCTGTGGGATCCGGTCTCTGGGCTCAAACGCAACCTCACGCCCGACAGCCTGCGCGGACCGGGATTTGCGCACGTCTCCAACGGTGAGCAAGGGCGAGTCTTAGTCGAAATTCGGGGACAGAAGTTTGTACTCTGGGGAGATCATCTCGAGCCCGCTTCCGCCCGGGAGTGGAGGCCTCGCCGTCCGCGTCTCAAGAACGGGCTGGTCGTGCGCAGCACCGAACCGAGCCAAATCGATCTAGTGGACGCAAGGAAGGACTCGGTCGTGCGCTCGTTTTTCGTTGAAGGGGACGGCAGCGTGATTTTCTCGCTGGCGGCCGGTCCGGACGGCAGGCTCTACGGCAGTTCTTTGTTGCCACTTCGGATGTTCGCCTACGATCCTGGGGAAAACCGCTTTGAAGACCTTAGGAATCCGACCACTGTGGGCGGGGAGATTTACGCCTTCGCGTCACTGGACGCTAAACTCTACCTTGGGGCCTACCCTCACGCGGACTTCACCATTTACGATCCCGGCAGACCGTGGGTCAAGGGGAGTTGTCGGGAGTGCAACCCCCGGAACTGGGGCAGGATCGGTTACGATCAGGATCGACCAATCGCGATGACTGTCGGTCCGGATCGGAAAGTCTACATCGGTTCAATCCCGGAGTACGGGCATCTGGGTGGCGCACTGGCCGTGTACGACCCGACCACGGATGGGATGAAGGTGTTTCGGAACGTGGTGCCTCAGCAGAGTGTTGTTGCGCTTGCGAGCGACACCTTGCGGAGACGTGTTGTGGGTGGTACCAGTGTGGAAGGCGGACCTGGTACGCACCCTGTGGCTCACGAGGCGGTGGTTTTCAGCTGGGACGTGAACGCGCAGAAGGTGACTGGCACGTGCGTTCCGGTTGCGGGGGCTCGGGCGATTCGAGCGCTGGCAGTCACGGACGGGCGAATCCTGGGCGTGGCCGACACGACGTTCTTTGCTCTGGATGCCGTCAGCCTGCGTAAGCTTGGCCAGTGGCCTTTGGGAGTTCTTGCCCGGTACGCCCCGCGTCTTGTGGAAGCAGGGGGCAAGCTTGTGACCGTTGCTGGAGCTTTTCTGGTCGCAGTAGACCCGCAAACTGGAAACGTTCAGCGGCTGGTGCGAGTCCCAACGCCAGTTGGGGCCGGTCCGGTTCGGCTTGGACCGCACGTGTACTTCTCGAGCGAAGAAAAACTGTTTCGTGTGCGGCTCGAGTAGGGGCTGTTCTTCGCCGCCCGGGCTGGTGTTCCGGTCGGCACAGCGCGTCGGGAGGTGGGAAGTACGTCCGTCTGGAGAGGACGCTTTGGGGCACCGGGGAACCCCGCGGACAAGACCCGGCAGCCGTAAGCGGGCGCTGCGCGGAGTGCGTTTAGGGAGGTATCTGCTCGACGGGAGGAAGCATGTCAAGGAAGCGTTACCTTGTTGTTTTCTCGATCTGCACCCTTGTGACCCCGCTTGTTGCGGCGCAGAACCTGGACCGTCTGATGCTTTTGGAAAACGGTACCTCGGCGCGTGCCAGCAGCTCACACCCGGATTTGCACAAGAACGGGGACGCCAAGACACTCGAACCCGGTGGAACGCTGGTCCTGGCGGACTTGTCTGGCCCCGGCGTGATCCGTCACATCTGGATGACCATCGGCACGAGGGATCCGTTTTTCGGTCGGTCACTGGTGTTGAAGATTTTTTGGGACGACGCTGACAGCCCCAGTGTGCTTGTACCTTTGGGTGACTTTTTCGGCGTCGGCTTTGGTGCACGCGTGGATTTCGCTTCGCTCCCGGTTACGGTTTCTTCTCACGGCCGAGCCTTCAACTGTGTTTGGCCGATGCCCTTTCGCCGACGCGCGCGAATTACGCTGACCAACGACGCTACGAGATACGGCAAAACATCGGTTTACTACCAGATCGACTGGGAGCGGGTCGACCCACTGCCGGACAGTGTGGGCTACTTCCACGCCTGGTACAGACAGGCCGCTCCGGCTACGCCCGGCGATTACGTTGTACTGGAGACACAGGGTCGGGGCAAGTACGTGGGAACGGTTTACTCCGTTCTCCAAAACGAGATCGGTTGGTTCGGAGAAGGGGACGATCGTTTTTGGATCGACGGCGAGTCGACTCCACGTCTCCGCGGCACCGGCACCGAGGACTACTTCGGCGACGCCTGGGGATTTCGCCGCTTTAGCTACCCCTTCAACGGGGTGCCACTCTGGGAAGGGTACTTCGCCGGAGATCGCGTGAGCGCTTATCGCTGGCACCTTCTGGATCCGGTGCTTTTCGAGAAATCCCTGAAGGTGAGCTTTGAGCACAAAGGCAGTGTGTACACGGACGCCGGGCAGCACCTTGGGCAGTTCATCGAGCGTGCGGACTGGATCAGCTCTGTGGCTTTCTGGTACCAGTGGCCGCCGAAAACGATCGGTGAAAAGCTCGCACCGCTCTCAGAGCGCCTTCCGCCTTGGCGAATTTTGCCGGCCTGCAGCCTGCATGTCCGCGCTGAGCCCGCGGAAGCTGTGCGATCCGGGGATCCCGAGGTGGTGTTTTGGCCGGCTGGCCCGGACGGGACGATTTCTTTCCGCTTCGATGTAAAAAAGGCGGGGCTCTACCGCATCGACGGCATCCTTACCTACTCGGTTTTCGGTGCGCGTTACCAGCCTTTGCTGGACGGCAAACCCTTGGGATCTGAGCTCGACCTGTCCGCTTCCGGCGAAGATCCGGTCTGGGTACGCTTCGATTTGCACCGTCTGGAGTCGGGCACCCACGAAATCCGTTTCGAGGGACGAGGCGCATCTCCGACGCACCGTACGATGGCCCCTCCACTGTACGCCTTCGGTCTGGACTACCTGCTTTTGCTGCGCCTCGAGGACGTGCGAGGTTTCCACGTCGCCCGGGATCGTGTGTTGCGCAAACGCAACCAGTGACTACTTACCCGAAAGACGTTTTCGGCTGAGAATCGGATCCGTCGGGCAACAAAGGCGTACAGGGGGCATCGGACGGAGCGCGACCGGCCGTCAGGGGCGATTCGCTTTGTTGCCGGTCTGCGGCGTTCTGTTTTCGACCGGATGGTGCTCCTGGCGTCGTCGGGAAATGGGCGACGCCCTGGTCAAGGGTTTCTTTGGCTGCTCGGGTGCAGTTTGTGGTTCCTGGCTTCAGCGCAAATCGCTGAAAAGGCGGCGAAGCTCTGCGGCTGGACTGAGGGAGGACCGAAATGATCACGCGTGCACAGTACGAAGAGGCTCAGAAACGGGCGCTTGCTTACCTGGAGAAAGCCTGCATCGCTGTGACGGAAGAAGAGTCCGAGCGGATTGAGGTGGCGGATTTTGGTCTGGGGCGATTGGAGGAGATCGGGCTTCAACTGCTTGTGTACGTGAACACGGCCCGGGTGTGCGCGAAAGAGCTGGTGCTGTTCCCCTGGCAGATTTGTCCAGAACACAAACACCCACCGGTGCTGGGGGAGCCGGGCAAAGAAGAAACGTTCCGTTGCCGGTGGGGTAAGGTGTACCTGTACGTTCCTGGTGAGCCGACGGTGTCTCCCAGAGCGCGTGTACCCAGTGACCGGAAAGCTTGGTTCACGGTTTGGCACGAAATTGTCCTGAGGCCGGGCGACCAGTACACGCTACCCCCGGACACCCTGCACTGGTTCCAGGCTGGGCCAGAGGGAGCCATTGTTTCTGAATTCTCTACCACCAGTCGCGACGAGTACGATGTGTTCACCGATCCGGAAATTCAGCGAGAAACCGTTGTACAGGATTGACGTTGTGCCGTGTTGAGGGTCGTTGCGCGTGCTTTTCGTGTGGGCGAGAGAGGGACCTTGCCTGGGAAGCGCTGTGCGGCACGGAACGATTCTCGCTGCTTCGGGCTCTCAGATCCAGGTGAGCGGACACCCAGCGACGCAGACCTCCCCCGTGCTTGCTACGCTACGGAAAAAGCCTGCCCGCATCCTGTGCTGATGCAGACAGGCTCCTTCTTTTCTCTCTGTGGCTTCGGTGCAACAACCGCTCTGTTTCTCGGACTGGCGAGCCTGCAACCTACCCTGTCACTCTGCCAGTCTGCTGATGATGGTCATGTTCTTCTGGTTGAAAATGTCCCGGCCTTCGGGAGTGTACAGGTACTCAAGTCTGTCTTTGTAGAACTCCGTGATTCGGCCGCGAACCATTTTCAGGGTGCTGTTGAGCATTCGGTTTTGCTCGGTGAACCCTTCTCCGAGCAACGCAAATGTGGAAGGCAGCCACTTGGTCGGAAACATGCCTTTGAACTCGCCCGACCGGTACTTCTCGATTTCCGCCTGAATGAGCTCGATGGCCGCACGTTGCCCCTCTTTGACCCGCGGTGACAGGTCCCGCTCCTCCAGGTAGGCCAGCAGGTTCTCGCGATTCGGGTAAATCAGTGCGACAGTGTACGGCGACTGGTCGTTGTAAAGCATCACTTGCTCGATGTAAGGCGAGTTGCTGACCAGCGCCTCTTCGATCCCTTCGGGGCTGTACTTCTCGCCGTCGTTGCTGATCAGCAGGCTCTTCTTGCGACCAAGCACTACCAGGAAGCCGTCCTCATCCACGTAGCCCAAATCGCCCGTGTACAGCCAGCCATCCCGGATTGTTTCGGCTGTGGCCTTTTCGTTCTTCCAGTAACCTTTCATCACGTTTTCGCCTTTGACCACGATCTCGCCTTTTTCGCCCGGTGGCAGATCACGGCCGTCCTCGCCAACGATGCGGAGCTCCAGGTTTGGCACTAACTTGCCCGAAGTACCGAGCTTGTGGGCGTGGGGGGCATTCACCGAGATGACTGGTGCCGCCTCCGTCAGTCCGTAACCCTGGTAAATCGGGATGCCAATGGCGTAAAAGTAGCGTTGCATTTCGACGTCGAGCAAAGCCCCGCCTCCGATGAAGTACTCCAACCTCCCTCCGAAGTTCTCGCGAATCTTACTGAACAGGATTTTGTCGTAGAAAAGCATGAGTGGCTTGAGCATCTTGCGCTTGAGACCCTTGCCGCGGTCGATCCCAAGACCGTTGTACTCGTAAGCCACTTTCATGGCCTTGCGGAACAGCTTTTCGACCTTCGGGCCCTTCTGGCGGATGCCTTTTTCGATGCCCTTGCGAAAGCTCTGGGAAAGGGAAGGCACGCTGTACAACATGTGCGGCCGTACTTCCTTGATGTTCTTCGGAATGTTGCGAAGCGTTTCCATTGGCGTTTTGCCGAGCTCTACAGCGGCAATGCTGGCGCCCTTGGCCATGAACGTGTAGATGCCTGCGGTGTGCCCGAAAGAGTGATCCCACGGCAAGATGAGCAGCGTGACCCAGCCCTCCGGAATGTGGACCATGGCGCAGGCTTGTTCGACGTTGGCGGTGTAGTTGCGGTGCGTGAGCATGATGCCCTTGGGATCCGCCGTGGTCCCAGAGGTGTACAGGATGTTCGCCACGTCGTCGCCTTTGAGCGTTTTCCAACGCTGGTCAAACTCTTCTCCGTGCTCACCCAGATACTGCTTGCCCAAGTCCTGCAGATTTTGTAAGGTAATTTCGTCCTGATCCTGTGGCTCTCCGTCCAGGAGAATGATTTTCTCCAGCGTCGGCAGGTCCTTCTTGATTTTCATCAGCTTCGGGGCTTGCGAGCCGGAGACGAACGCGAAGCGGCAACCGGAGTGGTCGATCCGGAACTTCAGTTCGTCCAGTTCGTTGATTTTCGTCGACAGGGCCACATCGATGCCACCCGCGTACAGGATGCCCAGCTCGGACACAACCCAGTCCACACGGCCTTCGGAGAGCAGGGCAACGCGATCTCCTTTTTGCAAGCCGATGGCCATCAGCCCAGCTGCAGTGGGGTAGACGAGGTCGCGTACCTCACGGTAGGTGGTTGGCTGGTACTGACCGTCGCGTTTCTCCCAGAGGTACGGTTTGTCCCCGTACTTGCTGACGCTGTCCTCGAAAAGTTCTGGAATGGTTTGGTGTGACAACTTGCACCTCCCTGACTGGATGGACGGACTCTTTTCCTCCCTCCGGAAAATGAATCGCGTTCAGCTTAAGGAATTTTGGGCAAAATGTCAAGTTCCTGTTGCAGCTAAAGATGTCATTTTTCGTCACGTGGCGTTTGGTTCTGCAGCGGGCCCTGCCGCCTGGGCGGTCGGAACTCTCTGCTGTTTGCTGGCCAGCGGCTGAAACTGCTCAGCTCCGTGGGATCGGCTGAATTTGACGGCTTGGCGCGCAAACGGGTTCTCTGGGGTTTGCGTGGACGACAGGTTTGGATGGACTGAACACGGAGTAGGAAGACCTTGGCTGGAAGGATTTCGCCGGAGAAAATCGAAGAGGTCCGCCTGGCGACGGACATTGTAGACGTCGTTTCGGGCTACTTGAGCCTCCGAAAACGAGGCAAAAACTATTTTGGGCTTTGCCCTTTCCACGCCGAGAAGACCCCTTCGTTCTCGGTGAATCCCGAAATGCAAATTTTCCGCTGTTTCGGTTGTGGTGCTGGGGGAAACGTTTTCCACTTCATCATGCGAATCGAGGGGCTTAGTTTTCCAGACGCTGTGCGGCTGTTGGCCGAAAGGGCAGGCATTGCCCTGGAGGAAGAGGAAGTCTCCGACGAGGAAACCCGTGAGCGGGAGGCGCTTTACTTTGCGAACAAGCTGGCAGCGGATTTCTACCGCCAGCAGCTGTACAGACCGCAAGGACGCGAGGCCCTGAGCTACCTGCGCGGTCGAGGATTTTCGGAGCAAACCATTGAGCGCTTTCTGCTCGGATTTGCTCCAAACAGCTGGGACGCGCTGCTGCAGCACGCGCGGACGAAGAAACTGCCTCCGGAAACGCTGGAGCGGGCGGGGCTGGTCATCCGCCGCGAAAGTGGGGGATTCTACGATCGGTTCCGCAACCGTGTGGTCTTTCCGTTACTGAATCTTTCCGGACGCGTAGTTGGTTTCGGCGCACGCAGAATGGCCGAGGACGAAGAGAGCCCAAAGTACATCAATTCCCCAGAAACGGCCGTCTACCAGAAGGGTTACACGCTTTACGGCCTCTTCCAGAGCCGTGAAGCCATTCGTCGGCAGGATTTTGCCATTGTCGTGGAAGGTTACACGGACCTGATCTCGCTGCACCAGGCGGGAATCGAGAACGTGGTGGCTACCCTGGGCACAGCCCTAACGGCGCATCAGGCCAAACTGCTTCGGCGGTACACAGAACACGTGGTCCTGTTCTACGATTCGGATTCACCCGGTTTCGCTGCGGCGATGCGCGGAGCCCAGGTCATGCTGGAGCAAAGTCTGGACGTGCGCATTGCCAGTGTGCCCGAGGGACACGACCCTGACTCGTTCGTGCGCGAAGAAGGGGCGGAGGCCGTACTCAAACACCTGGAAGGCGCTGTTGACCTGTTTGATTTTGAACTACGCCGCCTTTCGGCCGGGGCAGACCTGTCTCGGCCCGAAGTCCGGGTGGAAATCGCTCGCAAGGTTCTGGAGGCTGCTTCGCACGTCGGCGATCGACTGAAGAGGGCTGCTTGGGTCTCGCGCTTGGCCGAGACACTCCGGGTGGACGAAGGCGAGCTGATGGCCGAGCTCCGACAGATGCTCAAGAGACAACAGCGACGCGGGGATCGAAAGGAGCAGGTCAACAGCACACCGACGCGGCCTCGGTCCAGCCGGATTTTGGAAGCGGAAAAAAACCTGGTCGGCATTTTGCTCCGCGGTCGCGAGATTGTGGATTACGTGTTGGAAGGGTTGGAGGACTACCAGTTCCGCGACCCACGCCTTGCCCAGATCTTCGACCTCTACCGGGAACAACTCTCGACCGAAGGGCGAGTGGACGTGGCCTGGCTGGTAGGCCACCTCGAGGATGCCTGGGCTGCAGAGTTCGTGGCCAGTGTGCTGGACGCCCCGGAAGACATGTACGAGTCAAAGCAGCTTGCGGAGGACTCTTTCCGGACCCTGCGGTTGGAGGAATTAGACCGCGTGCTGGCCGCGCTTCAGGATCAACTGCGATCCGAGAACCAGAACGCTGAGGGTACGGCAGCGCTTACGCGGCGGCTACTGGATTTGCTCAGCCTGCGTCGTAAGCTCGAGACCGGGGAACTTGACCCCCGAAAAGGTCTTGAATTTTACGAGACGTTTGCTTAGAATTTCTGGTCGAACGCGGAAGCAGCGACTCGAAGGCGACGGGCCCTTAGCTCAGTCGGTAGAGCGGCGGACTCATAA
Source organism: uncultured Cytophagia bacterium (assembly GCA_964644845.1). Taxonomy (GTDB): domain Bacteria; phylum Zhuqueibacterota; class Zhuqueibacteria; order Oleimicrobiales; family Geothermoviventaceae; genus Geothermovivens. Next base: position 4,730 of record CAZXXS010000110.1, on the reverse strand, counting down.
TCCGTTGGTCGCAGGTTCGAGCCCTGCAGGGCCCACAAGCGCGGGGGAATCGCCCCACGCGTGCATGACCTGTTTGCCCTGTGCTTTGTCCGAACACTACCGGAGGCTGGAAAGATGCGACTTCACCTGCGTACTGCTACCTTCCACGAAGGGTTGAACGTGATTTACCGGCGCAGCGGCACCGACGATGTGATTTCGCGGATCGATTTTTCTGTCTTGAACCTATCCAGCGGTCAGACTTTTTCTGAGCGCCTCGACAAGCGAGAGCTCGGGTTGGTTATCCTGGGCGGCAAGTGCAACGTTCAGGCGGGAGACAAAACGTTCACTGAGATCGGCGAACGAGAAAACGTGTTTGCGGGCAAAGCGTACGCGGTGTACGTGCCTGGCCAAACGGAGTGGCGCGTGGAAGCTGTTACAAAGTGCCAGGTCGCGCTGTGTTACGCGGACTGGGAAAAGGGGGGTGAGGTGAGGTTAATCACACCAGAAGAGAACGTGGAAAACATCCGTGGTCGCGACAACTGGACACGCCGGGTGGTGGACATCATCGATGAGCGGACGGACGCGAACCACTTGATCGTTGGCGAAACGTACAACCCGCCGGGGAACTGGTCCAGCTACCCACCGCACAAGCACGAAGTGGACAACCCGCCAGTGGAATCTTTTCAGGAAGAGGTGTACTACTTCAAGCTAAACCCGCCGCAGGGCTTTGGATTCATCCGTCAGTACACCGACGACCGCGAGCTGGACGTCGTGCACACGGTAGAGGATGGTGACACGGTACTCATCCCCAAAGGCTACCATCCTGTGGTAGCGGCGCCCGGCTACGAGCTGTACTACCTCTGGATTCTGTCCGGCAACACCCGCAAATTGATGCCCCACGACGATCCGGCGCACACCTGGGTCAAGGGGTAGTGCCCGCACGGGTCCGTACTCAGAGGTAGCACCGTCGCCAGGAATTGTGACGACGGAGAAAATTTGCTCACTAAAGGATCTGAAAGTTTCTTCCCGCGAAGGGAAAGAAAAAGCCCCACCGGAGTCAATCGGTGGGGCTTTTCGCTTCTGGACGGAGTGAGTGCTTTCAGAGATGCTTAACCCTTCTGCTTTCCGAAGTGCGCGTCTACACGTCACTGCCTCGCTGTCGGTGAAGAAGCCCGCCAGCGAGGGTCGGCCTCACGAGTCAAGACCTACTTTCCAGCGGCTTTTCGGATCGTTACTTCGTCCAGTGTGGAACCGTCGGGTAGCACGGCTCTGTAGTGCACGCTGTCGGGCGTCACGTCGAGTACGCAAAAATGGTACGCGAAAGCCGTTACGTCGATCTGCGGCCACTCTTTGAACTTCAGGTCGTCGAGTCGAGCGCCACCACCCCCGGTAATCACGTAGTAGGGACCGCTGCCTTTGGGCCACTGGCCCCGCTCGTAGTCGTGGGTGTGCCCACTGAAAACCATGGTCACGTTGTACTTTTCCAGGAGCGGCACCACGTGCTCCCGCAGAAGCTGCTCACCGTCGTAGTAGCCGCCGAGGTCCCAGTTCTCCGAGTAGGGCGGTTCGTGGAAGAACACAAAGCGCCAGTCGGCATTTCGTGAGGCCTCCGAGCTGAGATCTTTGACGAGCCACGCGTACTGAGGGCTCCCCGGAGGGATGTCGTGATCGTCGGAGCCATTTGGGTCAAGGAAGACGAAATGAGAGCCCGCGTAGTTGAAAGAAAAGTAGTACTCGTTGCCGGGCTGGTCCACGTAGTACTCGAACGTCTGAACGCGGTTGCCGTAACCGTAGCCTCCGTACTCGTGGTTTCCAATGGCGATGTACGTTGGAACAGTTGCGGCAAAGGCGCCCATCGGCAGGAAGTACTGGGTTGCCCAGGTGGGCCAGTCCGCACCGTGGCCTACTACGTCGCCGACGTTGACTGCGAACTCGGGGTGCGACTTCGCCATTTGAAGAACCACTGAGTGGTGAGCGAAAGGATTCGTGCGACTGTCGCCCCACACAGCGAATCGGAAGGGGCGCTCTTTAGCCGGAGCTGTGTGGAAGTGGTAACGTTTGGAACGCAAGGCACCGGACTGTACCCAGTAGTCGTAGTCGGTGTCGGGCTTCAGCCCGCGGATGCGCACTTCATGCAGTTTGGTTTTGCTTTCGGCGGCGATTTTGCGGAATTCAGCTGTGCCTTTCTCCCTGTAGTGGACCACCCCGTCACTGGGAACCAGGGTTTCCCACATCACAGTGATGCTGTCGGGACCGAAATTCTGGAGGTAGGGTCCGCACCAGAACACGGGGTAAGCTTGTAGCTGTTTCTGGAGTGGTTTGAGAGCCGCTTTTGCGTTTCTCAGCCGCTTTACTGCAGTTTCAAAGTCAACCGGCTGCTTCAGGACACTGGCTCCTCTCTCGACGGCCGTTTGAAGACTGGCGAGAAGGTGAGTGTCGCTCTGAGGAACGCGCTCCAGAAAGGTCCGGCAACGCCGGAAGGCGCTCAGAAAGTCGTCGGCCCGTAGTTGCAACTGGGTCAGGTCCCGGCTAACGAGACGGGCGTGGTTGAAATGGCCGTGCCCTCCGAAGTTCACGATTCTTGCAGCGATGAAAACGCTCTTGCCGTCCTTGAAATCTGGCGGGAGCTTGAGCAGCAGGCTGCCGGAGCCGTGGGCCACACGCACGCCGTTCATGTAGACGTCAGCAGTGTCGTTGACGCCGAAGTCCAGCCAGAGGCTGTCGTCAGCAACACTGAAGCCGTGGAAGCGGTCTGGACAGGTGACGGTGCCACGCACCCAGGCGACGGTATTCCGTCCTTGCCAGCGGAAATCGGGCGTAACGACTTTCCAGTTCCTGTCATCGAAATTTGGCTTCTCGGCACCTGGGTGGTCGCCGAGAGCCGCCTTCCAGGTGCCCACCGGTAGCGTGGGCAAACCACGAAGGCCGCTAAGCTGGGCCTCGAGCCTACGAAGACGCAGGTGAATTTGGGGGCGCGACACAAACCACACGCCGAGAAGCCGCGTGGGGTCAGACTCGTTCCAGCATTTCAGAACGATGTTGCACTTTTGCCCTCCCTGGAGCTTCTGTGCCAGAACCAGTTCGCCGCGCCCGTTGATTTGGCCGACCGTGCTGTCGCCGCAGAAGACCGTTGCATGCCGGTCCACGGTCACCGCCAGAAAACCGGCCTGGCCGTCTGCGGAGTCTGGCACCGTGAAACTGGTGCGGAACCAGATCTCCTGACCGGGTTTCCCCTTGAGGTAGGGTAGTTCGGTTGGGAAGGAATACGTGGCGTGGAAGGAATTGGCGACTTGCCAGTTTTGGAGGGGCACAAACGCTCCTTGGTAGGGATCGAGAATCGTCTTCGTTTCGCGGCCTCGCTGGCAGCCGGTCAGCAGGCCTGCGAGTGCGAGCAGCAGAGCAACCTTCCGCAGCATTTTTCCTCCTTAAGAAACGTGTGTTGTGTGTAACGTTGTGCCAACTCAGGCTGGCTGGAAAACGGACTAAACCGGGTAAGTCAAAAAAACCGAATGCGCGTAGCCAAGAAACGAGTTTCGTTCGATTTTGTCCTGCGGTGTGCGCGAAGATAAACAATTCTGGCGTCATGGGCAAGCTGGGAAAGTCGAGAAGTCGCCGTATTTCCGCGAGAATCTGGCATCGCCTCAGAACGGCTCCGGTTTCGCTGGCAAATGCCCGTCAGGCCTCAGGAACTGGTGGGGCGAGTGGTCCGGACTTGTGGCAAGCTCCACCGTGTGTGGTTTCCCCACCGAATGGGTGTCGTTGCGTTGCGATGGCCCGGGGTCCAACCAGCCCTTGATCCGCACCCCCTTCCGGTATTTCCGGGCCGCGACCCAGACGCGCTCTTCGACGTGCGTCTTGCCCGGGTTCGCAGCGTACCGGTTTGCGCCAGCCGAAAGTCGGCGGACCCTGAGTCCCCACAGGGCGCTTGCGGCAAGACAGCCCCTGAAACCCGAGGTGCGGGGTGCGCCGGACTTCGGTTTTTCCGGGTTTGCGCTTTTCCTTTTGCCACGGAGCGGTTTGCCTTGCAGGTAGGGTGCAACGCAAACATTTGAGCTCCCACACTTGCGATCTCCACGGCGCTCTTCAAGAGCGCTTGCGAAAAAGTCCCAAACCTGAGAAACCACGGAGCCAGAGAGGACGCCGGGGCGCTACAAAGTTCGTTGAACAAGCAACTGTGTTGACGACGCTCCCAAACCGCAGTGGCCAGGCTTGATCTGTTGGACAGTGCGGCAGGGTTCAGCCTTTGGCCTATTTCGAGTGACTTCGGTCCAGTTTCCGGCATGAGGTTCTGTACAGACAGTGCACCCTTAGAGGCATTTCCGCTCGTTCACCGTCCTCTTGTAGTATCCTCGGTGCCCTTTGGGCCTCCGTGGTGAGGGGATACTTTTTCCAGGCCGCCTAAGAGCCTTGTGAAAAAGCGCAGACAAACCACAGAGGCTCCGAGGGCACAGAGGCCGCGCAGAGAACTGCGTGCACAGATGCGCCGTCCGAGTGCTACATGCCAGCTTCGCCGGGGCATGTAGCCTATGCCGCACACGAAAGGTTGGTGCAACTCGAATGAAACCCCACTGTTACGTAAGCGCTCATTTCCCTGACCGGAATGGTTAGCCTTACCGTTCTCTCGTTGCTCAACAGCAGACCCCGTTGGTTCCCCATGCTTGTCTCCTCCGTGCGCTTTGAGTCTCGGTGGTTCGGGCTTTTTTTCACAAACCTTCTAAACCGAGGGCAAAAAGTGATGGGGGTCATTCCGC
>CAZXXS010000109.1:0-79752 GCA_964644845.1 uncultured Cytophagia bacterium | reverse complement strand
ACTCCCGCAGCCACATGCAAGGACTTTTACGGATCAAGGTGGACTCATCACGGATTCCCCCATCTTTCCGTGGAAACTGGAGAACGCCTCGCGGGGGCTCGCCTCTTTCCGGTACAACCGCTTCGAGGTCAAGGCAGAAACTCAAACACCGGCCCGCGTTTCCGCCGGGGACTGGCAATCCCCAGCTAATTCAGGTGAAAACCGGTTGAATTTCGAACCCGCCTTAGTGGGGCTACGCCTGACACAGCCCGGGAATTCAATTCCTGGACGGCCTGGCGACGATCGGAGACTTCCGAGTTCCTTTCTCCCGTCTGGCGCATCGTACGCACAACGTCAGACTCGTTGAAGCAGTCCAAGTCAGCCACGCTGGCTCTCCACCGTACCCATTTGCACACTGCCGAGGTGCGCCTGTCTCTCTGGAATCCTGTACGTTTCGCACGCCTTTTATCTCAGGTATCAGTGCCCACAGGCTTGGTGAATGACGTGCCTGACCCTCCCACGGGGCGGCTGCGCAGAAGCTTTACCGGAGCTGTCGGGCAGCTCAATTTGCGACACCATTCTGACGCGGTCTTTTAGAGCACTTCGACTTCCCGCACCTCGGTCCCGTCTGCTTCCGCTGTCGGGAGATCGCCTTGGTGTTTCTCGCTCGTTCTGAACAGATTCACAATCGCATTGAGTTGAGCGACCAGTCTACGGAGTTCCTCACCTGCCTGCCTGATTTGCTCCGCGGACTTCGTCGATCCCCGCGCCACCTCAGCGATGCTGTTCAGGTTTTGAGCGATCTCGTCTGCCGTGGCGGACTGTTGTTCTGCGGCCGTAGCGATTTGTCTGACCATGTCCTGGACAATTTGGGCGCTCTCGACGATTTCTTCCATCCGCTGTCTGGATTCGGAAGCCATTTGCTCGCCCTCTTTTCCCTGTGCTGTGCCTTTTGACAGCGTGTTCGCGATTTCGGAGCTGCTGGCTGTGATCTCCTGCACGAGTTTTCTGATCTCTGCCGTTGCCGTGTGTGTGCGTTCCGCCAGCTTCTGAATTTCGCCAGCGACCACGGAAAATCCTCGCCCCGCTTCACCGGCACGCGCTGCTTCGATCGTGGCATTCAGAGCGAGCAAGTTGGTTCGATCTGCGATCTCTTCAATCATTTGCACGATGCTGTCGATTTGGTTGAAACTGGAAAGAAAGTGGTTGAGTTGCTTCGATGAGATCTTCAGGATCTCGACCATGTCCCGCAGAAGCAGTATTCCCTTCCCGACTCTGTCTGCACCCTCTTGCGCTTTTTGAACACTTCTGTCCGCGTGATGTGAGGCATTGGCTGTGTTGGTGGCGGTTTCCCGAACGACCTGACTCATTTCCGCAACCGCAGCAGCTACCTCCTCCGAGCGACGTAGCTGCCGTTCCGTACCTTCGGCTTGCCGTTCAACGGCCGAGGCGATGTCATCCGTGGCAGAAGCTACGGCCTGGCTTGCCGCTTGAACAGAGGCGATGGTGGAGCGGATCCGCTCGATGCTTTGTTGAAGCGCTCGTGCAAGTGTCCGAATTTCTGGCGTGTCTACGTCAGGCACATCGACCGTAAGGTCACCTTCGCTGACCGCCAGCAGCGCTTTCTCGATGGGGGCGATTTCCGTTTGCAGGTAGTTTTGTCTGCGCTGGTACTCGGAACGCAGATCAACGTACGTGAGCACCAAGCCAATTGGTTCGCCACGGCGATCGTGGAGGCAACCGCCGCTACCGATCACCGGGATCTCTTGTCCATCCTTGCTCTTAAGCGTCTTGTGAATCTCGCGGATGTTTTGCTTTGTCTCAAAGATTTTGCGCGCATTCTTTGCCGATGTTTCTCCAAAGAGTTCCTCGTAACTCTTGCCGATTAGTTCCTCCGGTGTGGCGTACCCAAGGGTCTCCGCAAGAGCACGGTTGGCGTAGGTGATCCTTAGGTTGGTGTCAACAGTAAGCATCGGTTGCACGATGGCCTCTCGGAAGCTTTCGAGCTCGGCTGCCCGGTCCAGCGCCTGCTCGATCACGCAATTCACCGGGCTCACGATTTCCTGAATCTCGGGATCAGCGTCGATCTGAATGCGCACATCCGACTTACCCTGGGACGCCTCATGTGCAGCCTGGGCCAAGGCCCTGAGAGGGCGGAACACCAAACGCATGAGTACGAGTGAGAGTCCGATTGCAGCCGCGACGGTGAGTAAAACGAGCCACCACGACGAGCTGGCTGCGCTTAGAAACGAAGGCACACCAGCAGTCGGATCTCCAGCCACACCGATCACCCAGTCCCAGGGTTGAAATCTCGTGGCGGCAACGACCGCTTCTCGGTCGAAGCCAAACACGTTGCCCTTGGTTTGTAAAAGAGTGATTCCGGGCGACTTGCTCGCCTTGGCAATGCGGACAAAGGTTTCCACAGCCTTGCCGTCGTCGTTCGTCTGCTTTTCAGACCGACCGGAAAACACTGTTAGCGGACGACCATCTGGACCGAGTACGAACGCGCAGAGCCCGTGGCTCCGGATCGCCGAAACGGCCCGGAGAGCACTTTGCTGTGCCTTGTCTTGCTCCAGGGAAGTGCTCGCAAATGTTGTGCAAACTGCTTTCGTCGAAAGGACGAGGTACTGTGCGCTGTTGTTGAACCACTGCCGACAAGCATGTTTCTCCCCAAGATGGGCAAGGTAGGTCGAAACACCACCGGCAAGCAGAATGACCGAGGCTGTGACCGCGATAATTTTGATTCGAAGGTTCATGTGAGTTTCTCCCCGTGGTTCCTGCCATCGTTCTGCGTGGCAAACGGCGCTGGCCGCTTGCTTCTCCCGTGTCCCCTCCTGGCCTTGCCACTGGCCTCATGTGAACGGGGATCGACGACCCCAGTTCTTACTGACGTTGACGTGTGGAGGCCTTTTCTGCTTGCTGATGTTCGCAGTGCGACGCTCGGCTTCGGAGGGCTGTCTAAACACTTTGGATGAACATCGGCACTGCCTCGCGGATACTTTAGATCCGGTGCCCCAGATGTGCTGTAGCTTCACCAGGTTAGGCAGAAAACGCAAGGCAGAACCTGAGCGACAGCTCAATCCCTTGGGAAGCCAGTGACAACTTTGCGCACGAATTCGATAAGGAGAAGTACGCCACCCACGAACAAAATCTCCCGACAGGCGGCCGTGAGGTTGTGCGACGAAAAAAGGCTGGGGAGGAACAGGGCTGGATTGGCTGAGCGCTGGATGTCGAGAAAGAATGGATGGGGGGCCAGGAACACGCGATTCGACAATGGCCACAAGAGCGGGATGCCGTAGGGAGACCGGGTGTCGACCGTGAAAAAATCGAGCAAAAGGTGACTGGCGACTGCGAAGCCGACCAAGGTGGTCCACGGTTTGGCGGGTGAGCGGAGCCTTCGAGTCAACAAGAAAGTGCCAAGCATGCTCGCAACGAGGAAGCCCATGCTGTGGGTAAGAGCGTGGTGGAAACGGTTGACATCTCCGCTGAGAAGCCCGGGCAGAAAATCGGCGTCGGGTAGATTCGCAGCCACAACCGCCACAAGTGCGACACCGGCTGGGTGTGCAAGCTTTTTGGCCTGCTGCCCGCAAGCCCGGTAGACGATCAGGCCAGCAAGTGAATGTGCGATCGGAGAAGGCAACGCTTTCCTCCGGGACTTTTGAAGAACCCAGTACTTTTTGCCGCAGGCTTGCAAGAGGCATGCCATGACGTCGGCGACCACCTGTTGAGCTTCCGGTTCTTGATCAGGAGCACTTGTCAGTTGACTTTAGCCGGTCCTTTGATTTCAAACTCTGACCGTGGAGAGGTGATTTTCGCGAAACCAACGACGCAGGGATGCTTCAACCTTTCTGCTGAAAGGGAACGACGGTTTCGCTTTGGCTGACAGCTGGAGCGGGGGCTGAGCAACGCTGATCCGAACAGCACCTGGCGTCTCCGCAGTGAAGTTCCAAGCTCCGAAGGGTCCTGTCCTGTCAGCAGGCCGCTCATTTTGTTGTGATCGAGCGTACCTGAGAAAGCCTGTCTCCACGTGACGAGGAGGAAAGCTCCCGGTTGATTTGGAGGGAGGAACAGAATTTCCGGACTACGGAGAACCTTTGGCATCTGCTCCGGGAAGAGCGAAGGGTGTAGTTATGCCACGCGCAGAACGCCGCAGGCTTTGAAACTCGCCCGCCACACGGCTACTCGAGGCATTTCTGGGATACCATCCACCCGGCACTCTGACCAAAAGCAAAACTTCGGGTTCTTCTTGCCCGTTCATCGTGGGAAGAAAGTGGCTTACGTTGTGGGTGGGACCAGGGGTCTTTGTGACATGTTGGACTCGACGTGTCGACCCTTTTCAGAATGCGGCAGGGTTCCGTTGGAAATTGCGAAACCAACGTGCAGTTTGCCAAACTCTGTTGCCTGGTGTTGCCAGTCCCGCGGACACAGTTCCTCTACGAAACGCTCAGCTTGGTTGCCTGGACGAGGTAGAGCCCGGGCTCATCCCGAAACGTGGTCACCCCCAGATGCAGCGACAGCAGCTGTTGCAGCAACACCTTCAGTGGCGGCAGCAGATCGCCCACAACAGGGCGTCCCGCGCGGCGGTGGACTTCGCGAAGCTCCGAACTACTGAGCAAATGAACGATCACGAGACGTCCAGTCGGCTTCAGTACGCGCGCCGCTTCGGCCAGAGCGGTACGCCAGTCAGGGAAGTGAGGCAGTGCGGCACACATAACAACGCGGTCGAAAGCTGCCTTGCCAAGTGGAAGGATCTGGGCATCGCCGCGTACGACCAGTGCCTGGCTACAGTTGCGACACTCTTCACGTGCGAGTTGCGTCATCCGAGCGGAGAAGTCCAGCGCCACCACACGACCGTGCTTTCCGACTTTTTCCGCGAGCAAGTGCGAAAGTAACCCAGGACCCGCTGCCACATCCAGCACCGTCTGGCCGGGCCGTGCCCCTACGTAACGCACAACTTCCTCCAGCCGTGGGTGGTTGCGGTGCTTGCAAAGCCACTTTTCCGCGATTCGATCGAAAAAAGCCAGCCTTGTCTCGGTCGTGTCCATCCACACGTCCTCAGGGATCGGGTGCAAGACGGCGCAGTAGCGGTGGGGCCACCACCAGGATGAGGACCACACCAGGCAGGCCGGAAAGCACGGCCCCGATGCTGAAAGCCTGTTTGGGCCAGCCGAAAAGAGGAGCCACAAACAGGACCACGAGCAGCAGGAACAATCGGTCAACGATCAACGCAAGCGCCAGCGCAACGAAAGGCTGCAGCCCACGACGGTTCAGCCAGGAAACCAAAGCGCCAAAAAGCACCAGTTCGAGCGTGAGTACGGGTGCCACTGGCGGCATCCAAGGTGGCATGCCTGTGGTCAAAGACGAAATGAGCGGGGTAACCAGACCAACAGCGGCGGCGACACCTGGCGAAAGGAAAAACGCACCGACTGCGATCGGTAAGAACATCGGCAGAAAAACCGGCCCAAGTCCGACCGTATGAAACACGATTGGTAGCAGTACACCAAGTGCAACGACAAGAGCTGCCAGGGCCAGCCCCGGCAAGGGGACTGGCCTGAAGGCGTTCCCCGAGGTTTTGAGCTCTTCGGTCATCGGCCAATCCTGAGCTCGAGCGAAAACGTGCGACCAGGCATTGGATACCCCAGCATGGCCTGGTAGGATGTGTCGAGTACGTTCTCGACGCGCGTAATGAAACCAAGAGCGGGTGTAACCTGCACGGAGGCGGCCAAGTCAAGCAGCGTGTAATCCGGCAAGCGTTCTCTGTAGAAATCCTCGCCGTAAAGCTCTTCCACCCGGTCGAGGTGCAGGCTAAATTCGGCTTTCCCGATGCTCTGACTTACGGTTACGCCAAACCGACGCTTTGGAGCGTAGCGCGTCTGCTGGTCAGGATCCAGCAAAGAGCCGAAGAAACGGGCGCGGAACCGCGTGTTTGGTCGCCAGCGGAAATCCCATTCAAAACCCTTGTGTACGAATTCACCGGAGTTGCTCAGTTTCAGGTTCGGGTACCGGCCCGAGACCCTTATCAGATTTGTACCGTGGGCGCGAAACAACGCCAGATCGGCGAAAATGTGAGCGGAGGGCCTGACCTGCAAACCGACCTCGTTGTTCCACAAGCGTTCAGGCTCCAGGGTTGGCGTAGGCGCGGGAAAAAGGTAAAGTTCGCGAATGGTCGGGTTGCGGAACCCTTTGCCCGACGTGAAACGGATTGTCAACGCTGACGCAGGCTCGAGGACCAGACCGAATTTGGGTACAGCTTCGTACCCGAACAACTCGTGATGCTCAACTCGTAGACCGGCAGAGGCGATGGCTTTTGGACTCAGGACTTGCCGAATGTGTACGTACGGGGCCCAGTCGGTAATGTAGTACTCGCCGAAATTGTGGTGACGTTCTCGGTTTTCGGCTTTGCCACCGTAGCGCATCAAATCGAAACCCACGGTGGTGAGGTTTCCCGTCGTCGGTTTTGCATTGAGGTAGGTGGTTAGTCCAAGGGTTCGATCCTCGGAATGCCAGCCATCGTAGATGTCGTGGCGCCCAAAATTGCCGTAGACTCTGGCATTGATCTCACCCAAAAGGGTCTTGCTTTTCAGACCAAAGTCAAGGCCCTGACGTAGGATGTCGACCCAGTGGTCTGTGTACGGTTTCGAAATGGGCCCCGGATCGTAGGCTTTGTACCTGGCCACGTTCGCGTTGGCAGAAATTTCCAAGGCCGCATGCGGACGGTACGCCAGGTGTGCGGAGCCGTTGGACGCGTCGAACTGGGACGATGGCCTGTGGCCATCAGTGTGTTTGGTTGAACCCGTCACCATGTAGTCGAATCGGCCGGTGTTGCCGCCGTGCATGGCCGAGAGAACACGAGTGTTGTAGGACCCGCGGCGAACGCGTGCGCTGGACTCGAATCCCCGGTGTCGGACCCGGTGCTGAATGATGTTGATCACACCACCCATCGCGTTACTGCCGTAGAGGACCGAGGCAGGGCCGCGCACGACTTCAATCCGGTCTACACTCTCGAGATCGTACGCGTCTGGCAGGGGATGGCCCATCATCCCCATGAAATCGGGACGCCCGTTGATGAGCATCAGGATCTGCGTGTTCGGTGTGCCTCCGACTCCCCGTAGCGTGATCCCACCTGCCGCCCCGGCTGCGACGCCGAAACCCATCACACCGCGCTGGGTAACGTAAATGTCTGGGGTAGCGTAGTTCAGGGCGTCGGGTACCGTGGTGGCCCCGAAAAGACGTGGTGTAGACGCTGGGATCACGGAGACTGTAGCATCCACGTCGCGCAGGGCACCGCGCGCCTTGTTCGCTGTGACGACGATGGGGTTGAAATGGTACTTCACGGAGTCGGCCGGTACCGTATTGGCTCCAGCTACGACCGAAACGAGTGGCAGACCTGCCAGAAGAAAGGTAATGCCGACCAGAGATGTGCGTTTCATGTCCTCTCCTCCGAAATGTGGCTGAACAAAGATGCCGCTCACCGAACTCAGTTCTTCATTTGCGCGCCCCTCTTCGTTTGTGCCCCTTTACCCGAATGTACCGGTTTGTTGCAGCACCAGGACGGCAAAGCGAGCAGCCCGGAAAACAAGGACAGCAGTAAGGTACACCCTCTTCCGCCCGGTGCATTTTTCAGCGCGACGACACAGGGGAAGCGAACGTTGTGATTCCGGCCGCGGAGTGCTCTCTCCGGTTCCGGGGTTGGAGGTGCAACCCGGCGACCCGCTTTCCTACGGCAGGTGTTTGCCCGTGCAGGTGGTCACGAGGCGACCGTGTTTCACGCCCTTGTGGCTCAGCAGGACGTCGGCGATCTGCTGGATGTCCTTCCCTCGACCACGAACAGCCAGCACCTCGAGACAGTTGTCCTCGTCCAAATGCACATGCAGGCTGGCAACGATCTGCTCCAGAAATTTGTGCTGCACGTCAGTGAGCCGGTCAGCCAGCTCGTGCTTGTGGTGATCGTACACAAGGGTGATCGTGCCCGCAACCTCTCTGTCCTCTTCCTCCCACGCCTGCCGGACGAGCGCATCGCGGACGAGGTCGCGTACGGCTTCGGAACGATTAGTGTACCCGCGTTTCCGGATGAGCTCGTCGAAGCGCGCCAGAAGATCCTGGTCCATCGAAATGCTGAAACGAACCAATTCGGCCATGCTCCCTCCGTGTTACGTTCTGTAAAAAAGTAACACTATTTCCTGAGAATTGCAAACCGTTTTTTTCTTCACTTGCTTTACGGGGGATGGCTACGGGTTTCTTTGTGCGGAGGGGGGAACCTCGGTGAGATGCTCGTAGAACTCAGGTGGGGACAATTCGGGCGGCCGGAACCCCGTATCCCAAAGGTGTTTACGGATGTCCACGCACAGGTGGCATTTGGCGATGTAGCCTTCCGATCGCGGCTGGTAGCCGTGTTCTTTGACGGCCCAGTCGTAAAGGCCACGAATGCCGGCATTGACAAGGCGCTCGAGCACAGGGTGTTTGGCTAGGTCCACGCCTGCACCGAAAAGGTCCGTCAGATTTGCGGGTTGACCCAGCGAGATTCCGGCGCACAAGCCACCGATGTAGTTTCGGTAGAGGTCCAGGTGCACGTGTCCGCCGTACCCGAGCTGAGAGGCGCACGTCTCGCCGAAGAAATGTTCTGCCGGCCGGTGCGGGAACAGATCCGCGAGCATGGTAACAGCCCTGCCACCAGGCACAAACTGGTAGTCCGTCAGGAGCTGCCGGGCAAGCCAGTCCCGTGGGACGAGTTTCAGGTAATCTTCAAAAGCCAGTCGACCCGTGATGCCAAGAGAGGTAAAGTGGTGGTAGAAGCGTTCCGTGAACAACAGGGTGCCAAAAGGACCGAAGATCTCACTGGCGATCCTCACGGCCCGTTGCGTGCGCTCAAATGGGATGAACTCCAGGTGGAACGGAGACACGCTGATCAAAACGGCAGGAAGTCCAGCGTCCTTCAGCTGTTGCAAGAGTTCCCTGGCGCGTTCGTCGCTCGTGGCCCAAAAGGCGTTGGTTTCCACGTAATGGAGGGGCAGATTGTGTTCCGCAAAAATCTCGACAGCTCGCTTGAGTAGATCGAAGCGGATGAAGGGTTCACCACCAGCCAGGTGGATGCTGTGAATCGAGCTGCTGCAGCAGCGAAGTTGACGTGCCATCCACTCCACGTCTTGTTCGCTCATCCAGTTTCTGGCACGCGGTGAGCCGGCGTACAGGCAATGCCGGCAACGATTTGTGCATTGGTAGGTGAGAATGATGCCGCAGGATTCAAGGAGTTGTGGACGAAAGACCTTCATCTTCGTTCTCGTTCCCGGTTCCCCAAACTGAGTCTACCCGGAGGCGCCCGTACGGCTGCCAAGCGGCTGATGCAACCACTTGAGCGGAACGGCGGGATGCGGGACTTCTCGTTTCCCGGCGCGCCCTGTCCTGGGACACTTCCCTCGCTGACCGGTACCCTGGTTGGCCTGTTTTGCCGTCCCGGGCCCGGACCGAAAAATCACCCGTGGCGTGACGGTGAGTTCGGCCTAACTGTGTTGGTGTGTTGAGCCCGTCTGCGCAAGCTTTGGCTCAGGGGGTAGCTGCGCGGGGGTGCTGGGCAAGTAACTGCTCCTGGGACTGTTTAAGTCTTCGCAGAAACTGGATTTTCTCCGGGCGTTCGGCGAACTTCCTCCGAACAAGGACGGACTGAAACTCCCAGCCGCTTCCCGTCGCCAAACTTCCCCGGGGGCCACTTCTTAGTGGAGGTGCAAAACGGACTTCAAACCCTCACCGTGACCTGGAATCCACGTTAGCAGCGACAGCTAGGCCGTCCCGAGATGGTCGATCTGTTGTCACGGGCAAATCGGAGAATTTCTGAACCCGGGCTAATTCTGTCCTTTCGCTTTCGACTTCAGTTCTCTCTCCAGACGTTTGTGGTTTTCCCAGATCGCGTCCATTTCGTCCAGATCAGCCTCTTCGGCGTTCTTGCCGCGGCGACGTAGCTCCTCTTCTACGGCGCGGAAGCGACGGCTGAACTTATCCACCGTCAGTCGAAGTGCGTCCTCAGGATTCACGTGAAGGAACCGCGACAGGTTCACGAGGGCAAACAGTACGTCTCCGAGCTCCTCCTGCACGGCCTCTTGATCACCGTGCCTGTGGGCTTCTTCGAGCTCGCCGAGTTCCTCCCGTACCTTCTCCCAAACTTGCTCGGTTTTCTCCCAGTCGAAGCCGACTGTTGCTGCTTTGGCCTGCACGCGGTGTGCTCTCAAGAGTGCGTTCAACGATCTGGGTACGCCGTCGATTGCGGACTTCTTACCTTCCTTGCGTTTTAGCTTCTCCCAATGCTGGCTTTGTTCTGCGGCTGTTCGCACCACCACGTTGCCAAATACGTGGGGGTGACGCCGTACAAGCTTGTCGTTGATCCCACGAATCACGTCCAGGATCGTAAACCTCCCGGTTTCTTCAGCAATTTGAGCGTGGAAAACCACCTGGAGCAGGAGATCGCCCAACTCTTCCTTCAGGTCTTCGTAGCGACCGGAGTCGATGGCTTCGATGACCTCGTAAGCTTCTTCCAGCAGATACTGCCTGAGCGACTCGTGTGTCTGCTCTTTGTCCCACGGACAGCCGTGCGCCCCGCGCAGTTCCCGCATGATTTCCACCAACCGCTCGAATGCCTCGCCAATTTCACCCAACAGTTGTCTCCGCTACGATGGTTTCTTGAGTCTCTTGCCCTACAAGTCCGTTTGGCTGCAACAGAGCAGGAAACTGGAGCAGCCTCCAGTCTGAAGCGCTTTGTCCCCTGCAAATGCAGGCTGTGAGTTTCCCCAGGGTTTTCTGTACTTCGTAAATTCCGTAACCGAGCAGATTCCAACGACGGTCTCGACCCTTCGGTTCCGCGGAGGGTTTGGATTCAGTGACGGTGTTTTCTCACCTGTACCCGCTTCGAAGGGTTTACCAGACATCTCCCTTCGGGATTGAGCCTGCCTCAACGGACGCTTTCCCGGGCCAAAATCCCGGACAAAAAACGTTCCGGTTCCCGCCTGCCTCTCTGCGAAGGACTCGGATTTAGCTGACTCAAAGCTTCACTTTCGTCTTCGTAAAAGATGGTTTCGTAACCACAACCCGACCGTCCACCTTCACTCTCAGTCCCTGGCGTGGTCCGCTCTGGTGGTACTCCAAACTAAGCGAGTGCCCCTTAATCCAAACGTTTTGCAGTACGACATCGCTGAGCTGGAACGGCAAGGGATCGATCACGACTTCATTGCCGTCTTGCGGTTGGAGGCCAGCCACGTAACGGATGATTAGGTCGACGATCCACGAATGCATGTAGTCGTCAGTGCCGCGGAAGAAGGGTGCCTGGCCAGTCACAGGGTTGTAGTACTCGTAGGATGTGGGACGGCTCAGGTCGCCGTCCACGAAGAGCATTCGCACAGCGCGCCGCAGCAGGTCTGCGGCGTGTCCCTTGAGACGCGGGTCCAGCGTTTGGGCGGCGTGCGCCAGGGCGTCCACAACGTGGCTGTTCGTCATCAGCCAACTTCGGCCATTCCAGGGGCACGAGAGGCGTTTGTTTTTCCACTCTCCGTAGGGACTCGAGTACGGATCGCTGAGACTGCTGGACGGCACGGGGTAGGGTGTCCAGAACTCTCTCGGATTGAGGAGATGCTCCCGGATGGCCGTGAGGTGCTCTTCCTTGGCGATGTCGGTCATGAACGGGTAGAAACCGACAGCTGGTTTGTAAGGCGAGCGCTCCCAGGTACCCGGTCTGACGTCTGCAAAAAAATGCGATTCGGGGTCCCACATCAACTTGAGGATTGCCTGACGCGTTTGCTTCGCCTTTTTCCGCCACGTACGGGCGTCGCTCGGAAGACCGAGCTGGTTAGCCATCCACGCCAGCGTCTTCTGCAACTCGTAGATGTAAACCGTGGCGTCCACACCTTTGAGGCGAATTGGGATCCACTGGTCAGCTTTCGGGTCGGCGAAAAGGTAGCGAGCCTGGTACTCCTGGCCCGTTTCACCCTGGTTGATCACGTCGTACAGGTGTGAGGATTCCGGGTCTCGTTGATCCTCGAAGTACTGCTCGTAACGGACCAGTGGCCTGTAGACCTGTTGCAAAAAGCGGTCGTCCTGGTGGACACGGTAGAGGGCGCGGACTGTACGACCCCAGTTAGCGTGGTAGAATCCGGGGTCGCGTTCACCGGCGACGGTCGAAATCGCTCCGGGGAAACTCCCGTCTTCGCGCTGGTGAGCGACAAAATTCAGCAGGCTGCCTTCGGCAACGTCAGGCTTGTGTGCCCAGCGCATTTCCAGCATGTGGCACTGAGCGGAGTAGCTGATGTTGTGGCGGAACCATCCCGCGTTGATCCCTTCGAAAACACAAGGGTGGGGCAGGTTGAAGCGTCCTCCTGTGTTCACACGGTTCAACCGCAACCCGAACCAGCGGTACCAGTAGTAGCGGGTGAAGTACGGGTCGCTGCACCAGAACTCCGGAACGCCGTTGAAAAAGGCGTCCCAATTCTCGCGCGACTGCTGAAGAGGAGAGCCCGCCTCCAGCGCTTCGCGGAGCACTTTCCCAGCATCCACATCCACCGGCTGGATTGCAAACGCGAAATTGACAGTGACCTGAGCGTGCGCCGGTACGTGGAGGCGCTGGTGCAGGGCAAGGTAGACGTTACCGGGTGGGAATTTCTGAGGAGGTTTCTGTGTCAGTGGCAGACCACCTGGTGACATTTTCTCGTAAAACGGGGTGACACGCCACAACGGGTCGCGCACGCAGTTGTCAGCGTAGGAAGCGTTGTACGACGTAGCAGCTTTGTCGCTGCCCATGGCCAGGGCCATCTCGATCCGCGGTGCGGCTGTGTCGGAACGATTGCGGTGGAACTTCCAGACGACTGCTTTGCCGTCGCAGGTCAGGTTGCTCAACCAGCGTGCTCTGGGACTGGAGGAAGGGGTGTCGTTCTGCACGTTGTACGCCGACTCCTGCAACGTCCACTGAACGAGGTTGAGGTCGAGTGCTTCATCAGTCTGATTGGTGAACGTCATCGAAGCGACGAGCACGTCCTGGGGCAAGAGCACGTCGATTTCTTGCACTTGCAAGCCGACGTCGGTCGCGTAGGTTCGCAGGAGATGAGAAGGCTGCCATTTACGAGCGGCCAAGTTCAGGGGTATTTCGCGCAACTTCTCGTCCAGCACGGTGACGGTGAAAAGCCGCTCAACCCGGTGTTCAAGGAAACAGGCGTGATCCCAGAAACCAGGGTAGTCCAGCCAATGCGGGAATTCGGGTGCCCAGATGACCATCTGCCCGCCACCAAGCGTCACCTTGTCATTGCGGGTGAGCAAGGAATCGATTTTGTCGATCAAAGCCGACGCCGGTACAAGCCGTGGAACCAGCGCCGCGAGGCAGAGAAGAATGAATTTCTGCATCTGTGGTCCCTCCGTCCAAACATCAACAGTTGCTCGCGCACCGGAATGAGACTCCGGTCGCTGGTGAACAGCGACGGCGAACACTCGGCGCTCCCCGTGGCTGAAAGGAGTTCTTCAGCTCTTTTGCCAGACGAAAGGGGAAAGCTAACGCCGGAACGAATTGGCGAATTCCCCCGGCCCAGCGGGTACGCCCGCAGAAAAAGACTGCCCCACTCCGCTCTGTCTGGAAGGAACACTGCCGTTTCAATGTTTCCGCCGGTTCCGCAAGGTTGCGAGTCCAAAGTGTTGTTCCAGAAAGGAAGCCAGTCGGGTGACTTCCCCAGGTCTCAGGACGGTGACCTCCTCTGGCAGGGCCAGTTTGTTGGCTGGCAGCTCGGTTAGCACAGCCATGACCGTCTTGCGGTTGAGTTCCAGCAGGTAATCTGCCTGTTCCTTAGGAAGCAGGACAATCTTCGGCCAGGGCTCCTGGCTGAGCCCTTCGACCAGAACCAGGTCGACGCCCGCAAAGAGCGACGCGAGGAACGACTCTACTGAATCGGGGGCGTCAGTGAAGAATGCGGCTTCTTCCGGTGTGAGAAAAAGCGTGGCACTGGCCCCCGCACGCCGGTGCCGGTAAGAGTCTGTGCCCGGCTTGTCCACCAGGTGTTTGTGTGCGCTGTGCTTCACTGTTCCCACGGTGTAGCCGCGTGCCCGAAGAGCTGCCAAAAGTTGCTCAACCAGCGTGGTTTTGCCCGATTTTTTGGGCCCGCACACGACCACAACAGGGACAGAAAGCGTGTTGTTACGTGTTGTCAAGGTCCAACCTCTGAGCTCAAAGCTGCCCCACCTTTTTCACGTCAGAACACTGACACATCGGTTAAAATCGCAAATTCACCAAATCAACTGCCGGTGGTCCTGTTGGGTCACCCCGGACACGGTGTCGTCGCGAGTTTGGCTTTCTCAACAGGCGTAGGTTGGTGGACCAGCAAACCTGTTCGCCCATCCGCCTGCGTTTGCGCAAACCACTGTGGCTCGTGGGTAGACAGGGTTTTTCTTTACGTCGACCAGGAAAGCGCTGTTTCGGTGCTTTCCTCCCACGGTAGCGTTGCAGTGGCAGATGTCTCTGCTCCCCGCTGAAGCGTTGTCTGCCTGTTTTTCGTCTCCAAGCCACTTGTAGAAGACTGGGACAACGCGTTGTTCGCGCGCGCAACGAGCGCCGTTCAAAAAGCTACAAGCCGCAGGTACCAGTAGAAGACGGGACTGATCAAAATCAGACTGTCGAACCGGTCCAGCATGCCTCCGTGGCCTGGGATCAAACTGGAACTGTCCTTTACACCCGCGTCTCGCTTGAAAAGCGACTCGGCTAAATCGCTGGCCTGGCCAAAGGTGCCGACGATCAAGCCCATCGTGATGACGTGTGGGAAGGCCAGGCCGCGAAGAAAGAACGCGTCGGCAAGCCACGCCGTAAGCAGCGCGAAGAAGAGGCCAGAAAGGGCGCCTTCCCAGGTTTTCCCCGGGCTGACGCGGGGCGCAAGCTTGCGTTTACCGAAAAGCGAGCCACCGAAGTACGCCGCTGTGTCGCAAACCCACACGGTCAGGAAAAGGCCGACGATCCACGTACCGGCGGTGTCGTAGGGAAGACCTACAGCTTTGGGGAGCTCGCGAATGAGCAAAATGTGCCCGAAAAGCCCGCCCAGGTACAAGGAACCAAAGACGGTGCTGGCCAGCGCCGCGGTGCTGCCCTGAGGTCCTCGGAAAATTTGTGCCAGCGATGCCAGAACAGCCAGGCCGACGAGACTGCCGAAAGCAAGCTGGAAATCCCCGCTGTAGCAAGCCCAGAGAAGCAGGCCGGTCCCGAACAGTCCTGGAACTGTGTGTGCCCGAAAACCAAGCCGCGACGCCAGTGCGAAGTACTCCCACGTGGCCACAAACGCAATCAAAGCCACCACCGCGAGGAAGTAGCCTCCACCGTAGTACGCGGAAACAAGAATCACCGGGCCGAGGGTGAAAGCGACGAGAACACGTGTCCCGAGCTTCGACTTCTTCATCCAGCTCTTCTGTTTGTCGGTCTCCAGCATGAGCGTTTCCCTCGTTCTTCAGGTGTCGACCGGCGGCTTACGTTTGCGGCGGGTCGCTGCTCTCCTAGCGGGTTGTTGACGACCACAACGCCTGCAGAGAAGCGGTCCACCGCCTCTCCGTTTTGACGGGGCCCGGCCATGCGATTTGAATCCCTTTAGGGCGGGTGCCGCCAGGGAGACTCACGGGTTTTCTGGTAACACCAGCGAGCCGATCAGCTCCGTGATCCGATCCACGCCGGTTTCCGCGCAGTAAGCCTGAAGGCCGTCAACGGTTCGCTGTGCGGTGGTCGGATCGACAAACGTCGCGGTCCCAATTTGCACAGCCGTAGCACCCGCAATCAGGTACTCGAGCGCATCCTCGGCAGAGGCAATGCCGCCAATACCGATGACTGGCACAGACACCCGCTGGGCGATTTGCCACACCCGGGCCACACCGACCGGACGAATGGCTGGGCCTGAAAGCCCACCCGTGACGGTTGCCAGTTTGGGTTTGCGGGTGTACACATCCACGGCCATCCCGACGACGGTGTTGATTGCCGACACGGCGTCCGCACCGCCGTCCTCCGCCGCCTGGGCGACGGTCGCGATGTCGGTTACGTTGGGAGTGAGCTTCACGATCAAGCAGCGTCGGGTCAGTCTGCGGACGGCTTGAGTCACGCGCAAGGTCACGTCGGGATTGCTGCTGAAAGCCAGACCACCTTCCCTCACGTTGGGACACGAAAAATTCAGTTCAAAGGCGTCGAAACCCACCTCGGGTTCCAGCCGCTCGACGATGCGGACGAATTCCTCCTGGGTTCTGCCTGCAACGTTCACCACCACCGCCGTTTCCAGACCGGAAAGGAAAGGCAACTTTTCCCGAACAAACGTTTCCACCCCTACGTTGGCCAGACCAATCGAGTTCAGCATGCCACAGGGCGTTTCGGCAATCCGTGGAGGTGGATTGCCCTGGCGTGGTTCCAGCGTGACTGTTTTCGTGACCACCGCTCCAAGCCGCTCAAAAGCGACGAGATCCTCGAACTCCTGGGCGTAACCAAAGGTGCCCGAGGCCGTCATGACGGGATTTTGCAGGGTGAGGGGACCGAGATTTACACGCAGGTCAGGCTTCAAGGTCTACCTCTTCCAGGTCGAAAATGGGACCGTCCTTGCAAACGAGTTTGTACGTCGGATCGTTGGGTCTGCGCCTGCGAACCCGCACGGCGCAACCCACGCAGGCGCCGATGCCACAGGCCATTCTGGTTTCGAGCGAGGCGTAAGCGCGTCGTGGGGTTTCTGCCAGTACCCGGGCTACAGCCCGTACCGCTGGCAGGGGACCGCAGGTGTACACGACGGCATCCTCAGGTTGCGTTCGAAGCTCCCGGCGTAGCAAATCCGCTACTGTGCCGGGTAGCCCGGCGCTACCGTCATCTGTTGCCACTTTAACCAGCACACCAAGCTCCTCAAAAGCGTCTGTGGGCACAAGCTGGGTAGCTTTGCGCACCCCGTAGAGCAAGACCGTACTTACGCCTGCGGCTGCAAGCTGTCGGGCGAAAAAAAGAAAGGGGGCTACACCCAATCCACCTGCGACCAGCACGGCAGACTGCTGCGGGAAAACCGGAAAGGTGTTCCCGAGTGGACCAAGCACGTCCAGGTGGTCGCCGGGCTGGACCTGACTGAGCAACCTTGTGCCGCGGCCTACGACGGCAAACAAGAAATCGACCGTGTCGTGGCGTCTGTCGACGTCGTGCACACTTAGCGGTCGACGCCAGAGCGGGTCGTGGCCGTCGGTAACGCGAATGTTGACGAACTGACCGGGCTGAGCCCGTCCGGCCAGCACGTTGTTTCGCGTGCGCAGTTGGAAAACACCGGGTGCAACTTCGACCAGTTTCTCGACGGTGAGTTTCTGCAACAGGTGGGTGTGGGTCAAAAGCAATCTTCGGTTCCCGGATTGGTTTCGGAACGATTGTACCTCGTTGCGTCTCGGCTTTTTCTCGAAGTGACTGCAGTGCCGCTGGTGTTCGCTGCCACTGAGGCCCACGCGAGGGCCCTTTTCGCCGATCTCTTCGGATCAGGAAAACGCTTTTGGCTGAACGCGCGTCGAACGACTGCACGTTGAGATCGCGGTGCAAAGATAGCAACTTCGCGTTTCAAGCGCAAAGGCTTTCCGGACACGCCCCAACTTTCGCAAGATGACGTGTACTCCGGCCAGGAACACTGGGTCCACAACGGAAGACAAGCACAGACAAGAAGAGACGCGAGCTCCTGGGGCCGTTCGCCTCTAACCAAGTGCGGGAAGTCCGATTGTTGCCGCTTGGGCAAGAAGAGCGTTAACAAGCTGTTGCCTTCGGGAGTTGGTGGTGCTGGGCAACACGCTCTCAACCGGGCAGGTGCGACTCCCCGATTTTTCGTAGCGTTTTCAGGGCCTGGAAGCCGTTTTGTCAGCGCTCACAGGTTCCTTCGAAATTCCGGCAACCAGTGGAAAGACGCTGCGTCTGTGAGTTTCCGGCCTACGCGAATTCCTTTGTGACTCGTCTCTGCAGCGAGTCAGTACCCGTTCGGACCAGGAACTTGGTACCGCAGGGGGGACCATTCGGGATGCCCAGGCTGGGGTGCTGAAGTCTGGCGTTGAACTGGAGTGTGCTACACTGCGCGTACGAGGGCTGCTCGCCGTGGTCGGGCCCGAAACGTAGCGCGGCCTTTGGCATTGGACCGGTTTCGGAGGGGCCGTGCGCGCGAGGCCGAAAAGGGTGGCAGAGAATCCCGGTTGCCCCTGTGCCCCTGTACCATTCACTGGTGCGGAATTTGAGCTCGGCCACGGGCAGGTGCACGACTCCTGGGAGAGCGTGCGGCTTGTCACTCCGTGCGAAAATTGCCCCAGAAGCCCAGGTGGGTACAGCAAATGACTGTTGCTGGTAGGCGCGAGCTTGCTTTTTGAGCTCGGCCTCGCTTGCACACCCGGCCGACCTTCTGTGCGGGAGGAGAGAGAGGCTCCGGATTGCCGCCGAAACGCCTGGGAACCACGCCCGTGCGGAGACGAAGGGTGTTGCCTGTGTGCTTGCCTTGATCTGGACGGAAATCGGCCAGTAAACGCCAAGTGGCTTTGGGGGGTCTGCAGGGTCTCGCGAGAAAAAGGGAAGTCTCTTCTGCAATCTCTGCGAGACAACTGGAGATGGGCACTTTGGGAGTACTTGTTGAGAACGCTTGCGTCCGGAACGAGGAATCGACGGCTTGTTTGGAAAAGAGGCTTGAAATCGAAGGCAGAGAGGCCTCGGTCGACGTTGTGCGTCAACCGACCACGAGGATGCAGGGGCCTGCCACAGCGCGAATGCCATTCTCCTGGCAGTAGCGTAAAGCTTTCTCCGACTCCGCACCGGGTTGCATCCAGGCGTAACGGACTCCAAGCTCGTGGGCTTCCCGGAGGATGCGCTCTGTTTGCTGGGGCGGAACCACGAAAACCACACCTTCCACAGGTTGTGGGAGCGATCGCAGGTCCGGGTACGCTGGATCGCCTTCCACCTCCTGAGCCTTAGGGTTCACAGCGTACACAGTGTAACCCCGCCGACGCAGGTGTCTGTAGACGGCGTTTCCGTATTTTGCGCGGTTCCGCGAGGCTCCCACAACGGCGAGCGTTTTAAGGTTGAGAAATTCACTGACGATTCTCGTCTGCTGGTTCATCGGTTCCTTTCCGCTAATCTTTGCCTTGCCTACGCTCTTGATGGAGAACTGCCAGATCTGCACGGCGAGCGCCGAGCACGTTTTTGTCCGTACTGATTGGCTCTCTGTACGGCCGCTGCTGGAGCGTTTCTTTCGTTTTCTCCGATTCGTGGAAACCCCTCGCGGGAGCAGGGCCAATCCGCGGAAACATCCTCGAGCTAATCAGAGGAAGTGAACTTTTGCCACTACCCGGTGCCCTTGCACGCTTCATGATTTTCCCCGCCGCCAACGGCCTGAGGCAGCCCCCGTGGAGGAAGCGGCTCTTTCCCGCCCGCGATGTGTCCTTGCAGGTGGAAAGGGTCTTAACCTTACTTGCGTCGTGCCTGGACGAAATCCAGGGGCACCTCCACCCAGGAACGAACGGGTTTCCCCTTCAGTGTGGCTGGCTTCCAGCGCACCTGACGGATTGCCCGTAGTGCAGCCATCTCAAAGTCGGAATCTTCCAGGGGTGTGATCAGGTTGACATCCCGAACGAACCCCCGCTCGTCCACGAGCACCTTCACCATCACTGTACCGGGAAGCACCTTGTTACGTGCCGACGCGGGGATGCGAAGCTGTTGTTGCAGCGCGTCCAACCCGCCTACGGGCTCGGCCTGAACGTCCGGGTGCTCCACGATTGTGTCCCGACTCACCGCAGGCACAACATTGGGCAGTTTCTTCTTCCCGGGTACCGAAAGGGTGTCGTTTACGGCACTGGTGTCGGCCAGCTGCACTGCCGCAGTGTCGGGTACCACGCCACCAGTGTCCGCGGAAGCCACGGCTGTTCCGGCGGAGTCCGCTGATGTCAGTGCCCGCGTAGTGTCTGTGCTGGCCTGCGCTGCTTTGGCGGCTTCTTCTTTGGCGCGCTTCAGTTCTTCCAGCGGGCCCTTCACCTGCTGGGCGTAGGGGCTGTCCGGGTACTTGTCCAGGAGCATTTGGTAGATTTCCGCCGCCTGCTCGTTCGCTCCAAGTTTGTTCTCGCACACCCAGCCGGAAGCGTAGAGCGCTTTGGGTACCAAATCCGAGTCGGGGTACCTTTTCACCAGCTCGGCGTAGGTGTCGAGTGCACGCTTGGGATCGTTCTCGTCCCACAGCAGGTGCTCGGCTTCTTCGTACATCTGTTCCGCCCCGTCTGTGGTCTTTTTCGCGGGCTGCACTAAGCCGAGTTGCCTACGACATGCATCGGCCTGTGGCGTGTCCGGGTAGAACTCAATCAGCTGTTTGCGGAAGGAATCCGCTGCCGCAGTGTCGCCGTGAACGGATTCGAGAATGTAAATGTACGAGTACAGAGCCTGTGGAGCGGAGGGTGTTTTTGCGTACCGTGTGAGGATGTCTTTGTAGATCGCCAGGGCCGTGTCCGGCTTGTCGAAGCGAAAGAGGTAGTACTCCGCCAGTTTCAGTTTGTTCTTGGCTACGTTTTCCGGTGTGGCGGCTTCGATGGTTGGCCCCCTTTGTTTGTTTCGCGCCGCCATTCTTGCCGCCGCACGTGCCCGTCGCTCTGCAGCGGTCATTTGTGCCTCTTCCCGCCGGATCCGGTCGATCTCTGCCCAAAGGGAGTCGTTGTCTTGCACCCGTTCGTACACGTCCACCAGGCTGTCCGGTGGGAAAATCCAGTACAGCAGGGTGTCTTTTTCAGCCAGATAATTGGCTGCGCTGTCAGGTTTGATGCCGTCTTGGATCAAGCTGTCCAGGCGCGAGAGGACCATCAAAGAGTCGCGATGTGTGAGCGTGGTGTCCGGTCGCCACTCCTCGCCTGGCCGCAAGCGTCGTCGTTCTCTTTCGCCGACCTGCACTAAAGAAGTGTCGCCTTTGGAGAGCTGCTGCTCTTGCTTGGTGATCAACTCGCGAAGCTGCAGGAACTTGTCAAGGTCCTGGCTGAACTGGACGGCGTCCGGCACGACCTCAGCACGCGAGTACGCCCCCCGGACCTTGTCGAACTTTTCTTTTGCCCCCTTGTAGTCGGAGTAGTCGTGAACGTAAATCTGGCCCAGGAGGTAGTAAGCATTTGCCGCTGCTTCAGTCCGGGGATGATCCTCGATGATTCCCTCCAGCCAGCGCTGAGCGTAGTCCAGCTCACCCTTCTCGTAAGCGGTTTCAGCAATCTGGTACTTGGCATCCGGCCAAAATTTCGTCATCGAACCGTCGCGCAAAATGCGCTCGAACACTTTGATGGCCTCGTCGTACTTGCCCAGCGCCTTGAGTTCGACGCCGTAGTTGAAAACTGCCTTGTACCGAAGTTCGGGGGTGTCGGTGTACTTGATCGCCTTCCGGAAAGCTTCGGCGGCGACCTCGTGCTGATCGAGGATGGCGGCGCACTCGCCCAGACTCAGGTAAGATTGGGCTTTCAGCTTCTTGTCGCCAATCCGTTTGGCTGCCTTCTTGTACTCCTCCAGCGCGTTTTTGTAGTCTTCCCGGTTGTAGTACAGGTCGCCGAGCAGCAGGTACGACTCGTCGCGCACCTTGCCCGGCATTTTCTTGCGGCTGTGTAACTGCTTGAGGACTTTCTCCGCCTGGTCGAACTGATTCTGGGCGATCAGGCAGCGTGCCAGCCAGAGTTGCGCTTCCGGAGCGAATTCGCTGTCGGGAAAGTAGGCGAGCAGCTCTTCGAATTTGCGCTGGGCCGAGCCAAGCTGATTCTGGTAGTAGTAGGCTTTCCCCATCAGCATTACGGCGTCGTCCACGTACCGGCTCTTGGGGTAGTTCTGGATTACTTTGCCCGCTTTCTCGACGGCTTTCTTGTAGTTTTCCAGCTCCGCCTGAGTTGGCCGGTCCGTACGTCGCTTGAGTCTCTGCTCTTCCGCCTTTTTGTAGTACTGTTTGGCGTTGTAGAACGTGTTGTAGTAGGCGCACCCGGACGCGAGCAAGGCGCCTGCGAGCGCCACGCTAAAGGCGAATCTCAGGGGATTCCGTTTAAGACTTGGCACGTTACTCCTGATTTGCTGAGTTGCTCTGTTCTGACAGCCCAAGCTCGAAACGACTCGGTGAAAGGTGTGCGGCTAGGCGTCAAGGTGACCGCGATGTCCCTACCGCATGTCAGAGAAATTAGCCGCTTCCTTTCTCTTTTCGAGCCTCGGCCTTTGAACGTCGCAGCGTTTCAACGAGTTTCGGCAGGATTTCGCCCGCCTTCCCGGGGATGTGCTCGTGAACCTTGCGGGTGATTGGCGTCGTTTCGGGGTTGATTTCAACCACGTACGCCCAGTAGTCGCGCGCTTCAAGCGGCAAACTCGCAGCTGGTTGAACCAGGGCCGAAGTACCTACGCTAAGGAACACACTGGCTGTTCGGGCGTAGTGGTAGGCCTCCTCGAGCACGTCTTGAGGGAGCATTTCGCCGAACCACACCACGTCGGGCCGGACCAACCCACCGCACTGGCAGCGTGGGACCTGACCGTTTTCAAAACTCAGTTCGGTGTACACACGTCCACAAGCCATGCACCGGCTCCGCATAATGTTGCCGTGAAGCTCCAGCACTTTTCGGCTGCCAGCGCGCTGGTGCAAGCCGTCCACATTCTGTGTGATCACGGCCAGGTCCGGTACAAACTCCTCGAGCTCGACCAGCGCAAGATGGCCGGGGTTGGGCCGAACTTCCGTCACAATTTGGCGGCGGTAGTTGTACCACTCCCACACCAGCGTCGGATTTTTCAGGAACGCCTCCACTGTGGCCAGCTCCTCCGGGCGAAAACGGCGCCACAGCCCGTCTTTGCCACGGAACGTGGGTACGCCCGACTCAGCGCTGATCCCGGCGCCGGTGAGTACCGCAACCCTACTCGCAGTGAGCAGACGTTGGATCAGTGTTTCCGAAAACACGTTGTTCTTTTTCTCCACTTCGGTTTGAGGACTCGTTGCCTTTTCTTCAACGAGAAAGCGACATCGCCCTGCACCACGCGTCGTGGGGGTCCCTGGTTGCGCTGGGCTTCGGGACACCACGCGAAAGCCCAGCCCAATCCTTTCTGTTCCGGGCCGTTAGCCCTGGCAGTCCAGGGGAGGTACCCTGCGATCAAAGTCCTGGAGGAACGCTTCCTCGGACAGCGTCTGACGGGTCAGGTCTACAGCGCCGGCCAGTTGCCGGCGGTAGGTCTCCCGTAGCCACTCGTCGTGCAGGGCACGGATGCGCTGGTTGATCCGGCGAACCCTGCTTTGCACTTCGGCTCTTGCCTGGCGGCGTAGGGACTCGTAGGCCGACACGAGTTCCCCTGTCGACTGACGACGCCGTGAGCGCACCGGACGGCCCGCCAGAAACGCTGCGACGAACCGGTTCTCCTGCTTTTCGGCTTCCAGTGAAACCGCCTTCATTTGCTTTCGGTACTCGTTGGCGTAGCGTTCCACCAGAGCGAGGTACTGTTGCAGCGCGTGGATCTCGTCCTCGACCTCTTTGCGCAAGCCAATTACCGGCGGTACGAAGCCGGCGTTGCGCAAAATTCGGTAGGCAAGACGCACTTCCGGAGGCAAGTGCCAGTCGACGTCAAGCTCCAACGGTTTGCCCGCTCCGGGCAAGTTGTCCAGCTTCCCCTGCTCGATGGCTTCCAAAATGCGTTGCTCTGCGATCCACTCGATGGCTTTCATCGAAGTAGAAAATGGCAGATCTTGACCTGTTTCTGAAGCGCCTTAGCTGTTGCTTTCTCGCTCGCGACGACGCACGAACTCACTGCTTTGAACGCTCGCTTCTTTCAGAAGCTCCCCGGTTGAGAGCCCCGATTACTTCTGGCAACGGGCCTTTCTTTTGGCCCACGCGAACCAGAGCGAAACAACCACAAGGTAAGTGATGCCTGCGCTGACAAGGCCGAATTTGAAAAGAGCGGCTGATCTGGCCAGGGTCGACCACGCCGAAGCCGTGGAGCCGAGCAGCAACTTGATCAAAGCAAAATTCTCGAACGCATCCAAGGCACCGGCAACGAGCTGAAGCCAGGCCACAGGTAAGCCAACAAACGCTGCACAGGCCACCACAGGGTGCATTTTCTCGCTAAGCAGCGAAACGGCCAGGGCGAGGAGAACACTGTACGAGACCAGAAACAGGTAGTCGATCCCCAGGCTAAGGCCCGCCGCCACCCGTGCTCTGCTGTCCCAGGAGGCCAGAATCTCCGCACTCTTTGCGATTGAACCCGCAAGCTCAAAGCTGACAATCCCGTTCGGCGCTGCCTGGGTACGCAGGGGCACATCGAGTCTGCTGAGAGCGAACCAAAGGCTCACCGTACCTGCCAGCGTGAGCAAAAGTAGAGTCCGCCGTGCGCTCGATGACAACGTGCTAAACGGAAAACGCATTTTTCCCTCCCTCCTTCCTCAAAAGATGCCCGCTAAGTTGTGAGTGCGCTACGTACCTCGGGAGTAACGGCAGCCTGGGTAGGGCCACCTTTCAGGCACGGGCATTTGCGTTTAGCCCGCCGAGTTCCCTGGCGCACCGAAAATCCAACGCTGTAGAGTGGAAGTACGCAGTTGTCATCCGTCATCCTTTCGCGGTTGGCCCTGTCTCCGGAGAGCCAGACACGCGTGCGAGTCCCTTGACGGTCGTTTGTGCTGCCAGCCCGACCACAAGACCGGCGAGAGCTGCGGACAACAGTAGACTGGAAGCGATCGCGAAAACGGCAGTGCTGCGAACCAGAAATGCCCAGGCCACGGCGAGCTGCCCTGTGGCGTGGCAAAACGCGCCGACAAGGCCGACGCCGACCAGGCTCAAAGGAGGCTTAAACCAGCGGTGTGCACCCGCCATGCCTGCCAGTGCGCAGGCGCCGCCCGTTGCGGAGAACAGGAAAGCAACGTTGCCAAACGTACCGAGCAGCAAAGCGGAGAGCACGATCCGGAGAAGTGCGACAATCGCAGCGGGCCAGACGCCCAGCAGTTCGAGGGCAACAAGTGTGACCACGTTGGCGAGGCCGGGGCGAACCCAAGGCAAAGGTCTGGGCAGCAGCCCTTCAAAAACGTAGACCACGACCCCTGCAGCTGCAAGGATGGCGATCGAAGCGATTTGGCGGACAGTGGGGGATGTGGTCTTCCGCGGCACGCTGGTCAGTCCGCAGGTGGTTGAGTTTTCGACGTCACTGGGTGACGCAGTCCAGGCTTGAAACCACGCCACGCCGCACCTGAATGACGAGCCGATTCGGCGCGCAGACGATGACCCCGCCGAGAGGAGTGACCGGACGTTCGTACACGCAGATTTTGTCGGGGCAACTGGATTGCACGACACGGATTGTGCCGTTGTGAACCTGTACGACCACTGGGCCGAGGGGCGCTGGAATCGTGTACCTTCCGTCCTGATCGAACCGGAGCGAGAAAACAGGTTTACGATCGATGGTCACCACAGCTTCGCGTGCGGGCCGAAGACCACTCCGGGCTGCGAGAGCGGCTCCCGCGCTGAGGAGCAAAATGGCCATCAAGACCAGGCGATCGGCCAGGGTCGTGACGGAACGGAGTGTGCTCATCCACCCCCGCATCAGCGCAGCGACTCCAGGGCCTTGAGGCGCATTTCGGCGCGGCGTTTGTACTCCTTGGCCCCTCGGTGGTTCGGGTTGATCTCCAGGGTCTTGTCCATTTCCTCAATCGCAGAAAGGTAGTCTTCCGCTGCGTAGAAACTGATGCCTCGATTGAAATGGGTCTCGGCCAGTTCGTTGAGACGCTGCTGGCACTTTTCCACGTACTCCAGAGCCGTGGGGTTGTCCGGGTTGTTTTCCAGAACTTGGGTGAACATGGCCATGGCGCGAACGTAGTCCCCCTGGGCGTAGCTTTCCTCGGCTTTACGGAGAAGCTCGCGCAAACCGATCATGTTGAAAGTCTGCTTCCGCATGCGCTTTGCCCCGGAGTGGGTGGGTACGTAAACCAGAGCTCGCTCGAATTCCTGCAGCGCTCTGTCGTAATTGCCTTCCCGGAAGTAGCGCATGCCCTCCTGGTAGTGGTTCTCCGCGCGTCGCACCATTTCACGGCGCACTTTCTCGTCGTACTTGCTGGCCTCTTTGTGTGTCGGCACAATGGCCATCACCTGGCGAAATGCCGCCCGCGCGCGCTTCAGCTTGCCTCGAGCAAAAGCTTCTTTGCCTTCCCGCATCTTACGGGCAATGTAGGCGTCCACTTTCGGCTGAAGTTCGATGAGCTTCTGGCGCGCCAGACGGTTGCCATTGTCCACTTCGAGCACTTTGCGGAATTTGATGCTGGCCTGGACTGCGTTGCCCCGCTTTGCGAGTTCTTCGCCCTCTTTGAGAAGTCGGTCGATCTTCTTCTCGAGCGTCTTTTTCTCAGCCGAAATCTTGTCGAGGTAATTCTTCGCTTCGTCGTAATCCGGGTCGAGGTTCACCGCCTGCGCGAACTCTTCGTAAGCCCGCGTCAGATTGCGCTGACGGTAAAAGCCCAGACCGCGCAGGAAGTGGTCCTCGGCAAAACCGTGTAGAATGGCTTTGGTTCGCTCCAGGTAGTCCTGCGCCCCCTGGTGGTTCGGCTTGATCAGCAACACACGTTCGAAAACGCTGCGTGCTTTCTCGTAGTCCTCGTTCTCGTACAGTTTGATTCCTGTTTGAAACGCCTGGTTGATGGTTGCGTCCACAGCTGGCTTGAGCGCGAGGAGTTTGCGCCGGGCTTTCTCATGTTTTGGGTTGCGTTTCAGGATCTTGCTGTACTCAAGCGCGGCATTTACAAACTCTCCATTTTGGCGAAGCTGCTCTGCGTGGTGGTAGATGGAATCGAGCTGAGCATTTTCCTTGGCGACAAGCCTGTGCACGGTGGTGTAGTAAGCCCAGGCCCGGGAATCCTCGGGGTTGTACGTGACCGTCTTCTCGAATTCATCGAGAGCTTGCCGAATTTTTTTCTTTTTCAGATCCGCGGTGCCCTGAGCAAAGTGTCGATCCGCGAGGGAGAGAGGGTCCTCGCCAAGATCAAACTGGAAGGAAGCCAGAAGTCGTCCCTGCTGCGCGCTGTAGGCCACGTCGCAAGTCAACTGCTGCCAGTGCAGGCGAAAACCAACGCCCATCTTGTGAATGTTCCAGTCGCCGACCCCGAAAAAGAAGGCGCTCCTGTTGCCCAGTGGTACCTCCAGGCCGGTGCTGAATGCGGAACCACCGCCCGCCAGATGTTCGGCCAGGTGAAAGCGTGGCCCGCCTTCGACGGGGAGGTAAGAAAGGCCATAACGGAATTCACGTCTGGAACGCCTGGAACCAAGCGGTAGACCAACGTAGCTTATTCCGATCTGCAGGTCGTCGCCGAACCGGTGTGCCAGGCGGCTCAGGTAGCCTGGCCAGCCAGGACCTGGCACCGGACGCCAGGCGAGCCCCAGACCGTAGGAAAACCAGGAAACACTGTCGCCAGAGCTGAGAGCCAGATGTACACCGGCGTCAAATCCCGGCAGTAGGCTCTTTGCCCACCCGAGCAAACCGTTGTCTGTGCGTTCGCCGCTTCTCAGTTGGGTCTGCCAGAGGTTCAACCCAAACGCTCCCCTGACCGGGTCGAACACACTTGCGCCGAGAAGCCGAAGCTGGTAAGTGCGATTCAGATCGAAAAAGGCGCTGTACTGCCGAACTTCGGCCAGACGAGCGGGGTTCCAGAAGGCGGCCGAGGGGTCGTCCGCCGCAGCGACAAGGGAACCCCCGAGACCGACAGATCGAGCGCCCGGGGCAACACCCACAAACTGAGCCTGCACCGCGGGTGGCGCCAAAACAGCAGATACCAGCAAACAGAGCACTGCGGTTTGCCGCACTTTGTGTCGGCACCCCCGTGTCGCCCGACGCTCAGGTTGGCTCCGTTTGGCTGGCACAACAAAGTGCCGCGACTGGAATCGTTTCTCGCGTGCAAATGCCTGCCCCCACATGGTTACGTCTCCCGGTTTGCAGCCCACAGCACCTCGTAAACAGCCAGCGGCTGGGATTTCCCCTTCAAGCGAACCGGCGCAAGCTCAGCCAGGCGGAAGTTCGTTTCTCGGGCCTGGGCCACCGCTTCTGAGACGATGATTTGGCCCGGCCCTGCCAGAGCGCACAGTCGGAAAGCGACGTTGACGGTGTCCCCGAGAACGGTGTGGTCTTTCCTGTTCTTGGAGCCAACGCTTCCGGCAACCACGACGCCTGCGTGAATCCCGACACCGATTTGCAGGGTCGGCTTACCGTTTTCCTGTCGCCTTCGGTTCAATTCCTTGACGGCGAGCTGCATCTGCACGGCGGTGCGCACGGCTGCGTTGACGCGATCTTGGCCGAGGAACACAGCCATGACCTCATCCCCCACAAACTTGTCGACCACCCCTTGATTGCGCTCCACGATCTGAGCAAGAAGATCCAGGTAGTCGTTCAGCAGTGCCACCACGTCCTCTGGTGGCAGGGTTTCTGAGATCCGTGAGAAGTCTCGTGCATCGCAAAACAGTACGGTCACTTCCTGCCGTTTGCCGACTTCTAACGCGCCGCCGACCGAGGCTTTCTGATGGATCATTTGCACGGTCAGCTTCGAAACGTACTTTTGCATTTCCAGCTTCTCGCGCAAGCTGACGATCATCCGGTTGAATTCACTAGCCAGCCTGCCCAGTTCGTCCTGCGTAAGCACGGGGATCTCCACGTCCAGGTTGCCGTGTCCCACCTCGCGAATGCCTTCCGAAATCAGATTCACCTGGCGTGTCATGCCTTCAGCCACGAGCATGATCAGAAACCCGGAGACGAAGAGAACCAGCACGAGCCCGGCAACACCGGCGCTTTGTGCCTGACGCAAAGGACGAAAGACGGCACTCTTGGACAATCCGACCCCGACGAATCCCACCGTCACAACTTGCACGTCGCCGTTTGCGCGGCGGAGGCGCGAAATCACAGGGTAAATGACCTCCAGCCGTTTCTTGGATGTGAGCATCAAGGGGCGCGGTTTGTGGCTGAGACTTGAAACCAGGGTGTCGATCAGAACCTCTCCCCGTCGCTCGAAGTCGGTGTGGGCGAGAATGTGTCCCGTGTGGTCCGCAATGTAGGCGTACTCGAAGCCTTCGATGCCGAGCCGCTGCAGGCTGAGTACATTTTCCTGCAACTCAGCTTTGCCGACCTCATCCAGGGTTGGACTCAGAAGATGGGCTTTGACAATTTCGGATTCGGCCAGATGTCGGGCTGTGAGCTGACAAGTTTCCAAAAGCCGACGCTCCAGAGAGCGACGGAAGCTCATCAGGGTTAGCCAGGTCAGGGACAACGTCACGATGGCTACAACACCCGCCAGAGCCAACACGAGCTTGACCCGGATGGGGAGCGCTGCCAGACGACCCAAAAGCAAGCTGGGCCGGAGCCTGGCCGGGCGTTCTTTTTTGAGCTCGGTCCAGCCTTTCTGGCTCTTGTTCGCCTCCACGAGATGGAAACGATTCCTCTGTTCACCCGACGAACTGCTTTCAGATGCTGTCACGACGGATCTGTCTTTTCCTGGTTCGGCGCTCTGGCGACTGCTGGTCGGGCGCAAATGGCGACCTCGGCGGCTGCACACTGCTACCTGTTCTCCCGACGATCGGCCTTCAGTGACTGATCGGGACAACAGGTGAGTCCTCTGCAGCTTCTCTGCCCTGTTTCGTCATGCTCTGAGTTAGTGCCAGGTGTGTAACACAAGTTGTTTCGAACCGCCCCGACGGACTGCTGTGTGGCCTCGTTCCACTACTGCTGCGGACTTACGTCAATCACCTGGATATCTTCCACCTTGATGGGTCTGGAGGCTTTGCGGTCTTGCTGCTCGAGCCCCCGCAGGTAGAAGAACATGTAGATCACGATGAAAAGAAGCAGAAGGAGCCCAACAACCGACCTGCGTTCAGCCCTTTTGTGTTCGAGAAAATACCCGTGAAACCGCAGACGGTGTTCTCTGCGGGCGATCTCGTCCTGAC
The DNA here is from genome assembly GCA_964644845.1 of uncultured Cytophagia bacterium. Classification (GTDB taxonomy): domain Bacteria; phylum Zhuqueibacterota; class Zhuqueibacteria; order Oleimicrobiales; family Geothermoviventaceae; genus Geothermovivens. The sequence continues at coordinate 49,884 of CAZXXS010000109.1, read as the reverse complement.
GTTCGTCCTCTTCCGGAACGTGGTAAAATCGGGGCGAATACGAGAAACGTCTCGGCTTCTTTTGGGATCCGAACCAAAGCATTCGCCATCACCTCTGGGCGTTTGTCGTGATCTTGAAAATCCGTGCCAGAACGCACCCAAAAATCAAACGCCCGATCCAGACGAAGGTTTTCCTGGCTAACCACAGGCTGTTGTCGCTGCGGTAGAGCGGTGTGTTGCCAACGTTCCGGTTGTTCTGACTACTCCCCGGGTTCCCACAGTTCGCGCCTGGTAAAGTTCGCAAGCCGTTCGCAGATCAAATCCTGAACCAAGTTTGCCATCGACGTGGGGACGGTGTAGTTGTTGGCCATTAGAGAGAAGGCTAGCTCTTCGCCGTCTGCTGTGGTCACGTAGCCGCTCAGCGTGCGGACGTTTTCGATGTAGCCGGTCTTGGCGCGCACGTTGCCCTGGGCTGCTGTGTCTACCATGCGATTGCGCAGTGTACCGTCCACGCCAGCGATAGGCAGGCTTTCGTAGAAGTACTGCCCGTTCGGGTGACGACGCATGGCCCGAAGGAGCGTAACGATCTGTTTGGGTTGAACCATGTCGTAGCGCGACAGGCCTGAGCCATCGAGCATGACGAGAAAGTTCGGGTTGTTCCCAATGCTCGCCATGAAGTCTTTGACAACTTGGATTCCGTGTTTGGCGTCGCCAACGTCGGTGAAATGTTTGCCTATGGTTCGGAGCACCAATTCGGCGTACAAGTTTTGACTGACTTTGTTGATGGCCCGCACAATCTCGCTCATCGGTGGCGACGTGTACGTGGCCAAACGTTTCGCAGGAGTGGCGTCGTACGTGTAGCCGGGAAGTTCGTCGATGTCGTAGGCTCTACCCTGCACAGCGATTCCATGCCGCTGCAAGTACTCGCGAAATACGAAGGTGGTGAACTTTGTGGGGTTTTCAACGGAAAACCAGTCGTGTTTCTGAGGGCCACCAGCGGGTAGGGAGCCCGTGATGGTTACGTCGTTGGTTCCGCGCTTCCTGTGGTAAACCACGTCGCGCTCCAGCCCGGGGCGGACCGTTTTGACCTGGCAGGTTACGTGCACGTATTTGGTGTCAGGGATCAGACGGAAAGTGACGGGGTCGCCCGGTTTGTCCCCAGGTGTGAAAACGATGTCCATGCAATTGTCGTTGAAGGAAAGGGCGCTGATTTGAGCTGCGTACCAATCGGACTGGTAGTCCCACGCCCAGCCCGCGCCCATGATTTCGTCGGCGAACCAGTTGTCGTCACCTACAATGCGTCCCCGAATGCGCGAAACACCGTGCGCACGAAGGCTGTCGACCCACTCTCGAAACACGGCCAAAGGATCGCCATCGTGAAAACGGCCGCTGATGCTGGGATCCCCTGTACCCACAATGACCAGATCCCCCTCGAGAGTGCTGTCGACCACGTCGCCGTTTGCGTACAGAGAAGTTGTGTACTTGTAGTCGGGGCCCAGTCTGGCCAGTGCCGTGGCTGTGGTGAAGAGTTTCATGTTGGAAGCCGGCATGAACCCTTTGTAGGCGTTCCGCATGTAAAGGTAACGACCGTCGTTGAGCGATTGAATGACGACGCCCCAGTGGGCGTTTGCAAAGGAGGGATCCGCCAGGATCTGATCAATATCAGCGCGCAAGCGGGCGTAAGGGTCTGGGTATTTTGTGCGGAGTTGCCTTGCACACCCGCTGAATGCGAGCAAAACGAGGAACGTTACAGCTACGAGACGCGTGCGTTTGACCATCCTTCATCTCCGCGTTTGCGTGAATCGTGCCCGACAGTCAGCGCTGCGTACCCATTCCGGTAAAAACCCCGGGCGCTGGACACGTGTGAAACCCCTCCGCAACGGTCTTCGCGCTGGACTTCATGGCTGAGCCTCGAACAAGTTGTGGCAGCGGGGAAGAACGCCGTTACTGCAAAGCGCTTGCGTTTGCTGCTCAGGCCTGACTCCGGTTCACAACGCCGATTCCAGGAGCAGACGGCAGCAGGATGCGCCCGTCTGTGTCCAGTTGCATCCCAACAAAAGGATCATCCGTGATCAGCAGGTGGCTGTCCAGGTCTGCGTAGTCCACAAGCGGCGCGAGGTGAGCAGCAGCTGTGATACCCAGCGAGCTTTCCACCATGCAACCCAGCATGACCTTCAGGCCGCAGGAACGAGCCGTGTGAATCATGGCCAGTGCTTCGCGGAGCCCACCGCATTTCATCAGCTTGATGTTGATACCATCGAAGGCCCCCAGCATTCGGGGGATGTCGGCCGAGGTGTGAATGCTTTCGTCGGCCACGAGCGGCAATTTCACGCGTTCTTTAAGCCACCACATGCCATCAGTGTCGCTTGCGGGCAGGGGTTGCTCCACGAATTCCACACCTTGTGTGGCTAGCCAGTTGATCTTCTCGAGTGCCTCCTCCCGTGTCCAGCCTTCGTTTGCATCCACACGGATGGGTTTGTCCGTATGCTTCCGGATCAACGCGAAGAGCTTGTAATCGTCTTCCGTGCCCAGCTTGACCTTGAGGATCGGGTAGGGAGCGGCTTCCTGGAGCTTCTGCAGGATCACGTCCGGTTCATCAATCCCGATGGTGAAGGAAGTCTTTGGCGTGTGGTCTGCAGAAAGCCCCCAAAGTCGGTAAAGAGGGATGCTGAGTTTCTTACCGATCCAGTCGAGTACAGCCATCTCCAGCCCCGCGCGGGCTGCCTGGTAGCGGTGATCCCAGCGCTGCCCCAGATTCAGTTCCAGCGTTTGGAGATCGAACAGGTCCTCGGGCAGCAAGTCCCCGGCCTGAAGAAGGGCCCTGGCAGTGCTGTCGACGTCTTCGCCGTAGCGGCTGATGGGTGCGGCTTCCCCCAGGCCGGTAATGCCCTCGTGCTCCAGACGCACAAGGACGGTTTGCACGGTGTCCGCTGAACCCCGCGAGATCCGAAACACGTGGCGGAGGTGAAATGTCTGAATCTCTGTGCTGATCTTTGGCATTGCGTTCGCCGGACTTCGGTGCAAGTTCAGGTAAGACTGTGATTTCGGGATGCCCAGACGGATGTGGGCGTTGTTTCAGGGTCACGAGCAAGATTGAAGCGCAGCAAAATAACCAATCGCCTGGAGAGAAGCAAGACGGAAATCCTGCCAGGTTGGACCACGCAGCCGCTGCCAGACTGGAAGGAAAAGATGGTGTGAGATTTCGGCAGCGCCTGGAGGGTTGATCTCGCCCGAGGCCAAACGAAGTAGCCAGGCCTGGACAACAACCAGCGGGAAGTGCTTGAAGTCCGTGGGCGTTCCGGGTAGTTTCGTGAACCGAATCCCGGAAATCCCCCCGCAAGAAGACACTGCGGCGGCTTCCAGGCATCACCGATCTGGGCAAGCGACTCTCTGGGACACGCAAAAGGCTCAGTTTGGGGCAGCAGTGCTGAAGACCTTGTCCTGGCCAGAGGAGTCCCAATGATCCTCAAGCTGCTTGTTAATGTGGGCACGTTCAACGGGGAAGCCGTGCAAGGCGAAATTTGCCACGGATTGGAGGCGGATGGGGGCAAGCCTCGGCCAACGGATTTGGCGTTCCTTTGCGAAAGATTTTGGGTGTGGCCGCGAGGCTTGTGGCCCGAAGTCAGCCCGCGCGGGGACGGACGGTCAGGCCGTAGGAAATTTCACCTTGACAAGCGGCCCTTTGGCGTTTATATTGTGATGTGCGTCAACCCTTCGGTCTCATGCCCTCGCAGGAAGCCTGCCTTCGCGATTGCCAGCCGACCCGTGGCAATCCTGAGACCGAACCTGTGGATCCAAGGTTGTGGGTGAAGTTTCCCGAATGCGGAAGGGTGCAGCAGAGGCGTTGACTCTGCCAGGCGATTTTGCGCCCGTGGCTTGACCGCACGGCAGTGGTTTTTAAGCACAAGGAGGGTGGTATCGAGAGACAGGCCCGATGTTCTCGTAACAGTGCGCTGAGTTCGTTGCGAGCTTTTGGCGTACCGAGACGTCGGGGGAACAAGGGACTAAGCGGCGGAGGTGAGATATGCCGCGTGTACGGTATCTCAACCAACTAACGAGAGTGGAGGGTCTATCGAGAGAAGAAATCGAGAGACTCCAGCCCGTCAGCAGCTGGTTCGCTTTCAAAGCGACCGACTACTACCTCTCGCTCATCGACTGGGATGACCCAAACGATCCGATCAAACGGGTGGTAATCCCCAATCTGGAAGAACTGGACGAATGGGGTCGTCCTGATCCTTCTAAAGAACATTCCTACACTGTATTCCCCGGTTTGCAGCACAAGTACAAATCCACAGCTCTGCTGCTGGTGAGCGGCGAGTGCGCCGGGTACTGCCGTTACTGCTTCCGAAAGCGCATCTTCACGGACGACGCGATGGAAGTGCTACGGGATCTACCTCGTGCGGTTGAGTACATTCGCGAGCACGAAGAGATTACGAATGTGCTGCTCACCGGCGGTGACCCGATGGTGCTCTCCACCAGACGGCTGCGGGAGGTGCTCAGTGCACTCCGTTCAATCCGGCATGTGAGGATCATTCGAATTGGCACGCGAATGCTTTCTTACAATCCCTACCGGGTGCTGGAAGATCCGGAACTTCTGGAGGTAATCGAGCAGCACAGCCTGCCCGACAAGCGCATTTACGTGATTACGCATTTTAACCATCCGCGTGAGATGACAGCCCCGGCTCTGCGTGCGGTACGCCGGCTCCAGAAGGCGGGAGCGGTTGTGGCAAACCAAACGCCGCTCATCAAAGGTGTCAACGACAGCGCCAGAACCCTGGCCGAGTTGTTCCGCAAGCTGTCGTTTGCGGGAGTGCCGCCTTACTACGTGTTTCAGATTCGGCCCGCGGTGGGAAACAAGCCGTTTGCAGTCCCTGTGGAGCACGGTTACGTAATTTTTGAGCGTGCGAAAGCCCGAGTCTCTGGGCTGGCTAAACGGGCACGGTTCGTGATGTCCCATTCAACCGGCAAGATCGAAGTTGTTGGACTCACTGACGAGTACATCTTTTTCAAGTACCACAGGGCTGCCCGTTACGAAGACAGCGGGCGTTTCATGGCTTTCCGAAGAAACCCGCGTGCCTACTGGTTCGACGACTACAAGATTCGACTGCATGACTCTCCGGTTGTACGCCCCGATCGATTGGCAAGATCGGAAGCCGAACACGAGTTCGCTTGAGCACGTTGCCTGCTGGACACGCTCTGAATCTGCCTGACGCGCCTGTGCCCGGAGCTGCACGTCCTGGGAGCGAACACGCGACATCAGAGAGGCGCTGTGTTAGTGACACGTTGCTTCCCCGGCGGATTCGGTGGCGACATTCTTTCTGTCCGGCCAACACCCCGCTATCCTCAGATGAAGAAGGGCAGTGAGGGACTTGAGAGGCTTCGACCTTCCCCGGGTGAGAACCTACGTTGTACAGCGTGACAGCACGCCGGATTGCCTGGGAAGGAAAGGAGATCGATGCCGCGTGCTTCGTGCTGCGGTTGTGAGAACGAACGGCGAGAGACCAGCACGAGCTGAAAGGTGAAGCCGGACCGTCGCTGCTCGTCCCGCGTGCGAGCTTCCGGCGTGATGCTGGGATGATCGGGCCTGAGGGAAGGAGGGCCGTGCAACAGTTGCTGCAGTAAGAGAACAGACAGGTGCACGGCGTCGATCACAGGGCGGCCGAACGGGGCCAACAGGATGATTCAGTGCGACGTTGGCTCAGTGCTCGTGGTCGATGAACGCGAAAAGCCGGTGGGTATTCTGATCGAGTGCAGCGTCGTGTGGAACTGGACGTAAGGGGCTCTCGCTGGATGGGGGCGAGTCCGTCATGTGATGACACGGGATGTCGTTGTTGCTTCTGGCGGCAATCTGGGAACTGTCACGCAAACAGGGACGGCGCAGCGAATCGGCACATGTGGGTCGTGCAAGAAAGCCGTTGGTCAAAGTTCATCTCCATCGGCGATGTGGTCAAAGGGATGCTGTGAAGTGTGGAGGTGCAGACACGGCACCTGTTGAACGACATCCAGGTTTGCTACCCCGAATGAGAAAAACGACGGGACGTGGGCAGCGCTGGCTTGCGATCCTGGCCGCTCTTCTTCTGAGTGTTGTGTTGCTTTCCGCCGCGTGCTCCCGGCGGAAAGCGGCGGTCTACGCACCAGATTTGCTGGCGCGAGTCGACGGACACGAGATCACGACCACGGAATTCGCCGGGAGACTGCGTTACGTCGTGCCTGCCGATTCGTTGCGTGCGCTTGCAGACACCTCCAGCCGGGCTCGGTTGCTCGGCGATTTGATCGATGAGCGATTGGCTGCAATCTACGCAGAGAAGCAAGGGCTTGTCGACTCAGCTGCGGTACAAGATGCGCTGGATCGCGTGCGGCGTCAGGCCATGCTGCGCGAACTCTACTTGCGCGAAGTTCGCGACAAGGCGGCGGTGTCCGAACAGGAGCTCCGGCGTGCTTACCGACGCTGGCGTGAAGAGCTGACTGTCGGATTCTACCGCGCTGCCACGCGGGAAGAGGCTGAGTGGGTTCGCCAGGGGATTTTGGCCGGGAAGAGTTTTGCCGAGCTCGCTACCGAGCGTTACAAGCGTCGTTTTGACGAAGGGCAGTTCCGGAGGAAACTGCGGTGGGGCGAGACAGACCCGGCCCTGGAAGAGGCAGCCTACTCACTTCGCTTGGGTGAGGTTTCCAAGCCGATCCGGGTCGGTCAAATGTACTACGTTGTTCAGTTGCTGGATCGTCGAATGCTCGGCAAACCCACGGAGGAAGATTTCCAGCGCGTGGCGCCCGCTCTACGCCACAAGCTGTTGCGCAGGAAAGAAGAAGCGTTAGCAAGCCGTTTCTTGAGGGAACACCTGAGCCATGCACAGATTCGGCTTCACGGGGATGTTCTCGGAGAACTTGTGAGGTGGCTCGAAAAGCGTGCGACGGAAGACAGTGTCGTCGAATTGTTTCCCGAAGAAGTTGACTCCTTGCTGGCGGGATTTGATTTTCGGGACAGCACGCTGGTGACGTTTTCGGGACAACGCTGGACAGTGGAAAAAGCCCTGAAGCAGGTTGAGCCCACACGGCTGTCGGTTGGCTCACCGGAGAAGCTGGTTGACCAGTTGTCTCGGGCTCTGTTCGAGACCGCGCGTGACGAGGTTCTCGTAGAAGCTGCCAGGAACCTCGGTCTTGACAGGCACCCAAGGGTTCTTCGGGACGTAAGTGTGTGGAAAGACTACCTGGCAGCGGAAATTCTCAAAAGGCGTGTCGGCCTTCCACGCGTGCTCGCTGTGGTGGATAGCATGCGTGGGCAGGTTCCCATTGTGGTGTTGAAGACAAAGCTCGCTTCCCTCGATCTGGCTTCCTCGGACACGAGCGTTGTTCAGCAGACCACGCCTTTCCGTGAACTTGCGTTTCCTCCCTGGCCACAGTGGAGCTCCCGACAAGCCGCTACTCCCTCCAGGTGAGCGTCTTTGCCGCCTTCTCGGCTACGTAGGAAACCAACTCACCGCCCCTACCGGGCTTCCACTGCGCTTTGAATATGACGTGGTCGTTTCGTACGCATTCCACCACCGTGGTGCTGTCGGGCTCCACCGTGACACGGTAGAGGCACGACGTACCGGCGGCTCTAACCTGCACTGACACATTGCCAATGGGGGTCTTGCTGATTTGGACGGTGGCGCTGGGCGTGTCGCGATCCTCGCTGTAACGAGTCCACTGCTGGTGTGTTGGCGAGGTTTTACCCTTCAGAGCCAACCAGTTGTTGTACGTCTTGTACCCATCGTTGCCGCTAATTCTCACTTCCCAGTAGGTCGTGTCACCTTTGCGCGTGGCGACGAGTTTACCGGAAAGCATGCCCATGTCCAGTGGCCACACCCAGCCGCTGTCTGTCGGCTGAGGTCTGCTTTGCTGGGCCAGCGTGACGTAGGGTACCATGACAGCCGTGTAAGCGTTGATTTGATTTGCTGCCTCCACAACTTCTTGAGGCGCACGAACAGCGTTTGGAGTGGCAATCTGATACGGCACCGGAAGTGGTGGCGCGTTCGTTTGCGGTTCAAGTGGCGACGGTTCGCGTTCGTGGCAGCCCGCCACGAGCAAGCCGAGCACCATCGCAACAACCAATTTGCTTCGCATGACTGACCTCCTGCTGCCCCTTCATTCTTTCCGGTTTCATTCGGGGCCTGCTCACGCAAGTAAGATGCCAGCGTGACAACTAACAGGAGCACATGATTTAGCCTTGAAAAGCCCACTTTGCACACGTGCCTCAGGCTACTACGCGCCACCGAACTGTTTTGCGGAAGAATTTTGTCTCAACTTGGAACGTTACAGGTCGCCGGTTTGTCGAGATTCTGCACACTGGAATGCGAATCCGGTCTGGAGGCGAAGGTAGAGCAACAAACGGATCCCTGGCACCTCCGGTGACCTCCTCCTCTGTGAAGACAGGCAGGATTCGGGGGCGTCGGTAGCTGTGCGGTGGGAGGCGGCCGTTGTCCTGAGAACCGGAATGCGCTTGGTCGAACCCAGAGTGATTTGCAGACTGTCGCGGCTTGTGATTCCCGGGATCCTGCGCCCCGACTGCAACCCGCGAGACTCGAGCCCAGACGCGTCTCGATCGGTGAAGCCTACTTGATGGCGAGACAGGTGGCAGCATGTCTTCAGATGGCGACTGGCAGGTGCGGGCGGCTGTTGTCCACGGAGCGCGACACGGCAAGCTCGCGCCCGAGAAGCGGGTGAAGTTGGTCCGTGAGCTGCGCCTGGCAGTACCGAGTCTTTTCCTGGGGCTCTTGGGGCTCCAAATGAAGACGTCTCGAGCAAAGCTCGATCGCGTGTCCTGATCGGACAGCTAAGCTCGTTCGATCTCCGGTTCGTTCGCGCCCCCCTTGCGCGGGATCGGTTGATGGGTACGTGTGGGCGGTCCTGAGGATGTTTGCTCGAGCGACGCGGTTTTCCTGTGCGCCCTGAATCCTACCCTGATGTTCATCAGAGGTGGCAAGGGGGCCGTTGGGGGTGTGTCTGCACGTCTTGCGCAAGCAGGCTTCGCAGTGTACTGGCTGGCCGCCAAAAGAACCGTATGCAGGAGCAGAACCAAGCGGTGTTTGCCACTCCGCTTTCCTGTAGACTGGGTTGAATGGCATTTTCTGACGTCTGAGGGAAAAAGGGACTTCTTCCGCCGTGGGGGACAGGATTCACCAACCATGTGCGAAAAGCCACCGGCTGCAACGAGCTCAACCGGTGGCAGGAGTGTCAGCAGCGAGTAAAGTGCAGGCAACCCCAAATGTGAACCGCAGCTCTCAGCCCGTCTACGCAAGGGAATTTTGCGGGAGGGGAGAGAAACCTTGGGTGTGCGCCGGGAACGCAAACAAAAAGCGCCTACGGCGTACAACCGTAGGCGCTTTCGACAGCTGTCTGCGACTCTTCAGAGCAGGTGCGATCAGGTCCAGTTGCCCTGGTCCACTACGTTACCGTCCTGGTCCCACGCTGTGTAAGTTCCTGAACCATCGGCTTGCCACGAAGCTTGCAGCGTTTTCACACCACCCTCGTAGACAACCAGTGAACCCGAGCCGTCCTGGTTGTTGACGACCTCGTACTTCGTTTGAGATTCACCGTAGACGGTCAGAGTGGCGTGGACGGCGTTGTTGTTGTCCGTGGTCCATTCGTAGCGCATTTGCTTTTCGCCCGTGGTGGGATCGTAGGCTTCCCACCAGCCACTCTTGCCGTCTGTTGCGGAGTAACCTTTCAGGACCACAAAGTCCTTAACCTGAACGTTGTCGTAAACTCCGGTTACTTTGACCTGCCAGTTGACCCCGTTGTCCGACGGCGTGGAAACGATCGTCACAATGGCTTCGCCGTTGTTGTAGGTCCAGACGTACGAATCGCCAGATTTGGTGGCCTGGGAAACCTGGATCGAGCCCAAGAAGGCCTGGCCCAGAGATCCCATCGCCGTCAGCATGCCTGCACTTGCCGAAACGGTCGGAGGGGTGTTTTGCGACGTCGGTCCCTTCACCAGCACTACTTCGGGCGCCACGGACTCATTTTCCTTCGGTGCGGTTGGATTGTCGTTCTCGCCGCAACCCGCCACAATCACACCTGTGATGAGCAAGATCGAAAGCCACTTGGTTGTCCGCATCTGATGACCTCCTGTTGTTGTGTGTCCTTAGGTTTCTCCCGGCGCTGTTGTCAACAACGTGCACCGCGCGGCCAAGGTGGCTTGGCCTCCAAATGGCTCTTGCTCGGCAAAGCTCGTGGTTGACAGCTACGCAACAGGTTAGATGCTTGTACAGAAGGCGGGTTTCCGGTTGTGACGCAGTCTAAACAACTGCCAGCTTTCCTGTGACACTGGTCACCGATCCGCGGGTGGGAGACTACCACGAGCCCCAGGAAGGGACCGGGCTCTCTGCACGGAAGCGCTGAGCCCTCTGGCAAACAGTACCCGGAGAAACCCTCAGCGCCTTGCCGTGCGTGGATCCCAGGATTCGATCACGTAGTAGGGTGTTTGCTCCCAAACTTCAGGAAACACGACGCCGTTTCCGTGTGTGTCTACGACCTCAAAGTGGTACAGAAGACCGTGATGGTCCAGAGGTACCGTAGCCTGATACGTTCCTGGCCCGACCTGTTTCATGCCTTTTCGATGCCAGACTGCCGTGGAGGGCAGTTTCTTGTACACTACGTCTACCCGTTTGAGAGGGCTGTCATCCTCTACCCGGATGCGCAGCGTGATCCTGTCGACCGGAATCACAGGCTGCGGAGGCGAAAACATGACGACGGGGTCGTGCCAGTCCGCGCTCAGATCGATTGTGTGCACGTGCTCGGGGGCATCTTTCGGCTCGCGCACCATTTCCTCACCGTAGTGCAACTCCAGGTAGTAGTCCACGCTTTTGCCGTGCACAGCTTCAGCGGGAATGCTCCCGTAGTACTGGTACTTTCCTGCTGTCGATTTCAGGGCTACTTTGCGCCAACGCTCGCCAGATCTGCGGTAGAAGAGCCACGCGTGGCGTTTTTTGGGAGAATGCTTCTCGTCGATGCCGTGCATCAGGGCGGTGAAGCTGATCGGTACAGCCTGGCCTCTGCGCCAACGGAAAACCGGAACGTGACCGAGCTGTGGCGGGCCCACGTACGTCCACACCCGGTGACGAAGGTTTACGATGGCTGCTTCCAGCTCACGGAGGTCCGCCTGAATTCTTGGCGTCTCCAGGGCCCACGTGAACTCGTTCGTGCGCATGCGAAGCTGATCCACAAACGGTCGGTAGTGGGTCGAAGTGATGTGCACAAGCTCATCCCAATGGTTGCTTGCTTGTCGCAGTTTCTGGCGAGCTTGTTCCAGGAAGCGAAAATCGGCCGTGCGACGGAAAAATCCGTAATCCGTCGCCGCGTGGATCTTTTCGGCGTAGTAGAGTGCCAACTCACGCAAGGCCAGAGCGTCCAGACGAATGCAGTCGAATTCCTGCTCTCCCCGCTCGACGTTGACGACGGCCCTTGCCAGATGTTCATCGATCTTTGCCGCAATGTACTCCAAACGTGAGGCCACTTCCGGGGGTGTGTGGCGTCCGTCAGATTTGTTGGCCAGCTGGTTGCTCACGTATTCTTCGATGGACTGGTAGACGCTCCGGTCCAGAGGTTTTACGGAAATGAACGACTCAAGCCCGCCCTCGACACGGACGTTGTGGTAGCCGAAAGCCTGGTTGCCTGTTTCCAGTTCCGGCGCGTCGTGTCGGTGGTCGGGTCCAAGGCAATGGTACGCGTACACGAGCGGCACGACCTTACTGGCCCAGCGTTCAACTTCGAATACTTCCGGCCCTCCCTTGCCGAAGCGGTGTACGAACTCGCTTATCCAGACCTGGGCAGCCTCGTTTGGGTTGTAGGAAAGTCGCCCCCAAAGCAAGTTCCAGAGCCAGTCCCGCTGGTAGCCCCAAGTGAAGAAAGCGTGGTCCACTCGGGCAGTGTTGTGGTAGAAGTCGTTCCACGGGTAGTAAGCTTGCATCGGCTCCAGGGAAAACCCAGCTGCGCCGGCAAACGGGAAAGTTCGCACTGCCCGACGTACAAAATCCGGGTCACCCCAGTGGAAAATCCGATGTGTTCCGTTTGCACGTACTTGCCAGATAATTCGGTAGTTCTGAGGACGGTCGGAGTAGGCTTCGTACGAGTAGCTCGGATTCCAGGGCCACGGGCGGGGATCCAGAATGGCGTGGTAAGGTGGCCCAAGTTGTTCGCCGTTGTACTTCACTTCCACGTAGAAAGGACTCACAACGTCTTCTGCCAGTGTCGTGACGCGCTCCTTGGTGGTGAGCCAGCTGCGTGTGTAAATCCGCATGTCTGTGCGACCAGCGTCACGCAGCGCCGCCAGGTAGGTGTTGCGGTAGAAGTCGACGTCCTTTCCGGATTCGCCAATTCGGAAGCCGAAGATCCACAGGTCGGGCACCTGCCTGACGAGTTCCTGGGTGACCTCCCGCGTGTACCGGACCAGGTCCTTTCCGGAAAGTGGCTTACCCCAGCGTCGGGGCCAGCGACGGTTCTTGCCAGGTGGAGGCTGGCCAACGTGAGCGGAGGCGTTGTAATTCATGAAGCCGACGCGGATGCCCCGTTCCCGGGCAAGTGCAACGATGCGTTTGAACATCTGCAGGTTTCGAGCGGCCTTTGCAGCGGAACAGCCGACCTGCGGGTAGCTTTTAGATTTCACCAGGTACGTGAAAGCATTTGGGAAATCGGTGTTGTAAATGCCGTACATGCCGTGGACGTCAAGAAAGTTGAAGCGACACCAAGAGAGGAAATCCAGGTACTTTTCCCAAAATCGCTCGCTGTGGTACCAGGATGCCAGGTCCTCCAGGGCATCAGTCTGGAGGAAAATGTTCACACCCCGCAGTTCGACGAAAGGGGAATCCACCCTGGCTTTCACAATTCGGGTAAGATCTCCAGGGACCCGGGCGTGGGCTGCCTGCTCGGCCACGTTGTAGGCTCCGTACATCGTGCCGACGGCGTCGGAGCCGAGGACCAGCACCGTGCGTTCCTGCGGCAACGGAAGAACGAGAAATGACTCCGGGCGATTGGGGACGGCCCGGATCAACTTGCGGCGCCAAGCCTGAACCTCGTCGCTGCCCCACTCGGCAAGAAGCACGCGAACAACGGTGCTGTCCGACCGGTCGCCAGTGTTCACCTTGTAACCGAGCGTCAAAAGCTTCTCTTGCAGAACCCGGGCGCCGTGTTGGATCGGTGACGCTGCCGGCCCTTCAGCCTGGATCCAGACCGAGCTTGGTACAGCAGGGGATGTCAAGAGAACCGGAGTCGACAGGACGAGAAGCGCCCATCTGAGGAGAATCCGCATTTGAACCTCCCGTGTTCTCAGTCAACCAGTGCAAACGGGAAACGCCCGCAATCTACGACTTCACGCTGGCAATTTCAAGATGGTCCACCGTTGTGAATCCCCTACTTCCCCGTGGGAACTTGCAGACGCCTCTTTGCCCAAAAGGCTTCGGAGGATCGGGAATGTGCCTTGTTCTTCGGTTGTTTATTTTTCCCTCGCAGGTTCTTTGCCTTGGTTTCCGTGGCGGTCGAGGCAGGCTTGGGCTTCCGCCGGCGCAAGTGTCCTGGTTCCTGCCACACGCCCCGCGGTTCTCCGGGTTTCCTGGGCAGACGTTGCGGTCGCCGCCATCGGGTAAAGCGGTTTCGCTCCGGCGCCTTGGGTTCACCTTCACTCGCTCCGGTTGCTGAAGTGAGCGATCCTGAGCCGCCTTGAGGCTTTACCCGCATCCTGTCGCTGAGGCTTGGTAAAAGCTGGTGTTGGACCTGGTGCCAGCAGAACCAACTGTGGCCCAGTGGCTCGTGACAAAATGCCTTTGGGAACCGTTCTTTGAGCCGAAAATAGAAATGTCCGTGTGTCCCGTGGCACACTGGTAGGTACGTGGTACAGCCCGTGGCTTAAAAAGCAGAATCTTTGGGGCAGAGGGGGCATCGAAGGAGAAAGCACACCTGGAAAGGACAAATCCACCGGTAGCCGAGACACTCCGTTGCGGCAAGGCGCAAGTTGGTGGCTTTCCAGACGGTGTTGCAGAAGTACGCTGAGAGACCGGAAGAGCCCGAAAGGAACGGTTGGACTAAACCGGATGAAAATCGCTCATCTCTCTGACTTGCACGTTAACGCGGCACGGCCAGGACGGCGTTTAGACGACGTACAACGTTTGTTGAACGAAGCACTTGAGGCGGGGGCGCATCATGTTGTGATTACGGGAGACTTGTCCCACACGGGCAGAGTGGAAGACCTTTGGCTGCTTAGGGACTTGTTCCTGGCCTACGACTTGCTGGACGCCACTAAATTGAGTGTCGTCGTTGGGAACCACGACATTTACGGCACAGTTGCCACTCCCGGTGAGGTTCTCGCATTTCCAAAGCGGTGTGCACGTGTAGACGTGAAGTCGGCGGTTGTCGAGTTCTACCAGGTGTTTGACGAAACACTCCGCGGTGTTCACTTTCCCCTCCACGGTGATCGATCCGTGTACGCGAAGACGGTTGGCCCGGTTGTTCTTGTCGGTGTGAATTCCGTAGGCGCGTACTCACCTGTCGCCAATCCCTTTGGATCCAAAGGAGCTATTGAAGGGTCGCGACGGGAGGCTCTTCGGGAAGTGCTCGGCAGCTATCTTTACCGCGACAAAATAAAATTTGTGGCCATGCACCACCACCTGGGGCGCTGCGCGTGGTCCGACACGACGCGCAACCGCAGCACGCTGCACAAACTCGAGCGACACGCTGGCCGTCTCAAAGAAAAACGCCACGTTGTGCGCCTGTTTCGTGGTCACGACGTTCGGCTCGTGCTGCACGGGCATTTGCACGAGTCGTGCTTTTACCAGCGTCAAGGCCAGGCCTGCATGAACGGTGGGGGTACCCTGGACCGCACTGATCGACGCCGCATGCGTTTCAACCTGATCGAGATCGACGACGACCGGCTGAATCTTCGGGTTGTGGAGGTCGACCGCCCGTCTTTCCACGTTGTACCGGCGCCAAGAGTCGGCGTAATTAGCCGCTGAGAAGGTTCGACGTTGCCGGGGAAAACCGGCTGAGAACCAACTGAATCACAGTGTGTGGCGAGACTCTGTCTGAGCGGCGAAGTGGAAACGCCAGGTAAAAAGCAACCGAATCCCGTTCGGCGGTACGGACCCCCGCTTGCCTCTTTTCTTTGGCAACCGCCGACTGCCGACTGCCAACTGCCAACTGTCGACTGCCAACGGCCAACTGCTAACTGCCTCCTGTCTTCTGTCTTCACTCGCTTGCCCTGCGCATGCGCCACTGAAACGAACTCCGCACGTTTTCAACCGCTTCCCGAACCTGGCTCTCGCAGTCGGGACAGAACTCGGCGCTCTTGAAGTCGATTTCTTCCACGTAGGTGGACACGCGCATCACACAGGAGGGGTTCTGGCAGTGTACAAGGCCGAAAGTGTGACCGAGTTCGTGGATGGCTTCTTTAAGCAAGCGGGACTGGAGGAGCTTGTTGTCGGCAGGTAGACCGTAGAGCTCGTTCCGTAGACGGTGGCAGGAGATGACTGCCGCGTGGCCGTCCAGCTGAGCTTCCCCAAAGACGTACGTCAAAATGGGGATGAACAGGTCCAGATCTGTGACGCCCAGAATGCGGACGCCGTCGTCCGGCCGTAAATCCAGGAGTTGAGACAGGAAATCGGTGGAGTGGTACTGGTTGCGGTAGCGGTCGTAGGCGCGTTCCAGATCGATGGACACGGTCAGTACGCTGGCCGGGATGTGAAACTCCGCTGCGATGGCCTCGGCCAGGAACTCCAGATTCGGCATCCGAGGCCGGTGAATGGGGACGACGTAGATCTTCACGCCTGAGCAGGCTTCTTGAGTCCGTACTTCCGAATTTTGTTGTAAAGTGTAACCCGGTCGATCTTCAAGATGCTTGCAGCGCGGGTGATGTTCCAGTTCGTCCGATCCAGGACGTTTGCAATGTGGGAGCGCTCCACGGCTTCCAATGAATCCATGTCGCCAACTGGCTGTGTGGAAACCAGTTGAAAGGGGAGATCCTCAGCGCGAATAGCTGGAGGTTTCCCCACCACCATGGCCCGCTCGATGGCGTTCTCGAGTTCGCGTACGTTGCCGGGCCAGTGGTAGCTCATCAAAATTTCCATCGCTTCGGGCTCGATTTCTGTGATTGGTTTGTTCATCGACGCCGCGTACTTGCGCAGAAAATGTCGGGCCAGGAGCGGGATGTCTTCCCTTCGCTCGCGGAGTGGAGGCAAATGGATCGTGAACACGTTGATCCTGTAGTACAGGTCCTCCCGGAATCGGCCTTCGCGCATTTCCTTCTCGAGGTCCTTGTTCGTAGCACAAATCAGCCGGAAGTCCGAGTGAATCAGTTGATTGCCACCCACGCGTGTGAACTGTTTGGTCTCGATGACGCGTAGAAGGTCAACCTGCATTTTGGGGGGGATGTCGCCGATTTCGTCGAGGAAGAGGGTGCCGCCGTCGGCGAGTTCAATCTTTCCGCGGCGCCGGTACTGCGCACCCGTGAAGGCGCCACGTTCGTGCCCGAACAGTTCGCTTTCGAGTAGCGTTTCGGTGAACGCGCCGCAGTTCACCGTCACGATGGGGAAGTAGCGACGCTTGCTGTTGCCGTGAATGGCGCGTGCGATCAGTTCTTTCCCGGTGCCGCTTTCGCCACGGATCAAGACTGTGGAGTCCGTCTCGGCGACAGTTCGCACCAATTCCAGCACACGCTTCATGGCCGGACTTTCGCCGATGATTTCGTCGAACTGCGAAAGTTCTTCGATGTGCTGCTTGAGCTGGATATTTTCGGCCTTGAGACGCCGTTGTTCAACGGCGTTTCGGATCAGGTGCTCCAGTTCGTCCGGGTCGATGGGTTTGGTCACGTAGTCGAACGCGCCCTCTTTCAGTGCCTGAACGGCGCTTTCCACCGAGGCGTAGGCTGTGATCATGATGATCACGATGTTCGGGTCGATGGCACGGATGCGCTTCTGGAGCTCCAGACCATCCATGCCGGGCAACCGAATGTCCAGCAAGACGATGTCCCAGGGGCCTTGCTCCAGCTTTTGAAGCGCTTCCTTCGCGTCCGCGGCCGCGTCCACTCGGTACCCGTCTTCCTTGAACCATTTGTACAGAGCGTTGCGAACCGAAAACTCGTCGTCGACGATCAAAATGCCAACGTTTTTGTGATTCATGCCCGTTCACCTCACACCGTCTGCGTTCGCGACGCCTGTTGCGTCGCTTTGCTTTCGTCTTTGCCCCGGGTCGTGGGAAGTTCGATGATGAATGTGGTTCCCTTACCCACTTCGGAGCGTACCCGGATGTCTCCCCGGTGCTTCTGAATGATCCCGTACGCTACGGCGAGCCCCAGCCCAAGGCCTCCACCGTTGCTTTTTGTCGTGAAAAACGGCTCGAAAATGTGGGGCAGAGCATCCGGAGGGATGCCTACCCCGGTATCTGTGATTTCGATCCGAATTTTGCCCTCGTCTTCCAGAGTCTGCGTGCGCACGCTGAGCGTACCGCCGTTGGGCATGGCTTCGACGGCGTTCACAAGCAAAGCCATGAACACCTGTTTGAGCTGGTCCTCGTTGCCCACCACCCAGCAGCCCTTCGGGCAAAGCTGTGTTTCCAAACGAACCCCCTTGAGCTCAAGATGGTGGCTGACCAGGACCAGCGCTTTCTCAATGGCCTGGTTCAGTTCTACCTCGCCCAGCTCTTCCTTGCCGCCTCGGGCGAAGACCAACAGATTCTGCACAATGTTCCCGAGCCGTTTGGCCTCGCTCTGGATTACCTTCAGGTCCTCGATTAGCGATTCCCTTATTTCGTCGTCGAGGGGCAGTTTGCGCACGCGCTTTTCCAGTACCTTGGCCAGTCCCAAAATGCCACTCATCGGGTTGTTGAGCTCGTGAGCGACTGTGGCGGCCATTTTGCCCAGAGAAGCCATCCTTTCTGCCTGGAGGATTTGCGCCTGCGCCTTTTCAAGTTCTTCCGTCTTTTCTTGAACCCGTTGCTCGAGCGTTTCCGACCAGCGGCGAATTTCGTCTGTGGCGCGTTTCAGGTCGTGGCTCATTTTGTTGAACCGGGCCGCCAATGCGCCAAGCTCGTCTTTGCGGTTCAGTGAAATCGTGTAGCCGAGATTACCGGAGGCGATTTCTTCCGTCCCACGCGCGAGCGCGTGAATGGGGTTGTGGATCAGGAAGCGCACAAGCAAGCCACCGGCGATGGCTGAAAGCAGGGCAGCAATCAGACCGGCGAGAACGGCCTGCCGTGTGTGCGCAGACTGGATGGCGTCCATTTGGCTGAGATCCATTCGGACGTCAAGGACGCCCAACAGCTTCTGCTTCGGACTGTGCGCGTGGCAGGCCGCGTTGTAACACGCGGGTTCGTTGCGAATGGAGGAGGCCATGCCAAGAATGCGTCGGCCGTCGGGGGCGCGGAAAATCCGCGGCTGTTCATCCATGGTGGCGTTCTTGATGGGTTCCGGCCCCCGATGGCAATCCACGCAAGATTCCGCTTTCATGTCCACTCGACGGCCGACTTCCTCCGGATCTGTCGAGTAGACGATTTCACCCTGCTTGTTGAACACGCGAATGCCTTCGACTCCCGGTTGCTGGCCGATATTCTGGATGATTTCGAAGACGTCTTCACGGCGGTTCAACAGCATGCCGTGACGCGTTGCTTTCTTGATCACATTCGAAAAACGCTGGGCAGAGGATGTCACGTACGTCATGAAAATGCGTTGTTCCTCGACGTGGAGGTAGTAAATGTAGGCGGCGAGGACGGAAAAGGTGATGAGGATGATCAGTAGGAAAACCCGAAAGCTGAGGGAGTGGTAAAAGCGCGTCATTGTAGCTGCACCTCCGTTAGCAGCTTGGATGAATCCTTTGCGCCTCCCTCCGATGTTGAAATCTACAACACACGCGCGCCGGAAGCAAACGATTTTTCTCGGAACGCGAAGAAAAAGGCGTAGTGGACGCTTCTCCGGAACGTCTGTGGCTGGTGCGGTGCGAGGGATGCAACAGCTCAACGGTTTCGCTCCGTTTTGGCGTGGGGAGAGCGGCTGGCTGGCAGCCGTAGGGAACGAAACTACGGGATGGCCACCCGGAAGGGATAAACCACGGGGACAACCGTGGGAAGGACGGGGAAACGCTGGTTTTTCTGAGGGCAGAACCCCTTGACTCACCGAACACCACTGCGTAGGCTTCCGCAGCCTTGAGCACTAAGTGCCGCGCGGATTCTGCGCTACCAGAGGCCGAGCCATCTGTCGGCTTCCGCGAACGGGTTTTCCTCGAGAACCAGAATTGGCACCTCGGCAGAGCACGAAAGCAAGGCCCAGTCCGGATCAGGCCTGGGGTTTTGCACGCTGTTCCGCAGGTAGTCCACTGTTCGGTCCCCGGGCTTGGGGTGGAGAGCGGATTTCTGCACCTGAGTGAGTGCCAGCGTTCTGGTTGCGCTCAATCTGGATCCGTGTCGAATGCTGGTTCCAGACCACCGTTCGGGGTGGCTGCAAATGGGAGCCATCCCTGCCCGAAGAGGTCCAGCGTCACGTCGGAAATTCTCGGGCGGATACGCACTTCGCGCACCTGAACGGTCTGGGGGTCGTACTTGCTGCTAAGAACAGCGATTTTCTGCTCCAGCTCTTGTTGCAGAACCTCAAGACGTTCCCGAATGCTTGCCACCCTTTCCTGGGCCCGCACCACATCCATCTTCTGCTTCTTGGTGCGACTTGCCCTGCTCATGGCGGTGCCAAGACGGGAAGCAGCTGTGGTGTTTACCCGTCGTCGCCCCAGGAAGGCCCCGAGCAGGGCTGTCCCGAAGCTGACTACGGTTTGCACGGTGGCGGCACTGGCTTGCTCGCGCTCACGTTGCACAGCCTGCTCAGCCCTCAACAGTCTGTCGTGCAGCGTTTGAAACCGGGATGCATAACGTGCCCGGAGCTTCTCCACTTCGGTGTCCCGGAGTTCGCGACACCTTTGGGCCAGTCGAGCCCTGAACTCCGTTTCGCTCTCCCCGGGCGCGCTGAACACTTTCAGTTTTGGCGCTTGCAAAAGGAGAAGAGCGTGATTTTGAGCGACGTAACGTACAAACGCCCGTCGCCATTTCGTGTAGCTTGCCTTGCGTGAAGCTGCCGGTGGAAGCCGAGAGAACTGTGCCCCCGGCAGCGGCTTGCTGGACAGCGCTTCTGGTGCCGACGTCAGGTGCAGGGCGCCGTCCCAGTCGACGGGTACCGGACCCTCCTGGAGCGGGAAGGCAAGGAACAGTTCTCGAGCAAGGTCCACGTTGTAACGAACGTTGCTGTAGCGAATGCGGGCGTAGCCAATCAACGCCGGGATGTAGCTTGGGGTCGCTGCGGTCTTGTTCGGGGGCACAAAAAACACCGGGATCCCGGGCGGTGTCGGCGTCGGGGAACTGGGCTGGGTCGCTCTGGTCTCAGGTGGTTTCAAGGGCGGTGGCGATTGCCGCGAAACCAGCTTGGCTCTGACCGGGCTCATGAGCTTGCGAATCTGCTCGCGGGTCATGGGGCCGCTGAGGTAAGAGAGTACCCAGCGGGTCTGGAAAATGCTTGGTTTCATTTCGTGGACGTTGTGGAGGTAGAAGGTCCGCTTGCTCAGCCCAGCAAGAATCTGGCCTGCCCGGTTCCTGTCGAACGACCCGCCTGTGGCTGCGCCTTCGAGGCCTTCCAGGACACGCTCTTTGTCCCGCTCGGTCTGCAAACGGCCGATGAACCAGGTCCCGGCATTCGAAAGGGCTTTGTAGTCCAGGTCCACCGGATTCTGGGTAGACAAAACCACACCGAGACCACTGGCACGCGCTTGCTTGAGAAGAGTGAGTAGTGGTTTTTTGCTGGGCGGATTTTGAACCGGAGGTAGGTAGCCAAACACCTCATCCACGTAAAGGAGGGCACGAAGGCTGCTTGTGCCGGGTTGAGCCCGCATCCAGCTCACCAGAGCGTTCAGTAGGGTCGAAACGAAGAACATCCGTTCGTGCTCCGAGAGGTGACTGATGGTGAAGATCGAGGCCTTGGGTTTCCCGGCCGGTGTGTAAAGAAAACGCGGAATGTTCAGCGGAACACCCCGTGTCCAGGCCTCAAAGCCCGGAGCGGCAAGGAGGTTGTTGAGTTGCAGCGCCAGCCGGAGGCGGTCCTCAGCCGGGTAGAAAGATTCCAGATCGAAGACGCCGACCTGCTGGAAAGGCGGTTTCTGAACGGCTCGAATCAAATCGGCAAGAGTGAGGGATTTCCCTTTCAACCAGGCCTGTTTGAGGATGTTGGCCACGAGCACGAACTCGCGGTCCCGCGTTGGATTGCCTTCCAAGCCGACAAGACTGAGCAGGCTTCTGGTTGTGCCCTCAAGCTGTTCGCGAAGCAGGTCGCCGTCCTCGAGTACTGCTGCCGGAGGTGGCGCCAGGCTGTGCAGCAAGCTTACGGGCACACCCGCCTGGCTACCCGGCGTGTAAATGACCATTTCAGCTCCTTCGCGTAAACGGCGGATCCGATCCAGATTCTGGTGCCAACGCTGCAGCCCGCTTTTCCAGACCTCGGCCTGCTGGGCGGCGTACGCTTCGAGTGTTAACCCCTTTTCGGCTGCTTCCTGAGGATTGACCCACGGCAGCAAACGTTCGGCGGAGAGGTCCGGGAAGGTGAGAAGCAAGTTTGGGATGTCGCCTTTCGGATCGATGGCGATCACCGGCACGCCGTCGATCAGTGCCTCCTCGATGAGTCCGATTCCAAGACCCGTTTTGCCGCTGCCAGTCATGCCGATGATTACGGCGTGTGTGGTCAGGTCTTTGGAGTCGTACAGTACGAGCTCGTCACGGAGGGTTCTTGTCGACAAGTCGAAGGTCTTGCCCAGGTAAAATTGTCCCAGTTTTTCGTACGCTTGCTGCATGTTTACACTCCGAGTTTCCTTGTAAGACGAGCACCCGGCGCTACTGATTTCCGCCGGATGAATCGGCTGATCGCACTCGTGGGACGAAAGTTCACCGATTCTTGACCCGGTGAGTCGTCGCTTCGCGAAAATCCACGTCCGAAAGAGCCACGTTGCGCGTGCGCCCGCGGTGTAGATTTAGCCGCTTCCGACCGGAGCAAACGGTGACAACCAGCTTCTCACAAAAAGCAAAAAGGGAAACAGCGGTTGCTGCTTCCCTTTGCTCGACATTTTCCAACGGGTTACCCTCTACCGCACCTTCTCGCTTCAGTACTGAATCACTCTCGGCAGCTCTTTGGCTTGGGCGACCCAGCTCTCGACCTGTTTGAGAGTCGGTAGCTGGCGGACCAGCTTTTTCTGGTTGTTTACCTCAACAAGCTTGTCGTAGAGGTTCTGTGGGTTCCGCTGGGCCAGTTCAGGCACTGTGTCGACCCCGGCAGCCTCGAGCAAATCGGCGTACTCTTCACCGACGCCTTTGACGCGGAACAAATCCACGTGGTTGACCCATTTCAGCACTTGTGTCTCGCTGATTCCGGATTTTTCAGCGATTTCTTTCCGACCAGCGCGGGTGGAGCCTTTTTCAAGGAGTTGTTCGGTCGTCGCAACTCCAGCGGCTTTCAGCTTTTCGGCGTAGGTTTCTCCAATGCCTTCGACTTGTGTCAGTGCTGCCATTTGTTCCTCCGTGACTGTTTCCTCTTTCTGCTCAGCGTGCACGCGGTAATCCCCGGGCACACTGCACCACTCAACTTGTCCCGTTAGAGACTGCTAAGCCGTAGAAGTTACAGGATTTTTGCAAATTGGTGTGTTGTAGGTCACACGGTGGCGACACGGACGCGTCAAGCCGCTGTCTTTTCTCCTGGGAGCGACGAAAGGGCGCATTTGCCTGCGCCAGAGCGTTGGTAAACGAACGTTCCGGTCAGTTTCTCGATTTGTTCCCGAGCGCTTTTCCGAACCGGGTTTGCTTACCGCCTGCGAGTCCGCGTCGGAGATGTGGGGTTCTGTGTCGGCCTGTGTTTTGGCCACTGCGTTGTGTTTCGGTAGAGGCAAAGTCGCCGCGGGAGCGCAGAAGAGTGTGGCGCGAAAAAGCCGGGCATCTCTGCGTGCCGATGGCTTGTTTTTTTCGGCACATTTTCGTAAAATTGGTGGAGCCGGGTAGGAAAGCTGCGCCGAAATGAGCAGACCTTCCCGCCCGGTAGGTTTCGCTTCGACGTTAGCTTCCGACGTTTCCTTCGAGTTGGGTTCCTTTGCGTGGGGAACCGCTGCCCTTTGGGTCCTGTTCGGACTCCACGGAGTACACACTGGACACGGAGAAGGGTCCGCACTTTGTCTGCTGCTCGCTGGTTTCGAAATCCCGATGCTGTGGAGAGAATCCGAAACGCGCACGCCGTTGTTTCCGATTTGGACGGTACCCTCTTCGCTGGGGCGTACGTTTTCCCGCAAACGGGGGAGTTCATTCACCGGGTACGGGTTTCGGGGCGACGGCTGTTATTTTTGACCAACAACTCTTCTTCGAGAGGCGCAGAGTACGCGACCAAGCTGCAGCGGGCTGGGCTGGAGGTCAGCGAGTCGGATGTCTACACGTCGGGGGATGCCACGATCGATTACCTGAAAAGCCTGGATTCCGGAAATCGGGTTTTCCTGCTGGGGACGCCAAGCCTGGAAAAACAGTTTGTCGAGGCCGGCTTTGAGCTTGTCTTCGAAGATCGGCCGGACTGGGTGGTGCTGGGGTTCGACAAAACACTGACGTACGCGAAGGTCGACAGGGCCGCTTACTGGCTCCGTCGTGGTGTGCCCTTTGTGGCGACGCACGCTGACCTGAACTGTCCCCTCGAGAACGGCGAGTGGCTTGTCGACGCCGGCGCCATGATTGCCATGCTTCGCGCAGCAACGGGAAGACGACCTAAGGTGATCGGCAAACCAAACCGCACGATGCTGCAGGGCGTACTGAGGCGGCTCGGATTGCCGAAACAGCAGCTGATTCTGGTTGGCGACAGGCTCACGACGGACATCCGGATGGCTGCGACTTTTGGCATGACGTCGGTTTTGGTGCTAACCGGTGAAGCTCGCCTCGAGGATGTGGCTACCTCGCGGTGGAAACCCGACCTGGTTGTCGACTCCGTCGGGGATCTTGTGCAGTGGTTGTGACGGAACTCCCGGAGAACAGGGCAGAAAGGCACCAACCTTCGTTCTGTCTGCGGGTAAGGAGCGATCAAACGCGGTAGGCTGTTACTGCCCGGTGTGGTGACCTGGTCCAAAGCCGGCGCGTGGTGGTTCCGCAGGAAAACGGGACCAGTCCTGGACGGACGCACAGGATGTTAACCCGCCGGGTGGGGCGGCTCTGGCCTCTGAGCTGAAGCACGTTCTTCGCGGTGCCTGGTGCGTTCCGCTTGAACCGGACGTCGGGGGGACAACTTCCAGGTAAACTCGACAGCTGTGACCGGATGGTTTCCACTTTGGCCGGTAACTCACCACTCAAAAGAGGGCGGAAACATCGTTGGAAATAACCCGAGACTTTGGATCGATCGCACAACACGAGTACGATCTGGTGGTGATTGGTGGGGGCATCAACGGGGCGGGCATCTTCCGGGATGCCTGTGTGAACGGCCTTCGTGCGCTTCTTCTCGAAAAAGGTGATTTCGCCCGCGGCACTTCGTCGGGTTCCACCAAGCTCATCCACGGCGGTCTGCGCTACCTGGAGTACCTGGAATTTGGCCTCGTGCGCGAGTCGCTCCGGGAACGCGAAATTCTGTTGCACACGGCTGGGCACCTGGTCCACCCGCTTCGGCTTCTTTTCCCAATCTACCGGGGGCGGCGGCACGGGGCACTGGAGGTGGGGCTCGGCATGATTTTGTACGACGTACTTTCACTTGGCAAGAGTTTGCCGCACCACCGCTGGCTGGCGCCAGAACGTGCACAGCTGGAACACGGTGCCCTCCGACGCGAGGGACTGCGTTTCGCGTTTGAGTACGCCGATTGTCAGGTCCCTTACCCGGAAAGACTGGTCCTGGAAAACGTTCTGGATGGTGTTGCACGCGGAGGGAAGGCCGTCAACTACGCTGAGGTGACTGGGTTTGACGTCGCCGGTGGGCGTGTGCGTGCCGTGGAAGTGAAGGACGTGCTGACAGGCCACACCGCTGTGGTGAGCGGGCGGCTCTTTGTGAATGCCTCGGGGCCCTGGGTGGACCGGGTTCTTGGTTTGGCCGGTGTGGACGGGCCGCGCCGGATCGGTGGTACACGGGGGACGCACATTGTGCTACGGCCCGAAGGGCCACTGCCCGAGCAGGCGGTCTACGCCCCTGCTGTGAGCGACGGACGTCCGTTCTTCACGATCCCCTGGGAAGGTTTCTGGCTGATTGGCACAACGGACATTCGCACGGACGAGTCGCCGGACAGCGTCCACGCTACGCGTGAGGAAGTCGACTACCTGCTGACCGAAGCCAACCAGTTGCTTGACACCGTCGGGCTCGACCGCTCCCACTTGGTCTACACGTACGCGGGCATTCGGCCTCTGCCGTACACCAAGGCCAAGCGCGAAGGCGCCGTCACGCGGAAAGCCATCGTGCTGAGGCACTCGAGGAAGGAGCCGCCGGAGGGTCTCATTTCGGTCATCGGTGGCAAACTGACGACTTACCGAAACCTCGGTCGGAAGGTGGTGCGCCTCGCGTGCAAGACGCTTGGGAGGAAGTGCCAGACGGAAACGGCGTCGCTGCGGCTGCCGGGCGCCGGGGAAGTGGACCGAAACGCCTGGGAGCGCCTGGTGGAGGAGCTCGGCGTGACACCTGCCTCGCAGGGCCACCTGCTAAGTCTGTACGGGAGTCGGGCCGTGGAGATTCTGCGCTTCGCGCGCGACAAAGGCGTGGGCGCGGAGCTGCTGGTTGAGGGAGCTCCGGACCTGACCGCGGAGGTGCTTTTTGCGGCAGAGCAAGAAGGGGCCTGGAGAACTGAGGACGTGATGCTGCGACGGACTGGTCTTGCCCTTCGTGGCTGGTTCGACGAAACCGCTGCGCGGCAAGTGGCGCAGGTTCTTGGTCAAGTACACCGAAGGAGCACCGACGAGGTGGAACAGGACGCGCAGGCTTTTGTGGAACTCTTTCGGCAGCGGTACCAGGCCGGGTTGTGAGTCCTTCTCCAGGGGTGTGTGTGGACAGGTGGTTCGGTGCGACACGGAGGGCGGGATCGTTTCCCCGGTGTGAAGGATTAAACGTCGGCTGGCACCAGAAGGCAACCGGTGTCCCGGGCACCCGGTCGCTCCAGATGCAACGGACCTGAGCAGCTTTGTCGTGGGTTGATCGCTGCTTGCCGGTGCTGGGGCCAGTCACGGAACGTCACGCCACGTGCACGATTTCTTGCTGTAGGTCCAGGCGGGGGCCTCGCCGAGTGGAATCCGCCGGGAAGACGACTTGGAGAAGTGGAAAGTCTGAAGAAAAATGTGGTGAGTGGGGTTGCGGGACGGGTGACAAAACTCTCGGACTCTGCGCCGTGAGCACGTTCGCGGCGCGTCCCGTTCGGTGCAAACGCGGAGGATGAGCCATGAACCGAAGATTCGCCCTCGTAGCAGTGGCGCTCCTTGGCCTGCAGGTAGCCTGTAGCCAGGGGCCGTCGAACGACGTTGTGTTTCTGGCGCCTGCCGGTCAGCGACCGACGCACATCAACCGGCAGGGCGAAACGGTGATTCCCAACGGCCGTGTTCTGCGGCCGGCCGGGCGGCAAATCACCGTGGCACCGCACCCCTACGGAATGGCCCTCAGCCCGGACGGCAACACGCTGGTGACGGCCAACAGCGGTGTGCGACCTTTCTCGCTTTCCTTCATTCGCAACATTCAGAGCGACAGCCCGCAAGTGCAGCAGGTCCCGCCGACGGCCAACACCGATCCGGACGTCCTGAACGCGCTCTTCATGGGGCTGGCGTTCTCCGTCACGGGCGACACCCTGTACGTTGGAGGGGGGGAGGATGGTGTGGTGCTTGTGTTCGACGCCCGGAAGGGTGAGAAGCTGGGAACGATTGATCTCAACGTGCCTTTTGGCGGCCGGAGGTACGAGGACAGCTACCCCGGTGACCTGACCTTAGCGCCGGACGGCCGCCACCTTCTGGTTTTGGACCAGACCAATTTCCGGCTCGTCGTGCTAGACGTCCGCAGCCAGAAGATCGTTGCCGTGGTACCAACCGGACGCTACCCGTTTGCGCTCGCGCTGGATCCGGACAAGGACCGCGCTTTCGTAGCCAACATCGGCATGTTCGAGTACTCCGTGATCGAAGGGTACGATCCCGACAGACCGGACGAAACCGGGCTGCATTTTCCTGCCTTCGGCTACCCTTCGCTCGAAGCGTGGGAGGGCAAACGCGTGAACGGCCAGTGGGTTCCAGGCCTTGGTGACCCGAACGCACCCGAGTCCTTCTCCGTCTGGGTCGTAGACGGTGTGACCGGTTCGAACCCACACGTGATCGCCAAGATCAAGACGGGTATCCCGGTGGGTGGAATGATCAACGGTTACCCTGCTGTTGGTGGCAGTTGCCCGGCGGCGATTGCCCTCACAGACGACAAAATCTACGTGAGCAACAGCAACAACGATCTGGTGACAGTGCTGGACCGTTCCACCTACCAGAGACTCGGGGACATCCCGATTCGACCGTGGCCTGAGCTGGCCACACTGAACGGGGCCATCCCCTTTGGTCTTGCCGTGAGCCCGGACCAGTCGCGCGTGTACGTGGCGTTGGCGGGCATCAACGCGGTGGGGGTGATCGACACGCACCGCGATCGGCTGATCGGTCTGGTGCCGGTGGGCTGGTTCCCAAGCAAGGTGATTGTGAGCAAAGACGGCAGGACGCTCTACGTGGCCAACGCCAAGGGTTTCGGCTCCGGACCGAATGCCGGTCCAGACTTCCACCGGGGTCCTGAGGGCACGTACGTCGGCAACCTGATGAAAGGCACGGTGTCGGTGATCAAGACGCCGTCGCGCTGGGCTCTCCTGCACATGACGCGCGTGGTAAAACGGGCCAACGTGGTCATCAAACGGGCGTCGGATTTTCCGGCGGAACGGCGTCGCAATCCGGTGCCGCTTTTGCCCGGGCAGAAAGGCGCCAGCCCGATCAAACACGTGATTTACGTAACCAAAGAAAATCGGACCTTCGACGAAGTGTTCGGTGACCTGGAAGGGGTGAATGGGATCCCGGAACTCGCCCGTTTTGGTGAAAACCGACGCGTAGAAAGCCGGGACGGCAAGCGCGTGGTGGAAAACGTCACCGTCATGCCCAACCACCACGCCCTTGCGCGACGTTTTGCCGTAAGCGACAACTTCTACTGCGATTCCGACGTCTCTGCCGACGGGCACCGTTGGATGGTGGGTACTTACCCCGGGGTTTGGGTTGAAACGGGTACGGCCGCGGCTTACGGTGGTAGGCGGCGCTTCAAACTGTTCTCCTCGGCCCCCGGACGACGTGCGTTCGTCGGGGCCTCGGGGGCTGTGTACCCGGAAGACTACAACCAGGCCGGCTGCCTTTGGGAGCACCTGCAGCGTAACAACGTGAACTTCTTCAATTTCGGGATTGGTTTCGAGTTCGCTGGCGCTGAAGAGGAGCGCGAGTTCCCGTTCACCGGCGTCCGCTTGCCGGTGAATTACCCGATGCCGCGACCACTGTACGAGCACACGTCGAGACTCTTTGCCACGTTCAACACGTCGGTGCCGGACCAGTTCCGGATCGACATGTTTGAGAAAGAGTTCCGTGAGCGCTGGCTGAGCGGCAAAGAGCCTTTCCCGCAGTTCATTTCCATGATGCTGCCCAACGATCACGGTTCGGGGGAACGGCCCGAAGACGGCTACCCGTTCTTCGCCTCCTACCAGGCGGACAACGATCTGGCTCTCGGTCGCCTGGTGGACATCATCAGTCACAGCCCGTTCTGGAAAGAGACAGCGATTTTCGTGACCGAAGACGATCCGCAGAGCGGCGTGGACCACGTGGACGCTCACCGGAGCATTCTGCTGGTGATTTCGCCCTGGGTGAAACCGGGCTACGTCTCACACACGCACGCGAGCTTTGGCAGCATCATCAAGACCATCGAGCTGATCCTGGGGCTTCCTTTCTTGAACCAGTACGACGCCATGGCTACGGACCTCGCGGACTGTTTCACGGACACACCGACGCTGGATCCGTACGCCGCGCGGCCCGTGGACAAACGCATTTTCGACGCTGACAAGGTGTTGCGTCCCGGGACACCCGGATTCAATTGGAAGAAGCTACGCGAGTCGGCCGAGCTGGACAACCCGTACGACGCCATGCGCTGGCTTGAGCAGGATCGCCCCGAACTCGGTGACCCACGATTTCGCGAGCGGCAGCGGTCGGATCTGCACTTCGGTGGGGCGCAACCGTAGCGATTTGCCAACGGTGCACCTGGAAAGCTGAACAGTTGAATCAGAGTCGCGAGGGCCCAGGTTAGCGTTGACCAGCCCGGACCTCCAGTGGCGGAAGGGCGACTGCAGGCAGGCCGCGTAACTGGCCGATTTGAAGGGGGAATGCCGGAGCGCGCGAAAAATCGGGCGACAACGCGTGCTTTCGGGTCGTGGGCTGAATCAGCAAAACGGGCTTAACCTGGGTACTTTCGCCGAGCGTGCGGCGCGTGTGGTTGCCGCACGCGGGGGAGGCGTGTGCTCGCAGCAGCACGCGTTGGGCTGAGAAAACCACGCGGGGAGCCGCGCCGTTACGGCGTAAGCCGGTACGCGCTCCTTGTGGGACAGGGGTAAGTGAGGGGTTTGGCGTGCTCAGTCCTGCCACAAAAAAGCACTCGACCCGTCAGGAGAGGTGGCGTAGTGCACGCCGGTTGTGACCTACCCATGTGGACCGGCGGTTTCCCGGAACCGGGCGGCTGTTGGCGGAGAGGCTTCGGGTAGAAGGACTTCGAGAGCGGGCTCGACGCAAAACCTCTGAGGTGTGCCGTCTGGACCTGCGGAACGAGACTGGTTTCTGCTGTCTCGAGCAGCAGCGAAACGACTCCGGCTGAAGGCAAGGAAAAATGACAAGAAGGGCATATTCTACTTCCCTGTCGGGGAAACTTGTCCTCGGCACGCTGGCTTTCCTGGTGACGCTCGACTTCCTTTGGGGCTTTGAAAGAGAGTTTTCCGGGCCGTTTGTTGCGGCGCTGTTCTACGCATCTGTGCTGCTGCTCTGTTGGCGAAAAAGGCACTTTCAAGCGGCTGTTGTTGCCGGCCTCTTTGGGCTCGGGATTCACCTCTACGAACTGGCGATCCGCGGTTTACAAGGGTTGGAAGGAGTCGAGCGTGGGGTCTTCTTTGCAAACGTAGCCTTACCGGTTCTGCTCGTCTGGTTCGGCACCAGGGCCGTGAAAGAGGTCAAGCAGGACGGTAGTGTCTGAGGTCGGTTGTGGGCTCACCCCGGCCGAGCGACGTGCTACGAGGCTCGCTTGGCGGTTTGAGAGCTGCGCTGGAAAGCGCCCGTTCTCAGCACCCTGGACTTTGGCATGTCTGGGCTGGTGGCGTCCGTACTCAGTCCGCAGGTTCAACACCTGGCCCCAGGCGAGGGAGCAACGACCCCGGGCTGGCTGAAGCTTCTGGGCAAACCCGCGCGCTGGATCGTCCGACGACCGGCTCGGGAAGCCACGCGCTGGTCTTTCGGGCAAACGCTCGGTTTCCCGTCCGTAGGCGCGTTCAGATCGCGGGGTTCGCGTTTGTTTTCGACTTGCTGCGCAGCTCCTGGCCGATCGCGACGGCGCTCAGCACAGCGCTCAGTATGGCGACGACCGAGGGGTTCATGTCGAAACCCAGTGCACGACTGACAAGCCATACGCCGCCGAGACTGGCGACCACGCACACCAGAATGGTCAGGGGGATTTGCCAGAGCAGTTTCCGTCTGTTAGCCGACACGGTCATTTGCCTCCGTGGTTGTCCACTGCGTGTTTAGCATCTTGCCAGGCTGTAAGTCTCACAACGGCAAGCGAGCCTGAAGTCCGGCGGCCACCGTGTAGGGCGCTCCGTCACCCGTGGGAATGCCCAGCATCAGGCCTACGCTTACGTTTGCCAGCAGCCACGGGCGAAGCGGCAAACTGACTCCCGCCTGGTAATCCAGCGCGAAGAAAGAATCGGTAGATTCGTGGGTGTCGATCCAGATCTGCTCTACGCCGGTTTCTGGGTCGAGGCTGTGGTACCGCCAGTAGACCCAGTGATGGTAGGTTCCGAAACACGCGCCGATCGAAAGCCACGGAATGAGCTGGCGGTCCCTGTGCCCGGAGAGGAAGAAGTAGGGCCCCGAGTAAGAGATTCGGTACTTTTCCTTTCCGACATTGCTGTCGTACGTGTAGGAGACACCGTAGCGTCCGATTGGGGACCAACGGGTTTTGCAGACGACAATGCCCAGGCCGGACGTGGGCTTGAAAACCGGGGACTGCAAGCGGATTTCAACGCCTGGCGTCATGCCCTCGTCGCTGAGTTTGAGGAGGCGTACCAAGACGACGGACTCCACAGGCCGCGGCGGGCGGTAAGTCCCGCTGGTCACCCGAGTGAGAATCGCGCGTTTCTCCGGAAGACTCCGGTACGCGAGGGGAACACGCACGTCCGTGGCCCGGGTGAGCTCGTAGATTCCGACGGTCTCGAAAGCGAGCGTTGCGGCACCCACACCGAGCAAAGTGGCTTTTTGTTCAGCTGTCATGCTGAACCAGCCGGGTGGGTCGTCGCCCTGCATGAAGCCGATCAGCGCACCTGCGAAACCTGCCACCGCAGCCGAAATGGCAGGGCGCTTGAGTGAACCGTGCCGGACAAGGTAGACGGCGGAGAGACTGTCAACCGGGTAGGTGACCACCGTTCCGTTCTGTGTGGAGCAGAGGACCGAGTCGCCGTGAACCGCTGTTAGCCAGCAGTGCGCGGCTTGGCCGGACTTGAAACGCAGCGTGACTTCTTCGCCCTGTGGACTCGCTTGTTCCAGTTCGCCGGGACCAGCCTGTGCGGACGTTTCTTGCAGGTTCTCCTCAGCTGGTACTGCAGCGCTGGTGCCGACGAGCAAGACCAAAAGGAACAGCACCGAACCCAGTTTTCCTGACATGCTTTGGGCCCTCCACAAAATCGTGCGTTGAACGCAGCCCGATTACTTCTCGCAGCGAGTTGTGGGGAAGCGCCGGAGATCGGTGTAGTGGAAAGTCCACTCGGGTGTCAAAAGATCTCCAGAACCACGAGCTCGGTACCACGGGTCGACATCCTCCGGACTGTGCAGAATGTGAATGTCCTGCGCGGGCATGTAACTCTGCGCCAGCAGGAAGACGCGTTCGCCGTGGGCATTCTGGGCTGCGTCCACGACGATCACGGCGTGTCCAGGGTGGCCACCGCGGATGAA
The DNA here is from genome assembly GCA_964644845.1 of uncultured Cytophagia bacterium. Classification (GTDB taxonomy): domain Bacteria; phylum Zhuqueibacterota; class Zhuqueibacteria; order Oleimicrobiales; family Geothermoviventaceae; genus Geothermovivens. The sequence goes on along the minus strand of CAZXXS010000109.1, from coordinate 17,703 downwards.
AACGTCGCCGATTTGAATGGCGCTTGGGTGGGTCACGGGAGTCAGCTCGCGCTGAAGAGAAGCCGAACCGGCGTAAGCGAAAACCGTGGCAAGGTAGCGTCGGAAATTCGCGTGACTTCTGTCGCGGCGTGCGCTGCGCCGCCAGGTTACGCGGTTGTGTTTCACCTTGGGGCGGTAACCGGCGCCCCAATCCCGCCAGCGCGCAAAGTCGCCGCTCGTGAAGTGAAAAGCGATTTTGTCGCTACAGGGTGTCGTGAACAAGTACTCGGCGCGCAGACGAATCACGGCGTCCGCACACTGCTGCAAATCTCGGCGTCCCACGTCGATGTCAACAACGGCGACGTGAACGGTTTGGTTATCCTTGAGTGCGCCGTTGTACAGGTGCACGGGGGGACAGCCTGGCTTCAGCGGCAGGTGTCTGAGCCAGTCGGCAAAGGAGCCCGGTTTGACCTCAATCCGTTTGAAACCGTGCGGCACCGGGATTCGACGTTCAAGAGATTCGGTGGGCTCGTTGTCTGTTTTCCACGGGTAGGTTAGTTGTTGGCAGAACCCACTTGCCGGAAGGATGGCGGCGAAGACGAGGGCGGGAAAGACGCCGGGCTTCATGCCATTTCTCCTCGTTGGGCCGCGACGGCAGCTTGGGCGTAGGCTCATGGACCCGACCGGAACGCGTGTGCGGAAATGTTGACACTGTTGCTACGCAGGGAAGGAGGTAAGGTTTCCCAAAGTTCGTTTGGAGTGCGGCAGACTGGGTCCGGCGTGGCTTGTTCACCCCTGTGGGGGCGGGGAAAGTTTGTCGAGGCGCTCTTCTGGGGGCACAGGCGTGGACGGCCTGGGAACGGAGCCGCGGAATGACTGTTTCGTCGGCTTTGCCCGGGCTGAGGTTGAAAACTGGCCCGAGTGTAGCCGTCCGACGGCATGCCCCGGACAGTTACCGGGATTGGGAGAAGTTCGAGCGTTGAAGGTGCTTTCCAGAACCTGTCTCCGCTTTCACGCTGGACCGGGTAGCTGGAAAGATCGATTGGAGCGTGGACCAGGGAAAGACGTCTTCGGTTCTGTTTTACCGCGTTCTGGCTTTGCTTTGCCCCCTTTCGCTTGCGACTAAGATCCCGGGGCAAATCCGAAGACTGGTCAAGGTCATTTCGGTCGGGTCCACCTTGCGCCAGGGGTTTGCGGGTTTGGAAGCAGACTCCGTACGAGTGGAACCCCGGGTAGCCCACGTTCGTGGGGTCCAGCGTTAGGGCCAGCCCCGAATTCGCTCGGGAACGGCGTTGGCGCCTTTTGGGGAAAGGAGAGTTGCTTCGGAACCGCGTCTTTGCTAACTTGCATTCGGGCTCCGAAAGTCAGGAGTGTCGTGGCGGTCTGGGAGCCCGGTTTCTGAAAACGCGGCGCTTTGCAGCGTGTGGGAGGCCCACATGAACGCTCGGGATTTGACACGCCGAGATTTCCTGCGAACTGGGGCGGCTGCGCTGGCGGCTCCGGCTCTGGTTGGCCTGTCGGCCAGAAAGGAAAAGCCCAATCTGCTTTTTCTCTGGACGGACGAGCAGCGCGCCGACACCATGCGTGTGTACGGGAACGCTCGGATCCACGCCCCGAATTTAAATCGCCTTGCTTCGGAATCCGTGGTTTTTCGACAGGCGTACGTCAGTCAGCCGGTCTGTACCCCGTCGCGCTCTACGGTCATGACGGGGTTGTGGCCGCACCAGAACGGCTGCACCGAGAACAACATCCCCCTGTCCGAAGAGGTGCCCACGCTGCCAGAGATTCTGAACGACCCCGACTACCGCACAGGTTACTTCGGCAAGTGGCACCTCGGCGACGAGGTGTTTGCGCAGCACGGCTTCGAAGAGTGGGTCAGCATCGAGGACGGTTACTGGAAGTACTTTCGTCCAGGACGCGACCGCGACGCGAAGAGCACGTACTGGCGATTTTTGCACGATCTGGGCTACAAACCGGACACAAAACGCGACACCTACAGTCGCTGGTACGTCTCTACGTTACCGCTGGAGCATTCCAAAACCCGTTTTCTGGAGACGCGGGCCCGCGACTTCATTCGCAGGTACCGCAAGGAGCCCTTCATCCTCTACGTGAATTTCCTGGAACCGCACATGCCGTTCAACGGGCCGCTGAACGATGAGCACAAACCCGACGAAATCGCGCTGCCGCCGAATTTCAACGATCCGCTGGAGGACAACGAACCGCTGCGCTACAGACTTCTGCGTGAGCGCTACGTCCGTTTCGGGTTTGAGGGGCATGACCTGAGTACAGAAGCGGGTTGGCGTCGTCTGATCGCCAACTACTGGGGCCTGGTGACGCAGGTGGACCTGGCCGTGGGTGGCATCTTGAAAGAGCTTGAGGACGCTGGTCTGGCCGAAAACACCATCGTGGTTTACACCAGCGACCACGGCGACATGATGGGTGCGCACCACCTGCTGGCGAAGACGGTGATGTACCGCGAGTCCGTTCGCGTGCCGTGGCTGATTCGCTACCCGAGGTTGGCGCGCAGGCAGATCCTGGTGGACGGGCCCGCGAGCCACATCCACCTGGTGCCGACGTTACTGCATCTTTTGGGGCGGCGGCAGGACGATCGTTTTCCGGGCAAAAGTCTGCTGCCTGCCATCCGCGAGGACAGGCGCCTGACGGATGACGTCTTCATCGAGTGGAATCCGGCTCTTCGTTACGGTCGGGTTCCAAAGCGAGTGGAAGGTGTAAACGAGGTTGATTTACAACGCGCCTTTCGCGCCAGCACCCGCACCGTGGTCACTGCGGACGGCTGGAAGCTGTGCCTCAGCGACACCGACAAAAACCAGCTTTTTGACCTGCGAAAGGATCCGTACGAGACCACGAACCTGTTCGGAAGGGGCGAGTACGAGCGCGTGGTCGCCGACCTGCGTCAGCGGATTCTGGCCTGGCAGGAGAGCGTGAAGGACACCGTGAAGGTGTGAGCTTGGCTGAATCGGCCGCCCGGTATCCTTCCGCGACGACTCCCGCGAAGTTCCAACGGGCTTCGTGGTTGTCGGAGCGAGCTGGAACCGGGATGGGCCCGGCGGAGCCTGGCTTTTCGTGCGAATCGCCCGGCGAAGCCGGGACAAGACAAAAGGCAACCCTCACGTGTGTGGCAAAGGTTTTCCCAGCTGGGTACAGCCTCGGGCGCCGGTTCCGCCGCAACGGTAAACGGGAAAAGCGGGGCTCACAGTCAGAGCCCCGCTTTTCCATTTCTTGAGCTTGGGCTTACCTTTGGATCAGTAGCTTCCGCACGGACTGGTACTGGTTCTGCTTGCCGGCCAGCACGCGCAAGAAGTACACCCCGCTCGGGAGAGGGGGCGAAGCGGAACGAGGTGACCAGCTGATCTCGTGCCAGCCGGCGGCTTGCTGCTTGTCCAGCAACGTGGCCACGCGCTGGCCGAGCACGTTGTAGATTTCAACGCGAACCCGAGTTGCCTTAGGCAAGGCGTAGCGCAGCGTGGTGGCTTGTCCCGCGTGGACCGGGTTGGGGTAGTTCTGCGACACGCTGAACTTCCTGGGCAAATTTGTGCTCCCTGAGCCCTGTACGTTCGTGAACCCTCCGGTGGGGATCAGGTACAGGTCGAGCCGACCATTCAGATTCAGATCGTAAGCGTCGAACTGACCGTCGCCGTCGTAGTCGATGCGGTCGAAGAACCCGTCCCCGTTTGTGTCGAACGCGTCGTTGCGTCCATCCAGGTTCAGGTCCACCGCGTCCGGAAAGCCATCACCGGTCAGGTCGGTGAAGACCAGGTCAATCGTGCCGTCGGAGTTGGTGTCCACTTTGGCCACGTTGTAGCCACAGGAGTCGCACACAGTGGAGAGCAAGAACGTGTCGAACCGCCCGTCCCGGTCAGCGTCGAGCTCGATGACCTCCGCCACGCTGTCGCTGTCCGGATCGACGAGCGCGAACAGGGGCTCCAGTGTGTCCCCGAAGGTGGTCGTCAGGGGGAACGGCACGTGTTTAGCCAGGAGCGGATTTTTGACCGCGTCCGGAATGGCGCTGTCGTCCACTTCGTAGATCCCTTTCGAAGCATCGACGCATTTGAGGGGAATGAGCTGGTACGGGATGCCGCCGACGAATTTCGACGTCCAGCTACGTCGCCACCAGCTCCAGTTGGTCGCGTCTTTGTTGAAGGCTTTGCCGTCGACCTTGATGAACTTGCGGCCATCGTCGGCTTCGTACACGAGACTGACCTGACCCACGCCTTTGATGGTGATCACCTCTTTGCTAGCCGGGATGGGCAGCCGCGCTGCGGGTGGATCCTTGACGTAAACCAGGTTCTCTTTGCGCGGTACCAAATTGGCCCCGTCGTGGGTCAGGTAGCGATTGACGTTTCGGATGCCCGCCTTCAACACGCCCGAAATCAGACCCGCGTCGTAGATCTTGGTAATGAAGCCCGTCTTGTCGACTTTTTCTGCCAGCTTGCCAACCCCTTCCAGCCCGTTGATGATGCCTTTTTCCGTCTCACCGATCAGCGTAGGCTTTTCCACGACGTCGTCCCGGTGGAGAAAGTAGGCTTTCTTCCTGCCGTCCGGCGTCTGGTAACGGCTTTCCAGACCAGTTGTGTCCTCAAGCACCAGGGTGGCGTTTGGGTCCTGGCCTGTGCGCCGTTTGATCAAACCGTTCAGCGTGTCCGGAGGTGGACTGGACGCGGGCAGATTGGAGTTGACGATCCGCTCGACTTCGGCCTGGTTGTAGTTCTGTAGGAAGTAGGTCTCCAGCACGTTGTTGATGAGCGAGTCGAGATTGTTCCACTGCTTGGCGAGAATCTGGCCCACCAGACGGAGGTCGTTCCACGCCATCTCGCGGATCTGGTCTACCGTTGCGTTTCCCGTGTAGTCGTGGAAGGTCTGAGCGAGAAGTTGCTGTCGTTCCTGGGGCGTCAGTCGCGGGTCGGCGAGTTGCTGGCGCAACGAGTCTGCGGTTGCGGCGTCCAGGGCATCCAGGGCTTCCGATTGGCCCTGAGCGTAGAGGGTGGAGTCCTGCGGCGTGGGCTCTTCCGGCTCAACACCGGGATCGTTGGGGTCCAGCGGGTCGGTGGACCAGGCCACCTCGACGCCGTCCGGAATGCCGTCGCCGTCGGTGTCCGGATTGAACGGATTGGTGCCGATGTCGTTTTCCAGAGGAGTGTCCAGACCGTCGTGGTCGACATCTGCGTTTTCGTCCGTACCGTCCACGCTCACGTAAGGATCGTAGGGGAAAGGGAAGAACGGGTCTGGCGTGGTGTAAACGACCACAAAGTTAGGTCCTGCATCAGCCCACTCGCGCTTGATTTCGTAGGTGTAGCCGTCCTCGTTCCAGATCCAGAAGTACGGACCGTCACCGCTTCCCCAGTAGTTCCACGTGAAGTCCGACCCCTGAAGGGCTTCGTTAGAAGCGCGCACGGCCACAGGGGCACTCACGAAAGCAGAATGGTTTACCTCTGTGCTGAAGCTGCTGTCGGGGATGCTGAAGACTACCGCGACCCCTGAACTCGTGCCCTGGAAGCGTGTGTGGGTGATCGAGAGACTACGGTAGCCGTCGAACGTGATGGCGTCCTGCTCGGAGAACGTGTACTGCCAGCCGCGGTAAGGATTGTTGACGTAAATTGTGCAGTCCTGAATGTCGATCGGGCCGGATGACGAGAGGGTGACGCCCTGCACCCAGACGGTGCTGCTCTCGAGGGAAATACTTTCCCACACGCCGGCGAGAAATTTCCCGCGCTCAATTCCAGTGGAATCGAAGGTGCAGCTGTGCAGGTGCAAATGGCCTCCCGGTACGTTCTGCCAGAGATTCGGGTCCCAGGCGCCACCGACCATGTACACGCCACTGAGAGTGCAGCCGCCAAAATCGATGTGGCATCCTCTGCCGTCGATGCCCACACCGCCGCCGGTCCAGGTCAGGCTGCTGCCGCGGATTTCCGCGCTGGCACCCAGGCTGAAGAAGACCTGTTGCAGCGTGGAACCGGAGGCGATGGTCAATTTGGCGCCTTCGGGAATGGTGTACACGGACCACTGAAGCGTGTGGGTACCGACCGGCCACCGGAGAACTCCGTCATCGGGCGTACCGCCGAATCGGTCGGTGCCGTCCGGGGTCCCGTCGTTGTTCCAGTCGTCGTTGGCGTCCTCCTGGGCGAAACTGGTGTGGACGTACGTTTTCGCTTGCAGGGCGCCAGCGGCAAGAAGAAAGAGAATTCCGGCCAGCGCCAGGACGGTGGCCGCGCTCCGGAAGGACGGCAGAGAAGTGCCTGTGCTGTTCAACGTTGCCTCCTGCTTGTCTGGGTCTTAGCTGTGGTGCGGTTGTCTCTGGTGACGGGGATCCACTGGGTGATCCCTCGCTGCTCGCGCACTTAGGGAAATGCCTGGCTTGAAAGGGTGAAGGCATCCACGTCGCTCGCTGTGCCACGACCCTTAGCATTATTCGATGCGGTTAGAAGCCGTTCTGGCGATCCCAAAACGCCCTTCGAATGCGCCAGGTCACGTTCCGGCCTTGCTACCCGGTAGAAAGCTGTTCACAAAATACGTGCCAGCTGCAGCTGTGCCGCAAGGAAGCGGTGCTGTCCGGCAGTGGGGTGAGGCAAGGGAGGGTGGGAGCGACGACACCTGGAGAAGGGTACTGGATTGCGCAGTGGGGCAGGGGGCACGGCGGTTAACGCATTTCTCGGTTTCACCCGGATTTCCCGGGCCGGAGCCACGGAACTTTCACGCCCAACGAGCCGAGAAACGGGCACACAGAGCTCGATGTTGTGTTCCGAAAGAGTGATTGTCCCGTGTCTGGCGAAGCCCGCACACGGGATTCCCGACGCCACAGAACCTTGCATTGCGGTGAAAACGCCTCGTCGCCGTGAGCTGCTTACCCAGCTCATTCTGGGGGCCAAAGGACGCTTGCGTAGCCGGGTTTTGCTCTCTGTGCTCCGCGTCTCTCTGGTTTACAAATGGCCCACGCCGTAACCCCCGGTCACCAAGGTCCGCGCGCGCCGGCTGCACGCTCTGGACCGTGGGGGGAGATGTGAGGAACTCAGCAGCGCCTCCGCCTTCACACCGCCACCCGCAAGGTCCGCAGCCGGTTCAGCGCGGCGGCGATTTCGAAGCGGCGGGGTCGAGCCAGGTCGCCGAAGGGCGAGGGAGTGAGAACGTCCAGACCGCGCTCGTCCAGTTCGCGTTCGAGGGCTTCTACGGCCTGGCGCACGGTGGCGCGGCCGTCCAGGTGCCGCTGTTTGAGGCGCACCAAGGCGTGACCGATGGCCCGCGTCTGGCTGCGACTGACGATTTGCTCGACGGCGCTCAGATCGATCTCATGCAGCCCGAACTGGATCTCGTCCACGTCGCGTGCTTTCAGTTTCACGTCGCGCTTGCCTTTGCTCGGGTCCAGGCTTTCCGGTAGGGGACGCCTGGGTGTGAGATCGCCAAATCGGTCCCCGCCCTCCGGCTTTCGTTCCGCCCGGTACTTCTCGGCGATGGCCCGGGCCTGGGCCGTCACGTCGCGCGGGCGGTACTCGTCCATCATGATCACCGTGTCCGCTACATCGAAGTAGTCGCCGGAACCGCCGATGACCAGGATCGTGGACACCCCCAGCTCTTCGTACAGTTGCCGAACCTTGTCCAGGAACGGCGTGATGGGCTCTTTCTCCTTCGCCACCAACTCCTGCATCCGGTGGTCGCGGATCATGAAGTTGGTGGCGCAGGTGTCCTCGTCCATCAGCAGCAGCTGGGCGCCGATTTCCAGCGCCTCGATGATGTTGGCCGCCTGGGAGGTGCTGCCGCTGGCGTCGTCGGTGGAGAAACGCGTGGTGTCTTTTCCGAACGGCAGATTGCTGATGAACGGGCTGATGTTCACCTTCTCGATGCGCCGCCCGTCTTCGGCTCGAATCTTGACCGCGGTGTCGACGGTGACGACCAGCTCTCGTCCGTCGCCGGGAACGTGGTTGTACACGCCCCGCTCCAGGGCTTTCAACAGGGTCGATTTGCCGTGGTAGCCGCCGCCCACGATGAGCGTTACTCCCCGGGGGATGCCCATCCCGCGTACGCGGCCCGCGTTGGGCAATTGCAGTTCCACTTCGAGGCTCGGGGGCGATTGGAACAACACCGCCTGTTCCTGAGGCAGCGGCCGGTCGTCCACACCACTCCGGCGGGGAAGCAGGCTTCCGTTGGCCACGAAGGCAACCAGTCCCAGCGAGGCGAGCCGGCTGCGGAGAGTATCCTGGTCCTCGTTGACCTCAACGTGCCGGCGCACGACGCTCGGGGCGTGCGACCGGGCTCGTAGCGCGCGGTCCACCAGATCGGGAAGATCTTCGAAGAAAATCTGGATCGCCTGCCGGCCCAACACTGTCCGTCCCCGAGCCGGCAACCCGACCCGGAGACGCACCTCCACGTCGCCTTCGTGAATCAGCACCGACGTGCGCTCCAGGATCTCCTGACCAGGGACGTCGATGAGGATGAGGCCGCTCTTGCCCGACCCCTGCCAGCGGCGTTCGCGCTGGCGCAGGACCGCAGCTGCGGCGCGGGTCAGAAAGTCCGCCAGCCCGACGGCCCGAGAACGATTCGCGTAGAGCTCCTCCGGGAACCCGGCCGTGTCTTTCGGAATGAGGAGCCGCACCCGGCTCGGATCGGCAAAGGGATCCCCCTGCACGTGGTCAATCACGAGCTCGTAGTCGTCGAAGTCGTAGCGTCCCTGGATCTCTTTGTAGGCCTTGTAGCCACGTCCGTCGATGCGTTGCAGGGTGCGGCGCAGATCTGCTGCCGGTCGCGCAGACGTCATGATCAGCAACCTCCCGGTTCCGAACTGTCAAGAACGTTTCTCCCTTCAGGAACACGCCAAACTTACAAAATCGGGGAGGTTTTTGAAAGACGAAAGGGACCGGGAATTCTCCCGTTTTCTTAAAGGGTGGATTGTGGGACCTTGACTGGTCGAGTGTCGTCGGGCGAAGAAGGAACCGCCGGCAGCCTCTTGGAAACGATCCCTCCCGGAAGGAACCGTGAAGTCAGCCCGGCAGGATCCGGTGACGCGGTTGAACAGATGGACTGATGGAAGCGGTGCACACGCGGCCGGCGGTTTAGGCTCCGGATCTTGCTGGCGCACACCCGCGAGCCCGCCTGCTGGGCGACGTGGTGGCCGCCGTCTGTTCGGCAAGCGATTCAGGGCTTGGGGAACTCCCAAAAAACGACAGGTGAAAATCACGTCTCCCCGGTCGAGTCCTCGAGTACCCCCACCACCGGAAACCGTTCCAGCAGGTCCTGGCCGTGTGGAGCAAACCCGAGTGCCTCGGTCAGATCCGTGCCGGCCCGGTGTGTGACCTGGTGCACCCCGTCTTTCCAGAGAAAGCTACCGGTGACGTCGTAAACACGCCCGTCGCAGGCGACGTACGACGGACGCCCGCCACGTCCGTCGTACTGTCTGAGCTCTTCGCGAGTGAAATGTCGCATCGCTTTACCTCGTCCCCTGCTACGGGAGGTAGCGCGAGACAAACGGTGACGTGACGCCGCCTTCGCGCATAAAATGCCCCGAAGGCCCTTCACCGAGGAACTCGCTGAACCAGGATTCGTGTTCGATTTCCTCATTCAGGATGGCAGCTGCGAGCTGGTAGGTGCGGTGATCTTTGCCAGCTGTAAGATTGCAAATGTGCGTGTACCCACGCACGGCGCAGCGTTCGGCCTCCACCAGGACCTTCAGCATGGCCTTCACGTCGGCAGGGTCGGTCGGCAGATTGGCCGGTGGGCAGGCCGACATGTCATGAAAGACCTTCATGTCGTCCGGTAGTTTCCCGCCCAGCTCGTAAATTCTGGGGACCAACGCCTCGAAGTGGTTACGGTCCTCGATCCGCGCGGCTTCTGCAATCTGCTTCAGCCCTTCGCCTTCCAGACCGATCAGATTGACGCGTAAGATCGTGTAGTAGTAGTACGTAGTCAGTTCGGCCGCGGCGTTCTTGACGAGCAGTTCCACGAGCTCGTCCACGTTGATGCCTGCACGCTCGACCATTTCCCGTGCGACTCGTGCCATGATTGTTCTCCTTTGTTTTGGTTCGCGTTAGTAGCGCACCGCCTGGAATGCGGCGACATTTTGAACATACGAAAAAGCGTCGCAAAAGTCAAGAGTAAATTAGAATGGTTCTTAGTTGTGGCGACGAAATCGCCGCTCCTGCGTTCTTTTCTGGTGTGAAAAAGAGAGCCAATACGAATTGATTGGCGGCGTCTCCTGCGGTTCCCCCAGCGTGGGCAGTTCCGAATCTAAATCCGGACGGGTACCTGCCGATAAGAGGATGAGGCTTGCCCGGCATCCGCTGATCGCCGGCGCGACAACGGGCGAGTTGCGCAAATTGGTTCCGACGTTTGAACCGGGGCGCGAATGCTGTGCTCTCTCACTCATGGGATTGGCGCGAATGCGGATGGAAGCTGGGCAGATGACGGACGACGCACTTGCGAACGACCGCACAGGCCGTGCGGTGGAGGCGTGCCGGAGGGCAGCCTGTGGCCAGGACTGAACGAACACTCAACGACGTCATTCGTTCGGACGATTTCCGACATTTTCTCAACCGGTTTGCTCTCCTTGCCCAATCGGACTTGCTGATCCTGGATGACGGTGGGAAAACTCTGGTGCGCGGCGAATTCATGCGGGGGGTGGACAGAACAACATGGGAAGTGCGCCACAGCGGGCCGATTTACCTGGATGGTAAGCTTGTTGGGCAGCTCCTCTTCGTTGCCCCACCCGGGTACGGCCACACCCTGAACTTCAGCATTGCTGCGGCGGTAGTCGCGGAACGTCTGGCCCACGACATTCAGGGTGAGAAGGAGAAAGACAGCCTCGCCGACGAGCTCATTTCGGCGTACCGAGAGCTGAACCTGTGGTACAGTTTGGGCGACTCGATCAGCGGAGTCCACGAACCTGAGGCGATTTGCGATTACATCATTGGGCAGGTGATCGACACACTGCAGTGCGAAAGCGTTGGCATTTACCTGCTGGACAGCGACAAAGGGAACCTGCGACTCCAATCTGCCGTGGGACGACAGGTGGCACCCTACGAACGGGACGGGCTCCCCGCACTGCGCAGCGTGTTCGCCCCGGTTGTTTTGCGGGGCGAAACCTTAGCTGTTCGTCGCGAAGCCGACCTGAGCGGTGCGGAGCGCGAACTGGGTTTCCACTGGCCGATGCCGCTGCTGGCTGTACCCATGCGAAGTCGCGGGGTCATCAGTGGGCTTTTGGTGGCCGCAGGGGAGAAACACCGATCCCGAAGCGGTTCGTCGTCGTCCTCGCTGTTCGCGTCGGGCAATCGACGCATGCTGGCGGCCCTGGGCAGCCAAGCGGCAGTCTTGCTCCAGAATGCGCACCTGTTCGAAGAAATTCGTCAGATGTTTCTGAGCACCATCCAGGCGTTGGCGGACGCCGTGGATGCCAAGGATCCTTACACGCACGGGCACACCCGCCGCGTGTCGGCTTTCGCTGTTGCTGTCGGCCGGCGGTTGGGATTGTCGGCGAAGGAGCTCGAAGATTTGCGGATGGCGGCCATTTTGCACGACGTGGGCAAAATCGGTGTGCCCGAGGCGATCCTTAACAAGCCCGGACGATTAACGCCGGAAGAATTCGAGCAGATGAAGCAACACCCGGTGCGCGGCTACCAGATTGTGTCCCGAATCCCGGCGATGGCGCGCCTGACACCGGCCATCCTCTACCACCACGAGCGCTACGACGGGAAGGGCTACCCGGAAGGCCTCTCTGGGGAGGAGATCCCGCTGGCCGCGCGAATCCTGGCCGTAGCCGACGCTTTCGACGCCATGACTTCGGACCGCCCGTACCGACCCGGGATGGCGCTGGACCAGGCCATCGAGGAGTTGAAACGCAACCGCGGCACGCAGTTTGATCCTCGGGTTGTGGATGCCATGCTGGAGTACGTGGAGAGCTCGGACTTTGAGTACGACAGGATCCTGACTGAGGAGGATCAAAAGGAGCTGACAACAGTTGAGGAGCCAGGCAAGGCGCGAGCGGAGGAAGCGGTATTCAAGTTGGAAGCGAGGGGGTAGGCGCGCGGGGCGAGGAGGGTTCTGCAAAACGGCGATTCTGGAGGACTGGCAAGGTGGCAAACAAAATAGTCGCCGTGGCCGACGACGAATTCTACATCGTTCGAGCCCTTTCGGTTCTGTTTGACCGTCTCGGGTACGACTGCGTGACAGCTCGTGACGGTGAAGCTGCGGTGGAGCTTGTCAAGCGTGAGCACCCGGCCATTCTTTTTCTCGATCTGGACATGCCGAAAAAGAACGGCTACGACGTTCTGCGCGAAATTCGCGCCAATCCCGCCTACGACGATGTACACATCGTGTTGCTCACCGCAAAGGGCGTGGATCCCGAGGACGATTTTGCTGCCCGGCTCGGCGCGGACGATTGCGTGCTGAAACCGTTCGACCCGCAGGATGTCCAGCGTCGCGTTGTGGACGTTTTGTCGCGGATTCCCGACCCGCCTGAAACCGCCGAGGCACGGCCGAGTTTCTGACACACGATCCCGCTTTCTCCTTTGCCGTTTTGCGGCCGCTTGCCCTGATCACGGACCTGCGCGAAGCGGTCCGCAGTTCACCGGTGGACCGCAGCGCAGACCTCGGATTGCCTCTGAAGCCCTTTTCTCAGAGGATCTTCTCCACCAGGACGACGTCCGAACCCGTCAAGTTCTGGGACTTGAGCAATTCCGCCGAAACCCGAATCTCACCAGCCTGACCTGTGGGTTCAGCGGCAATCACGTGGGCACTGCGCAGTCCGCCAGTCCACCAACGGCGGTCACGGATGTAAATCAGGTCGCCCGGCCGAGCTTTGAGGCGATTCATGTCCTCCGGTGCCAGGATCACCTGACGCTGATCCGCGTCCATCTCTTCCACGGGGACCACGCGAAGGTGGATTTTTTCCCCTTCCTCCTCATTGACCGGGCCGCCCTTGAAGTTCTCGCGGGCCTGTCGGAGCGTGCCGATCACGAGACCGGCCACTTCGGAGAGAGGTCGCGGTTTGGTTGCAAGTGACACGGCCACGCCGATGACCGTTGAGACCAGAAGCCCGTACAGAGCGCGCATGTACGACAAGCCTTCGACCTGAGTAATGCCGTGGCTCACAGGGCGCACGAGCTCCGGAAAACGAATTGACGCAAAGATCAGCGTGATTCCTCCTACCAGCGTCCAGAGGGCTCCGGCGGGTGTGTAGCGTTTCCAGAAGGCTCCGAGCAAGATGGTGACCACCAGCGGTGGCGTGATGGCCGCTGTGAAGGCGGCGTGTGCGGAGTAGATCGTCTTGAAGCTGTTGAACAGAGGTACCAGGCTGAGTCCGAGTACGGCAGCGACAATCGAAACGACGCGCGCCACGAAAAGGTAGTGACGATCCGAGGCGCCCTTTCGAATGTAGGGGCGGTAGATGTCGTTCACACCGATGACCGCGGCAGCGTTGACCAGGGTGTCGACGGTGGACATCATGGCGGCAACCAGCGCGGCCATGATGAGACCGAACACACCGGGTTTACACACCATGTTGGAGACGACCACGAACACGTCGCGCGAGGAGATGTTTGGATTGAGCATGCCCAGGTTCACCATGGCGCGACCGACCCAGCCCACATTGGCCACTGCGATCGCTGCCAGAGGCATCAACAGGAGCAGCACAAAGGTCACGGCCTTGCGGCCCTCCTGGACGCTCTTGGCGGAAAGGAAGCGCAAAATCATTCCCTGATGCATGAAGTAGAAGGCTGCCGTATTCGCCATCCCGTCCTGCCAGAAAATGCCGACGAAGCTGAACTCGGGCGGTTTGTTGAAGGGCGCAAATGCCGTTTTCATCTGCGGCGGCAAGTTGTCCAGTAACACGCGCAACCCGCCGATGGCATGCAGCCCCAGACCGAAGAGTACGAAACCAGCCACCAGCAGCAGGAATCCCTGGAGCAGATCCGTCATGATTACGGAGGTTTGCCCGCCAAAGGTCACGTAAATGGCCGTGATGACAGCGACGACCACAGCTGCCTGGAAGATGTCCATCCCCAGCAACTTGTGTAGAGCGACACCGAGGGTGAGCAGGTTAATCCCCACGTACCCGATGAGGTAGAGCAGCAAAATCGCGGTGGCGGCGCTACGCGTGGCCCGGTTGAAGCGCCGCTCCAGGTACTCCGGAATCGAAACGATCCTCGAAAAGTAGATGATTGGCAACCAGCCGAACATCCACAGAGGCATCCAGAACCAGTCATTCAGGTAGCTTTGCGTGGAGGAAAAACCGTAGCGGTAGGCCGCTTCGGAATACTTAATGAAACTGTACGAGCCAACCGTGGTTGCTACGCACGACATGCCGATGAGCCACCACGACAGCTTTTGCCCGGAGAAGAAGAAATCTTTGGTCGAGCGGACGTAGCGGCCGAAGTAACTGCCAAAAAGCAACACCACTGCGAAGTAGGCGACGATCAAAAAGTAGTCAAGGGGAGTGCCGACGGTTGGGTGCATTTTGACCTCCACAACGAATCAGTAGACGGGACCGCAGTGTTTCTGCGCTTTTTGCTCTTCGGAGAGTTTTCTGTTTGTCCAAGAAACCCCCGCGGAGCCGGCCTGCTCGACCGGACTGCCGCTGGAGGTGCACCGTCAGATCCTGGGGAGCACAAACTGCATGAAGCCCTGCAGCAGCATGTAGTAAAGAAAACCGAGAACGAGCACCCGGACGGTCCACCGGTCGGCTTTCAACTGCCAGCGAATTTCGTTGTTGCCGACCGCCAGGGCAAAGCCCAGCACAAAGAACACGGACATGACACCGTACTGGTAGACGAAGGGAAGCCAGTCCATTTTTCCTCTCCTCGATTGCGGTTGCCGTTCGGACGTGTCTTCTGTACGTTCTCCGTTGACTAATGTACTTGTTTGTTGCGAAAAAGTCAAAGCCTACCTGAACCAAGGATTCCATTTCGTTCTGCGGACTGGTTGAGACCTCGGGGCTGCTCAGCGGTTCCGGGTAGGATCGTTGCCAGGGCAAAGCGAGAGGCTGTGAATCCTTTGCATTTCCGCGGTGATTGGATCCGGGGTATTCTGGCGGCAACCTGAGACCTCCCCTTCTCTCGCCTCGCTCGCAGGACGCTTGCCGACCGTGTGGGCGAGATCAGATTGCCCGAAACGGCTGAATCCTGTTGATTTCGGCGGTTTGTTCGATGCTCCTCCAGGTGGATTTCCGGGGGCCTACAACCTTCGTGGCCTGCGAGCTTTCCGAACAACTGGCGTCGGCGTGCGGGCACTGGCTTCCACGGGCGGGTGTTGCCCGCTTGCACCTGGGCTCGCGCCGAGGGACGGGTGAGGCGAGGGAGGAGGACGGCCGAGCGGGGGACAAAGAAACAGCCACGCGCCTGGAAACCGGCTGACCAGCAAGTTTTGGTGAGATTTAAGAAACGTTTGCATCGGGAAACACGTCACAGTGGTGAGACTTTTGAACTTGAAACGGGCCTTCGAGCCTCCTTCTGCTGGCGGGATCGTCTTCACGTTTTGCGGGTCGATTCGGGATTTGTCTGCCGCAGGTTGAACGGCCAGTTTTCAGGTTGTGCGGGTGCAAGTTTGCCTACTTCGCCGGATGCCCGGGTGCTTCGCCCAAATCGGTCGTGCCACCTGCGAGGAGCGGCCAGCGGGGCCTGCGCCTCGGGACTGAGTGAAGACCTTCGAATCTCGACGGCGTGGGGGCTTTTCGGCGATGTGGAATGTGCAACCGGATCGGCGTCGACAGCCAACCGAAATGCGGCAAGACAGTTCCGTCGGGAGGGTGGGGCGAGACTCAGACGTGACGGTGTGCTGTTCCGGGGGTGCGCAAAGGTGGGCACGATTTGCGCAACGGTGCTGGAAAATTGAGAACGATTTGTTCTGTCTGCCGGGGATTGCGGCTGCAAAACGGACTGTTTCGGCTCTTCGCGGCACGGCTCTTGCGCAGCCAAAGAGTACCTGCTGAGCCTCGGCCTGAACTGGATACGGCCAAGGGGCAAACGCCGGTCCCCAGCCGGTGAGGCAATTGGGCTGGGGGAAATGGGCAACGGCTGTGCTGTGCGGGAGGAGGTCGATTCCTGCTGTGGTCGGTGGCTGGATGGGAAGGACTTGACCAGATCACGACGTTCCCGCCTAAGGTCTTTCAGGGGTGCTGCCTGAACATGCCGACGGCCGCTGCCATGGGTGAACACGGTGAGGTGGAGACGAAAGGCCGGTTGTGCAGTTGCCGGCAGGAGGTGCTCAATGCGTAAAGGGTTTGTGTTGACACTCGGTCTGGTTTTCGCTTTGGAAACCGCTTTTGCACAAACCGGGGACATGATCGCCGAAATCACGAACGCGGTTCGGACCTCCTTTGGGACTTACGTCCCTGTACCGGTCCACGTTCGCCCGGCTCTTCCACCTTTGCAAGTTGCCGAGGACTTCGGGAACGTCGTCAATTTCAACCAATTCGAGTTCAGCGAGGCAGAGCGCCAGCTCTTGCGTGAAAATCACTTCGTTGTGGTACCGGGACGCCTTGGCCCTCGCTCCAGTTCTGGCGCCTACAGGGAGATGGTTGACGTGTACAACGAAGCGCGCGAACTGGGAATCCCAATTCTCGTTACTTCCGACGCGCTCCTGCACACGTTTCACCTGGTCTTCGACCGCATTTTGATGACGCTGGAAACCCGTCGTTTCTACGGCTGGCTCGATGGGCTCCTGCGGGCTCTGTACGAAGAAACGCTGACTCAGCAAGATGCCGCTACGGACACACTGGCCCGGTGGGCTCTGTGGCGCAATCTCGCTTACCTGAATGTAGCCCGGGTGCTGTTGGACAGCACGTTCGTTCCCGCGCGTAGCTCGGGCCTCTACCAGCAGGAACTGGAGCTCATTCGCCGACAGGTGCCCTTTACGCACTCGCCGATTTTCGCCTACCCGGAGGACTACACCCAGTACATCCCGCGTGGCCACTACACGCGTTCCGACTCGCTGCGCCACTACTTTTTGGCGATGATGTGGTTGGGAAGGATGACCTTCGCCCGGCAGTCGCAAGGGTACACGTTGGCGGCACTACTGCTGACGCAGGCCCTGGCGCGGGCGAGCGTGGAGGGATTCCCGGTCCGGGACGTGTGGGAGGCCATCTACCAGCCCACTGTGTTTTTCGTGGGCAAGAGCGACGACCTGACACCGGAACTGTACCTGAGTCTGGCTCGCCGTGTCTACGGCGACGCCTTTGAGACGTTGGCCCCGGACGCGCTGGCCGACAGCGCCAAACTTTCACAATTCGTCGAACGGGTCCGCGCTTTGCCCGGCCCTAAAATCGCGTACCCGGAGCAGCCGGCCGGGTTCCGCCTGATGGGCCAGCGCTTCATCCCGGATGCCTACGTGCTGGACGAACTTGTTTTCGACAAAATCCCCGACGGACGCTTCATGCCCCGCGGTCTGGATGTGATGGCCGTACTCGGCTCTCAGCGCGCGTACGCGCTGCTGCAGCAAACCCCAGACTGGACGCTCTACCCTTCCTACCCGGCGAAACTTGACTCGCTCCGGAGAGAGTTCGCTTCGTACCCGGACACGGTGTGGGCGCAGAACGTGTACTGGAACTGGCTCTACTGTCTCATGCCCTTGCTGGTGCCCAAGGGTCCCGGCTACCCGGACTGGATGCAAACCCTGGCCTGGCTGGACAAAGACCTCTACGCCGCTCTGGCTTCCTGGGCGGAGTTGCGCCACGACACGATCCTGTACGCGAAGCAGAGCGGGACGGAAACGGGCACGACCCCGGCCGTGCTC
>CAZXXS010000108.1:0-44197 GCA_964644845.1 uncultured Cytophagia bacterium | reverse complement strand
AGCCAGCATGGTCTTCATGTCCGGGACCTTAACGGCGTTGGTTGGCGAAACTTCGCCTGGCACCGAGTTGCGCCACACGTTGTAGTGGGTGATGATGTGCTGTTCGTACTCACCCGCCATGTTCTGTGTCCAGATGGTCTGAAGCTCGCTGAACGAGGAGCGCCAGCACACAGCAACCTGCTTGCCGTTGTCGTTCGGGATGTCTTCCACCATTTTGATCATCGGATGGCCCAGACCGGAGTAGACGATGATGTTGTCCACATCGCAGCCGATGAAGTAGGAATTCTCCGACCACAGGTGGAAGCGGATTTGGATTTGCTGGCCACCCATCCGGACGGCTGGAGTCAGATCCACATTCAGCTGGGTCAACCAGCTCAGTGGCGAACGAGGATCATCGGGACCGTAGTACCAGTGCGGCAGGCGGGTCAACGGAGATGTTGTCGAATCGTGATCTTCCCAGTGGAAGGCACGATGCCAGGTTTCGCCACCGTCGATCGACCAGTCGATGTCGAAGTCGCTCCATTGCACACCAAAAGGCGCTCCAACAGCTGGATGCGACGGCCGGAAGTAGACCCAGTACTGCATGTAGAGCGTGGCTTCTCTCTCCAGCTTGGAGATGTCAATGGCGGGCGTGATCAGGTACTCATCCAGAACTTCTGAACTGTCGAGAGGTGCAACCTGATCTGGCCCGAGGTCAACGGCACCCCAAGCCCAGGAAATCAACGCGGAGCCCTCACCGAAAACGAAGGGCAAATACTCCCACTTGTTGTTGTTCAGACCGGTCAGATCGTTGCCACCACCGTTGACCACGGTGAAGCCGAAGTCCTCAAGCGAGGTCTGACCCGCGCGCGGCTCAAAATCGCAGCGCCACAGGACCTCTTCGAGCGGAGGACCAAGCACCTGCACGGTCATGTCGATCACGTTGTTTGTCAGATCGCCGTCGGTCGGCGGGCTGACTTTGCCCATCAGCAGGTAGGTGCCAGGTTCTTCCACCGGCCAAGCGCGGTTGGGATTGACCGGAATAGCCAGCACAGAATCACGGGCGAAGTCGGTAACATTCACGCTACCGAACATGGCCGGCCAGACCTTGACGGTATCCTCACCTTCGATCTTGTAGATGTCGCCGACCCAGCGGATCGTTCCGCTGATGCTCTGCAGACCGATGTTCTGAATAAGCACAACCGGTGCCACCGTGTGTCCAACGATGGCATCTTCGTAAAAGCCCTTCACGCCGACAACGGCTACGTCAAACGGCAGCGTGCCGACCGCGTACAGATTCACGTCGTCGATGTACAAGCCGCGACCGGTTGTGGCAGTGCCGTCGGAAACCCACTGAAAAGCGATGCGCACGCTGTCACCGGGTTCGATGGCCATGCCTGCCCCGACACCAGGAACGTCCACAGTCATTTCCTGCCAGTTAGGATTCGGATTGGAAGTTCCATCGGCTGTTAAACCGCCGAAGTTGCTTCCTGGCACAAAACCGGCTTTCACCATGGCCGAGGTGCCATCTTCACCGCCGTCGTCGTAGAAGAAGTCGGTGGTGCCGTCGCTCACCTTGATCTCGTCGATGGCCCAAAAACCCTGCGCAGTGCCGTAGTCACCCTTGCTGCTGAACCGGATCTTGATTTTCTGGCCAGCCCAGGCCGACAGATCCAAGGTTACGTTCGTCCAATCCAGTTGAGGATTGCTGCCATCGTAGAAAGCCAGATTGGTGTAGCTGATGAAATTGTCGGTCGACACATCGACGCTGTAATAATCAAATTCCGGCTCGGAGTCGTATTTGTGCATGAATGAGAGGGTTACAGCAGAGCCGGACCCCGTCAAGTCGATTTCGGGTGTGGTCAGCCACTGGCGCCAGTGGGGGATATCCACGGGTTCCATGTACCAGGAGCTGCTGCCTGCGCCCGGATTGTCATTGGTAAAGTGCCACCAGCACTCCGCCGAACCAACCAGGTGCGCCCAGCTGTTCGTGCCCTCGGGGGTGTCGACATCCAACATGTAGCCAAGTTTCAGCCCTTTCAACGGGCTGGTGATGCCTTCAACCTCGACTTCCGTTGGCAGGTAGATGACCGGGGAAATGACGAAGTCGAGTTCCTCGTCCAACCCCAGTTTGGCGTGCCAGCTGTGCGTTGGGCTGTTCGCGTTTTCTTCGGTTAGTTCCCACGCGCTGGAATCCTGGAAGGCACGGCCGTTTGGGGTGTCGACGTGGTTCCAGCTTGCATCGGTAACCCAGTTTGGCTGTGAGCCTTCAAAATCATCAGACCAAATGGTGGGGTTCTGGGTGGCTTTGGTGTTGGAGAAAATGGCGCTGGGGGGAAGAGTCGTGCGCTTGATTTTCGAGAGTTCCTGCTTGGCTTTGTTGACCGGTGCTGCTTTCTGTGTACCCACAGCAGCCACGGCCAAGCTCGCAAACAAGAAGCTGCTGAAAACCAAGCCGACCAAGAGTTTCCTCTTCATTTCAACCTCTCTAGCTTTGGTTCACATGCCACTTTACTACGGGGACAAATAAGGGCGAATTGGTCCTCGTTGCCGTGACCACCTCCTTTCAGGCTGATGATTGTTCAGGTTGGGGATTCGTGAGGCTTGCTGAAACTGGAAACTTCCCGTGTCGGTCCTCAGGACCGGACTGTGCCCCCTCGTGGGTGTGCAACGGTGAGCGCGTAGTGGGACCATCACCTCCTTTCTCCACGTTGTAAACCCTCTCCGCCAGTTCACTTCCCTTGTCCATTCCCGCCCATTGCCAGCAGACGAAAGGACTTCTCGTCGGTGATGGTACTGCGTTGTGAGGCTTCGAAGAGACAGAACAGCCACCATGGCTGCTAATCCCCCAATGTGACAATTGATTATAAGCAATTTCGGGAGATTTGTCAAGGGGCAAGTTTTGCCCAGGTGTACTGATCAGTCAAATGGTTCCCACTCTGTAACCCGTAGGGTTACAGAGTTTACGCGTCAGCGCCCCCACCTCACTACCATCCTCTGGATCGACATGCGGGCCAGACCGGCATTTCTCGCCTCTCGTTTTCAACTTCTGGCCGACCCTGCAACGTCAGGGCACTGCCCCTTTCTCCGCTGGGTGTCCCCGACAGAACAGGTGCTTTCCCGTGCTAAAGCGTAACTGGATCCCGGAACTCTTGTGAACACCCAAAACTCGCGGACCCCCGCAGGTGCCCAAATCTGTTCGAGGTTCCGGCAGAGCCCGCAAGGTCCCACGTGGCCGGAGTCTGCGCTGTTGAAGGAAATGCCTCGGCCGTTCCTGAGGAAATCCCACAAAGAGGGCAATGATTTGCGACGCCAGGAAGGTGCTGCGTACTGCAGTGTTCCGGTATGTGGACGTTTTTCCGTGCAAACATGTCGAGCGCGAAAAAATCGGTTCCTTGGGGCATGTCACGACGGTAGCTGGCGCCAGGTGATTGGATCGTGTTCCCAACTGGCAGGCAGTGCCTCTCGGGGATGTAGAAGCGACGCAATGGCACGCGAGAACCAACTGTTCGCTTTTCGCTTGATTTGCCCCGGGGCTTTGTCTATATTCCGACGGTTTGCAAAGGGCCGAGCTGTGTTCAGGGGGGCTGCCTGAACGGTTTTCACCGCAAAAGGGGAGTTTTGAGATGGGCCAGGTCCGGGTTCTGGTGGTGGATCCTTCCACGCGCAACCAGCTTGTACTTCAAGAAAGTCTGGTAAAACAGGAGTTCGAAGTGCTCAGTGTGTCGAGCGGCACGGAAGCACTTCGCATGATCCCGGATCTGCAGCCTGACGTCATCCTCGCCGAGGCCCGTTTCCCCGATATGAGCGCCGAAGAATTTCTCCAGCGGCTTGGTGCAGCACCAGACCGCTTCGACCCCACGGTTCTCTTTCTGACAAAAGATCCATCACCAGATGAACGCGAGCGCTGGCTGCGGCTTGGGGCAAAAGACGTCATGAACAAGCCCATGTACGTCTCGGAAATTGCAGCCCGCATCCGAATGGTGCTTGCAAGGAAGGAAAAAGTGCTGGCTGAGACGAAACCAGCAACGTCGCAGCCAGAGCAGACGGAGGAAGTGCCCCTCGTTGAGTTGATCGAACAGCTTGCCGCCGAGAGAAAGACCGTTGTTCTGCACGTACGCAACCTCGCCGGGCAGCGCGGTGAAATCGGGTTGCAGGACGGAGCCGTGACGTATGCCCGGCTGGACGGGTTGCAGGGCGAGAAAGCGGCGTACACAATGCTGGGCTGGGAAAAGCCCTCTGTGGAGGTTGTGGATGAGGAGTCGCCCGCAGCGAACATCAGCATCAGTACCTTGGGTCTTGTACTGGAGGCCGTGCGCTGGTCAGAACGGAAGCGAGAACTTGAGGAGCGGCTACCCGCACGCCACGGGCACTACCGGCTGACATCCCGGTACCGTCGCATGCCAGAAGACGCTTCGCTCGCTCCAGACGTGCGGCGCTTTCTGGCCTTGCTCGACGGCTCACGAAGTCTGGATGAGATCTTAGCTGCCAGCCCCTACGACGAGTTGACGACACTCGAACGGCTGGTAAAAATGGTGGACCGAAACGTGGCCGAAGTGGTACCCGGCTCTGAGGTGGAGACCGCTCCTTTACCGGAAGCACAACCCACCCAACCGCAAGTTATCGCTGAGCCCGAGTCCGGCGAAAAGATCTCACCTACAGAGGCTGCAAAAGAGGCCCCTGTGGAGCCTGAAATCGCTGAGACTGTACCTGCAGGGTTGCCGGAAGAGTCCGAGCCGGTCGAACAACCAACTGCTCGGCTGGAACAGGCCGTCGAGCGGGTTGAAGAGCGAAAGCCGAAACTTCTACCCGAGCAATTGCCCGAACAGTGGTTGCTTTTCGTTGGCTCCGAAAAGGCAGGACGACGCGATTTGTTGGAGGCCCTCTCCAGTACAGGTCTTCTTTCTCGGTCTCTTTCGGCGGCTCGAACGCGCGTTGAGGTGGAACTCGGGGTACTGTCGAACCAGATCGGGCTTCTGGGCCTGGACACCACCGACGTTGTTGATCCTCTCTTGCGTAAGCTGGTGCCACACGTTCTGGGCGCAGTGCTGCTTGTGCCTGCGAATGATCGCCGCCGCTGGGAGTACGTGGCTTACCTTTACCAGGTTCTGCGCGAGCAGATCACCGGGCCGATCGTGGTGGCTGTGACGGGTGTAGAGCCGTCGAATCTGGCCTCGTTACGCATTTTGAGAGAGTTGCTTCGCATGGACAGGAGTGACCGCCTGTTGCTGCTTGAGCGCGAGCCTTCTGAAGAGCTGCGACACGCTCTGCACGAGGAGTTCAACGCCACGCGAACTTGACCCACGGCTTCAGGGGTAGTACGGTTAGACTGCTTGTAGCGATCGGCCAGACGCCTGCTCTGATCGGAAGAGTCGCAACCAACGATGGAAAGGACGCAACCGACACTCATGGAAGAGGCTTCTTCGACGACTCGAACAAGCTTGAAAGTTGTGGGCATTGGGATCCCCGACGTACTGGTCGACCCGCTCGACCGAGGATTGCGGGAAAGCGGGTTTGTTCCGGTTCTCCTCGATGATTACCAGTCTGCGACATCGGTGCTTGAGACGACGCCTGTGGACGCTTTGGTGACGTATTTCGAGGCACCGTTGGACGCGGACCGAGTGGCTGGGGTCGCCGAGTTTGTGCGGCGCAGTGGCGCCCTTTGGTTGGTGCTCGTGAACGGGTCAAGTTTGAGCGATCGACTGTCGATCTACGAACACGGGCCGGACGATTTGGTGCAGCTGCCGGTTACCGCCGGCGAAGTGGTCGCACGGCTGGAACGCTTGCGGGCGGAGCGCGGCGCGGCAGCCACACGCAAAATCTCCAGTTCTCAGACGTTCTCGGGTTCTCTGCGCGACATGGCGCTTGTGGATCTGATTCGGCTCTTGACCGTGGGAGCAAAAACGGGCGTCGTCGTGGTTCGTACGGAGAATCGGGAAGGTTACGTGTTTGTAGACGAAGGCGAAATTGTCGACGCGGTACTGAACAGCTACTCTCCTGAAAAGGCCCTGCTGCGCATGTTGCTCTGGGATGACGGTGAGTACGAGCTGCGATTCGGGACGTTTGACAGGCCGAGACATTTTGCAGAGAACACGGTGAGCGCGGTTTTTGAGGAACATCGACGTCTGCGCTCGCTTCTGTTAGACCTGGGGACGGGACTGCCAGGTCTGGAACGTTCGCTCGTGGCGTTACATCCGGAGGAAGATGTGGAGCTCACCGCGGACGAAACGCGACTCCTCGCGGCGTTGGACGGTAAGCGTTCGTTGTTGGACCTCTTGACGGACGGGACGTTATCCAGCGATCAGTCGCTCGAAGTTTTTCGCGGCCTCGTGAACAAGGGTCTGGTGGCCGAAGTGCAACACAGTGGACTGCCCGAGACCGGCGAAACGCAGACGCCCGAAACCCGTTCGTTGCGTGTGCTTTCGGCCCTGGTTCGTACAGATGCGGTTGCGGGTGGAGGCCAGACGCGTCCGGTCCGGCGTGTGTTCCGGGGACGGGTTGGCAACCGGCCAGGTTTGGGGCAAAGCGAACTGTTGCAGGTTCGTCAGGACCTGTTGAAGCGGTGACGTGACGGGTGAACGGCCACGAAAGGCTTGCTGATCATGGCAGAGGCCTCGGAAACTGGACTTTCCGTGAGAGCGCCCGAGCGCGAGGCCGTCAGTGCCCCGGCGCGCGGAGTTGCCGAATACGGGGGGCCTGTGCGTCTGGTTGAAGTTGCGGTCCTGTCGCCGGATGTGCCAAGTGTTCAACGCTTTGTTCGAAACCTTTGCGGCGGCATTGATCTGGAAACACCGGGCCTTTTGCTGGGACGGCTGGATTTGGGGCGCGAACGCGCACTCCAGGTCTACGGTCTCCCGGTCCAGAACTCGCCTGAAACGCTCGTACTGGATCTGTTGATCGCGCGTGCTTTGGGTGCCCTGCTCTTGTACCCGTGGGATGTTCCCTTTTTAAGAGAACGTGCCGAGCTCGTGGCCGATTGGTACGCCGACAGTTACGACGCGCCGCTTGTGGCTCTTGCATTTTCGTCCAGGGGCAACCCGCTGCCAGCACAGGCCTACCCGGAAGGTGTCTCGCTGGGAGCTGGTGCACGGGTAGTTGGCGCCGATCTCGATCAGCCTGCGTCGTTGAGGCGAGCAATTGCGGTACTGGTCGACATGGCTCTCGGGCGAGTAGCAACGTGAGGAACAGCCTTTGGCCGGGAAAACGTCAACGCAATTACCTCTGGGGCTTCGGTTGCGCGTGTTTCACGACCTGTGCGAGGGGCGACCGCTCTCCGGTCTCGTCGATTCCCTGCTGGATGACAACGAGGTCGTGGCGCTGCAAAGGTTCGTGTGGGATCGAACCGTGGAACTCGGGCTGGGCAGCCTTGGCGATCGTTTCTCACGTCGCGACATCACTGCAAGGATGGTACCCACACGTGAGTACCTGCGGCAGAACAATTGCACCCGCAAAATCTACACCTGCAAAGCCACCCAGTGCATCCGGATCCACCCAGAGTGCGCTCGCCGAAAGATCAAGGGGCAGCTGGATGCCATGGCTGAAGCCGCGGGTGAGTACGTGCGCCTGGCCCGGGCACGTACAGAGGGTCTCCGGCGTCCACGTCTGTCCTGAAAATACCCTCCAAAATAACCCTCGCCGAGGGAAAGCTTTTCTTCGCCACCATGCCTGTTGATTTCGCACGTCGTTTCCCAACCGGACCAGCGCGAACAGGTCGCTCGAAGGACGTCTGCTGGCGGGTCTTCGTCTGCGCGTTGATCCTCCTGGCGCTGACGCTGCCATCCCACGCTGCCCAACGCGCCTGGCTGGTGTTTCGGGTGGACAGTGTCCAGGTGTTCGCAGCCGAAGAGGACCGTAAGAACGCCGAAAAAGTGGTAAGACATTTGACCTTGGACGGTCTCCCGATTGCGGACGAACTCGGTACCCACCGATTACCTCGGGTTAACATCTACCTTGCGTCGAGTCCCAAGGTTTTTCGGGAACTGACTGGCACAGCATTGCCCGATTGGGCTGGGGCTGTGGCGATTCCGGAGGCACGGCGGATTGTACTCAAATCACCTCACTGGGACCGCGACACGAACCTGGTGGAAACGTTGTTGCACGAGTTGACGCACGTAATTGTGGCCGAGGTAGTCGGCAACAAACACGTACCCGCCTGGTTGAATGAGGGGCTGGCCATGGTGTACTCCGGACGGCCGGTTTACAAAGACGGCCGTTTGATTGGCCGCGCGCTCACCACCCGTTCGTTGATCCCGTTGTCGGACATCGACCGCGTACTTCGTTTCCGGCGCGCGAAAGCAGCCCTCGCGTACCAGGAGAGCCTGGAGGCCGTCACTTACCTCATTCAACGGTACGGGCCAGGAGCCCCCGCGGATATTCTGATGGGCCTTGCCGAAGGGTTGCCGTTTAGCACTGCCTTTGAACGTGCCATCGGTCGGCCTTTTCGACTTTTTGAGCTCGATCTGATTCAGTACTGGCGCAAGACCCACCGCTGGGATTTGCTGCAAGACCTGGCCTGGATCGGCTGGGTTTTTCTCGTGCTGCTGGCGGTGCTCGCCTACGTTTTGATCCGGCGCCGAAACGCCCGGCGCTTGGCTGAGTGGGATGCGGAGGCCCAGCCGACTACGAATGGCGTCTGGCTCGTGACCACGGTTTCTGCCGAGCCAGGCCTGCTGGACGACACCCAGGCGTCTGCGGAGGAAGACGAGAAAGATCCGGAGAGGCGAGAACCGTAGGGGGAAAGCTGCAGAGTTCGGCTTCGCAGTACGTACGATTCGGAATGCAACCCCCTTGCCGGAAAAAGGTTGAACAGAAAGGCTACTTGAGAAACACCACTTTTCCTGCGAAGGTTCTGCCCTGGAAGTTCAAACGATAAAGATAAAGTCCCGCCGGAACGCGCCGCCCGCGGCCATCGCTCCCCGCCCAGGACAGATGGTGAATCCCAGCCGTTTGGTACTCACGAGTGGTCTTGTAGACCTCACGCCCCCGGAGGTTGAAAACGCTCAACGCAACACGCCCACCCCGTGGTAGAACGAAAGGGAAGATCACGCGGCTTCCGAGGTGAGCGGGGTTCGGGTACCCGGGTTTCAAGCGAAAGCCTTTGGCAAAAACGCCGTTGTGAGGCGCGGTGGCCCGGGAAGTCGGTCCCACAATGGCGATGTCATCCAGATCGACAGACACGCTGGACAAGTCGCTGTAGTCGGCGACGACGTGGAGGTGCTCGATCTCGGCCCAGTCGAAAAGTCCTTCCGGATTGTACCAGCGGCCGTTGTCCCAGGAACCGTACTCTTTGAAGTCTTGCAAGGGCACTCGGATGTACTGCCAGTCACCGGACCAACGCAATTCGGGCGGACCCAACACTGCACGTACGCGCCAGGGATGATCAGCTGCCCCAGTCTTGGTGTCGACGAAACGCACGTAGATTTTGGCCTCCGGTTGATTGCAGCGAACCCACATTTCCAAAGCGAAGCTGCGCTCTACGAGTTTCGAAAGATTTCGAACGGGCGAGAACCGCAGACCGAGGTAGTTGTAGGTTTCCGGGTGTGCGAAGTGCAGGCAGGCCCTCCCCGAATGCGGTGACTTTGTCCACCGCAAATCGATGTCTGCTGCCGGTGCCCAGCTGTCTTCGAGAAGTCCCGGGGCAATCTCATCGTCGTAAATCTGGAAGCCGGTTGTGTCTGGCTCGCGTTCGAATTCGTGCTGGGGAGGTACATTCAGACCCAGAGCTCTCAAGATGGGCACATTCAGGTCGGACTCGAAGCGCTCGTCACTCCCCGGTTCAAAGATCCCGAAGTCACCGGAATACTCCCAATGGGTCCAGGGCACGTTGTTTTCCTCCAGGAACGTCCGCACTGCGTTCAGCCAACGCCCGCGGTCTTCTGTGGTGCTGTGCGGCATGTAAGCCCCGAATTCGCCACACCACACGGGGACGTGGCGCATCTCGGCGAAAGTCACAGCCTTTTGCAGTTGCTCGCGCAGCCAGTCTACGTTGCCGTTTTGAGGGTACGCGTCGTAAATCCGTTGAACCCACGTGCCAACCAGGCTGGCTGGCAGGCTCGGCATACGGGCGGGATCGTAGGGGAACGGCACGCCGCTCAGGTCGGTCAGCGGAGGATTGGTCCAACTTGCCCCCTGGTGAGTGAAGAGGAAAGGGTCGTAAAAGTGGAAGGTGTAGATGAGGTTGCTGTCGGCGTAGCTCGGCAGACGGTAGAGGTTCTCGATGTGGGCCCAATTCGCAGGTGTGACGACGATGCTGTGAACCGTGTCCACACTACGAATGGCCTGGATTACCTCTTGCTGGATGGTCGCCCAAACGGGGTCGGCAATTCCGTGAGGTTCGTTAAGAATCTCAAAAACGACACGTCGAGAACGCAGGCGGCAGTGGCGGGCGAGATGACGCCACGTGGCTACAAGTTTGGGCTTGATGGCGGGGCTTGTGGAAACGCGCGGGTCGAACGTGTGATTGTCAAGAATGATGACCAGCCCGGCATCCTCCGACCAGTCGATCACCTGATCGAGGAGCCGAACGAACACGGAGTCCGGATTGCCGTTTTCGTCTGCGAAGACAAGCAGGTTGATGGGAAGTCTGATGTGGTCGCAGCCCAGGTCAACCAGGTGGCGAAAGTCGTCCGGTGTAAACTGATTGAGCTGAATGCGCGATGGAGAGGGCTTTTGGAACCAGCGCGTTAGATTGAAACCGCGGTGAAACGTGGTTTGGCCGAAAAGAGGTTCCCAAAGCAACACACCCGCTGCCGAAACAAACGCCCACACCAGCAATCTGAACACCAGGTTTGAGCATTTTTGAGCGAAAAGCACGCTGTTTCCTCCCTGTTGCAGGGTCAGATGTTTGAAACGCTTCACCGAAGGCCGCCTCGGAACGGGAAAACGTTTGCCCGTTTCAACCTGTCGGTGGGCTACGTTTGGACGGAGCCAATCGGCGCTGTTCACAGTAGCAAGCCCTGACCCCGCACGCAAATTTCCCGGTGGTGAGCTCGAACGCACCAGAATGAACTTACGGCCCGGCCCAGAAATTTGCAAAGAGTTTGTGGGCGGGCGTCGCGACTTTTGCCGCGAGTTGCAAATGCAGGGAATCCCAAGGCTTACAGGAGTGGGGTTTGGCTTTCGAGCTTGACTTTTAGCGGGATTTCTGCTAAATTGAAAGTCGATCTGCCTGACAACGGGCGCGGCAATCACTGTGGGAGGTATTTTGTCTGAACTCGTCGCGAAACTGGACAGGATCGTTTCTGAATACCCGGATCAGCCGGCCCTCATTTTTCGTGAACACACGGTTACTTACTCCCGTTTCGCGGACGCCGTCAATCGCTTGGCGCGAGCCCTCGTGAATCTGGGAGTCCAGCGTGGCGACCGCGTGGCGTTGATGCTTCCCAACATCGTGCAGTTCCCGGTTGCTTACTACGCCATCCTGCGTACCGGGGCAACGGTTGTACCGATCAACATCACGTACAAGCAGGGAGAGCTCCGCTACATTCTGGAGGATTCGGAGGCGAAAGGAATCATCGCCTGGGAAGGTTTTGCCTCTACCGTGGCTGCAGCGGCGGACGCGCTGGATCACTGTTCCGTGAAAATCTTCCTTGGCGATCGCATCCCGCCAGGGGCCCACAGTTTTGTACGGCTGCAAGAGCAGAGTGAGCCACTGATCGAGCCTGAGGAAACCGGGGATGAGGACATCGCGGTCATTTTGTACACGGCGGGAACAACGGGGCGCCCAATGGGTGCCGAGCTCAAGCACAGCAGCCTGAAGGCGAGCTCTGAGCTCTTGTGGGACCAGTTCCGTTTTCACGCAGGCGACAGGCACTTGGCTGTGTTGCCTTTGTACCACGCCTTCGGCCAGGCAGTGACGATGAATGCTCCTCTACTCACCGGGGGGTGTGTCGTTCTGGAGCCGAGGTTTGATCCGGCTCACGTGCTGGCATCGCTTCGACAGCACGAGGTACGCTGGCTGGCTGCTGTGCCCACGATGTTGGCTCAGTTGCTGGATGCTGCCGGCGATGATCTGCAGTTGCCCAGCCTGAGGTACTGCATCACGTCTGGTGCGCCGATCTCCGAAGCGCTGGTTACCGGCTTCGAGCGCCGTTTTGATGCCCGCGTGTTGCCCGGTTACGGCCTGACGGAAACCTTCTCACTGGTTGCTTGCACACGCCTGGACCGAGAGTGGCGCCCTGGCTCTGTGGGACAGCCTCTCTACGGGATGGAGGTAGCCGTCTTCAGCGACGCGGATGAGTTTCTGCGACCGGGTAAGGTGGGTGAAGTGGTGGTCAGGGGGCCTACAGTGCTTCGCGACTACTTGAACCGGCCCAAAGCGACCGAAGAAGTGCTGCGAAACGGCTGGCTCCACACCGGCGACATCGGTTACCTGGACGACGAAGGCTACCTCTTTCTTGTGGACCGGAAGAAGGACGTGATCATCAAGGGCGGATTCAGCATCTTCCCGAGCGAGATCGAACAGTGCTTGCTTGGTCATCCTGCGGTGGAAAGGGCTGTGGTGATCGGAGTCCCGGATCCCAAACAGGGCGAAGAGGTGAAAGCCTACGTCGTTCTGCGCGAAGGGATGAAAGTCACGGCCGAGGAATTGATCAACTACTGCCGCGACCGAATGGCTCTCTACAAATGTCCTCGCTACATTGCTTTCTGCGACGAAGTGCCCCGCAGCACTACCGGCCGGATTTTGAAACGGATGCTGCGCGAGCGTGAGGAAAGAACTCTGGAGGAATCGTAGAGCGGTTGTTTCCCGCGTTCAGTCCCAGGGTAGCCTGTTGAACGAGATACACGCTTGTTGTGAAGTTACTGCCTGGACAGGTTCTTGTTTCTTGCGAGGAATGGAGTTGTTGGACGTAGTGAACGTGAAAATTACCCACTGGCTGTGAGCATTCGGAGGCTTCAACGCAATGGAGGACGAAGGTGAAAGAGTACGGGATTGAGGACATCCGAAATATCTGCCTTGTAGCCCACGGCGGCGCCGGAAAGACGTCGCTGGTTGAGGCCATGCTGTTTACCTCCGGGATGATCAAACGACTTGGTAGTGTCGAGGAAGGTTCCACGGTTTCGGACTACAATCCGGACGAAATTGAGCGAAAGATTTCCATTGCGCTGAGCTTCATGCACTGCAACTGGGAAGGCAAAAAGATCAACATCCTGGACACCCCGGGGTACACGGACTTCATCGGCGAGGTTGTGTCCGGCCTGCGAGTGGCAGACACGGCTGTGATCCTGCTGAACGCGGAGTCGGGCATTGAGGTTGGCACGGAGACGGTGTGGAAACTCAGCAACGACCGCAACCTCCCACGGATCCTCTTTGTGAATCGGCTGGACCGCGACCGCGCTGATTTCGACAACGTGGTTCAGCAGCTGACCGATCGTTTCGGCAATGCCATCACACCGGTGCAGTTTGCGGTGAATCCGGGCGAGGACTTTGACACGATTGTCGACCTGATCAGCATGCGCCTGGTGACGTACAATCGGGACAAATCCGGCACGTTCAAGACGGCCGACATCCCTTCGGAGTGGCAGAGCAAGGCCAGCGAATTGCGCGAGAAGTTGGTCGAGAAAGCCGCCGAAGCCGACGACGACCTCATGGAGAAGTATTTTGAGAACGGCGACCTCACCGAAGACGAGCTTCGCGAGGGCATCAAGAAAGGACTGTTGCAGGGCACCATTTACCCGGTGCTGGCGGGGGCGGCGGTGAACAACATCGGCACCCGGCACTTGCTCGATTTCGTCGCTCGTTTCGCTCCGTCTCCCGCCGACATGCCGCCGGAAGAGGGGGTGCGGCCGGATTCGGACGAGACGGTGGTTCGTAAGCCGAACGTCGAGGAACCCACTGCTGCTCTCGTGTTCAAAACTGTGTCGGCAATGCACGTGGGCGATTTGAGCTTTTTCCGCGTCTTCTCCGGAAGTGTGAAGACGGGTTCCGAACTGCTGAACCCCAACCGCGGCATCACAGAACGGATTGGCCAGGTGTACCAGATGAACGGTAAAGAGCGGCACGAGGTGGGCTACATCAACGCTGGCGACATCGGCGCAGTGGTCAAGCTTCGCGACACGCACACGGGCGACACGCTCTGCGACAAGCGCGACCCGGTTGTTCTGAAGGGCATTGACTTTCCTGAGCCGGCCATTCGCGTTGCCGTGGAACCGCGTTCCAAGGGCGACGAGGAGAAGATCTCTGCCGGTCTTTCCTCGCTCCACGAAGAAGATCCGACGTTTACAGTCCACTACGATCCGGAGCTCCGCCAGACCATCATCTCTGGCCAGGGCGAGCTTCACCTGGAAGTGGTGGTGAAACGCCTGAAAGACAAGTTCGGCGTCGAAGTGGATCTGGTCGAACCCAAGATTCCGTACCGCGAAACGCTGAAGAAGAAGGCGGAAGCCCAGGGCAAGTACAAAAAGCAGACGGGCGGGCGTGGTCAGTACGGCGACGTTTGGCTCCGGCTGGAGCCGCTGCCTCGCGGCCAGGGCTTTGAATTCGTTGATGCCATCGTGGGCGGCGTGGTACCGTCCAAGTACATTCCGGCGGTGGAAAAGGGCGTGCGTGAGGCGATGGAGGAAGGGGTCATCGCTGGCTACCCGGTGATGGACGTGAAGGTCACGCTCTACGACGGGTCTTACCACAGCGTGGATTCGTCGGACATGGCCTTTAAGATTGCTGCCTCGATGGGTTTCAAGAAGGCCTTCAAAGAGGCGCAGCCTGTGATTCTTGAGCCCATTTACGACGTGGAAGTGATTGTGCCGGAAGAATACCTTGGCGACGTGATGGGGGATCTTTCGGCGCGTCGGGGTAAGATTTTGGGCATCGACAGCGAGGGCCCGTTCCAGGTCATTAAGGCGAAGGTGCCACTCGCCGAGCTGTACAAGTATTCCACCACGCTCCGCAGTCTGACGCAGGGTCGAGGCGTGCACCGTCGACGCTTCTCGCACTACGAGGAGGTACCGAAGGACATCGCCGAAAAGCTAATCGCCAAGGCTGAGGAAGAAAAACAGAAGAGGTAAGCCTGCATCCGAAACCTGGACACTCAGTGGGCGAGGGATTTTCTCTCGCCCATTTTTGTCTGATCACCTTGGGCAGGACGAAAGTTGAATTTGTCCTGCGCGTTGAGTAGATTGATGCCAAAGAGAGTGGTGGACCAACGGAAGGGACAGAACGAACGGTGGAAAAGCGAATGGACGTGCTCTGGGCCCCCTGGCGCATGGAGTACATCCTGGGGGAAAAGACAGACGAATGCGTTTTCTGTGTGAAACCCAGAGAGACAGACGACCGAAAGGCTCTGATTCTGTACCGGGGCCAGCTTTGCTACGTGATCTTAAACTACTACCCGTACAACAACGGACACTTGATGATCGTGCCCTTCCGGCACGTGGCTGAAATCCAGGATTTGACCGGCGAAGAACGCGCCGAAATGATGGATCTAACAGCGCGTAGTCTTGAGGTGTTGAAGCAAGCCATCTCGCCCCACGGCTTTAACCTGGGGGTGAATCAGGGTGCTGTGGCTGGCGCAGGTGTGGCTGGACACGTGCACCTGCACATTGTGCCGCGGTGGGAAGGGGACACCAATTTCATGCCGGTAATCGGACACACCAAGGTGGTGAACGAGGGGCTGTGGGAAACCTGGGACAAACTGGCGCCTCTGTTCCGAAAAAAGTGATCGCAACGGGCAGCGGCGTCTGTAATGGCCCTTGGTAACTGGCGAGGGAACTCCCATGTGGAAGGTCTTACCCTGCGCAGTGACGGCTGACATCCGTGAGTCACGGCAGGTCGCGGACCGTGCTGGGCTGCAGCGTGTGCTGAACGCCGCCCTCGAGCGGGCCAATGCAGCTTTTGCCGACGTGCTTCTCGCTCCTTTCCGCGTCACAATTGGGGATGAGTGGCAAGGCTTGCTGCAAGACGTGGCGCCCGCTTTTGCTGTCGTGCGCTTTTTCCGGAAAGAGCTTTACCCTTACACGGCCCGGTACGGCGTTGGCGAGGGCCAATTAACCACCGCCTTGAGCCGTGACGTGACTCAGATGGACGGGCCCGTTTTCCACCGCAGTCGGGAGGCTTTGCGCCTGGCCAAGCGGGAAGACCAGTGGCTGGTTTTCCGAACCCGGGAAAACCACGCTGACGCGCTTCTGTCGGCGCTCGGTGGGCTGATCGAAACGCTGATGGGCCGCTGGACAACCCATCAGCGCGAACGGTTCTTCTTGCTTGAAAAACTGGGTTCACAAAAAGCCGTGGCTGAACACCTGGGAATCAGTGTTTCTGCTGTGAACCAGAGTCTGCGGGCGGCAGGTGTGGCGCACCTCCGCACGTGTGAAGACGCGCTGGACCGTTTTCTCAGGGCTTGGGGCGACGGTTCTCTGGCCGCAGGGCTGTTGAAAAACCTCTGAAGTGGGGAGCTCCACTGCTAAACTCTTTTTCGTCTGGCCCGATCCTGCCGCGGTTGTTTGCCCTGCGAGCCTTGCCTCATTCGTTGTTCCAGGTGCCACTGGCCGTGGAAGAGACGGAAACAAACCGGTTGGCGCGAGGAGATGTTTGTTAAGGGTTTAGCCTAAACACAGCTGCGATTAAGGTTTTGTCCTAAATGTGGGCTGCATCAAGGTTGTAGCCTTAAGCAGGCCTTGGGCGACCGGTGTGACCTGACCTGTGTGAAGAGCAGCGAAACCGGGCCTGCGGTCGGGAGAAGGGAACAGCGGGATGAGGACCGGTGCCAGACGTCAGTTCGTGTCAGCGGATGGACGTGCAGGTGCTACTCAACTTCGGTGTGTTGGTGGCATGGTTGTCTGGGCTCGAGTTGTGTGCTGTGTTCGACGAGAACGAAGCGACGTCCGCCTGTTCAACCGTTCCGGATTTCGGTTTTGCTAAGATGGTGCATTCTGCATGAGAGGTGTGCTTTGGATGTTTTGGTAGTGTCGTCGGCCTACCTGCTCGCTGTGTTCGGTGGAGGCTGGTTGGTGCAGATCCTCTGCCGGTGGCTGGTCAATGCCAGGGGTGGCGAGGAACTACAGCGCTGGGTCGACTCCGGTTTACCGGGCGCCGGGCGGCTGATTGGCTGGCTAGAACGCTTTCTGGTGGTAACGTTCGTCCTGATGGGGCAACCTGGCGCCGTGGCTGTAGTGCTGGCTGCCAAGGGGCTCCTGCGTTTTGGGGAGATTTCCGGGCAGGGCAAAGAGCCCGAGCGACGTGTGGCGGAGTACGTGATTGTGGGAACCTTGTTTAGCTTTTCGCTAGCAGTGGGCGTGGGTGCTTTGGCGGCGTGGATTTTGAAACACGAGGGAATCTGAATCGTGGGTTGGCCTGAACTCAGTGAAGAGATTCTCAGAGAACTGGTTGTTGCACATTTCGACGTGGATGCCCGGGCCCTGGCGTTCCGGCCAACCCCCAGTGGCAAATTCAACCGCAGCTTCTACGTGGACGTAGACGGCCAGCAAATGGTCCTGAGGGTTGCACCATTGCCAGACACGCCCGTGCTTTTCTACGAGAAAGACATGATGCGGCAGGAGCCGGTCGTCCACCGGATTGTTCGTGATCGCACAGGTTGCCCGGTGGCCGCTGTGCTGGCGACAGATTTCAGCCGCAAGCGCATTCCTTCGGACTACCTGTTCATGGAACGACTTCCTGGTTTGGCGGCAAGCGAGCTCCCGGTGAGCCGAAGCCTGTGGGAACGCGTGCTGGAGCAGGTCGGACGGTGTTTGCGGCAAGTACACGAAATCACGAGCGACAAGTACGGTTACGTGGGACCTCACAGGCCGATGGAACCCCAGGACAACTGGGTAGACGCGTTTCGCATCATGTGGGGCAAGCTGGTGCAACAACTGGTGGAAATGAACGCGTACACGAGGGAACAGGGCACCTGGCTTGTCGATGCGCTCGAGAGGCATGTGCATTTCTTCGATCCAAACGTTCCGGCTTCCCTGCTCCACATGGATGTCTGGAGTCAGAACATCCTGCTCGACGTGTCCGGGAACTTCACAGGGTTGGTGGACTGGGATCGTGCCCTGTGGGGCGATCCGGAAATCGAGTACGCTGTGCTGGACTACTGTGGCATTTCGGAGCCTGCTTTCTGGCGGGGTTACGGACGTCAGCGCGACAGCTCCGTGGCTGCGAAAGTCCGGCATCACTTTTACTTCCTGTACGAACACCAGAAGTACATCCTGATTCGCGGGTTGCGCAATGGGCGCTGGAACGCGGCCATGCGGTACCGGGATGAGTGCTGGATGCTGGCCCAAAGTTGGTTTGGGAAATAAGGAGGATTCCCGTGCGACGTCAACGCCCTGTTGTTAGGTCGCTTGTACTGCTCCTGGCATGCTGGAGCCTGCCCGCGTGGGGGCTGGCAAAGGACTACCGGATCGACAAAGTCTCGATTGACGCACGTGTTCTCGAGGACGGGAGCGTGAAGATTGTTGAGCGACGAGTGTACAGCTTTCGGGGCGAATTCCACTGGGCCAGCTACCGTTTGCCGTTGCAGGGCATCGGACGGGTGGACAGTTTTCGGGTTCGCGAGGCGGACCGCATCTACACACCCGCTCAGGACGAGCGCGACGGGACGTACCGCGTGACCGTCTCGCCGAAATCCCTGGAAGCTCGGTGGTTTTTCACAGCGCGAAATCAGACCCGCGTTTTCATTCTTAGCTTTGTTTTGAGGGATGTTGTGCGCGTTTACGCCGACGTTGCGGAGTTTTATTACAAGTTCGTGGGCGACGGCTGGGAAAAACCGACAGCTCGGGTGGTTGTTCGGGTCTCGTGGGAGCACAGGGCCAATCCGGACTCGATTCGCGTCTGGGCCCACGGTCCCCTGTGGGGCCAGTCCCGCATTCTCCCGGACGGCAGAGTGGAACTGGCGGTGAGCCCGCTTCCTGCACACGCCTTTTGGGAGGGGCGTATCCTTTTCCCGCCAAGCTGGGTGCCGAAGGCCGCCAGGCGCGAGGGGACTGCTGCGCTACCGGGAATTCTGGCCGAGGAAGCCGAATGGGCCAAGCAGGCCAACAAAAGGCGGCAGGAAGAACTCCGCAGGGCTGCAGCCAGGCGCGAGAGGGAACGCCAGGGGTTGTGGTTTCTCGGCTTTCTCAGTGTGGCCGCTGTGGCCCTGGTAACCAACTGGTACGCACGTTACGGCCGCAGACACCCTACCCCGGGCATCCCAAGGATGGACGCTACGTTGCCTTCGGATCGGCCACCGGCTCTGGTGGCGTTCTTGCTGGGCAAAGGGAGTTTGGGTGGCGCAGTGCTGACGGCCACGTTGCTTGATCTGGCACGGCGAGGCTGGTTGCAAATCGAACCGAAGGAAGAACTCTACGGGAAGC
Source organism: uncultured Cytophagia bacterium (assembly GCA_964644845.1). GTDB lineage: Bacteria > Zhuqueibacterota > Zhuqueibacteria > Oleimicrobiales > Geothermoviventaceae > Geothermovivens. Next base: position 24,928 of record CAZXXS010000108.1, on the reverse strand, counting down.
TCTGGAAACGCAAACGCGTGGTGTACAGGTTCGTGAGGCGGCCTGTTCCGGAAGTCGACTCCATTCGCCCCTGGGAAGAAGAGTTGCTCAGATTCTTGTTCGAGGAAATTGGGCGAGGTGAAGGACGAGTGACGGACCGACAGATCAAGAAAGCGTCGCGCAAGGTGCGGCGCTGGTACCAAAAGTGGCAAAAACAGCTCAGCCAGCTGGCCAGGGAAGAGCATTTCTTCGAACCGTCGAGTCTCAAGGCACGGAACAAAGCCATCGTCCTTTCCGTGGTACTGACGTTGTTGGGTGTGGGGGGCCTGTTCGTGTCCGGTTGGCCGGGTGTTATTCCGATCGTTGTGGGTAGTTTACTCCTCATCCCGGCTTTTCTCCTGCCGCGACGAAATCCTGAAGCGGAGCTGGAAGCGCAGCGCTGGTTGGCTTTGGGGCGCTACTTGCGGAAATACGGAAAGGCCGGCGGACAGCTTGCCGAGGGTTTGACCCTGGATGCACTGTTGCCTTACGCCATCGTGCTTGGTGTGAGCAAAAAGGTGCTGGTGCGGTTGGCGGAGGGCGTGTCTGCGGGCGCGGTGGGCGGCTGGTACGCGTGGCAGGCAGGCAGTGCGCAGTCGTTTGGAGAGTCGGTGGCTGGCCTGGTCAGTGGTCTCTCCGCAACCATGAGTTCGGCTACGGGAACCGGGGGTGGGGCCTCGGCAGGAGGTGGGGGCGGTGCTGGAGGTTCCGGAGGCGGTGCCGGGTAGGCCAGAGACCGAGCCTGGTTTCGCTGGGACCTGGGCATCATCGCGCCGGTTGCGTCCCGGACAACGGTGTCTCTGTGCTTTTGCCCGAAGTCCGGAGTTGGGCTTTTTGCTGGACGGCGGGCGCCGGGGGGGCACGTGGCGGATCGAACAGAAGGAGTGCTTCCACTCGTCCCCAGCCTTCCGGGTGTCGCGTGGCAATTTTCCACTCTGGGCGGGAAAGTGTGTTTTTCTGACGTTGGACAAGAGCGTACGGTAACGGTAATTTGGAGAATCTTTGAGCATGCTGGAGAACGCGACGAGCGAAGAACTTGAGGCGCTGGCGGAAAGGGCCCGCAAGGGCGAGGCGGCCGAGGCGTTGTCCGTGTTGACGGACATGTTGAAAGAAGGCGCTCAACACGGACTTGTTCCGGCCATGCTGGCGCGTGTGTCCGCTCTCGCCGGAGACAAGGAGCGCCTTGCGAAAGCCAGTACCTGGCTGGTGGACCAAAAGGGCAAGATCCCACCGGAATTCGCCGCCGAAGGGTTTTTCTGGCGCGGCGACACACTGACAGCTCAGCGCACGCTCGAAGCCGCTGCCAGGGCACACCACGCCTCAGCTGGTGTGTGGTACCTTTTGGCCCTGATCCACTACCTGCAGGACGAGGTCGCGGATGCGTTCCACGCCCTGCGCCACTTTGCAAGCATCGACGAGGAGCGCGAGGTCCGGGGGGAGCCAGAGGATGATCCGGGTCGTGATCTGATTGCGCGGGCCGCGCTGGATCAGGACCGGTTAGAAGATTTCCGTCTCTTGCAGGCCGACGCGGAAACGGAAGTGACCGACGGCAAAGCGATGGGACTGCGACTTTCGCGCCTGGCCGAGGAGATCGAAAAAGCTGTGTGGGTCAAAGAAAAACGGCGGGGCCAGGTGCCTTTGAACACCGCTCTGCAAAAACTGGCTCAGCAGATGGAAGCCAAGCGTCCCCTGACGGTCAAGCAAGCATCCAGATTTCTGGAGTCAACGGCCAAACTGATCAGCTCGGTGACCATGGACGACGAGATTTTGCGAGCCTGGGAACAACGTGACCTTACCACTGTGGCTGATTTGATCATCGATTACATGGCGGCGCAGCTTGGCCTGGAGGACGAAGAAACTCGCTCGGGGAAATCGAAACTCGAGGAAACTACTTTCACTCAATTTGCCCAAATCCTGCCGCTGGCGGCGCTTCGCCCACTCGTGTACGTGATGACGCTGGCTCGCTTCCCCGACCGGGAGGCAGTCGACAAGCTCATCCAGGAACGTCAGGAAGACTTCGTTCGCCTCCTTGGCATGGCTACGATGGCTTTCGTCACGAGTGTAGACCAGGGCAAAATCAAACTGCGTCGCCAGTAGAGGCGTCTGGAAACACTGGACCTCGCGGGGACTTCTGAGCGTTGACAAATCGGGTGTCACCTGCCGTTCCAAGCCGTATTTTGGGGGAACGGCCAGGGTGGCAAATCGTGTTCTCAGCGCTCCCGGACGGAGTTCGGGCTTTGCGGAGAAAGCGGATGTCAGTCTCCCGACTCGAGAGAAACCTACGCGAAAAATCCTGGGGGGTAGAATTTTGTTTGGGTTGTGTGGTCCGTTTTCGGGCCTCCTTGCACGCGCGGGTTGCGGGCTCGGAGCCCGCAGATTCGCCGGAGGGCTGGACACCCAATCGGGGGGTGAAAGCTGATTTGGAGGTCTTTTCGGAACAAAGGTTCGTTTTCTTGTGAATGGCGGAGACAGTTCAGAAGATCAAATCTTACGGCAAGGGAGGTTCAGGAGAAAATGACGCAGATGGAAGCAGCCCGCAAAGGGATTGTGACACCGGAGATGGAGCGGGTAGCGGCGGATGAACACATTTCGGTAGAGGATCTGGCCAAGAATCTGGCTGACGGCACAGCCATCATTTTGAAAAACCGGGTCGCACCAACCAAGCCACTGGGTGTTGGCAAGGGCTTGCGCACGAAAGTGAACGCCAACCTGGGTACGAGCTCCGAAGTTGCTGACGTACAAATGGAAATCGAGAAAGCCAGAGTGGCTGTGGCTGCGGGTGCGGACACGATCATGGATCTGAGCACGGGTGGCGACCTGGACGCCGTTCGGCGCGCCATTCGCGGTGCCGTAAATGCACCTCTGGGTACGGTCCCCATCTACCAGATTGCTGTGCAGGTGGCCGAGGAACGCGGCAGCATTGTCCACATGACTGTAGACGACATCTTCGATGTGCTCGAACGGCAAGCCCAGGACGGGGTGGATTTCTTCACCGTGCACTGCGGCGTGACGCTCAGCGCCCTGGAGCGGCTCCGCAAACAGGGTCGAGAGCTGGACATCGTGAGTCGCGGTGGGTCGTTTTTGGTCACGTGGATGGTGTACAATGAGAAAGAGAATCCGCTTTACGAGCACTACGACCGCCTGCTGGAGCTGGCCAAGCGTTACGACGTAGCCCTGAGCTTGGGCGACGGAATGCGGCCTGGCGCCCTGGCCGACGCGACGGACCGTGCCCAGATCGAAGAGCTGATCACCCTGGGAGAGCTCACAAAGGCGGCCTGGGAGCAGGACGTGCAGGTGATGATCGAAGGCCCCGGGCATGTGCCCCTGGATCAGATCGAGCTGAACATCGAACTCGAGAAGAAGCTGTGTCACGGAGCCCCCTTTTACGTGCTGGGACCGATTGTGACAGACGTTGCACCGGGCTACGACCACATTGTCTCGGCAATTGGTGGGGCTGTGGCTGCTCGCGCGGGTGCTGATTTTCTGTGCTACGTTACGCCCTCCGAGCATTTGCGCCTGCCCACCGTGGAGGATGTCCGCGAAGGGGCCATTGTGGCCCGCATCGCGGCACACGCTGCGGACATCGCTAAAGGGATCCCTGGGGCGCTGGACTGGGATCGCAAGATGGCGAAAGCCCGCAAGCAGCTGGACTGGCCGGCCCAGTTCAACCTGGCGCTGGATTCGAAGAAAGCCAAGACGATGTGGGAGGAAGCCGAAGAGCCCAGCAACGGAGCTTGCACGATGTGCGGCGATTTCTGTGCCATCAAATTGGTAGAAGAGGCTTTAAACGGTGTGACGGTGGTCGTGTGAGAAATCCATTTACGGGGAGTGTTCTGGTGCAGGGACCTCCTCACTGTTGGTAGAGGGGCTCTCGGGAACCTGCACGCCGGTTCGCTGGGAACGAGCGGAACAGACGGGGAAACCCAATTGGCAAAGGAGGAAGCCATGCTTGAGCCTTTCAGGAACCAGACGTACACCGATTTTTCTGTGAAGGAAAACCGCCAGGCGATGGAACAGGCGCTGAAGCAGGTAGAAAGGCAGTTCGATCGGGTGTACCCGCTTTTCATCGGCGGTAAAGATGTGGAAACGGGACAACTGTTGAAGTCCTACGACCCGGCGGAGAAGGATCAGGTCGTGGCCACATTTCATCGGGCTGGACGTGAACACGTGGACATGGCCATTCAGGCGGCTGAACGGGCGTTCAACGAGTGGCGCTGGGTCGATCCGAAAGAGCGCGCGATTGTGCTCCTGCGAGCTGCCGAGTTGATGAAGAAACGCCGGCTGGAAATCAACGCCTGGATGGTGCGCGAGGTCGGAAAGAACTGGCTCGAAGCCGACGCGGACACGGCGGAGGCGATCGACTTTCTGGAATTCTACGCGCGGGAGATGCTGCGGTACAGCGAGCGTCAACCCGTGACCCCGGTTAAGGGTGAGTATCCGGAACTCGTGTACATCCCCCTTGGGGTTGGGGCGATTATCCCACCGTGGAATTTCCCGATGGCCATCCTGACCGGCATGACCTCGGCAGCGATTGTCACCGGCAACACTGTGTTGCTAAAGCCTGCCAGCGACTCTCCGGCCGTGGGTTACCAGCTGGTAGAGATTTTTCGTGAGGCCGGTCTTCCCGACGGCGTTTTGAATTACATCCCCGGATCTGGGGGTGAAATTGGCGACTACCTCGTCAGTCACCCGAAGATCCGTTTCATCGCGTTCACGGGTTCCAAAGAAGTTGGCTTACGGATCAACGAGCTGGCCGCCAAGCTGTCGCCCGGGCAAATCTGGATCAAGCGGGCCATTCTGGAAATGGGTGGCAAAGACACGATCATCGTGGATCCGACGGCCGACCTGGATGCGGCGGTGCAGGGTGTGATGACCTCGGCGTTTGGGTTTCAGGGGCAGAAGTGCTCGGCTTGCTCGCGGCTCATTCTGCTCGACGAAATTTACGATTCGTTTCTGGAGCGTTTGGTGGATGTGACGGAGCAAATCACAATTGGGCCTCCCAAGGACGCCAAGAACTGGCTGGGCCCAGTCATTAACCAGGCTTCGGAGAACAAGATCCTGCACTACATCGAGATCGGGAGGAAAGAGGGCACCCTGATCACTGGCGGAGAGAAGGCACCCGGAAACGGCTACTTCATCAAGCCTACGATCTTCAAAGACGTGAAGCCGGGCGCACGCATTGAGCAGGAAGAGATTTTTGGACCCGTGCTCTCAGTCCTGAAAGTCAAAACATTCGACGAGGCCATTCAGCTGGCGAACGCAACCGAGTACGGCTTGACGGGTTCGGTGTACTCCCGCGATCGACGGAACATCTACGAAGCGAAGCTCAAGTTCCACGTCGGAAATCTGTACATCAACCGGAAGTGCACGGGAGCACTGGTCGGTGGTCATCCTTTCGGCGGCTTCAACATGTCCGGTACGGACTCAAAAGCCGGCGGACGCGACTACCTTTTGCTTTTCTTGCAGGCCAAGTCCGTTTCGGAAAAGGTGGACTACTGATCAGTCGAGATTGACTAATCTGGTCGTGTAGACTCTGAACAGCGGCAGATGGGGTGGCCCGGGACACGTTGCCCGGGTCACTTCCAGAAATTCGGGGAGCCCCTCTTCCGAAACAACCTGCGAGATCGGCCAACTGGCAAGGGCAGTGGTTTGGAAGCAGGTAGCGTGAGCCGTTCTGTGCTCTGGCGGCACGCACTTGCTACTTTGGTTTTGGGCTTACGAATCTCGTCGACTTGGGTGCTCATGAACGGGCCGTCACGAACGAACGCTGAAGTAGGGTGCAGTTCCGGGGTTGCGGGTGGTGCAAGTAAGGGGATCACGTTGTTTTGAGCGGTGTTCAAACCGCTCCCAAAACTGTTTCCGGTGGGTTGAACCTTTACGGCGAGTGAATCGGTTGCATGTTGGTAAGCGAGAAAAAGCAGAAAGGGGTTGGTGGAGCGGTACTTAGAGAGGGCATTGAAGCTCTGAGCGACGGATAAGCCGGGTATCTTCTTGCAATTGCGAAGAGTTTGATCTCAAGGAAAACGGGGAGAGAGCAGCGGTACCCGAATCGATCCTTGATGATGTTCGCTTCCTCATGAATCCGCCGTCCTTTGAGATGGTAGAACTGTTTCGCAGGCAGGGCAAACCCGCGTCTGAATTTCCGGTAGCGGTGAGAAACCGAAAGCTTGCAACGCGGACAAACCAGAAGCCGTTGGCGGGAAACGGGGGATTGAAAGGGCCTGGCCCCCTCGCGGAGAGTAACACTGTCCAGTGTCTCACCAGTTTTGATCCAGACGGGTACCTCGTCAACGCGGAAGCTGGGGACTTCTGCTTTCGCACCCCTCTGATCGAAGCGGAAAGTTCGGCAACTTCAGTAAGACCGAAACCGTGTTCGCCGGGTTCGTCTCTGTTTGGTCGTTTTCGGGAGAGCGAAAGCAACACTTGGAGAGACAGACCTTGATGGTGTGGAGGGTGCGCTTCTCACCCGGATTCTCCACCCGGGAAGCGAAGCGATCGACGGCGAGAAGGAATCTGTCCTCCTGGCCCCAAATATCGAGTTGCTGAAAGCTGCGGGAATTTCTGGATTGTTCGTTGCCGATTCTGTGCGTGCCTGGGTTGGCCTCGAGGTTACCGCTTACTCCAGTTTGATCATCGAATTCACCTTTGGGCAAAAACAAAACGAGTAATCGCATGCGCACAGTGAGGAGCTCTTTGAAGCCGCTTTTCGCTTGTGGCCTGAGTGTCATTCTGCCATTTGTGTTGGGATGTGCTTCTCAACCGGCCACCCCCGCTGCCTTCGTGGACCCGTTCATTGCCACCGCTGACGACCACGGACAGTTGTACCCCGGCGCCACGGTGCCGTTCGGGATGGTGAAGTTGAGCCCGGACACGTACCCCGGTGCGGTTACAGGACACGCCCACGCAGGCTACGATTACAATGATTCCCTCCTGTTGGGGTTTAGCCACGTGCGTGTCGGGGGAATGGGCTGTCGGGGTGAAGGCGGGAACATCCTGGTAACTCCGAGGCGCGAGCGCCTGCCTCTACGGCCCCAGCTGCTGGCCGTGCCTTTTCTGAAGAGCACGGAGCGGGCCGAGCCAGGTTACTACGCTGTTGAGACGGCGGAGTCGGTACGTGTGCAACTGACCTGCACGGCTCATGTCGGTCTGCACCGGTACACGTTTGGAGGCGGTAAGCCACGTTGGCTGTTGCTGGACTTAGGCCGGGGCTTCACCCCGATTGTGAGCAGCCGGGTGGTGGTGCGAGGCGACGGAACTGTGCTGGGCTGGGTAGTGGCTCGGCACAACTGTGGGCGCAGCGACACGTACGCTGTTTCGTTTGCCGCTGAGTTCCGTCCAGGACCCGAGAGAATGTTTGGCTGGACGGATTCAGTTTACGTTGCCAGGCCCGAATCACTCTCGGGAGCCCACGTGGGGCTGGCTCTCCGTTTTGGTCCCGTGGACGGCGCGGTGTTGGTCAAGGTGGCACTTTCGGCGATCAGTCCTGAACAAGCGCTAAAGGACCTCCACGTCGAGCTGCCGGGTTGGGATTTTGCCGCTGTGCGGGAAGCGGCCTGGCTGGCCTGGAATGAGCTTCTCGGTCGCGTGGAAGTGGAGGGAACCGACGAGGACAAAACGCTCTTCTACACGGGACTGTACCGTTCGTGCACGATGCCCTTCAACACGACTTCCAGCGACGGGACCTACCGAGGCACAGACGGATGTGTGCACGAGGCTCAAGGGCATGTCCACTACGACACGTACTCAATCTGGGACACGTTTCGGACCAAGTACCCGCTGCTTTCTCTTGTGGCTCCCGATTACCTGCATGACATCGTGTGCTCGCTGGTGGACCTCTACCGCGACGGCGGGCGGCAGTGGCCCTTTCTTGATGTCCGTCACGAGCACACCGGCGCCATTCTGCTGGACGCCTACCGGAAGGGCATCACGGATTTCGATGTGGCCACAGCTTACGAGGGGATGAAACACGACGCGCTGGCCCAGCTCCCGGCTCGCTGGGAAAAGCTCGGTTACATCCCAAAACGACCGGATCGCACCCTGGAGGCTGCTTACGACGACTGGTGCGTAGCTGAAATGGCTCGTCTGCTGGGGCGTTTGGAAGATGCGGCGCGTTTTTCCCGGCGTGCGGGCTTTTACCGCAACGTCTGGGACGACTCGTTGCGTTTCTTCCGCGCGCGGGATGCTAACGGTAACTGGCTACCGTTTCCGACGGACCCGACGGCCATCGACGAGACCTACGTGTACGAAGGCAGCATGTGGCAGTGGCGCTGGTTTGTGCTGCACGATGTACCTGGCTTAATTCGCCTCTTCGGAGGGCCTCAGGCCTTTGTGGAGGAACTGCGTACCTTCTTCGACCGCGATCTGTACAACCACGGGAATCAGCCGGATTTGCACGCTCCGTTTCTCTTCAACTTCGCAGGTGCACCGCACCTGACGCAGGACGTGGTTCACAAGATCCTGACGCAGCCGATGACGCAGCGCTACGGTACACACGGATTTTTGCGCCACCCCGTTCACCGGCGCATCTACCGCCCAACCCCCGACGGCTTCATCCCGGAAATGGACGACGACTGCGGCACGATGTGGGCCTGGTACGTGCTCAGCGCAATGGGCTTGTACCAGGTGTGCCCTGGCGAGCCGGTGTACCAGATCACCACGCCTCTTTTCCGGAAAGTTGTGCTCCACCTGGATGCGTGGGGGCGACCGGGGAGGGTGTTTCGAATCGAGAGGCGCGGGTCCTTTGCGGACGGGCCCACCATTCGCGAAGCAAGACTCAACGGGAAGCGTCTCGACAGAATGGAGATTCCGCACTCTGCGATCGTTCAAGGAGGTAAACTGGAACTCAGGATGTAGCCTGCCGGCAAGGCAATCGAAATGCGGAGTTTGAAGAAGGTCAGAGGTTTTCCCGTTCTTGCAGCGGAATTTTCCTGCTAAGGATCCGTTCGACTTCCCGTAGCAGGAGTCATGGTTGCGACGCAGAATACTCCGCGTTCGAGGGAATCGCGAGGCGGTGTTGCCCAAAGATCATGAACTGATGGCGCGTACCGCTGTACGGGCCCTCAAAACCGAGTTTCAGCAGGCGCCGGATGAACTCTCTCCGTTTACAAGGTGTCCAGCGGCTCACGTCTGGGCTCTTTGTTCAGATCGATCCCGTTGACAACCGGCAGTTTGTGCGCGAGCTTCAGACCGAGAACAATCCAGTCTTCGAGCGTGGAACGAAGTGCAGCCTGGCACTCCGTCAGGGTTTTACCGAAGGCGACGACACCCGGGCACTCCGGAATGCAACCTGCCAAGTGGTTTCCCAGCTTACCGCCTGGGAGCGCGAAGGGTGCTCGCCGATTTCCGGAATTCCTGGCTCGCATCTAAGCTAAGTGATTTGGTTCAATAGTTCAAATCGAAAACTGAGAATGACGGCGAGGTCGTGAACCGATCGGAGGTCCAGCAGCCCGAGATCATGTGCGGTGCCGACCTGCTACCGACCGTCGAGGAGTGAGGGCTGGAAATACCAGGAGGGAATGTTCATGGCTGGCAGACTTGCCTCGAACAGCGTGCGCCAACTTCGAGATGCCTGGCAAGTCGCAGACTCGCAACAGGCATGCCCGACTGTGCTGGGCTCAGCTGGGACATGCTGCCGCGGGCCGGTCCCGGCCGGTGCTTGGGCACTTTGCCGAAAGCAACAACATTTGCTGGGAACCCGCCAGGCTTTCCACGCCTCTTGTAGTTACAGGATCTTCGCTTGAACTGACTCAAGTACGACGTCAATGAGGAAACGGCTGGCGTTGAGGATTTCGACATCCCCAGTCTCCCCTTCATTCCATTTCGCAAGGTCAATTCCGTACTGACCGGCGTTGCCGGTACTGCAACGTTACGAAGCAAAGCAACGGGGGACATCGTTTGGACGAACCGAGTCTCGTCCTGGCAAAACCGAGGCAACCGCTTCCCCTGAAAGCGATTGACAATCAACGGAGAATTTCCTACTTTCATGGCGTCAAACATTTGAAACTTTTTGCCTTGCTGCAGGTTGATTGCAGCGAGAGCGGCGCCTGTGGACTGTGTGTCGTGTTGCACTGTGTGCGCACTGCGGGCTGGTCGCAAGGCCGTTCAGCCAGGCGGACAAGAAGGTGAGCGTGAAATCTGAGCAGCCTTGGGCTGCTGTTTTTTGTGGTCTACGCAAAACGAGGGAAAATGTCGGCGAATCGCGCTAAGATTCTCTGGGTTGACGACGAAATCGAACTTCTGCGGCCGCACCTGATGGTGCTCGAAGACCGCGGTTACGACGTTCGGGCCGTGACCAACGCCGAGGACGCGCTCGAAATTTTGCGCCACGAGCCTTTCGACGCCGTCTTGCTGGACGAGATGCTCAACGGCAAGGACGGGCTCACCGCGCTTGTGGAAATGAAAGAGTTGCAACCGTCGCTTCCGGTCATCATGGTGACGAAGAGCGAAGAGGAGTCGTTGATGGAGGAAGCCATTGGCAGCAAGATCGACGACTACCTCACCAAGCCTGTCAACCCGAGCCAGATCATCATGACGCTGAAGCGGGTGCTGGAACGTCACCGCATCGAGCGCGAGCGGATTTCGCGGCGCTACACGGAGGAGTTCGCGAAGATCTCAGCGGCCCTCGCTCAACCCTTGGATTGGCGGGACTGGATTGATCTGGCCGTGCGCCTTGCCGAATGGGAAATCCAGATGGATGAGCATCCAGACATCGGCTTGCGCGAGATCCTGCTTGAGCAGCGACGGGAATGCAACGCCGCCTTCGGCCGCTTCGTCGAAAGCAACTACGAGCACTGGATCTGGGACAAGACGGACGAACGACCGCCCCTTTCGCCGGACGTCTTTGCGCGTCACATCCTGCCTCTGCTTCGAGCCGGCGAAAAGGTGCTGTTTGTGGTGATCGACAACGTGCGTCTGGACCAGTGGTTCAGCTTCGAGGACCTGCTTTACCCGCGCTTCCGGGTGACGCGGCACTACTACTACAGCATTCTCCCGACGGCAACGCCTTTCTCGCGCAACGCGATTTTCGCCGGCCTCTACCCGGTGGACGTCGAGCGCCTTTACCCCGAGCTGTGGCGCAAAGGACCGGACGACGAGTTGAGCCGCAACCGCTACGAACCCGAGCTCCTGGAACGCCAGGTGCAGCGCCACGAGCTCGACCTGCACGGGCCGGTGAAGTACGTCAAGGTGGTCGACGCCGAGGAGGCCAAGAGGCTCGAGCGCGACTTCGGCAGCGTTAGCGACTCGCGGCTCGTCGCCATTGTGCTGAATTTCGTAGACATCCTTGTGCACCGGCGCAGCAACCTTGACGTGCTGAAGCAAATCGCTCCGGACGAAGCCGCGTTCCGCTCACTGACCAGGAGCTGGTTTGAGCACTCCTACCTGCTGCGCGTGCTGCGCACCGCGGCTGATCTCGGCTACCACGTGGTGATGACCAGCGACCACGGTAGCGTGCGAGGCATGCGGGGCACGCAGGTCATCGGCGACCGCGAGACTTCCACCAACCTGCGCTACAAATACGGGCGCAACCTCAAGGTGAACCCCAAGCACGCAATCATCGTGCGGGATCCCAGCCGTTACAAGCTGCCTGCGCGCGGTGTGAATGCCAACTACCTGATTGCCAAAGAAGACTACTACTTTGTTTACCCGACGAATTACCACCACTACCTCGCGCAGTACCGCGACAGCTTTCAGCACGGCGGGGTTTCGCTCGAGGAAATGATTCTGCCCGTTCTCGTGCTGGAGCCGAAGGGGTAGGGGGGACGTGTGTACAGGCTGGAAGAGGGTGTACTGGCGCGCGGCAACGACTTGCGGTTGCGCACCTTTTCTGAGACCGACACCGTGAGCTTCGGACGGGATCTGGCGCAGATCCTTCGGCCGGGGGATGTGGTGGCGCTGTTCGGCGAGCTCGGAACAGGAAAGACACGGCTTGTTCAGGGAGTCGCGTCGGGGCTTGGGGTGACGGACTACGTGACGAGCCCGAGTTTCACGATCATCAACGAGTACCGCGGGCGCGTGCCTGTTTACCATTTTGATTTCTACCGGCTTGACCACGTCGGGCAGGCGGCTGCTCTGGGGCTCGACGAGTACTTCTACGGCGAAGGTGTGAGCCTGATCGAGTGGGCCGAAAGGGTGCGGGCCTTGCTGCCACCAGAGCGCGTAGAGATTCGTCTGAGAGCTTTTTTCGAACCCGGTCGAGAGAACGAACGCGAGATCCTCGTGCACTGGGAAGCGGGCGGAGACGCCGAATGAAGGTGCTCGCGATCGAAACGGCAACACCGGTGTGTGGGGCTGCTCTGGCCGAAGACGAACGTGTGCTGGCCGAGGTAAATCTGGACCTGGGGCGAATCCACGCCGAACGTCTCGCTGTAGTGGTGCAGTGGCTCCTTGAGACCGCCGGGCTAAGACCAGCGGAAATCGAGGTGGTTGCCGTTTCGTCTGGGCCAGGGTCGTTTACCGGGCTTAGAATCGGTCTCGCCTTCGCGAAAGGTTTTGCTCTGCCACATCAAGCCCGTCTGGTAACGGCGCCAACCCTCGAGGCGCTTGCCTTAAACGCCGTCAGTTGCGGCGGGACCATTTGCTCGCTCTTGCGATCTCGCAGGGGCGAGTTCTACGCAGCTCGCTACCGCGCCGAGAACGGTGAATTGCAGGAACTGGGCGCACCCGAAGTGGTGTCGGAGGACGCGCTAACCGAGTGTTGCCGCGGTGTGGACATTGTGGTAGGACAGACGGACCTTCTCCCTGAGTCCGTGGTGAACGCTTTGCAAAGCGCTGGCGCGTCTGTCTGGCCTGCGGGATCGGGAAAGGCAAGGGCGAGTCACGTGGCGGTTTTGGGCGCGCGGCTGGCTGCGCAAGGGAAATGGGCTGACCTGGAAAGCGCTGAACCTTTTTACCTGCAAGAGTTCGTCGCCAAGCTTCCGAAGGACAACTTGCTTGGGGGATCCGGTGGCCCAGAGCGTTGACGTGGAAAACCGCTCAACGAGTCGGGAAGGGAGCGAAGCTGGACGAGAGCGGCCAAGCTTCCGGCGAATGACTTTGGAGGACGTGCCCACAGTGGTTGCGTGGGAGCGGCGGCTCTTTCCAAATCCCTGGGCCCCGCAACACTTCGTCGCGGAAATTACCAACACCGACGTTTCGGTAGCACTTGTGATGGAATGGGGAGGGCAATTTGCGGGGTACGCGGTTGCGTGGATTGTGGCAGACGAGCTGCACATTGCCAACATCGCGGTCGTTCCGAAGTTTCGGCGTCGCGGTGTCGGCAGGGCAACGATCGAGCATCTGATGCACCTGGCTCGGCATCGTGGATGCACGTACGCTCAGCTTGAGGTGAGAGCCAGTAACACGCCAGCGATTGCTCTGTACCAAAAGCTGGGTTTTCGAACGGTCGGTGTGCGACGGGGGTACTACGAGAAACCACGAGAGGACGCACTCGTGATGGCTAAGGAACTGTAACTGTGGTTCGACTGGGAGAGCGAGCATTCGATGGCCTGGTTTCGTCGAGCGAACAAGGGGTTGACACCCCAGCAGAAAAAAGACCTGCCGGATGGGCTCTGGTTGAAGTGCGAAAAGTGTGGTGAGATCATCTACCGGCGCGAGCTGGAACGAAACCAGTTCGTGTGCCCAAATTGCGAGTTCCACTTCAGGATTCGCGCGCACGACTACATCCAGCTTCTGGCGGACGAAGGCTCCTTCGAGGAGTTCAACGCCCACATCGAGTCTGTAGACCCCCTGGGGTTCAAGGACAGCAAACGCTACAGCGACCGCCTGAAGGACGCCAAGAAAAAGACCGGCCTGAACGAAGCTGTGGTAACGGGCACGGCCAGGGTGGAATCGATCCCAACCGTTCTGGCTGTGATGGATTTCGCTTTCATCGGTGGCAGCATGGGTTCCGTGGTCGGTGAGAAGGTGGCGCGGGCAGCAGACAAGGCGCTGGAGCTGCACGTGCCGCTGGTTGTGGTTTCCGCATCTGGTGGTGCGCGGATGATGGAGGGCGCGCTGTCGCTCATGCAAATGGCTAAGACCTCCGCTCGCCTGACCAGACTGGAACAAGCCCGTCTCCCGTACATTTCAATCCTCACACATCCGACAACTGGAGGCGTGACCGCAAGTTACTCAATGCTTGGCGACGTGATTCTGGCGGAACCGGGGGCTCTGATTGGTTTTGCAGGCCCCAGGGTGATTCAGCAAACGATCCGCCAGGAATTGCCGGAAGGTTTTCAACGCTCCGAGTTTTTGCTCAAGCACGGCTTCGTCGACGCTGTCGTCTCCCGGCGGGAGCTGAAGGCGCGTCTGGCTCAGGTCCTGCGCTTTTTCGGTTTCGGCCTGATTGATTCGCGCTCCGGCTGATGAGCTGGGAAGCAGAGCCCGCTGTTTTTCTGCCTGAAGCGCGAGCAGCGGACTTGCGCTGTGCGTGACCGTTGAGGGTGTCTGAACACCCCGCGCGGGGTCTGCAAATTGGCCGTGTTTACTGGTCCACGATCGAGGCGAAGGTTGACAGTTTGTGCTCCGGGGGCAAGGCCGCACCGAAACGGTGGAGCTGACCTCACAACGCGAACTCACGTTACTTCAGTACAACAGGGGTAGTAAAGGGTTGCGATCGAAAAAGCGTTACCACATTCTGGTTACCAACGACGACGGCATCACAGCTCGGGGGCTTCAGGCGTTGCGGGACGCTCTGGCGGATCTGGGTGAGATCATGGTTGTGGCACCCGCTACAGAGATGAGCGCCGTGGGTCATGCCATCACACTCTCGGACCCGCTGCGGGTGTGGAGTTTCGAGAAGAACGGGAGTTTTTTCGGCTACGCGGTCAAAGGCACACCGGCCGACTGCGTCAAGGTGGCGTACTGGGCCTTGCTAAACGGGAAGCGCAAGTGGGATCTGGTAGTCTCGGGCATCAATCACGGCGCCAACACGGGCATCGACATCATCTACAGTGGGACCGTTTCCGCAGCCACAGAAGGGGCAATCCTTGGCGTGCCGTCGTTTGCCATTTCTCTTGCCACATTCGAGAAAAAGGATTTTGCCTACGCGGCCAAATTTGCCCGGCAGCTCGCGGAGGAAATCTTGCACAAGGGACTGCCAAGGGGCGTCTTCTTGAATGTGAACGTGCCGCCACTACCGGAAGAAGAAATCCGCGGTGTTCGCGTCACGAAGCAGAGCAGAGCAGTTTACGAAGAACGGTACGAGATTCGCAAGGACCCGCGGAATCGGACCTACTACTGGCTTGCGGGGGAGAAAGTGGGAATCCCTCCTGATGAGACCGTAGATGACTACGCGGTGAAGGCTGGCTACGTTTCCGTGACCCCGATCCATTTCGATCTGACGAACTACGCTTTCCTGCCGGAGTTGGAGAAGTGGCACCTGACCGGGTGATCGAATGACGCACGAAGAAACCATTCTTGTTCTCGATTTCGGTTCGCAGTACACGCAGCTCATCGCTCGTCGCATTCGAGAGCTTGGGGTGTACTCCGAAATTCGTCCTTACGACACACCCCTTGACGAGGTCCGGAAGCTCCACCCGAGGGGCATCGTTTTGTCTGGCGGGCCAGCGAGCGTCTACGAACCCGAAGCCCCAATCCCCGACCCTGGCGTTCTGGAACTCGGTGTGCCGGTGCTCGGAATTTGCTACGGGCTTCAGCTGATTACCCACTTGCTGGGTGGGAAAGTGGAAAAAGCGACCCGCCGCGAGTACGGACGTGCGGAGCTGCGAGTGGACGCCGACAGCCCGCTCTTCGCAGGACTGCCCCGTGAGTTGACCGTCTGGATGAGTCACGGCGATCGTGTGGAGCAACTGCCCGCGGGCTTTCGGGTTGTGGCCCGCACAGACAACTCGCCTGTGGCGAGTGTTGAGCACACTGAGAAACGGATTTTCGGCGTCCAGTTTCACCCGGAAGTGGTGCACACCCCTCTCGGGGCCGAAATCCTCAAGAACTTCGCATTTCGCATCTGCGGTTGTCGCGGATTGTGGAATCCGCGTTCGTTTATTGAGACCGCGGTGGAAGCAATTCGCTCCAGAGTTGGCGGTGAACGCGTGTTGTGCGCGCTCAGCGGCGGCGTGGATTCGTCGGTTGCGGCTGTGCTTGTTTCTCGAGCTGTGGGTCGAAACCTGACAGCGGTTTTTGTAGATACGGGTCTGCTGCGCGCGGGAGAAGCGGAGGAGGTCCGCAAGGTCTTTGAGGGGGACTTCGACTTCGATTTCCGCTTTGTGGATGCCCGTAGGCGTTTTCTGGACGCCTTGCGAGGTGTTACTGACCCGGAACGCAAGCGTAAGATCATCGGCGAGACCTTCATTCGCGTGTTCGAGGAGGAGGCGAGGAAACTGGGGCAGATTCGTTTCCTCGTGCAGGGCACGCTTTACCCGGACGTGATTGAGAGCGTTTCTACCCGAGGTCCGAGTGCAACGATCAAGACCCACCACAATGTTGGCGGTTTGCCCGAGAAAATGGGGTTTGAACTGATCGAGCCGTTGCGGGAGCTGTTCAAGGACGAAGTGCGCAAAGTGGGGCGTGAACTCGGTCTGCCGGACTGGCTGATTGGCAGGCACCCGTTCCCTGGACCGGGGCTGGCTGTGCGAATCCTCGGCGAGGTTACGCCGGAACGCGTTGCTGTTCTTCAGAAAGCGGACAAGATTTTCATCGACGAGCTGAGGCAGGCGGGGTTGTACGACCGAGTGTGGCAGGCCTTTGCTGTGCTGCTGCCTGTGAAGTCGGTGGGCGTGATGGGCGACGAGCGTACTTACGAGAATGCTGTGGTTCTGCGAGCCGTTACCAGTCAGGACGGCATGACGGCGGATTGGGCCCAGCTGCCGCATGACTTTCTGGCGCGTGTTTCGAACCGGATCATCAACGAAGTCGCTGGTGTGAACCGCGTGGCGTACGACATCAGCTCTAAGCCGCCCAGCACCATTGAGTGGGAGTGACCAGACAGTCTGTCCGGTGCCCCTTGTGGCCGTCGCTCACAGTAGCGAACCTTCTCCCTGCCCTCCCGGCCGCTACCTGCCGACTGCCAACCGCTGCGACGGGGGTAAACCAGGAGGTACCACATGTGCGGAATCGTGGGGTACATCGGGACGCGTGAGGCCGTACCCATTCTGCTCGACGGCCTTCGAAGGCTGGAATACCGTGGCTACGATTCGGCGGGGCTGGCTGTTGTGGCCGGTGACCGCATCCTCGTGGAGAAGAAGGCGGGTAAGATTGCTGATTTGGCGGCGTACGTGGCCGACCGTGATCTGCAGGGCACTCTGGGAATCGGACACACACGGTGGGCAACCCACGGCGAGCCGAATGACCTGAACGCGCACCCGCACGTGGACTGCAAGGGTGAGCTGGCTGTCATTC
The DNA here is from genome assembly GCA_964644845.1 of uncultured Cytophagia bacterium. GTDB lineage: Bacteria > Zhuqueibacterota > Zhuqueibacteria > Oleimicrobiales > Geothermoviventaceae > Geothermovivens. The sequence continues at coordinate 7,576 of CAZXXS010000108.1, read as the reverse complement.
ACAACGGCATCGTGGAGAACTACGCTGCGCTGAAGGCCGAGCTGGTAACTAAAGGGCACCGCTTCGCGACCGAGACGGACACCGAGGTGCTGGCACACCTGATCGAAGAGCACTACCGGAACAACGGTTCGCTGGAGCAGGCGTTGCGAGCAGCGCTGTTGCAGGTGGAGGGAACATTCGGCCTCGCGGTAGTGTCGCGTCGGGAGCCGGACGTGCTGCTGGCCGCACGTCGTGGCAGTCCGCTCGTGATCGGACTCGGGAAGGGCGAGTACTTCGTCGCTTCCGATCCAACAGCCTTAGTGCCGTACACGCGCGACGTAACTTACCTGGATGACGATGAAGTGGCGGTCATCCGACGCGACGGGATTTTGATCAAGACCTTTCGGGATGAGCAGGTAGAAAAGAAGGTTGAGCGTCTGGCTTTCGACCTCGGGCGCATCGAGAAAGGCGGCTACGAGCATTACATGCTCAAGGAGATCATGGAACAGCCGCAAACGATTCGCGACTCGATGCGCGGTCGACTGCTTCCGGAGGAAGGTACAGCGAAGCTCGGCGGGATTCAGCACGAGATTCCTTCGCTGCTGTACGCAAGGCGCATTTTGCTTACGGCATGCGGCACTTCTTGGCACGCAGCCTTGATTGGCGAGTACTTGATTGAAGAGTTTGTGCGAACGCCGGTTGAGGTGGAGTACGCCTCCGAGTTTCGCTACCGTGACCCGGTAATTGACCGGGACACGGTGGTGATCGTGATCAGCCAAAGCGGCGAAACGGCCGACACCTTGGCTGCTGTGCGGGAGGCCAAGCGTAAGGGAGCAAAGGTCTTTGGCATCTGCAACGTGGTTGGATCGTCCATCGCACGCGAAACCGATGCTGGCATTTACCTGCATGCCGGACCGGAAATCGGCGTGGCTTCCACCAAAGCGTTTACCAGTCAGGTGACCGTGTTGACGCTGCTTACTCTCTTGCTTAGTCGGATGCGGAGCCTGTCGGCGGCGCAGGGGCGCGAAATGGTAGCTGAACTCCAAGCTCTGCCCGACAAAGTGGAAGCGGCATTGCAGACCAGTGCTGCAGTGCGGGAGATCGCTGAGCAGTACAAAGACGCTCACAATTTTCTCTACCTCGGTCGCGGCTACAACTTCCCTGTAGCCCTGGAAGGAGCGCTGAAGCTGAAGGAAATCAGCTACATCCACGCTGAAGGGTACCCGGCTGCTGAGATGAAACACGGGCCCATCGCCCTGATCGACGAGAACATGCCGGTAGTGTTCATCGCGACGCACGATGCTACGTACGACAAGATCCTGAGCAACATCCAGGAAGTTAAGGCGCGTCGGGGGCGTGTGATTGCTGTGGCTACGGAGGGTGACACGGAGATTCGCCGTTACGTGGATCACGTTCTCTACGTTCCGGAAACACCGCCCTACTTGAACCCGGTGGTCTCGATTGTGCCGCTGCAGCTGCTGGCGTACCACGTGGCGGTGCTGCGCGGTTGCAACGTAGATCAGCCTCGGAATTTGGCCAAGAGTGTGACGGTGGAGTAGGTGTGTCCAGGCTCGACGAGGCTGGACGATTGGAGGACAGTTCTGCAAGGCATGGTCGGTGAGTAACGGCTGCAGGTCCGCAGGGTTGTCGGAAAGCGGTGGCGTGGCGAGCATGCACGCAGGTCGCCGTCGTAGCCGTTCTGACTGTGGGGCGGTGTTCTCGCTGAGCGACTGGTCGGAGACGAAAGAGCAGCGGAGAGACTCGCTGGCAAAGGTGAAGAACCAAGGGAGAGTGCACTTTGAAACGTAGCTTGCGAGTGGGCGTTTGGGTGCTGGTCCTGAGCCTGGGCTTGGGACTCACGGCTCGAGCCCAGTCTGCGGTTCAGTACAACCCCACAGCTGAGGCGCAGTTCAAGAAGGCTGTCGAGCTCTTCAAGAATGGGCAAGTCGAACAGGCGGCCCAGATTCTGGGCGAGTTAGCCGCGACGAGACCTCTGCACCAGCGGTCGTCGGTTTCTCTTGTACTTCTGGCCAAAGCCTACTACCGCCTGAACCGATGCGACGATGCTGTTCGCGCGGCCCAGAGTCTCCTCAAAACCTTTCCTGAAAGTCGGTACGTGCCTTACGCGCGCTACATTGTTGCTGGTTGCTACGTCAAGAAGGGGCGCAACCGCGAGGCAGTGCCGATTCTGGCAGAAACAGCGGCAACCGCAAAGGATTCGGTTCTGCAGCGAGCGGCGTTCCGAACACTCGTTGGCCTGGTCGGGCAGCTGGAACCGTCGGTGTTGCAAAAGATTTTGCGTCGCATCCGCGATGATCGGGCTGCTTCCTACCTGGAATTGGCCGAAGTGGAAGTGGCGCTGCAACACGGTGCCCTCTCCGAGGTGATTCGCCGGGGGCAGGATCTGGCAGGGAACACCGAGGTCCAGCGCGTGCGAAGGCGGGCGGAGGAACTGGTAGCCATTGCACGCCAGCTTCAGCGCGGCAATTTGCGAATTGGCGTGATCCTGCCACTGAGCGGTTACTACGCGGAACAGGGTAAGAGCCTTTTGCGCGGAATCGAGTTTGCTCTCAAGCGGAACAAGCCTGAGGGACTTCGGCTTGATCTGGTGGTTCGTGATTCCGAGAGCAGCTTACTTCGAGCCATTCAGGCTGCGCAGGACATGGTGGTGGACGACCGAATCGTGGGTGTCATTGGTGAGCTGGAGGGCGACAAGAGCATCGCGATTGGGGCCATCACCTCTGCGCACCATTTGCCTCTCCTTGTACCTGCGAGCAGTCTCACAGGTGTTGCTTCGGTCGGCAACTACGTTTTCCAGCTGAATGCCGATCTGGAGCGTCGTGGTCAGGTTCTGGCGGACTACGCGTACAACGAGCTTGGCCACCGAACCTTCGCTACCCTTGCCCCTGCCGACGAGTACGGCAGACAGATCACGGACGCGTTCACAGAACGTGTGGACGAACTGGGCGGCAGCATCGTAGCCCAGGCCTGGTACTACGACAGCGCACAGGACCTTAGCCGCCAGTTCAAGGTGATTCGCAGGTTGGGCTTCTTGCGGTTCATCGCGGACACCTTGAAGGCCGCCGACACGACGTTGGTCGTTGTGCCCAAAGAAGAAGTCGAAGCCGTGTGGAAAGCGTTGAACGACTCGCTGAAGGCTAAGGCCAACCCCGGTGACCCAACCAACCTTGTGGACGACGAAGACGTGCCGGTACTGGGCATCGACGCGATGTTTTTTCCGGTCTACACCGAGGATATTCCCTACGTCGCTTCCCAGTTTGCCTACTACAACATTCGTGCACATCCGCTGGGCGGCGCGTACTGGTACGCTCCGGAAGAATTGCGGAAGAACAAGCGCTACGTCGACGGCCTGGTATTTGTGTCGGACTGGTTTCTGGACGAGACCGACCCGGTCTTTCTGAAGTTCCGGGACGATTTCCGTGTGGTGATGCACGCCAGTCCCGATCGGTGGGCTGCGTACGGCTACGATGCCATGAATCTCTTTTTGAAAGCCATTCGAGAAGGGGCCTCCACCCGGGACGAACTGAAAGACCGTCTCGAACAGATGGAGCACGTGCCGGGAATCCGGGGAGAAACGACGTTCAAGGGAGGCCACAGGGTGAATCTGGAGGTGAACATTCTCCAGTTCATCGGTGGCAAGATCACGCGGTTGAAGTGACAAAACGGGCAAAAGAGGTGGGCCAGTTCTCGGTCGCTTCGGCAAGGGCCAAATTGGAAGCGCTCCGGCGTGTGCTGCGCGAGATGGGCGCGGTGGTAGTGGGGTTCAGCGGCGGGGTCGACAGCACGTTTCTGCTGGCAGTGGCTGTGCAAGAGCTTGGCGACAGGGCTTTGGCGATTTTGATCGACGCGCCCATGATGCCGCGTTGGGAGATTCAGGAAGCTCAGCAATTGGCCGGGCGTCTGGGAGCGCGCCTGCGGATCTTGCAGCTGGATCCGTTGTGGGTTGAAGGATTTCGGAAGAACCCGCCGGACCGCTGCTACCACTGCAAACGCTTTCTGTTTGGGGCGGTAAAGGAAGCGGCGGAGAAGGAAGGGATTCGCTGGGTTGCAGACGGCACGAACGCCGACGACCTGCGTCAGGTGCGCCCGGGGCGGAAGGCTCTGAAGGAGTTGGGCATTCGGAGTCCGCTGGCGGAGGTGGGTCTGACGAAGAGCGAAATCCGCGAGCTTTCGCGGACTCTTGGTTTGTCAACCTGGAGTAAACCGTCGAATGCTTGTTTGGCGACGCGGATTCCTTTCAACCAAGAGATTACGGTGGAGCGCCTTCGCAGAATCGAGCGCGCTGAAACGGCAGTGGCGGACTTACTGCCAGGTGTGTTTCGGGTGAGAGACCACGGCGAGCTTGCTCGCTTGGAAGTGGAGGTAAAAGTGTTTGCCCGGTTTGCCGAGGCCAACTTTCGTCGAGAAGTTGCCCGGAGGATTCAAAGTGCTGGGTTTCGGCACGTGTGCCTTGACCTGATGGGATACCGTCCGAATGAACCCGAGAAGACGGACCTCGAGTTGGAACGGGAGGGGTCGTGAAGTCTGGCAGAAAGATGCTGGAATGGGCAAAGGGAGTCCGATTCCGAAGGAGAACGAGGGACTGGACAGGAGACTGGAGAGCAGCTCTTGGGTACGACCGGCCAGTGTGGAACCAGTGTGTCTGGTGGCCTGCGGTTGTCGTGCTGATGACTGTACTTTCTGCTGGGATGTTTTTCTCGTCGTGCGAGAGAAAACCGGCGGAACCTCTCGGGCAGATCCCTGTGCCACCGGGTGAGCGTACAAGCTTTCAGGTGGCCCCGGCCTGGCGGCCAACTCTTGATCTGCAGGCCGACGTGGCCATGGTTTACATGGGCACGGACACTACCGGGTACCGTCCGCGATTCGTGTCCTGGCAGGCACAGGGGTACCGTACGTACACCATGCTTGCTGTGGGACGGGGTGATCGAGATCATTTTGTGCGTGGTGACTGGTACAGGGTTGACGGCAATCACGACGGGCACAGGCACTGGGGGGACATCCAGGTCGATCGCCAGGGCGAGCGGCTTGCCCACAGCTCCCGTGGGGACGTGTTCTACATGGTACCCACTCCAGCTTTCACGGAGTTCCTCCGGGTTAACGTGCGCGCAGCCGTCGACGCTGGTGCCGAGGGCGTGTGTCTGGAAGAACCGGAATTTTGGGCACGGGCCGGTTACTCTCCTGCTTTCAAAAAGGCCTGGGAGGAGGTGTACGGGCGGCCGTGGCAAGACCCCGCTTCCTCGCCGCAGACCTGGCTGGATGCTGCTCGGTTGAAGCAGAAACTCTACCTGAAGATTGTCCGTGTGTTGTTCGAAGACATCAGAGACTACGTCAAGGATCACGGTGGGCAGGTCAGGCGGATTGTGGCTACTCACAGCCCTTTGAACTACGCACACTGGGGCATCGTGAGTCCGGAGACGCAGTACCTACGTTTGTCGACCTGTGATGGCGTCGTTGCCCAGGTCTGGACGGGTACAGCTCGTACACCGGTGACGTACCGAGGTTTGCGGCGCGAACGCGTGTTTGACCTGGCTTTTCTGGAGTACAGCAGTGTCAAAAACATGGTGGTCGGTACCGGTAGAAGTTTGTGGTTCCTGGCGGATCCTGTGGAGGACGATCCGGGCCACGACTGGGGGGATTACAGGCGCAACTATCAAGAAACACTGGTGGCCGCGTTGCTTCACCCCGAAGTGAGAGGCTACGAGATCATGCCCTGGCCCGACCGCGTTCTGGAACGGGAGTACGCGCGGCAGGCTCTCAAGCTTACGGCGGAGGAATTTCTGCGGATCCTCGCGAAAGCGCGGAAGGAAATTGCGGACGTCCGGAAAACCGTGCCGGCGGATTCAGTGGCAAGCTGGCGTCGTTACCTGGCTCTTTACCCGGATTCCGTTGCTGCGGTCATTCGCAGGGCGGGATCGCCGAATCTGGAGGGGGAAATTTACAGGTACAGGAACCGCAAACTGGCAGGACTACCCGGTGGCGCTAAACAACCCATTCCACGGGAGTACGCAACTGAGCTTCTGGTGGTTGCCGATGCGCTTCGGCGGATGGAGGCCGTCCCTCCGGAAGCTGTACACTGGCAAAGTGGGCCGTCTGGTGTGGGTGTTGTTTTCAGCGACGCCGCGATGCTCGAACGTGGCAGCCCTTGGTCGCCGCAAATGGAATCCTTCTACGGATTGGCTCTCCCACTGTTAGACGCGGGTGTGCCGGTGCAGGTGGCCATGCTGGAACGTTTTGCTGATCCGGGGTACCTGTCGCGGTTCAAGTGTCTTGTCTTGTCATTTGAGGCTTTCAAACCTTTTGAGAAGGATGCTGTTACAGCCCTCGTGCAGTGGGTGCGTGAGGGTGGTGCTCTTCTTCTGTACGTCACACCGCCGGATCCTTTCGACAACGCTGATTCTTGGTGGAGGAGAGAGGGAGCCAGTACCCCGGCACGGGCCTTGCTTACGGAACTGGATCTGAAGCCTACAGTGGAGCCGCAGCAGGTAGGCAAGGGCTGGGTGAGCGTACGGGAAATGAGCCCAGCTGCGCTTTCTCGGCGTGCGGATGGCGGCGAGCTTGTGTTGAAACACGTCTCGCTGCTGTGCCAGCAGGTCGCGGGTTGCAAGATCGACCGCAAGGGTTACCTGGCTTTGCGACGTGGCGTGTACCTGATTGCTGCTTCGCCTCACGATGCGCTGTTACGCACGCCGAAGGTTTGGCACGGTGGATTCCTGGATCTTCTCGACGGTCGTGTGCCCGTTCGGGAGAAACTGGTACTGACGCCGGGGAAAGTCGTCTTCGCACTGGATGTGTCGCGTGTCGGCAGCCGACCGCAAATTTTGGTTTCCGCTTCTCGTGTGAAGGACTTCTCCGTGGGGCATTCCGGGGTGCGCTTCCTGAGTCGAGGACCGCAAGGTGTGCTCTGCAAAACGGTGCTTCGTCTGCCTACCAACTACAGGAGCGCTTCGGCCAGACTGGTTTCCACGGCACAGCCGATCGACATTGTCCTCTACCGCGACGAGTCTCGTGCTTTGACTTACCTGACTTACGAAAACCAGGGTGAGTGGGTGGAGGTGAGTCTCCGCCGTAAGTAAAGCTGGTGGCGTGACGACCTCCCGCCACGTTTTCTGGCTGTGCTGCTGCGTAAAGGGGGCACAACTGCGGTGTTCGCATGGTTTCCTGTGGCGGGTGCTGCTCTGAAGCCGCCGATAGCGAAATCGGACCGTCTTCCGTGTAAGTCCCGGTCTTCTGTGTCCCTGCTGGAACTGCTCCCCCCTTTGCTCTACATGTTGCTCCGTCGAGTGACTCATGGCGAAGGGAAATGCCTCGGTTGGACGTGCCGTGACCGGAGCCAGCGATTCTCCCACCAATTCCTCACGCAACTGACCTCCACATCAACCAGTCGCTCACTGTACTTTGTGCCGTGCAAAACCCGGCGGGGGAAGGTAGTCTCCCCCCGCCGGGGGCCCTGCTTGGGGATGTTCAATGAAGACGCGACCGTGATCAGAATTGCTCTTAGAAGTACGGCTCGATGCGCAGGTTGTTGATGACTTTGCGTACGCCGCGAATTCGTGAGAACTCCTCTTCAATTTTGGAG
>CAZXXS010000107.1:0-25510 GCA_964644845.1 uncultured Cytophagia bacterium | reverse complement strand
GAGGAACGGCCGAGCCCCGAGGAAGGAATAGCGTCCGACGTGTTTTCCGCCCTCCACGCTCTCCAGCAGGAAAGACCGCCCCGAGGCTCGACGGATCTTCAGGTAGGCGGACATCGGGGTTTCGGTGTCGGCGAGAACCCTGCGCGCCACCGGCACGCACAGGCCCTGCCCGTGGTGTCGCTCAAACGTGCTGAAATCCGGCAAGATTGTGTCCATCCTCCTACCCTCCACAGAAACAAAAAAGGCCACGGGGGTACGCCCGTGGCCTTTTGTCTCCGTCGTATGTGCTGCACGTCAGCTACTGTCCGAGCGTACCCGTCCCACCCATGGCAAACGCCACCACCAACCGTTGGAACGGGTGTCGAACAGTCGCTGACTCACCAACTCACCTCGATCGTGTGACTCTCTTGAAAAAGGGATCAACTTCTCCACTTACACCTTCAAATCTAACAAATTCCTGGCGAATTTCAACCTTTTTTTGGCGTCTTGGGTGCTGGCCGAGAATTCGCTGCCGGCCTCCATCGGCTGCAACGCACCTGTGGTCTCCGCTTAGCGGGACGCAACGGGTCCGGCATTTCTCTCCCATTCGGCTCATGTTTGCCCATTGGCACCAGCTCCCGGCGGGGAGGAAGCGCAGATCTCGCTCGAAGGGAAAATCAACTACCTCCGCAAGGAAGAACCCTACGGCCAGTACTCGGGCCTCTGGCTCAGAAGTTCTTCAAACGGTCGTAGCTTGCTTTTGAGGGGATCGACGTCAAAATTCAACTGGTATCCCAGCTGAAGCAGGCTCGCAACCAGAACGTAGCGGCTGTCCGGCCGTCCGCTCTGAACAACTCCTTCCACCAGTTTCGGAATAGTCTCCTGCAGGAGCTTCCAGTAGCGGTCTTGCAAGCGATTTTCCCCCACAGCGAGCCCAAGGCGCCGCGAGACCTCAAGCAAGCGAATTGCGTGCAGGCATGTTGCGGATCTCGGATTTTCCGCGATCGACTCCATCAACTCCGCAAGCTTCTTCCCAGCCCGCCCGGACACAGCGTCCAGCTGGAGGGCAACACCCAGCTTTTGTGCCTGGTAGGCCAGGTCCAGGGCTGGCTCGTAGTAGTGCAACTCCGGATGCTCAATCGCCTTCCCGAACTCACGGCGCAGTTTTTCGGAAAGAGCAACCCTTGCCGCAACCGCCAACTCTTCCGGCAGTTCACCACGGCATTCGGCCAGATCGAAAATCAGTTCACGGTTGTCGTCGAACACGTGCTCAAGGATCCCGGCCAATTCACGGCGCCTGTCCTCCACCACACGGTCAGCCACGGCCCGTCGTTCGTCGTACGGCAGGTCGCGCAGCCTCAGCCCGCGCGTCTCGAAGAGATCGTGGAGAAGAGCAAGCAAATCCTGTTCCTGCCCCGTCAGACCTTCCAGAACGTTCGCTTTCTGCGCCCAGAGGTCATCTGGCCAGGCTGTGTGCGCGTAGGTTCGAAAATCGATCCCGGCCCGGTGGAGAGCTGCAAAATGGAGCGTCTCTTGCTCCTGCGTTACTCCGGACCGAACCTTCGCCTTCCCGTACAGGAGCTGCTTTTCACCCACCCGTCGACGCTTTGTCCCGTTGCTTTCCAGGTTGAAGTGGAAAATCTTCGTCGGAGCGACACCGTCACCCACCAACGCCCGAACGGCGTAGTCGTGCACGATTTCGGCGAAACCAACGGCTCTGGGCTTCACCTGTTCTTCGTAAATTCGCCTACCGTCTCCAAAATCGTCCAGATTGCTTTTTGCCTTTTCAAGTTCGGCCACCAATTCCGCTTCAATCCCCTTTCCGCCGAGATCCTCCGCCAGCTCCAGAGCCCTGGCCGCGTAGGCAAGAACCTGCTGCGTTTCAATGCCTGAAATGTCCGCGAAAAACCAGCCACAACTGGTGTACATCAGCATGGCATGACGCTGCATCTCCAGCAGCTTCAGAGCGCGCACCCGCTCCTCAAAATTGAGATTTCGACTGGCCACAGCTGCGAAGAATTTCTCCAGGCTCGCCGACGAACGATCCAGAATCACCTGGATGTACGCGTCCCGGGCTTCCCAGGGATTTTTAAACAGGTCCTTTGCCCGGGTTTGGTACAGCTCCGCCATTCGATCCCGAATGGCGTCCAGCCCACGCCTCAGGGGCGTGCGCCACTTCTGATTCCACCCGGGCTGTCCCCCCGTGCTACAACCACAGTCCCTGAACCACCGTCCTACGCCGTGCGCGCAGCTCCACGAAGACCCTTTGCCGTCCGGTCCTTCGTCAATCTCCGCCTCCCACTGGGCGGGAAACTCCTCCAGGAAACGGGCGAAGTTCATCACTTCGAAGCCGCGCTTGGGCGCCTCGACCTCCACAAGGTAAGCCAGCGCCATGTCGCCGAATGGCTTGTGGTGCCCGTACGTCTCGCCGTCGGTCACGATCGAGACAAGTCGCGGCGCGCCAGAGCTACTCCCAAAGGCAGTCTCGATTGCATCTGCAAACGTCGCCGCGTTCGTAAGCAGGTTGTCAAAACTCACACGCCGCGACAGTTCGCCGTGGTAGAAGAAGACGGTGAGGTAACGCTCGGGATCCCGGCTACCATCCGGTTTGCGCAGGTAGCAGCGGTACGCGCGTGACGTGTCAACCTTTCCCCCGGAAACGTCCGTCCACGCTCCCTGCCCGGGGATGGGCCGCACAGCTTTCGCCTGGTACGGCGAAAGAATCACAAATCGCATCCCGTGTTCAAACAGATCGGCGAGTACCTGGTAGTTAACCGCGGTTTCGGGAAGCCACATGGCCTCTGGTGTGCGGCCGAATCGGACCTCGAAATCCGCGATGCCCCAGCGAATCTGCGTTCGGCGGTCGCGAGCGTTGGCCAGCGGCAAAATCATGTGGTTGTAAGCTTGCGCGAGGGCGTTGCCGTGCCCCTTGGCCTGGGTCAGGCTTTCCGCATCTGCTTTTCTGATCCGCTCCAGGACTTCCGGATCGTTGTCAGCAAGCCACGCTGCCAGCGTCGGCCCAAAATTGAAGCTGATTTTCCGGTAGTTGTTGACGATTTTCTGAATTCGTCCGCGCCGCTCGAGAATTCGAGCCGCAGAGTTGGGCCGGTAACACTCCGCGTTCACCCGCGCGTTCCAGTCGTGGTAGGGCGCCGCCGACGGTTGCCTGTCAATGGCCTCCGTCCACGGATTTTCTCGTGGTGGCTGGTAGAAGTGCCCGTGAATGATCAGGATTCGGCGATCTCTGGCGTCCAAACTAACCTCGCACACGCGTTGAGAAGCGCCCCCAAGGGATGTGGCGGGGGCATGCGCCCCCGCACGCTACTTCACCCGCACAAATTCAATCCGCCGATTCGCAGCCCGCCCTTCCGGCGTGTCGTTCGTCGCAATCGGCTGCGTCGGGCCGTACCCCACAGCTCGGAGCCGCGCCGGATCGATTCCTCGACTAATCAGGTACCGACGCACAGCCTCCGCGCGTTTCTGGGAAAGCCGCATGTTGAAATCGTACGAGCCTGTGTTGTCGGTGTGGCCGCGAATCTCGACCACGATTTCCGGGTGATCCCGAAGAATTTCGTAGACCTGGTCCAGTACCGGGTACGAGTCTTCTGTGATCTTGGCGCTGCCTACCCGGAAGTGAATGCCCGGCAGGACGAGCTTCTCGCCGGTTTTTTCCAGCGGTTTCGGGGCCGGCTTTTCGTCGGGACAACCGTCGTCATCCTGGTACCCGTTGAACGTCTCCGGCTCGTTCGGGCACTTGTCGTCCTTGTCCTGAATACCATCGTCGTCGTTGTCAAGATCAGGGCACCCATCGTCGTCCTGGTATCCGTCAAAGTCCTCCGCCAGGTCCGGACACTTGTCCCTCACGTCCTGGATTCCGTCTCCGTCGTTGTCAGGATCTGGAACACCATCCAGATCCTGGTAACCGTCTCGATCCTCCGGTTGATTGGGCGCTTTGTCCTTCAGGTCGGGGATGCCGTCCTGGTCGTTGTCCGGGTCAGGCACACCGTCACTGTCCTCAAAACCGTCGAAGTCTTCCGGCTCATCAGGCGCCAGATCGTAACGGTCCTCGATGCCGTCGCCATCCGTGTCTTTGTGCCCACCGAAAAACACGGTTGCACCGAAAAGCAGTTCCAGAATCGCCCGATTGTCGTCCGGAGGGGAGCCACCGATCGTGCTTTCGTCGCCTTTGATCAAATGGTTCCAGCGCAGCGCGACCTGAAATGCCTGGTTCTCCGACGCGAAAAGCTCCAGTCCAATGCCACCGATTAAAGTCGCGCTTGGCACGTCTCCATTCACCGAGCGGCCAGTGGCGAAAATTCCACCGCCGCCGGTAATTTTCCGCACATCCCAGTCCGTCACGCCAAGGCCAAAGCACACGAAAGGCCGGAAAGACCGGTCGGCCAGAAAGGCGTACTGACCCTCCACGCTGAACGGCACCAGCAACGTCTTCCAGGGGCCCTCGGCTGCAAAATGGCTGCCGTGAGGATCCCGGGCGTACACCCAGCCGTACCCAGCCCGGGCGTGCAGCGATAAGGCTGGTGTAAACCCGTACCGCAGGCTTACCCCCGCCCACTGGTCAACGGTGGAGCGATCCGTTTGACCCAGAACCATTTTCACGGCGCTCGCAAACGCACCTACCCCAATTTTCCCGGTCTGATCCTGAGCGCTGGCAACACTCACCTGAGTCAGGAGCAAACCAGCAACCATCAGAGCGCGGACACGCATTGTCCCCTCCTGCAGTTGGCTTCCTACCAAATGACGCCTTCTTGGCTTCCCGGCCTGTTCCGAAAGGGGTAACCGGGGAAAAACGCACCAGAGGAGGGTACAAACCACGTGCCAAAGCCCCCGAAGATCGAAGGAAATCTCGGTGCAGCGAGCGCCCTTGGGGAACTCTCCCGCCCTCGCAGAGCACTCAACCGGGGGCAAGCAACAGGGGAGCTACTCAAGCCGTTCCCGGAAGTACGCAACCAGCTGGTCGATGCCAACACGCTCTTGCTGCATCGAGTCCCGCTCGCGCACAGTGACCGTTCGATCCTGTAGAGTCTGAGAATCCACCGTCACACAGTACGGGGTCCCGATCTCGTCCTGTCGGCGGTACCGCCGACCGATTGCCCCGCCTTCGTCGTAGAACACCATCCAGTGTTTGCGCAGGTCTTCCTCGATCTTGCGTGCCAGTTCCGGCATGCCATCCCGCTTCACCAGCGGAAAGATCCCCACCTTGATTGGAGCAAGCTTCGGGTGAAAGTGTAGCACCGTCCGCACATCGCCGTTCAGATCTTCTTCGTCGTAGGCGTCCGTCAGCACCGTCAGCACTGTGCGATCCGCGCCCGCAGACGTCTCGATGATGTACGGGATGTAACGCTCGCGCGTCTGGTCGTCGAAGTACCGCATGTCTTTCCCCGAGTACTCCTGGTGCCGCTTCAAGTCGAAGTCCGTGCGGTTGTGAATGCCCTCAAGCTCGCGCCACCCAAACGGAAATTCGTACTGGATGTCGAAGGCCGCTGCTGCGTAGTGAGCCAGCTCGTCTTCCCCGTGCTGATGAAAGCGCAGTTTTTCCTTCCGGATTCCCAAGTCCAGGTACCACTGCATCCGTTTTTGGCGCCATTCTTCGAACCAGTCCGGATCTGTACCTGGCTTCACAAAGAACTGCATCTCCATTTGCTCGAATTCCCGTGTACGAAAAATGAAATTCCGGGGCGTAATTTCGTTCCGAAACGCCTTGCCAATCTGCGCAATCCCAAAAGGGATCTTGAGACGCGTCGAATTCAGGACATTCAGAAAATTCACGTAGATGCCCTGCGCAGTTTCCGGCCGCAAGTACACCACGCTGGCGTCCTCCTCCACTGGCCCCATGTGTGTTTTGAACATGAGGTTGAATTGCCGCACTTCCGTCAGTTCCCCGCCGCAAACCGGGCAGCGGTCACCCTCGATTTCATCGGCCCGGAAACGCCGCTTGCACTGCTTGCAGTCCACCATTGGATCCGTGAAACCTTCCACGTGCCCCGAGGCCTCCCACACCTTCGGGTGCATCAAGATGGCCGCGTCCAGACCGACGATGTTCTCGTGATCGCGGACCATCGCTTTCCACCAGGCTTCCTTAATGTTCCGTTTCAGCTCTACGCCCAGCGGTCCGTAGTCGTAGCAGCTGTCCAGGCCTCCGTAAATCTCGCTCGACTGAAAGATGAAGCCGCGCCTGCGACACAGCGACACAATTTTGTCCATCAGCGTCGTTGTTTTTCCTGCCATTCGCTCTTCCCTGTCCTGTTTTGCGTTCGTCCAATTCCTCTTCTGCGATTCGCTTCGGGCGGCAGCGTTTCAGCGCAGCAACTTCGCGCCTCGTGACGTTGGCTTCCTCCACCCGTGTCGCCAGCTTCAACCACTCCGCCCACAACCTCCTGTGATCACTTGTCTCAACCCGACGGCCTCACTTCTACACGCCACAGGTCCTCCGTCCGATCTTCAACGCCTCAGCGAGCTGCCTAAGCCGTTCAAAAAAGCCAGGCTTCGAAGCCCATGCAGCGATTCGAAATGGTAGGCCAGGTAAAGCTGGAGCCACCGGTCCAGCTCGGCTGCTGTCTTCTCGGAAATCGGGACAGCCGCCTTTTCCGGTGAAACCCGGGCCAGCCAGCGCGCCCACTCCAAGGTCCGGCCGTTCGCCGGGATCACGCTTCTACCCTCCGGTACACACCGGTCGCAAACATAACCACCGTGTTCCAGATCAAATTGCAACCGCGCTGGTACCTCCGTACGCCCGCACCGTCGGCAGGCACGCAGTTGCGGTGCCACACCGGAAACACCCAGGAAGTGCAGCACAAAGCAACGGAAAACATTCCGCAAGCCACGTTGGGCCCGTTCGAGCCCGCGCAGGGTCTGCAGCAGCACATTGTAGAGCTGCCGGGCCGTCTGCTGGCCAGCTTCTGTGCGCAGCAGGATCTCAAAGGCCGCTTCCGCAAGGGCCAGCCGACCGATTTCCCGTTGGATGTACTCGAACCGCTCGAGAATGTCCACCTGGCTGAGGACTTGAAGATCGCGGCTGTCGCGGTGGTAGTAAACTACCTGCACCCGATTCGCGACCTCCAGTCCACCGCCAAACTTGCTTTTCGGCGAGCGCGCACCTTTCGCAATCAGACTCAGTAAGCCGCGCCTGGGCGTGAACGCCGTGATGATTTTGCTGGTCTCGCCTTGAGGACGAACCCGGAGAATCACGCCCTCAAGCTTTTCAATGGCCATGTCCCTGGCCGCCGAAGAAACCGTGTTTCAGCTTATCTTCAGGAGCTTCGTAACCAGAAGCAGGTAGATGGTCAAACCCAGTACGTCGTTGGATGTGGCGATGAACGGCGCCGTAGCGTAGGCCGGGTCGTACCCAAGCCGGTGAAGCAAAATGGGCACAAGAGTCCCGATCAGGCCCGACGTGAAGATCACCGCCACCATGGCGACTGCGATCACCGCACCTAACTGCGGATCTTTTAGCCACACATTCACCACAACGAAGATGGCCGCACCGCAGAAGAAGCCGTTCACCAAGGCCACTCTCAGCTCGCGCCACACCTTGCGGCCGATCTCGCCGCGACTGATTTCGCCCGTGGCAAGACCACGCACCACGACCGTCGCGATCTGATTCCCCGACGCACCGCCCAGCGCCATGATGATCGGGATAAAGAACGACACAGCAAGAATCTGACTGATGCTGGCCTGAAAATGGCTCAGCACCATGGCCGAACCCAACTCTCCCATGAACGCAAACGCCAGCCACGGCAATCGACCGCGCGAGATTCGGAAAACCGACGTCTCGCGAGGCTCTTCTTCATCCGGGACACCCGCCAACCGGTGGATGTCCTCCGTCGCCTCTTCCTCCAGGATGTCCATCACGTCGTCGACGGTGATCTGCCCGACCAGCCGCCCTTTCCAGTCCACCACCGGCAATGCCACCAGGTTGTAGCGTTGGAACACCCGTGCCACTTCCTCCTGGTCCGTCTCCACATCCACTTTCACCACATCGTGGTCCATGATTTCCTTGACGCGTGTGTTCTCGTCGCTCAAGATCAGGCGTTTGAGCGGCAAGACTCCCACCAGATGCCCGTCGTCATCCACCACGTAGACGTGGAAAGCTTCGCCCACTTCCTCGGCTTTGCGGCGAATCTCCTGAATGGCCTGGCCCACCGTGGCATTTTCGTTCACCGCCACGTACTCCAGGGCCATCAACCCACCGGCCGTGTCCTCCTCGTGCCGGAGCAGTTCCCGAACTTCTTCGGAGTCCTCCTTGTCGATGCTCTCGAGAACCTCCTCCGCCACTTCTTCGGGCAACTCGGAGACGACGTCGGCCGCGTCGTCCGAGTCCATCTCATCCACGATCTCTGAGATCCGGGAGGGATCGAGTTCGTCCAGAAGCCTGTCGCGCGTGTAGTCGTCCAGCTCGACCAGGACGTCCGACGCCCTTTCCGCGTCGAGCAGAGAAAACAGGTAGCGTCTCTTCTCGTCCGGGAGCTCCGCCAGCACGTAGGCGATGTCCGCCGGATGCATGTCGACCAGGAGGTTGCGCAGCTTGGCTTCCTCGTGGTGGTCAATCAAGAAAGAAACGTCGTCAACAATCGCTTGTAGGTCAGCTTCGTCCATGTGCACTTGCAAGAATCCTGCGTAAGGGAAAATTGCCGGCTTTCTTCGTCAGCCCACGTGCCTTCCGGGGGACGCCGCGCCCATTCGCCGCGTACAAAACTTAACCTGCGCTCTGGGTCCCGCCAGCCGCTGAGTCCGAGAGAACCGAGACCAAATGCACCCACTCACCGGGCGAAAGTTCTTCGGGCCGCCGGTTCAAATCCACGCCCGTCTTTGCCAACCTCGCCAGTGCGTCGTTCCCCAAAGTCCGCAGCGTGTTCTGCAGTTTTTTCCGACGCTGGGCGAAAGCCAGCCGCACAACGCGTCGAAAGAGGGCCTCATCCTGGACAACAAAGGGAGGGTCTCCCAGTCTCGCCCATCGCACAACAGCGGACGACACCCGCGGCCGAGGTCGAAAAGCCCGCGGCGGCACCCCAAAGAGCACTTGGGGCTGCGAAAAAACCTGGCTAACGATCGACAGTGTCCCGTAGGTCTTCGTGCCAGGCTTAGCCACAACGCGCTCGGCTACCTCACGCTGCACCATTAACGTGGCGTCCCACAGCACACCACGCGCCGCCGGGTCCAGGAGCTTCAGCACGATGTCGTTCGTAATCGAGTACGGGATGTTGCCCACGACCCGCACTCGCTCCGCCTCCCCTGCGTACAGCGCCAGATCAACGCGGAGGAAGTCTGCTCTCACAATGGTAACGTTTTCAGCTCCCGCGAGCCGTTTCCGCAGTTCCTCAGCGAGCCGTTGATCCAGCTCCACCGCTACCACCCGGCGGGCATGTTCCGCCAGCGCCGATGTCAGAGCGCCTTTCCCAGGCCCAATTTCAAGGACCAGGTCTGTTTGCGGATCCAGCTGCAACGCCCCAACCAGGCGCGCAACCACGGCCTGGTCCACCAGAAAGTGCTGCCCCAGCTTTCTCCGCGCCCACGAAGTCACGACACCAGCTTCAGGCGAAACAGCTGCACCGCGTTCTCCGTTGTTCTGGCAACCACTTGCTCGAGTGGTAGCCCTTTGATCTCAGCGATCTTGCGCGCTGTCAGTCGAACAAATGCCGGTTCGTTCCGTTTGCCGCGGTGCGGAACCGGGGCCATGAACGGGCTGTCGGTTTCCAGCAACAACCTTTCCAGAGGGACTACTTTTAAGACCTCAGGGAGTCGCGAATTCTTGAACGTCAGGTTGCCGCAGAACGACACGTAGAAACCGAGCGCCAAAACACGCTCGGCGATTTCCCGGTCGCCGGAAAAACAGTGGAAAACACCGCGCAAAGGCCCCTCGGCCAGCTTCTCTTCAAGAAGAGCAAGTGTCCGCTCGATCGAATCTCGCGTGTGAATGATTAACGGAAGATCCGCCTCCTGGGCCAGACCGAGCATCTCACGAAACACCCGCTCCTGCACCTCGCGCGGGTTGTAGTCGCGGTAGAAATCCAGCCCCACTTCTCCCACGGCCACAACCTTGGGATGCTTCGTCAGCTCTCTCAGCCGCTGCCGGCCGGCGTCGTCCAGCGTGTGGGCATCCTGGGGATGCACACCTACAGAGGCCCAAATCTCCGGATAAGTTTCGGCCAGGGCTAGCGAGGCATCGCTCGTGGGCACATCAATCGCCACATTCACGATGGCCCCGATTTCCGCTTCCCGAGCGCGTTGAATGACGTTTTCTCGGTCCCCATCAAACGAATCGAAATTCAGGTGGGCATGCGTGTCGACCAGGGCTTGTCCGCTCACTGTTCCCTCCCAAACGTCTCCTCAGCGGATCTTCGCGCCTGGCGGCATGTCGTTTTCGACCGTCAGGAGGGCCAGATTTCCCTGGTCGTCCTCGGCCGCCAGCAACATGCCTTTCGACTCCAGACCGCGGAGCTTTCGGGGAGCCAGATTGGCCACGACAATCACAAGCTTACCCACCATTTCCTCGGGCTTGTAGAACTCGGCCATCCCCGCCACGATCTGGCGCTTCTCTGTACCCAAATCGATCACCAGACGAAGCAGCTTATCCGTTTTGGGCACACGTTCCGCTTCAAGGACCTTCGCAACACGGAGGTCGATTTTTGCGAAATCCTCGTACGAAATGGTCTCCTGAACCGGCTTCGGCACAAACCCGGCGGCCGTCTCTTTACTTTCAGCTTCCATCTCCTCTGCGATTTTCCTCAATTTCGCCACTTCTTGCTCGATCACTTCATCTGGGATCTTTTGAAACAGAATCTCCACTTTCCCGAGTGGCTTCCCGGCCTCCACGGGAAGCGCCCCTGCCTCGTCCCAAATTTCGTCTTCCACACTTCCCGGAAGATCGAGCATCCGCCACATCTTGGCGGCCGAGAAGGGAATGAACGGGTGCCCCAGCACGGCCAGTGCGCGCACCGCTTGTACGCACACATTCAGTGTCGTCGCGCAGCGAGCCCGATTCTCACGGGCTGTTCTCCAGGGCTCCTGGCTGTCGAAGTACCTGTTCGCTGCTCTGGCGACCTCCATGAACTCCCGCACGGCTTTACGAACCTCAAACTTCTCCAGATTGCGCCCGATCCTGGTCGGGGCCTCCTGGAGCACCTTAAGCATTTGCTCATCCTCGGCCGCCAACTCGCCGCGTTCCGGCACACGTCCATTGAAGAAACGCTGCACAAAGGTAAGGGTCCGGTGGACAAAATTGCCAAGGATGTCCGCAAGCTCATTGTTGTTCCGCGCCTGAAAATCCCGCCAAGAGAAATCGCTGTCCTTCGTCTCAGGGGCATTCACAGCCAGGCAGTAGCGCAGCGGATCCGGCGGAAATTTGTCCAAGTACTCACCCAGCCACACTGCGTAGTTCCTGCTCGTGGACAGTTTTCTGCCTTCCAAATTCAGGAACTCGTTCGCCGGAATCTGCGACGGGAGGATGTAGCCACCCACTCCCATCAAGATGGCCGGCCAAACGATGGCGTGGAAAACGATGTTGTCCTTACCGATGAAATGGATGAGTTCAGTGTCTTCGGCCTGCCAGTACTCGCGCCACAGGTCCGGCTCCCCTTTTTTCAGCGCCCACTCTTTGGTCGACGAAATGTACCCGATAGGCGCGTCGAACCAGACGTACAGCACCTTGTCTTCGTAGCCCTTCAGCGGCACGCGTACACCCCAGTTCAAATCCCGCGTTACCGCCCGGTCTTCCAGACCCTTGTCTAACCAACCGTAGCAAAAGTTACGGACGTTGTCTTTCCAATCCGTCTTGGTGTCGAGCCAGGCACGAAGCTGATCCTGAAAGCGCCCAAGCGGCAAAAAGAAGTGTCGCGTCTCACGCACCACCGGCGTGCTTCCGCAGATCATGCACTTGGGTTCAATCAAAGTCAGGGGATCGATCCAGTTGCCGCACTTTTCGCACTGGTCGCCGCGGGCACCAGGCGCCCCACAGTGCGGACACGTGCCTTCCACGTAGCGGTCTGCGAGGAAACGTTTACACTTCGGGCAGTACAGCTGTTTCACCGTCTTTTCGACGAGTAACCCTTTGTTGTACAGAGCCAGGAAAAACTCCTGCGACGTTTCGTGGTGCAAAGGCAGCGAAGTGCGCGAGTAGTTGTCGAAGCTGATGCCGAAGCGTTCGAAATCCCGCTTGTTCATTTCGTGAAAACGATCCACGATGACCTGAGGGCTGACGCCCTCCCGCTCGGCTGTGATGGTGATCGGCACGCCGTGCTCATCCGATCCGCAGATGTAAATCACATTCTGTTTGCGAAGCCGCTGGTAGCGCACGTAGATGTCCGCCGGAAGGTAAGCACCCGCCAGGTGACCAAGGTGCAGCGGCCCGTTCGCGTACGGCAACGCACTTGTGACGAGAAGCTTTCGTGGCACTGTGTTCTTCCTCTCGACTTTCCCCTGTTCCGGATTCAGTTCTTGGCGGTCACGATCTCACAGTTCTTTAGTTCTTCTTCCGTGACCTGCTCAACTTCGCCGTCCGTGTGCCGAACGTGCACGATCTTTCTGAAAACGTCCACCTTCTCCACAACCCCAACGCCCCGCGTTGTCTTCAAGCGACTTTTTGGTTTTGGGAATTCCGCCATTACCTCGCGGTAGTACGCGCGTTCGTACTGCAGACAGCAGAGTAGCCGACCACACAGGCCCGACAGCTTCTGCGGGTTCAACGGCAACATCTGGTCTTTCGCCGTCTGCGTCGTGATCGGCTCAAATTCCTTCATCCAAGTTGTGCAGCACAGCTTGCGTCCGCACAGGCCGTAGCCACCAAGTCGCTTCGCCTCGTCACGGACACCAATCTGCCGCAGTTCGATTCGCGTCTTGAAGTACGACGCCAGATCGCGCACCAGGGCACGGAAATCCACGCGCTGCTCTGCGGTAAAGTAGAAGGTAATTTTGCCACCGTCGAACTGGTACTCGGCATCCACGAGCTTCATGTCAAGCTCGTGGTCTTTGATTTTGCGCAGACAGACCTTGAACGCCTGTTCCTCTTTCTTGCGGTTTTCCTCGTAGCGGCGCATGTCCTCGGCACTGGGTTTTCGAAGGATTCGGCGCAGTTGTTTTGGGCTCTGCTTTCGTGCAAGCAGAGGCCCCAACTGGTTCACCATGCCCAGATCTTCCCCCTTTTCCGCCTCCACAATTGCGTAGTCACCAATCTGAAACGGGAACTGCAGTGGATTGAGGAAAAGCTCCTTGCGTTCGCCTTTGAACACGATCTCGACAATGTCCGACATTCAGCCTCACCTCCGAATGGCTCTATGAAAACGTTGGACCAGGCCCATCAGCAGCAGGAACGCCGAAACGTTCCGCCGGTACTGGTAGCCGGCCTCGTCCAACGCGGAAACAATCGCCCCGTAGTCCACATTTTTCAAATTTGTGTTGAAACGCACCAGCGTCTCGAGCTGACCTGGGTTCACAAGCAGCGGTTTCGCCGCCTCCGGACCGAGTTCGCGCACAAGCTGGGCGTCTCTCAACCAGACCTGCAGCACATCCAGGAACTCCAGAAGAACAGCCCGTTCACTGAGAAAGAGGTGTTGCCCCGACTCGGTGTTGCCCCTTTTCTCGTAGCGCGGGAGCAGCGAGCTTACAAATTCGGTCTGCGTCCTCAAGTCGCGCACGGCCGTACGCAGGAACTCTACCGCCAGATCCCACATTCCCTTTGCGTCAGCTTCAACCCAGCTCAGTGCCAGACTAAAGTTACCCGAGGATAACCGAGCAATCATCAAAGCTGTGTTCCGGTCCAGCCCCAGCCGCTCTGCAAGCGCAGTCGCCACATCTTCGTCCGACAGCGGGGCGAACCGCAGTCGCTGGCAACGGGAAGTGATCGTAGCGGGTAAAGCAGCGGGATCCGCTGTGGTTAAAATCAGCCGCAACCCCGACGGGGGCTCTTCCAGCGTCTTCAGCAAGCTGTTGGCTGCTTCCTGGCTCATACGGTCCGCCACGGGGATGAGCACCACAGAACCCCGTCCCCCTTCACCAGCGAATGCAGCGAATCGCCTTAACTCGTGGATCCGGGCCAGCGGGATGGTTGCGTGCTTCAGAATGCGCTCCACACCGTGCGGCTCTTCTGCCAGTTCGTCAAGGAGCTGCCGCTCACGTCCAGGATCCATTTCCTTGGGACCGGGCAGCAGAACTTTCAGGGCCGGATGCCCCAGCCGATCCACCTGCCTGCACGACGCGCATTCCCCGCACGCACCCGTTTCAGTCGGGTGCTCGCACAGCAGCGCTTTCGCAAACTCCAGGGCCGCTGCAAACTTACCCACACCGACGGGACCGTGGAACAGGTACGCGTGGGCCAAACGCCCCGATCTGAGAACGTTCTGAAGCAGACCAACGGCTCTCTTTTGTCCAATCACGCGTTCGAAAGACACGGCGGTCGACGCACTCGCTTGGTTAGCGCTTGAGCCAGCGTTCCGGGTTCAGATTCTTCGTATTGTGCCAAATCTCAAAATGCAGCTTCGGTCCGTCGAGCGATCCACTTTCGCCAACAGTCCCAATCACTTGACCGGCTCTCACGTCCTCATCCAGGCCCACCCGGATCTCCTCCAGGTGTGTGTACACCGTGTAGTAGCCGCCTGCGTGGCTAACGATCACGAGATTCCCCCGCCCTCGCAGCCAGGTGATGGCTGTAACTCTACCATCCGCCACGGCCCTCACGGGTGTCCCCCGCGGAGCCCGAATATCGATGCCCAGGTTCTGGGTCACCGTTTTGAAGCGCGGGTGCACCGTGCGGCCGAAGTGGGCAACCACTTTGCCTCTCACTGGCCACGGCAAGCGACCACGCCACTTGCTCAGATCCTGCGCATGCGGGAAGGGTCTGGGAGTAACACTTTCCCGCCGTTTCTCCACGCTCTGCCCGATCAGCCGACGAATTTCGCGCTCCGCTTCCCGGTACTCCCGCAATCGGCGCTCGTAAAGCTGACGATCCTCCCGCACCTTCTTCAACAGGCGCTGTCGGCGAGCACGCTTTTCCCGCAGAGCACGCTCTTCCCGCTGTTTTTCTCGCAGAAGCTGGCGCTGTTCGCTAAGCTGCAGCTCCAGCACCCGCTTCTGTGTCTCCAGGCGCCGCCGCTTCTCTTTGATCTCGCGGAGCGTCCTCTGGTCGCGCTCGGCAAGCAGACGCTCGAACTTCAGCCAGACAAGTGTTCTGTGCAAACTCCAACCGCGCAACAGCAGCGCCAGATCGGGCACCCTGCCTTTCACGTAGTAGCGTACCACCCGCTTCCTGTACGCCTCTTTCAGACGAGCCAGTTGCTTCTCCAGTGTAGCGATCCGCGCCTTCGACGCTGCGATTTGCCGCTGCTTCCTCCTGCTCTGCCGCTGCAGACCCACAACCAGCCTGTGCGTCAGGTCAATTTCACGATCGAGCCCTGCGAGCACGTCCAGAATGGCTTGCTCGCGTTTCTCCTTTTCGCGGATCTTGGCCCGCACACGTGCGATTTCCTGGCGCAGGCGCTCCAGCTCCTCCCGTTGCGACTGTTGAGCCCCCGTTACCCGCGCACCGAGAACCTGCCCCGTCGCAATCGCAAGGACCAGAAGTACAGCTGTACAGACACGACCAATCATGCGAAAAGGATAGCGGTTTAGGCTGAGAAAAGCAACAAAAATCTAAGTCACACAAGAACTTCAGTGCTACGCGGTCCATCCATGCCCAAAGACAACAAAGGCGCGCAGCAACCGTTTGCTACGCGCCCGCTTTCCTTCGCCGCTCTCAGCACCGTCCGAAGAGTCCCCTCAGGCGCCTCACTCCCGGGCGGATTCTGTGCTCACAAACCCAATTCCTCTCAGCGACCACTCACATCTCTTTCACTTCGATGTAGATTCGCTTTTTGAGCTGGTCAACCCACTCCTTGAATCTCTTCCGCCGCTTCATTTCCAGGGCCATCGCTTCGATCTTGTCCCAGTCCTTCTCCAGCGACAGCGGCCGCGCTTCCTGCCGCGCGTTCATCCTGAGGATGTGGTAACCGTACTTCGTCTTGAACGGCGCAGACACCTCGCCAACCTTCAGCGTTTCGGCCACTGCACGGAACTCCTGGGCTGTCTCTGAAAACTTGTCCATCTCAAACCAGCCAAGCAGCCCCCCTTGCTCTTTTGAAGTCTCGTCGTCAGAGTATTTCCTGGCCATCTCCTCGAAGCTTTTGCCGCCTTCAACGATCTCCCTTCTGATTTCGGTAATCTTTTTCAGAGCTGCTTGCTCGTCTTTTGCCAGCACCGGCACCGAAATCAGGATGTGGCGCACGTTGATCTTGTCACCGCGCTTGTCGATGCACTGAATGATGTGATACCCGAACCGCGTTTTCACGATGTCCGAGACTTGACCGGGTTCCAGCGCAAAAGCCGCCGTCTCGAATTCAGGCACGAAATCGCCTCGCGACATGAACCCAAGCTCCCCACCCCGCGAGGCGGAACCAGGGTCCTGCGAGTACTGCTTGGCAAGCGTGGCGAAGTCTTCGCCGGCCAAAATGCGCTTCCGCAATTTTTGTGCAAACTCGAAAGCCTGCTGCTCCGCCTCCGAACTCGGTTTTACCTGGATCAAGATGTGACTGATGTTGACGCTCTCCGTGAGCGACGGCAAACTGTCCTTGTGCGTCGCAAAGAACTGTTCGACCTCGCGCCGATTCACTTTCAGATCAGCGAACTTCTGCTGCTGCAGGTTGCGAATCTTGAGGTTGTTCTCAATTTCCTCGCGGTAGCTGCGCCGCACCTTGCTCACTGGCTGGCCGAAGTATTCCTCGATCTTCTTTTCCGAACCCAGCTGCTGGAGTAGCCCCTTCATCTGCTGATCCAGAAGCTGGTTCACCTGGTTTTCGTCCACCTTCACCGTCTCGGCTTCCGCCTCAGTAAGCAAGACCTTCTGGGTGATCAAATTGTCGAGGGTTTCTTTTTTAAGCTTTTCAAACTCCGCCGTCTGACGGGTCGGATCGATGCCAAGCTGCATCGCCAACAGGTAAGCCCCCTGACTCACCTCGGAGATGAGGATAATGTCGTCGTCCACGATCGCAGCAATCCCGTCCAGCACTTGCTGGTGCTGAGCGACGGCCGCCGCCGCTGTGGTCAACAAGAGAACAACCACCATTGCAAAACGCTTACTTCCGCGCATGAGTCACCACCTCGATTGGTATCCAGCTAAGCCCGCAGGCATTTCTCAAAGGCCCCGCACAGGATCGACTCGCCTCAAACTTTGAAACTGCCTCGTCTAACCCAGGCAACTTCGTTCTGTCTTTCCCTGTTCCTCGCGCTAACCGCCACCCTACTGACCTTCTCTCCCCCCGCTTACCCTCTGGGCAGAAGTTGCGAGCTGTTTCAGCAGGTCCTCATTTACCCACACTTCTTTGCGCTGGCTCAGCTCCTGGAGCGCAGCCTCGTAAGCCTTCTGGTACTCCTCGCGCTGGAGCTCAGCCACAATTCGGGGACGCACCTCTTCGAAATCCCGAACGCTCTTCGCAGGGTATTTGTTCAGGACTTTTACCACCACCACTCCTTTCGCAAGTGCGATCGGCTTTAGCAGCGATCCAGGTTTCGCCCTGGCGACGCGGCGACGCAGCGCTGCGGGCAGATCTTCCAGTGCCACCGTACCCACAACCCCACCCCTTTTGGCCCCGGGTCCTTCCGAGTATTTTTGCGCCAGTGCCCCAAAATCTTCGCCGCTCTTCGCCCTGACGTAAATGTCCCTCGCCAAAGCCATCTGGCTGACCCAGATCTCCGCCAGTTTCACTTCGTCCACGTCGCGCATGAACTGGTCCTTGTTCGCCTCGTAGTACCTTCTCGCGTCCGCGTCCGCCACCCGAAAGCTGTCGGGCAGCAACATTTCGACGGCCCTTTGGGCAAGCAACTCGCGTTTCAGGCGCTCCAGCTCTCTCCGAAGCTGAGGGTCTGCGTCGACTCCCCGTCGTTCCGCCTCCTGCGCAAAGAGCTCCCGCTGCACCCAGTTCTCAACGTACTCGCGTAGCTGTCCGGGCACCAGGCGTCGGCGCACCACGTCTGGAAGATCCTGGTCCAGATCTTTCACAGTGAGCGTAGCGTCGCCCACCTTGGCGACGATGCGTCCTCGTTCCTCATGCTCGGTGCAACTTTCAAACACCACTGCAACAACAGCGGTCGCAAGCAGCGCAAGCCCAACAAACACCGAAATCCGTCGCATTCACTCACCTTTCTTCCGGCACACCAAGGCAATGTTCTTGTCGTACACCACCACTGGGAATTTCTTCTTCAAACGTGCCAGCATGGCCTGGCGAAGTTCCTCTCGTTTGTGCTTGATGTAGTAAGCTCTTACACGCGGCCTTGCTTTGTCAAACGGTGGCACATACGAATCCTTCCGCGCCACGACTCGAATGATCGAAAAGTTGCCTCGACCCATTGCGATCGGGCCAGCAATTTCCCCCGGTTTCATTTGAAGCGCCCTTCTGCCAACCTCGCCGTACATGTTTGCGCTGATGTAGCCAAGCCAACCGTTCTTGCTCTTCGTCACCGACCGCTGGTTGTACTTCTTCGCCAGTTTCTCAAAGTCCGCGCCGGATTTCGCGAGCTTGGCAACCTTTTCAGCCAGTTTCTTGTCTTTCTTGATGAAAATCTCCTGCACACGCGCCTTCGGTGGCTCGCGGAAGCGTTCGGGATCTGCCTGGTAAGTCCTCCGCAGATCATCCTCAGTGGGCCTGCTCGGGTCCGTCACATCCACGCGCAGTACCTTGGCGGCGATCATGCGTTCTTTACGGTAATTGACTTCCCTCTCAACCACCTTGTCCTTTCCAAAGCCTTCTCGGTAGGCCTCCTGGATCATCAACTTCATCCCCACCTTCCGGCCTACCCATTCGCGGAGCTTGCCTTCGCTCTTCAGCAACGGGCGTTTGAATTCCTTCATCTGATTGATTTCATCCACGACGTCCCCAATGGTCAGCTTTCCGCCGGACCAGCTGACCAACACCACGGATCGATCCTCCGGACGGATCCGCCTGAACTGATTCGCCACGCTGATGGTCTTCAACTGGGGTGCTTTCACCGTGGTGTCCTCGGCGATTGCCCGTACCCGCGCCACAAACCGCTTGAAGCCGTCGTCGTGGAAATGGACGTTGTACCGCTGCATCACTTTTCTCTGCAACGCGTAGAACACACTGTCAAGGTGAACTTGCCGACGTCGTGCCAATTCTGCCCGTAGTCTTCCCTTACGCAGCTCAAATTCTTCTTTCGAAGGTCGCGAAATCCCCTCACATTTCAAAAGATGCCAACCAACCCGTGTCCGGAAAGGTTTGGACACCTCGCCTTCTTTCAACGAAAACGCCACCTGGTAAAATTTGTCGTCAAACCTCCCGGTTCCCCAGCGAATGTAGCCCCATTCCCCTCCGTTCGACGCGGTTCGCGCTTCTTCGGAGAACTTCCTGGCCATGGTGGCAAAATCGGCGCCTCGAAGAATCTGCGTGCGAATGTCTTCGATCCGGTCCCGCTTTTCGTCCACCAGATCCCGCGGCGCGTCCTTCGGAAGCCGTAGCAAAATGTGCCGGATCTTCACGCGCGTGGCGTAGCGTTTGTAGTAGTCCCAGAGCTCCCTGTCCGGGATTTCCTTTTCGAGGATGTGCTTGTCGAGGTACAAGCGGTAGGCGAAATCGTCTCTCACGTTCTTCAGGTAGGTGGCGATCGTCGAGTCCTTGTCGTAGCCGCGGGCCAGCCCCTCCAGGTAGCGCAAGCGCAAATCGATGAGTCGATTCAGCTCAGCGCGAACCAGGCTGTCTGAGGGAACCTGCCCGGGTTTCAAACGAGCGCTGTTCAGGAGTTCTCGTTTCACTTCAGAGTAGCGGATTGTTGTGCTCCCAACACGGGCCAAAATCGGATCCCGCTGGCGAGAACAGGAGCTCCACAGCAAAACGGACAGAACAATCCCCAAGCCCGCAACAGCCAAATCTCTCCGGTCAGACCAGCTCATTCTTCGACTCCCGCAACCTGTCCTGCATTCTCTCCCGAAACCCGAGCCCAGAACTCTGCCTTAAAGCAACGAGCACCCGATACTCCACCCAGTCCCCTGCCGGCCGTCGTCAACGCTGCACATCCCGGAAGAACTGTTCCGCTGCCAGGAGCCGCGGCGTCTTCCTTGGCAACGCAGCTCTGAAGCCAAGCTCACGGCTACCCACCAGTTCCACCGGAAACCGACTCTTTTCCACAACCCGTTTCACGCGTTCCAGCACCGTTCGTCCGTTCCCGTCGGCTGCGCCAGCGAACCATGCAATCAACCGATCGCCTTTTACCTGAATCCGTTCCACGCCAAGTCGGCCTCCCAGCAACTTCAGGTTCACGTAGGCCAACAAGTTGACAGCCGGCTCTGGTAATCGCCCAAAACGATCGCGCAATTCCTCACGGATCTCCTCTACCTCACGCGGATCCGTGGCCCGAACCAGCCGCCGGTAGAAATCCACGCGCTCGTCCGCCAGCGGGATGTACTCTTCCGGCAGGTACGCGTCTTCCTCGATCTCCACTCGCGTTTCGATTTCCGCGGCTGCCGTCAACTCCGGTACCTTCCCTGTTTCAGCCCGGAGTTCCTGCACCGCCTGCTCAATGAGCTTGGTGTACAGATCAAAACCGAGCGCGTCGATGAAGCCGCTCTGCTCGGGACCAAGCAGGTTCCCGGCTCCACGGATCTCGAGGTCTCGCATCGCCAAATGAAAACCCGCACCAAGCTCGGTCAGTTCCGCGATTGCCTGCAGCCGCTTGATAGCCTCTTCACTCAGTGTCTCAATGGGCGGGGTCAGGAGGTAAGCGTAGGCTTTGACACTCGATCGTCCAACCCGACCACGCAGCTGGTACAGTTGCGCAAGGCCAAACCGATCCGCGCGATTCACGATCAACGTGTTCACGTTCGGCATGTCCAGGCCCGACTCGATGATGACCGTCGACACCAGGCAGTGGAACTTCCTGTTTAGGAAGTCCATCATCACGCGTTCCAGTTCGTCGGCCTTCATCTGGCCGTGCGCCATGCCAAAGTCCACCTCTGGTACCAGCCGCCGCAGCATGCCCACCATCGCCTGAATACTTCGGACGCGATTGTGTACGAAGAACACCTGTCCACCCCGATCCACTTCGCGCAGGATCGCCTTTCGGATGACCTCGCGGTCAAAAGGCAGCACCTCGGTGTGGATCGGTAACCGGTCCCGTGGCGGTGTGCTGATCACCGACAGGTCCCTTGCGCCCATCAAGGCCATCTGAAGCGTTCGCGGAATGGGCGTGGCGGACAGTAGCAGCACGTCCACCGTCGCCTTGAGCTTCTTCAGTTTCTCCTTCTGCCGGACGCCGAAGTGCTGTTCTTCATCGATGATGAGCAAACCCAGGTCCTTGAAAACCACGTCCTTGGAAAGCAGACGGTGGGTCCCAATCACGATGTCCAGCTGGCCCGTCTTCAGGGCCTCCAACACAAGCCCCTGCTCTTTGCGGGAGCGAAACCGGGAAAGAACCTCAATCTTGACAGGGAAATTCCGCAAGCGTTCTTGGAACGTCTGAAAGTGTTGCTCGGCGAGGACTGTGGTGGGCACAAGAACCGCCACCTGCTTACCATCATTCACCGCTTTGAAAGCTGCGCGGACCGCAACTTCCGTCTTGCCGTAGCCGGTGTCGCCGCACACCAGCCTCTCCATCGGCTGGGGGCTCTCCATGTCGCGCTTCACTTCCTCAATCGCCCGAACCTGGTCGGGCGTTTCTTCGAAAGGGAAGGAAGCCTCCAGCTCTCGCTGCCAGTGGTTATCCGGAGAAAACGCGTGGCCAGCCTTCAGTTTGCGCTCCGCATTTGTGCGAATCAATTCCCGCGCGAGCTCTTTGGCGCGCTCCTTTGTGCGGTGCTTCAACCTCTCCCACTCGGCCGTCCCAAGCCGGCTCAGCTTGGGTACTGCACCCTCTCGAGACGAATACTTTTCGATTCTGTCCATCCGCTCGAGCGGCACGTAAACCCGGTCGCCACCCTCGTAGCTCAGCACCACACACTCGCGCTCCGAGCCGAGAATCTGGATCTTTTCCATCCCCTCGAATCGACCGATGCCGTAGTCCGTGTGGACAACAAAATCCCCCTTCTGAAGTGAGCGCAGTTGCCGCCACGGCGCCAGTCTCGGACCGTCTGAGCTCTGTGGCCGCCGGCGCACGCGTCCGTAGAATTCGTGACTCGTGAGCACGTAAAGACCTGCTCCAGGGAGGCAAAATCCCTGGTGTACAGGCAGGTCCACTACGTGCACGCCGGTGAGATCGATTTCCTCTTCCTCAAGAATGGCCAGCATGCGATCCCTGTGCGACCGGCTCTCGCACGCAAACGCCACATACGGCAGCTCGCCGTCTCCGACTTCTGTACGGATCTCATCAAACAAAGCGGCCAGGCGCCTAAAATCCCCGCCCAGTGTTTCCTGGCGGCGCGCCCCGAAGTTCAACGTGGGCCCCTCTTCCGCGTACAGCGTGTAGAAATGGACTCTCGGGAAAAGTTCGAACCATTCGAAGACCCGGTCTGGATCTTCCACCGCCACCGTTCTGCCACGATCCAGATTCTCAAGACTCTTCTCGCGAGCCTTCTGGATCTCCGCCCGTACCAGCGCCGGTTCGTCCAGCACAACCAGTGTGTCTTCCGGCATGTAGTCCAGCAGAGTCGCCGCCCGGGGTCCTGTGCCGTGCGTTTCCGCCGCATTCGGTGGGAAAAGCAGAACCCGTTCCAGCTGGCTTGTGGAGCGCTGATCGTCGGGCCGAAACTCGCGCAGCGACTCAATCTCGTCACCGAAAAACTCGACTCGTACTGGCGCACGCCGGTTGGGTGGGTAGACATCCACGATCCCGCCCCGCACACTGAACTCCCCCGGACTTTCAACCAAGTCTTCGCGCACGTAGCCCATTCCCACGAGACGCTCGGGCAGCGTTTCAAATTCCATCTGCATGCCCACGGCCAGCTCCAGCATTTGCCGCCCCACGGCCGCAGGCACCGGTAGCTTTTGCGCCAGAGCTACGGCTCCTGTGGCCACAACCCTCGCATCCCCTTTGATCAGCGCCTGAAGAGCCTCTGCCCGCTGCGAGAGTTCCAACGGGCTTCCCGCACCGGACAAACGGGCGAACGTTCTGCTTTCCGGGAAAAACACCACGTTCTCGCCCAGAAACTGCCGCAGGTCCTCCCGCTGCCAAGCAGCATCCTCCTGCTCTGCGCAGACGTAAAGGACCGGTCTTCCCGTGTCTTCCGCCAGCGTAGCCACAAGCAAAGCTCGCAGCGAGCCGACCACAGACTTCAAAGCTACGCGTCCAGAGTCCACCCGCCTTAGCAATTCCTGGTAGCTCTCAGACGCGCGCAAACGCTTTTTCAGAATCGACGTGTCCATCTAAGCGCAAAGCACCTCTCGCGACAACTTCGTCCCTCCACGACCCTTCCGGCCGCATTCGCACTACAAGCTACCGGTCTACCGCACGCCCAGACGTGGCTCTCCAACACCCCAAACTAAGCCCTTGCCAGTCCTCCGGCGCCGCCCAGCTCCCAACTCCCTCCCCAGAGCAGCATGTCCCTTCTTCCGTGTCAAGCCCGAATGATACCAGAATCTAAACTCTGTAAAAACCAGCCCTTAAATGACCACTCAGTGCTTCGATGCAACAGCAAAATACTGGATAAACTTAGCAAATTCAAACAATTAACCCTTCTAACTGCTTGCATGTCTCTTTTTTTCCTCCCCGCCAGCACACCACGCGTTTTCACGCCTGTCCTTGTTGCTTAGCAATCTCAATGGCCTCCCGCACGCGGCCGTCTGCCGCGTTCAGCGCAGCACGTGCAGAATCCGCGTCCACTTTCCCCAGGATCATCACCAGCGCCGTCTTCACATGCCCACCCGCTTTCAACAGAACCTCGGAGGCCGTGTCGTAGTCCACACCCGTCACCATCATTACCGTCCGTTTCGACCGTTCCTCCAGCTTTCGCGAGTTCATCTGCAGGTCGACCATCATATTCTCGTACACCTTTCCGAGGCGCACCATCGAGGCCGTGGTAATCATGTTCAGCACCAGCTTCGTGGCCGTACCAGCCTTCATCCTGGTACTGCCCATGACCACCTCGGGCCCCACAACGGGACAGATGGCCACGTCCACATCGATATTCATCTCCTCCCGTGGTGTACAGGTGACGTACAGCGTTTTCGCCCCAATCCTTCGCGCGTACTCCACAGCGCCCACCACGTACGGGGTTCGTCTGCTTGCGGCAATCCCGCACACCACGTCCCGCGAGGTCACGCCGCGCTCGGCGAGGTCTTTTGCCCCATCCTCTCGGCTATCCTCGGCTCCTTCCTGCGCCCTGACAAGGGCGGCATACCCTCCCGCGATCAATCCTTGCACCATTTCCGGATCCGTGCCGTACGTGGGAGGGCACTCCGAGGCATCTAACACCCCCAACCGACCACTCGTTCCCGCCCCCACGTAGAAAAGGCGCCCACCCCGTTTGAAAGCCTCCACGACCATCTCCACCGCCTGGGCGACGTAAGGAATCTCCTTTTCCACAGCCAGGGGGACCGACTTGTCCTCCGCGTTGATGCGCTTCAGGATCTCCTCCGTACCGAGCGCATCGAGATCCATTGTCCGTGGATTCCGGCTCTCCGTGATCAGATTCTTGATCTCATCAAAAACACCGTCGCTCGTCTTTTTCCGCCGCATCGTCTCCTTCACGCCACCACCTCTTTCCGTCTTTTCGCCACCTTCACCAACACCGACCCTTTCCTTTTGTCCACCACATCCTCTTCGACCTTCACTTCCTCACCGAACTCCTTTCGAAGCTCTCGCAACTCTTCTTTCGCCTCCTCCACCCCTTTCACCGTCGCGAGAAACCCGCCTTCCTTCAGGAGGCTGCGACTCCACAACCAGAGCGTCCGGAGATCTGCAACAGCCCGAGCCAGCACAATCGCGAACTCGCCGTGCCACCGAGCCTGAAAATCTGGGTCTTCAACCCGCTGCAGCTCCACTCGTACATTCGCCAGGCGAAGCGTCGCCACCAGTTCATCCAGAAAGAGTACGCGCCAGCGCTTTGCGTCCACAAGCACAAACTCCATCTCCGGGTAGACAAGCGCCAGAGGAACACCCGGAAATCCCGCGCCAGTTCCAAGATCCAGCACCACGTCGGAGACGGGAAAACCCAGTCGGTGACCCAACTCCAGCGAAGGCTTCACGTGCCGTTCAACCCAGCGCTCACGGTCCGCCGCCGATACCAGATTTGTTCGCCTGCTCCATTCCTCGAACAGGGCCATGTACGCCCTCCAGAGCTCCCTCTCGCTCGTGGACAGCGACCGACCCAGTATCTCCTCAATCAGAGCAAGCTCTTTCGCGTAGCTCGTTCCTTTTCGTCGCGCGTGTTTCACGTGAAACATTTCTCGACCGCGCTCTCCTCCAAAAGCCGAACCTACGGTCCACCGAACTCCACTGTCTCCCCCTGGTACCGGCTGCTACTCGCCCCCACCAGTTTTGTTCAGGTACACAAGCAACATCGCCACGTCCGAAGGCGAAACTCCCGTGATCCTCGCTGCCTGACCCACTG
>CAZXXS010000106.1:0-61042 GCA_964644845.1 uncultured Cytophagia bacterium | reverse complement strand
CGGAGGCCGTGCCGGTGGAAATGGTTGACGGCCGAATCCTGTAGCGCTTGTGCCCGTTGCGTACCGGCTGAGAAGCCGGTTTCAGAGACCGCGGCCGTGAACGGCTCGACTCGAATGGCCCGATGGTGGCGTCTCACGCGTGAGGGGTGCCAGGTCGGTGTCATTCAGGATGGGCAAAGCGTGTCGGGCTTTGTAGGATTTCGACGTTGTGTAATTTCGGAAAGATCCAGGGAATGGGCAACGACAAGGACAGGAGGACCTAAAGCATTCGGTGCGACCGGTGTCTTGGTTTTGATTCGGGAGCCGGGTGAGCGCCGCAGACGGGTGGGAGACCGAAAAGGGGGAGCTGTGGAATGCAGCGACTGGGAGGGAGAAAATGAGACGGCGAGCATTGGTCCTGACAGTCTGTTTGCTTGGTGTTGCTGGACTAACCCTGGCTCAGGAAACGGTTGAGACGGTCTGGACGGCGGAGTACGAACTGGTAAATCCGCTTTTGAGTGCCTACCCGGTGGACATGGCTGCAACGGATTCCGGCGGGGTACTTGTTCTGGGCGCCCTCAAGGACGACGAATGGCGTTCAGACGTGTTGCTCCTCAAGTACGACGCCAGCGGCAATTTGCTCTGGTCTACAACCTACGACAGCCCCGGGCACGGCGACGACGATCCTGTCGGACTTGTGGTGGATTCCCTTGGGAATGCTTTCGTTGTGGCAACCACGGAAGGCTCAGACGAGCTGACCAACATTTTGCTGCTCAAGTTCAACGGCCTTGGCGAGTTGCTCTGGGCGCAGCAGTTCGACGGGCCAGCTCACAAGGACGACGACGCCACAGCGTTAGCCCTGTACCCCGACGGTGGAGTCGTGGTCACGGGGTCGAGCATGGTTTCCGGTTTTTACCCGGACCTCGTGGTTCTGAGGTACACAGCGGAAGGATGCCTGCGCTGGAGCGCTTACCTGGACGGCTCTGGACACCAGACCGATGAGGGCGAGGATGTCGTTGTGGACGCCGAGGGCAACGTGCTGGTAGCTGGCACAGCGTGGGCTGGCGGAAACGGTAACGACATCGTGGTTGCGAAGTTTAGTCCCGAGGGGGCGCAGGTGTGGTGTACGGTGTACGACAGTCCGGAGCACAGGGACGACGTGGCTGTTGGTGGCGCACTGTTCAGGTCAGGCGGCCTGGTAGTAACTGGTGTGATGGGTGGCTCGGACGACGAAGGGGATGTGCTGACGCTGTGTGTGGACGCTGACGGCGTGCTTAAATGGGTGCAGCGTTACCACAGTCAGAACGGCCACCAGGACCAACCGGTAGACGTAGCTGTGGATTCCGCTGGAAATGCGCTGGTGGCCGGTACGGCTGGTTCCGCTTTGTACGACGTGAACGGTGACTACGTGACCCTCAAGTACGACAGCAGTGGGGCACAGCAGTGGGTTGAAACCTACGATTTGTCGGGCGACTGGGACCATGCTGCGGGTTTGGCTGTAGATTCGGTCGGGTCGGCCTACGTGACCGGTTCGGCCACGGACGCAAATGGCCGCACGGTAATCGCAACTGTGAAGTACGCGCCGAACGGACTGTTGGCGTGGGAAACGACGTACGTTCCGCAGGGAGAGGCATCCGCCGCAAAGATTGCCGTTGGCAAAAATGGCTCCGTGTTCGTGACCGGTTCGGTCTCAGAGAACAAAATGCGCACTAAGATTGTGACGATCAAGTACCGCCAAAGTGGAACGCTCGTACCCGTAGAGCTGGTAGGGCTTGACGTCCACCCAAATGCAAACGGCGTCGTTTTGACCTGGGAGACGAAAAGCGAAAGGCAGAACTACGGTTTTGAGGTTCAGCGGCAGAGAAACGCGCGCGGTGAATGGACGTCGGTCGGATTTGTCCGCGGGTTTGGTACAACCGAGCAAACACGCCGGTACAGTTTCGTGGATCGTTCGGTGCCGGGCTCGGGGCTGTACCGCTACCGGTTGAAACAGGTGGATGTCGACGGAAGCTGGAGTCTGAGTCAAGCCGTTTCCGTGTTTGTTTCACTGCCAAGCTCTACAAGCCTTCTTGTGGCTTACCCGAATCCTTTTAACGCCGAGACCGTACTACGGTACGAGGTTCGGACCAGAGCACCTGTGCGGCTCACGATCTTCGACGCCTACGGCCGCAAGGTGGCCAGACTGGTGGATGCTGTTCACGATCCTGGGAAGTACAGGGCGGTGTGGCGAGCTGAGGACTTGGCTTCGGGTGTTTACTTCGCTCGCTTGCAAACGCCGACACAGTCCCGTGTAACCAAACTGATCTTGCTGCGGTAGGCTCGATCCAGACGACACCACCTGGAGGCCGGCTTTTGGGTCCACAGACGGGTGGGGCGACGGGGAGCACGGCGGGGTAACCTGTTCGTCCACTGGAGCTGCTGTAGCAAGCAGCACGGGGTCCGCAGTTCCGGAGCTTGGTCTCCGGAGGGAACGACGCGATCTGTTCTTACTCCCGTCAGGCCAGAATGGCAAATCCAAAGCTGAGCGAGTCCGGCTGTGGGAAACGTTTCAGGCTCGCGGCACTCGGATTTTCCGGGCGGGGATGTTCCTGCCCTGTCACTTCGAGTAGTAACAGTAGGTGGCATGCGTGAAACAGGACCTGGGGAATTCTGCCCCAGGAACCCTTTGCCCCTATATTGGGCTGTGGAATTGCGCGACTGGCAGTACGCGTCTGAGACAGGATGTGCAGAGGCAGCCGTTAGCGGGATAACCGGACGGCGGAGAGACAGGAAAAAGGCATGGAGGTAGAGCATCGATGAGCACCTACTGCAAGGCCTACCGTCTGGGAGACTTGCGGAAGTTTCCGGGCTGGACGGAGAAGGCTGAGAATGCAAGGAAGGAAAAAGTCGAGCGTGACGGTCAGGAGGTCGAAGTCCCCAGAGAGCTCACGGACGATGTCTACGTTTACCTGCACGAGAGTCTGGTTGTAACGGACGGTATTTTCGAGAATGAGAACGTGCTTTTCGACAACGTGACGCCAGAGTGGGAAGCCTTTTGTCGAGACGAACTGAAATTCCAGGTGCCGGATTGGGTCACTGCCACCGCGACGAGTGAAGCGAAATCGACGCAGTCATGAGCCAGTGATCCGGCGTACACTGAACGGGACTGGGATGCGTGGAAATCAGCTGCAAACCAGAGGAGGAGTAGAATGGCGTACGACGATGCTGACGACAAAACCATCTACAAAGTCGTTGTGAACCACGAAGAACAGTACTCGATTTGGCCTGTGGACCGCGAAAATCCGCTTGGATGGCGGGACGTTGGCAAAACCGGCACGAAGGAAGAGTGTTTGGCTTACATCAAAGAAGTTTGGACCGACATGCGGCCGCTCAGTCTGCGGAAGAAAATGGAGGAAGCCGCCAAGAGCGGTTGACGGGCCTTCTTTGCTACTGTGCACGTGGCGCACAGTGCAAGCTGGGGTAGGAAGATTGTTTTTGCTTTTGGGGGGAACAAGGGAAACACTGACTTCCCAGAAGGCGCGAAAACGCCAACATTTCACGGCGACATTCGTTGCCATTCTTGATAAGGTACGGACAAGCTGCCGATTTTTCTGGTTTCAGTTTCGCCGGGAGGGGTTGAAGGGAGAAAAAGAGCAGACAAGGAACGCGAGAAGGAGTGATCGCGGGCGTGAGAGAATTTGGGCAGGTTCGCTGACGGGAGGGATCCTCGGGTGAAGACGATCGGCGAACTTCTTCGGGACGCAAGGAATCGAAGACACCTGAGCCTTGACGAAGTTGCTGGCCATCTCGGACTGAGCACGGACGTTTTGGCCCGGTGGGAGAATGGGGATCCTGAACTCGAAAAGTGGGGAAAGGTGTTGGCCGACATTGCCATCCAGCTTTCCGTCCCGACGTCGCGCCTGATTAGCGAAAGCGGGCGTTCGGAGCAGGCTCAACAGGGTCAGTGTGGTGCGCGCATCCGTGCGATGCGCGAAGCTCGCGGAATGTCAGCGGAGAGCTTGTCTGCGAAAATCGGGCTCAGCACGGAGGAGTACCAGGAGCTTGAAGCTGGTCGCTCCCCGCTCGAAAAGGTGGCCCCTTTGCTTCTGAAGATGGCCGAGCTCGTGGACCTGCCGATTTTCAACCTGCTGTACGGCTACTGAGCAGCAGCTGCGCTGTTTCCGAGCTGTCGAAACCTGAAGTCACGGTGGCGGAAACGCCTGAACACGGCCAAGGCAGGCCGCGGGGTGGTGGTCGGGCTGGTGAGAACAACGGGGAAAGCACAGCTGCGGCGATTTAAGGATCGTCACGGTACCTCTCCATTAATCGACTGCGCGAGAAATTACACGAGGGGTGGGTACGACGCAGATTGGGGGTAACAAATGGGCAGATACTTGACCGGGGTTCTTGTGCAGCCAAATGGCACTTACGGAGCAGACTGGAAAATGAACGGTAAGCTGTTTCCCTACCTCAGACCGAACCCGGACGCTGAATTGCGCCTTTTTTGCTTCCCTTACGCGGGTGCCAGCGCCGCCATCTACCGGGGCTGGCATCAGAAATTGCCCGCCGCGGTTGAAGTAAGAGCTGTCGAGCTCCCGGGCCGTGGTACACGGCTCAGGGAGAAGCCTTTCCTGGGCTTGCTACCGTTAGTGGAGCATCTGGGTGAAGCACTCGAACCTTACTTGGACAGACCCTTTGTGTTCTTCGGACACAGCATGGGGGCGTTGATCGCTTTTGAGCTCTCGCGACTTCTGCGTCGGGAAGGCCGAACACTGCCGGTGCACCTTTTTGTATCAGGACACCGGGCGCCACATCTGCCGAGCAAGCACCGGCCCATCCACTCGCTGCCGGAGCGGGAGTTTGTGCAGGAGCTCAGGAATCTGGAGGGCACGCCCGAGGCTGTGCTGGAAAACGAGGAGTTGATGGAACTTCTCTCTCCTGTGCTACGGGCAGATTTTTCCGTGTGCGAGACGTACTACTACCACGACGAAGAGCCGCTTTCGTGCCCGATCACTGCGTTTGGCGGCACCGAAGACACGGATGTTGATCGCAGCATGTTGGAACCCTGGAAACTACACACCACAGGAGCGTTCAGGTTACACATGCTGCCAGGCAACCACTTTTTCCTGCAAACGTCCGAGGCACAGCTGCTTCGGCTGGTTGCCGAGGTTTTGCGCGACGCAGTGCTGCAGGTCGCTTAAAGGCGATGTCTACTGCAGTGACCTGCCTGGACAGTTGGGTCGATCCGCCCCCAGTTTTGGACCTTTCGGCTGGCGAAGTCCACGTTTGGCGCGTGGCCCTCGATGTCCCTGAGGGCGTGGTAGCGCTGCATTTCAAGTTCCTCTCCGAAGATGAACGCAGGCGGGCATTCCGGTTCCATTTCGATCGAGACCGTCGCCGATTTACGGTAGCCCGGGGCGCACTCCGGCAGATCCTTGCCAGGTACCTCGAACTCGAGCCCGCGGCGGTTCAGTTTGGCTACTCTGAGCACGGTAAACCTTTCCTGGAGCAACCACCGGCCGACCTGGACGTGAGATTC
Source organism: uncultured Cytophagia bacterium (assembly GCA_964644845.1). Lineage (GTDB taxonomy): Bacteria > Zhuqueibacterota > Zhuqueibacteria > Oleimicrobiales > Geothermoviventaceae > Geothermovivens. The sequence goes on along the minus strand of CAZXXS010000106.1, from coordinate 55,545 downwards.
AACGTGTCCCACTCCGACGACGTAGCGCTGGTCGCGGTCACGCTCAGTAGAGAGGTAGGGATCGATCTTGAGAAAGTACGCCCGGAATTCGCGGGTCTCGAGATTGCAGAGCGTTTCTTCTCCCCGACTGAGGTCGAAACTCTCCGTTCCCTCCCTCTGAAACTGAAATCACGCGGTTTCTTCAACTGCTGGACACGAAAAGAGGCCTTTGTCAAAGCGACGGGCAAGGGGCTTTCGTTCCCGTTGCGCGCTTTCGACGTAACCCTGGCACCGGGAGATCCCCCGCGACTACTGCGGGTTGATGGCGATGACCCCGTTCGGTGGACGGTTTTCGAGGTGTTGCCTGGCCAGGGCTTTGTGGGTGCTCTGGTCGTGGAGGGAAAACCGAGAGGGTTGCGAGGGTGGCGGTGGCTACCTCCGCGCCTGTGACCCTACCCGTGAACTCAAAAGGGCAGACGGTTGCATTTCCCGGAGGCGCTTTATCGAACATTAGCTTGGCCGTGCGGGAACCGCTTTTTCCGTGACGGGTGGGTGTTTCGTCGGCCGCTTGCTGTGATCTTGCATCGCCTGGCCGAGCGGGAATGACGCTACGTTAGAAGCGGGAGAACGCATGGACTACGCAGCTTTTCAAGGGGATCCTCCCGCACCTGACGGTGAATGCTCCTTCGGATGAAGAATTGCAGCGCGGGCGAAAGCGCAAGCCGCTGTGGCATGTAGATCTTTGCCGAAGGGCCTGTAGGAGGCAACCGATTTTTCCCAGTTGGAAAGACTGAACTCTTTCGGTCGAACGGGGCTTTTCGGACAGCTTGGCCTGGAGACTTGGCCCGCGGGAGGACGACGGAGCAATCGGCTGTTACGGGTCGGTTGGTGGCTTGCGAACTCGTACTGGGTTCCTGGGTGGGTAAGTAACGGACTCTTCGGAATTCGCAACCAAACAGAGGATCTCGAGGGGTGTTCGCGGTTTCTGGCCTCGACAGCGAGTTGCTCATCTAACCAGAGGTGGGCAAGTTTGGTTCGGCCGGTCTTGGGACGCGATAGGGTACGCTCACAGTGAGGACGGGTCTCTCAAGAAGCTGGTAGGGAGAGCGAAGGTCCGGGGTTGTTTCTTCTCTTCGGTTCGTACGAGTGTGGCGTCGGCTGAGCAACGTTCCCCTCTGCAACGTCGGTCTGGCGGCACCAGCAGGGCATCGGGTTTGCTTGCGGAGTTTTGGAAAACTCCTGGTCGGGGGACAGCTTACCCGGAAGAGGAGGGCTTTCCTGAAGAAATGCAATTTTGATTTGCACGGCAGTGAAGTTTTTTCTAAAATAAAGGTTGTCGCGGGGCACGTAGCCAAACGGGAAGCAGATCAGCAGCGAAGGGAGGTGTGTGGACTAAGGACACAAGTATTCTGTGTTGTTTGTAGGCACCGGGAGATGTGACAAAGGGAGGCAGGCATGAAAAAGCTGTTTGTTGCTGTGCTCGCTGTTTTCCTGCTGCAAAGCGCTGTTCTCGCCGCGGGGGTCAGGACGGTCCGTGTCGAAATGCCACAGGTGAAGGAATTTCTCGGCTACGTGCCCAACACGATTGTCGTGAAGTTCGATCAAGCCACTTACGAGCGTTTCAAGTTTGCCGCTCTGAAAGCCGGGCAAACCGGAATTCCAGCCATCGACAGACTGGGAAGAAGGTTCGGTGTGGTCATGCTCAAGCAGCGTTTCCCGAAGGCGACACCGACGTACTACAAGGGGCGGCGAATAGACCTGCGTGGGTGGTTCCGTGTGAAGTTTGCTGGCAAGGTGGATGTGCAAGCTGTGGTGGCTGCTTACAAGAGGCTGGACGGGGTCATCGACGCTCAGCCGATTGGGGTGCACACGGTGTTGGCCACACCAAACGATGACCACTATTCCGACCAGTGGCACCTGAATCAGGACAACGACCATGATGTGGACGCCCCGGAGGCCTGGGACATCGAGACAGGGAATGAGCAGGTCATTGTGTCGATTCTGGACACGGGTGTGCGTTATTTCCACAAAGATTTGGGTGGTGCGAACGCTTCCTACGACGATCCGACCAACGTCGACGGCAACATGTGGATCAACTGGGCTGAAAAGAACGGCGTCGAAGGCGTGGACGACGACGGCAATGGCTACGTGGACGACTGGATCGGCTGGGACTTCGTGGACGATGCCGGTTCTTTCTTCTACCCGGTTTACCCGGGCGAGGATGGGGATGATCCCGACAACGATCCGCGTGATTTCAACGGCCACGGGACACACTGCGCTGGCAACATTGCGGCCATTAACAACAATGGCTACGCCACAGCTTCTGTGTCTGGCGGCTGGGGCAACGGAAGCCTGACGGTTTCCGCCAACGGCGTGAAGGTGATGGCTCTTCGGATCGGTTACTCCGCTTCCTTGCTGAACACCGGCTACGAAGTCGGTCTGGTTCGGATGGACTACGCGGCTGACGCATTCTACTACGCAGCTGACAACGGTGCCAGAATTGCCTCGTGTAGCTGGGGTTCGGACAATTCGGGTGGCCTTGGCGACGCCATCGACTATTTCCTGAGTAAGGGCGGTTTGATCTTCAAGGCTGCCGGTAACGACGGCAACACGGACGCGGACTACATGTGCGCCCGGGACGACATCATTTCAGTGGCTGCTACGGACGAGAATGATTGCAAAGCCAGTTTCTCGAACTACGGCAGCTGGGTAGACATTTCTGCACCTGGCGTAGGGATCTGGAGTTTGTACCACGATCACACGGATCCCGAGCACGACTACGTTGCTTCGATCGACGGGACTTCGATGGCAACGCCAATCGCCGCCAGCGTAGCAGCGCTCATCTGGTCGAAGCATCCGGACTGGACCGCCGACCAGGTGAAACAGCGTCTGTTCGACAGCGCCGATGACATCGACAACCTTTCTTGCAATTCCAGCTACGTGGGCATGCTTGGGGCAGGGCGTGTTAACGCCTACAACGCCGTGAACGAAGGCGGAGCGGTTGCGCCGAACGCAGCGTTCTCTGCTGATCCAACCTCCGGCTGTGCTCCTCTCACGGTGAATTTCACCGACGAGTCCACGGGTGACATCACGTCCTGGTCCTGGGATTTCGGCGACGGCTCGACCAGTACGGAGCAGAACCCCTCGCACACGTACAGTTCAGCTGGCACCTACACCGTGTCGCTGACCGTTAGTGGTCCGGGTGGTTCCGACACGGAAACTAAAACTGACTACATCACCGTCACCGACGTGCCAAATGCCGACTTTGTTGGCGATCCAACCTCTGGAAACGTCCCCCTAACGGTGACATTTACGGACCAGTCGACGGGGAACCCGACGTCCTGGTCGTGGGACTTCGGCGATGGCTCGACCAGCACAGAACAGAACCCGACCCACACTTACAACGCCGCTGGTACCTACACCGTGAAGTTGACGGCCTCGAACAGTTGTGGCTCGGACACGGAAACGAAGGTGGACTACATCACAGTGAATGAATCCACCTGTAACCCGCCCGTAGCCGATTTTGTCGGATCGCCCACCTCGGGAGATGCCCCGCTGACCGTTACCTTCACAGATCAATCGACGAACAATCCGACCAGCTGGTCGTGGGATTTCGGGGACGGTGCCACGTCAACCGAACAGAACCCTGTGCACACGTACGAAACTGCTGGCACGTACACGGTGAAGCTGACGGCGAGTAACGACTGTGGTTCGGACACTGAGACAAAGGTCGACTACATCACGGTTACGGAGCCGGCACCGAGCAATGTGATGCACGTGGCCGCTGTGAACGTGACCAAGCAGTCGTGGTTCTTTGTCACACGTGGCAAAGCCGACGTGCAGATCGTTGACCAGAACGGAAATCCGGTTGAGGGAGCTACGGTCACTGGCGACTGGTCTGGTGGCGCTTCGGAGACGGACGAATTTACGACAGGATCCGACGGTTGGGGGACCACCTACACCAGCTGGAGAATCGGCGACGCGGACTACACGTTTTGCGTGACGGACGTGAGCAAGAGTGGTTGGACGTATGATCCAAGTGCCAACGTGGAAACGTGTGGAAGCACAGAAGGATCGGCGTCGGGCACCAACAGCGTGGCGAATGTGGACATCGAACAGGTGGAAAAAGATCTGGGGCAGAAGTTGATTTACAATTCGCCAAATCCGTTCAACCCGACAACCACCATTTACTACGTCGTGCCCCAGGCCATGCGCGTCCGGGTTGACGTGTACAACGTTCTGGGCAAACGTGTGGCGACTTTGTTCGACGGATTAGCCAAGGCTGGGCTCAACTCCGTGACGTGGAACGCAACGGACGAGCGAGGCAACGCGGTAGGGTCGGGTTTGTACTTCTACTCGATCAAATTTGCCGACCGCCAGCCAATCAAACGCAGAATGTTGCTTTTGAAGTAGCGTGAATCCCTGCGCGGCGCGAAGTTAGCCGCGCTGCGGGTGGTCTGGGTTTGTTGATGTGCTTCGTAAGCGGGCACCGGCGGCTTTGGACTGGTGCCCGTTTTTTCTTGGGGGGCGGTTGGCAAGACAGCTGGTAAGCGGTGCTTCCAGATGAAGCTACAAAAGGGGGAATAGGTTGGGGAGGTGCTTTGTTGTACAGATGCATCCCAATTTTCTCTCCGCAAACGGTCCCTTTTCCCGTAGATTAGGGTGAGCGACGGGGAAATCCGATGTTCCACATGTAGGGGATCCATTCTTCAAGCTGCAAGAACAAGACGTTTCTTTTTTCCGGATACGATTTTTTTCTCCGCAAATCTGTCCTTTGCTGGTATGTCATCACAGCAGTCGGGGTAGAAGCTGAGAGCTTCCGCCCGTGTGCCGTTTGTCGCGTTTCCTCGAAGGGAACGCAAGGTTTGGGGAAAGCGAACGATGAGACAAGCTGCGCCTGACCTGGAAAGAATTGCCTTACACATACGAGGACCATGATGAAAGGAGGTGATGGGACGAACGGGAGGGAAGTACGCGTAAAGGAGGAAATTGTGTAAGTAAGTTTAAGGAATGACGGTGAAAAGTCGCATCGACGAGACACGGAACAAGGAGGTGATGCGAAGGAGAAGAGAAGGCAGGAAGCCCCGCGACTGCGTTGGGTGATTGGAACAAAGTCGTGGAAGAAGAACTGACGTAGCTCACAGTACGGCAACCCTACCAAGCAAGGAGGGTCGTTAGATGAACAGAAAAGCAGTAATTGCCACCTTGAGCCTTGGTCTGATCGGACTGGTGGCGTGGTATTCCTCATCCACCGCGAAAAAACCCGACCAGATCCTTGGTGATAAGGGCCAGCAGGTGACGACTGTCGCCGGCGTACAGAAGGCAGAAGCCGCGCTTTTGAAGCGTGGACCGAGTCCGCATTTCAACGTGCTTCAGAAGGCGCTGCAGATGCCGGCCAACACCCCTGCGCAGCAGGCCGAAAGGATCCGCTTCCTCCAGGAGAACCTGCAGAAATTGCAGATGGTGCCTGCGGACCGCGTGGAAGAAGTGAACAAGCGGTCTCAGGCGATTGCGGACAAACTGGCCCGTTACGAGCGGGAGAAGCAACTCGAAGAGCAGAAAGGCGCCATTATCAGCGCGTACCTGAAGCGCGCCGCAAAGAAAGGCGGGATGCAGCGTACGCATGGCGGTCTCGGACCGGACGAGTACGAACCCGACAACAGCCACAACCAGGGCGAGAAACTCGTCGACGGCTTCTACACGAACAATCACAACATCTACCCCGCCGGTGACATCGATTTCTTCTACTTCTGGGCGAACGCCGGCGACGTGATTGAAATTGTCACCAAGACGCCGAACCCCTGGTGGGCCTCCAAAGATGATCCGAACAACCTTCTGCCACCCGGCGATCCCGACCTCGATCCCTACATCACCTTGTACTTGCCGGACCGCACGGTGCTGGCCACAGACGACGACTCCGGTCCGGGCTGGGATGCTTTCTTGAACATCCAGTTGCCGGTTTCCGGCCGTTACTACATTTCCGTGCAATCGTCCCCGTACTGGGCCGAAGGTACGGTTGGTCAGTACGACATCGGCTTGAAGTTTATCAAGCCGGACAACGCGGAACCGGACAACGACGCAGCTTCGGCCACTGTTTTGCACAGCGGGGACACAATCGACGGTCGTACCATCATGCCGCAGGACGACGCCGACTGGTACGTGTTCACGGTCGACAAACCCGGTACCGCCCTGCACGGCGTTGTGGTGAGCACCCCGAGCTCCAAGACCTGGTGGGACAACTGGGCTGAGCTCTACAAAGGGGATCTTGACCCCGCCGTTGACCTGATCGCAGCTGATGGTACCACCGTGCTGTGGACCTGGGACGACACGAACAATCCTGTGGATCCGGAGCTGGGTCTCTACGATGCCGAGATGATTCTCCCCTGGCTGGATCCCGGAACTTACTACGTGCGCGTGCGTGCGTCGGACAAGGCCACGGGATACAACACGCGCGTGGGATCGTACAAGCTCCAGTTCGACCTGACCGAGCCGGATCAGTACGAGCCCGACAACACGATTTACAACGCGAACGAGATTTCTTACGGTGAGACCATCGGCGGCCACACGATTACTTCTGTGGTCGACGGCGACATGTACAAGTTCGAGGGCCACGAAGGCGACTTTGTTGACATCGTGGTAACCACCGATGATCCGTGTGGCCGTCTCGACGCAGGCGTTGCACTGTTTGCTGACGGTACACCGGATCCTAACCGTGGTCCGTTCGAACCAGGGCTGCCGTGGTTGCACAGCTCGATGGACGACGGCAAGGGCCTCGACCCGCACATTCTTTGGGGACCGTTGCCCTACACCGGTACGTACTACATCGAGGTGGGTGCTGACCCGCTTTCGTGGTACACCTGGTGGGAGCGCAGCGGCAGTTACGAAATCACCCTGAACGTGAAACGCTACGACGGTGACATCCCGGACAGCCCGGCAACGGCGAAACCGCTTGACTTCTGTGAATCGTACAGTTCCTTCATTCCACGCACAGGCGTTGTCTACCCGAATGACGACGACGTTCGGACGATCCCGAACTACTACGTGTTCCAGGGTGTGGAAGGGCAGACGGTTGCCGCCAAGGTGACGACTCCTGTCCAGTACGAGTCGCTCTGTGGCGTGTTACAGTCCGACTTCCGCGAAGACCTGAACCCGCAGGTAGCCATCTTGGCTGACGACGGCACCACGGTTATTGCTTCCAACAAGAACATCGATCCGTCCAACATGTGGGACGATGCTCAGGCCGTGGCCACGTTGCCGTACACGGGAACGTACTACGTGATGGTGGACGCCGAGAAGGTTCAGTTGCCCGGGTTCCCGAGCCTTGATCCGATTGACTCTTACGGCGACTACGAGATCAATTTGATGAAGGCACCAGACGAGACGAACTTCGACTCGGATCGGAACGTGGGCATTGCCCCGTTGATGGTCAACTTCTCCAACGAGGATTCTCGCAACGCGTGCGAGGACACCTGGATCTGGGATCTGATGGTTGGTTCCCACGGCGGTCGTGGCGTGAAAGCCACCGGGCCGAATCCGCACTACTGTTACTGGATCATCGGTCACCACGACGTAGAGCAGAAGGCCGGCAACATGGCCGGGTTGGCCACGGAGCTGAAAGAGAACTTCGTGGTCGTGTACGGACCCTCTGGTTACACCACTCTGAAAGTTGTCAACAGCTCGCCCGCCTGGGAAGATGAGCCCTGGAGCAACGCTGTGGACGGCGACACCTACTGGTGGACGGGTGTGGCAACCGTGACGGACGACAGCCTGGACAACCCGCCGTGGGCGGTGTTCGCGTTCGCGGATGGCAAGACCAAGATGGTCAACAAGATCCGCATGCTGACTGACGCCGGTGTTGGCTACGAGAATCGGTGGGTCCGCAAGTTCCACGTCGACGCGTCTGTGGACAGCGTGACCTACACCACGATCCTCGAGGGTGAGCTCCCGGACGGCGGTTGGCACGAATTCGTCATCGACCCGCCGGTTGAGGCCAAGTTCATCAAACTGGTTGTGGACGAGCCCGACACTGGCTGGCGGCAGATCGCCGAGTTCGAGGTGTACGAAGACATCGTGGTGCCGAACATGGACATGTCCACGCTCACGGCCACCACACCGCACATCGCGAACGGCACGGACTCCTGCCTGGTGACGGTCAAGCTGGTCGATGATGACGGCAACCCGATCACCACGTACGACGACAAAGACATCCACTTCTACCTGCTCAACTGCACCAGTGACGTTTTCGGACCGGTGGACCTGTCCGAGGCTGATTCCGGCATCTACAAGGCGAAGTTCGCCGTGGACAAACCTGGCGATTACCAGGTGTTGGCGGCTGCCCACGGTGCCGTGATCGTCAACGATATCGAAGGCGACAACGACACGCCAACGATCGTCAACTTCTTCGGCCGCACCGGCGAGAAGGGCGTGCTCCGCTTTGTGAAGGGCTCGCCGTCCTTCAAGAAAGAGCCGTGGAGCAACGCTGTGGATGGCGACCGTGAAGGCTGGGACGGCACGGCGACAGTGCAGGCCGACAGCAGCGACTCCTGCTGGGCCGTGTTTGAGTTCGTCGGTGGCAAGAAGATGCCGTTCAACAAGATCGGCTTCCAGACGGATAACGGTTTTGACGATGACCAGTACGAAGACCGTCAGGTGCGTGACTTCGAGGTCCTGATTTCCGACGACATGGTGAACTGGACCTCTGTGTTGCGTGTGCGGAACCACGGCGAAGGCGAGTACCGGAAGTACAGACTCGACAAGCTGTACTGGGCTCGCTACGTTGAGCTGGTCATCTACCAGCCGAACTGGGGCTGGCGTCAGGTTGTGGAGTTCGAAGTCCTGTTCGATTCGAAGGACTTCGGCGAAGGTGATCTGGCGAAGCAGGCCGGCGAAGTTCAGGGACTGCCGACGAGCTACGCCGTCAGCCAGAACTACCCGAACCCGTTCAACCCGACGACTACGATCAACTTCCAGCTGCCCGAGGCCTCTAAGGTTACCCTCAAGATTTACAACACCCTGGGTCAGGAAGTGGCAACGCTTCTGGACACCAGGATGCAAGCAGGGTACCACTCGGTCACTTGGAACGCTTCCAACGTGCCGTCGGGGCTGTACTTGTACAGGTTCACCGCCGGCTCGTACACCAAGGTTGGAAGAATGCTCCTGCTGAAATAGCACCAGACCAGGAGTGGGAAGCAGAAAAGGGCGGCGCTCGCAAGGGCGCTGCCCTTTTCGCGTTTTGGGACTTTTTCAGGAGCAGCTACAAAGAGAGGACCGGCCGGAGCCTGACTGGCAGGTCCGGCCGGTGACGGCTGGGAGGAGTGGCACCTTCCTGCTGGGACGCAGGGCGGCAACGCAACGGTTTACTTCAAAAGGATCATCCTGCGGACCTGGCGAAGGGCGCCAGCCTGCAGCCTGCAGAAGTAAACGCCCGAGACGACCTTCTCACCACGGGCGTTCGTCCCATCCCAGGTGACATGGTGGACGTCGGCCGTCTGCTCGGCGTTGACCAGCGTGGCGACAAGCTGACCGCGGGCGTTGAACACCTGCAGCAAGACGTGCACGCGTTTGGGCAATGCGTACTGGATCACTGTGGTCGGATTAAACGGATTGGGGTAGTTCTGCAAAAGGCCTGCGCGAAGCGGCAGCACGTGGCTGTGGCGCTGAGAGACGGAGGTTGCTGTTTCGGCCTGGAGTTGGAAGTTCACATCTGTAGCGTCCCACCCTTCCTGGTCACCCACGCTGACGGGCGTTGCTTCCTGAAGCGAGGTGGCGTTGCTGTAGTACTCGGAGCTGTAAGGTGCGCGGGATGCCAGCAGGTAGTAGTCACCAGGTTCCAACCCCACCAAACTGTAGCGGCCGTCGGCTGCTGTGATTTCGGAGGCGACTACCTGGCCATCGGTGTCCAAGGCGTAAACGTAAGCGCCTTCGATCGCTTGACCATCCGTACCGGTCACGTGGCCGGAAACAGTCGCTTTACCCACGGTGCTGTTCGGCTCAAACCGTGCCTCGTGCATCTTCGCTGGGGCAAGAGCGAAATCGATCCCGGAGTGAGAATTGGTGCCGTCCAAGTCGAGCACGTCGGCTTCCTGAGGTTGGGTTTTGTTGTCGTAGAACTCAGCTACGTAGCCGCGAGCCCAACACCCAACGGCGTAACTACCCGCTGGAACACCGGCAATTGTGTAGTGACCTTCGGCGTCGGTGGCGGTGCTGTACATTTGCTGGGTGGGATCGATTTGGGTACTGTTGGCCGGGAAGAGGCTAACCACGGCGCCCTCGATGGGTTGGCCAGTTGAGTCATCCACCACGGTGCCGCTGATCTGACTGCCTTCTGCTGGTTGCGGTGGAATGACGAAGTCGACACCTGAAGTTGTCTGAGCTCCGCTGACCGTCACGGGTGTGGCGTCTTCTGCGTTGGTAGCGTCATCGTAGTATTCGGTGTAGCCATCTTTGCGAACGATGACGTAGTAGTCCCCAGGGCTGAGGTAGTCGAGCCGGTAGTTACCCTGGCTGTCGGTGTAGGCAAGCATGGCTGGCAGGGGACGACGGTGGGATCCGCCGTTTCCTGTACTGGCGGAAGCTGAGGCATGCACGGCTTCAACGAGGGCGTAGGCGACGGGTGTGCCGTCGTCGTAGGCTACGTGGCCGTTGATGCTGCCGAAGTCCTGACTCCTGTCGAAGGAAAAGTTGATGCCGTCAACTGGAGTGTCAGGGGACACTTGAACAGGAGTGGCTGCTTCCTTGCTGTTGGCGCCGTCGTACCAGATTGTCTGGAAGTTGTTCCAATCCCACCGTGTGGCTGAAACGATGTACTCGCCAGGCCAGAGATTCGAGATTCGGTAGTTGCCACTGCTGTCGGTTTGCACACGCTGGAAAAGGAAGCCCAGCTTTTGCAGCAAGGTGTCGCCTGTGCTCCAGGCAACAACCCAGACACCGGGCAAGGGATTGCCGTCTAAGTCTTGAACGTGGCCGGAGACTACGCCGGTTGGTTCCAGGTACTCGAAGTCGAAATTGATGTTTTCGACATTCTCGTTCGCGGCTACGTGCACAGGGGTTGCCGCATCGAAGGCCTGGGTGTGATCCCACCACTGAACCAGGGGAGCCGCGTCCGACTCGAGGGCTGCACCCACTTTGTAGTTGCCAACTGGAAGTCCGGAGATCGTGTAGGCACCTTGACTGTCCGACACGGCAAATTGAAACCGTGGCGACGCGGCCAGGTGCTGAAGGGAAGGCTGAAAATCGGCGGGCAAGGCTGCCACCTTCACACCAGCTAACCCTTCACCCGAAGGACCGCGGACGAACCCGGAAATGCTGCCACCTTCCTCGAGAGCGATGTCGATGCCGGTTACCTGATTCCCACCCTGAATCTGGACCTTTGTCGCCTGAGCCGGCATGTTCGCGTTGTCGTAGAACTCGGGAAGGTAGCCTTCGGCCTGGACGTAAACCGTGTAGTTGCCATCGGGCAGGTTGACAAACTGGTAGCTGCCGTCGTTACCACTGGTCGTGAAGAATTTGAGCAACGACAAGGGGTTGTCCTGGGAAAAAGCGTAGATCCAGGCGCCAGCAACAGGCGACCCGTCATCCTGGCGTGTCACAGTGCCAGAAATAGAACCACTACCTGTTGCCGGAACGTCCATCACGAAGTCGACACCGCTGACCGTGTCGCCCTCGGCCAGCTCCAGCTTACTTGCCTGCATGGCGTTTGAGACGTTGTCGTAGAACTTCGGCATGTAGCCGTTCGCCGAGACGATCACGTAGTACGAGCCCGCCGTCAGGTCCCCCACGAAGTAGTGACCCGTCTCGTCGGTTACCGCGTTGCCAAGGCCTTGCACGCCCGAGCGAAGCGACACGCAGAAGACGTTCGCTGTCACCGGGTTCCCGGCCACGTCTACGACGCGACCTTCGATTGCGCTCGGTTCCGGGTTGTCCAGGACTTGGACGAGGAAGCTAAGATCGTCAGCGTTCTCATTTCCTTGTCGCAGCAGGACTTGCTGTAACTCCTGGTTGGTGACTGGGTTCACACCAGAAGCGTACGTCAGAGCGTGAAACGGCAAGATGGCGAGCAAAATGCTTCCCGCCAGAGCGGTCCACAGCATCCTGATCTGTTTCATCCTGTCCTCCTTGGGCTTTCTCGTGGACTTCGAATAACTCGGCCTTCGGCCTTGCTTTCGGCAAGGACCGTGCCCGAGGAGAGTCCCGGAAGGGGCTGGAAATCGTGCCTGTTCTGTAATGGTCCTTCTTCTGCAAAAACAACTGTGTACGATCCCCTTTTACGATTCGTAAGGTTCTTGCGTGCTCGTACGGTCTTGCAAAGCCGTGGAGGGACTGACGAAGCTGTAATTTCAAATGTGAACTTCAGCGCAACGGTTAGAGCTCGCGACGCTGAAAGGCCAGCTTTGGGGGAGGAACTGTGTAGAACCCGCAATGACCTGTTACGCTTCTGCAGCCGGGACCTGAGGACTCTCACGAAGTGAGTGCTTGTCTGCCATTTTGAGAAAGGGCAAGGCGATTAGGACGCTCCTCCAAATGGAAACAGCGGGGGTTTCACAGAGAGGAGCCGGACGATCCGGAAACGTCGCCGAGGTAGTCGGCCAGTCTCTGCATGGCGATGTCGATTTTGTCCAGCGCAGTGGCGTACGAAAACCGGAGGAAACCTTCAGCGCCGGGTCCGAAGTCGATCCCAGGTGTCACGGCCACAAAGGTGTCCTCGAGGAGACGTTGGGCGAGGCGGTAGGAGTTGACATCGAAACGGCGTGCGTCCGCGAGCACGTAGAAAGCGCCCCGAGGTTCGACGTGAATGATGAAACCCAGCTCGCGCAGTCGACGGACGAGGTGGCGGCGTCGCTCGTCGTAAGTGCGGAGCATCTGTGGAATTTCGGGATGGTTTTCCCGCAGGGCTGCAACCCCGGCCCATTGGGCGATCGAGCTTGCGCAAATGAAAAAGTTCTGCTGCGCCTTTTCGATGGGACGAACGAATTCGTTAGGTGCGATGAGGAAGCCAAGCCGGTAGCCCGTCATTGCGTAGTACTTGGAAAAGCCGTTCAGGACGAAAGCGTTCTGTGTGAACTCGATGACGGTGTGGTCTTCCGCGCCGTACACGAGGCCGTGGTAGATTTCGTCCGAAACCAGTGTAGGCCCGAGTGAGGCCAACTCTCTTAGCACTTCCGAAGGCAGAACGGCGCCGGTTGGGTTGGCGGGTGAATTGATCAAAATGGCCTTTGTGCGAGGTGTGATGGCCCGACGCACGTCCTGCGGATCTAAAATGAACCCGTTTTCCGATTGGACCGGCACGCGCACGGGAATGGCGCCAAGGTAGGTGACGTAGTTAGGGTAGCAAGCGTAAGCGGGATCCGCCAGGACGACCTCATCTCCAGGATCGAGCAAGGAACTGAGGACAAGCAAGAGACCGGGGGATGTTCCACTTGTCACCACGACTTGCTGAGGCGAAATCTGTACACCGTACTTTTTCGCATAGTGATCGGCGATGGCTTCGCGCAGAGGCAGAATGCCGAGACTCGGGGTGTAGCGCGTTTCGCCCCGCGCGACGGCCTGGGCGGCCGCGTCTTGGATCTTTTGGGGCACGGGGAAGTCCGGTTGTCCGACTTCCAAGTGAATCACCGGTTTGCCCTGTCGCTCCAGCTCTTCGGCACGCGCCAGAACGTCCATCACGATAAAAGGTGGAATGTCGCGGAGTCGGCTGGAGATCATGTCGGGTTTCACCTGGGTTGATCGTTTCGGCTACCATTTGCCAATGGGGGAAATCTGGCCCCGCGTCGGTGCACGTAGTCTGACCAAAAAGCAGTTTGCGGAAATCAGGTAGCACTTACTACACGACAAAGTACACACCCAAAGGCCAAATTGCAAGTTAGGTTTTGCCGGGGACTGGAGGCCACCGGCCACGTTGGGTGGAAACCGGTTGAGGCCTGTTCCTCTTGCGTGGACGAGCTCAGCGCCTCGGAGGGCCTGGCGTTGCGGTCAGGTCTTGCGGTGTCGGCGAAAGAACCGCCTTCAGGCGGCGCCTGCTTTCTCGTAGCCCGGGGATTGGATCACCGGGCGGGTTGGTGTCAGCTGGGCGGGTTCGTGCCGATTCCACCCACAGCAGAGTAAACTCTGCTGCGGGATCGCTCCGTGTCCGCCTCCCCGAACGTGTGAGTTTTGCTGGGGACCGAAGACGCTCGTGGAAACCGGTCGAAGCCGGTGGGTGGCCTGCCGTTTCGGGTGCTCGCCGGTTGCCCTGGGGAGACGTGGTGTTTCCACCCCGTGTCGGACTCTCCGCGGGAAAGCCGCCTTCAGGTGGCGTGTGCTTTTTCGTAGCCCGTGGATTGGATCCCCGGGCGGATTGGGGCAAGGTCGAAGGCGCAGCCGATACTTGTTAGCCGAAGGGGACGGAGTAGGGATCGTTCTACCGTAACCTCCCAGGTGTGTGGGCTTCGCAAGGTCGGTGTTCTTATTCACATGCCGGGGCTGCGCCAAAATTGTTGCTTTTCCACGTCTTGTTTCGTATATTTGGCGCGACTTATGAGCGAGACCGTCGCGATCGTTGTTCCTGCGTACAACTGTGCGAGCACAGTGGGAGAGGTGGTCCGTGGTCTCAAGGATGCTCTCCCGGAGGCGCTCGTGCTGGTTGTCGACGATGGCTCCACGGACGACAGCGCAACAGTGGCCAGGAAGGCAGGGGCGGTTGTTCTTTGTCATCCTCACAATCGTGGGAAAGGCGCAGCGGTTCGGACAGGATTGGCTGAGGCCTTGCGACGACAAGCGGCCGTGATTCTGACCGTCGACGGAGATGGGCAACATCTGCCGCGAGACGCCAAAGCTGTGGTGGAGGCTTGTCAGACTGCCAGAGGCGACGTTGTTGTGGGCGACCGGATGGCGGCTACTGGGGGCATGCCCTGGGACCGTCGAATCAGTAACCGGCTGTCGTCGCTGGTGGTGTCAGTCGCGTGTCAGCAGCGAGTACACGACAGTCAATGTGGCCTTCGGGCTTTTCGACGGTGGGTTTTGTGGAAAACTCCCCTACGGGCCGAGCGGTTTGAAATCGAAACGGAGATGCTGCTCGCGGCGGCCAAGAAGGGCGCGAAGATCGTAGGCATCCCCATCCGGAGTGTGTACAGTCGGACCCTCCCGGTCAGCCACGTGCGTCGCTTGAAAGACACGGTGCGCTTTTTGCTGCTACTTGGTCGGTGGTTCATCCACTGGACTTAGGATTTGACGGAATTCGGACATGGTAGAGCGGATTGTTAGCCTTTTCACCGGGATGCCACGGGAATTCGTAGCGGCTCTGCTGTCGATGTTGCCGATTACCGAGCTGCGTGGAGCGATCCCGTGGGCCCTGGCAGCACCGCCGTACGGTGGCGGCCTCGGTTGGGAACAAGCGTTCGTCTACTGTGTGCTCGGAAACCTGGTGCCGATCGTGCCGCTGCTGCTGTTGATTGAGAGGGCGCACCGGTGGCTGGCGAAGTACGCGTTTTGGGATCGCTTTTTTGAGAAGATGTTTGCCAGGACGCGCCGCCGAGGAAAAGTGGTTGAGAAGTACAAAGCAGTGGGGTTGACGCTTTTCGTCGGTGTTCCGCTACCCGGCACAGGTGCTTGGACGGGAGCTCTTGCCGCGTTCGTTTTCGGCATCCCCTTTCGCTACGCGCTTCCCGCGATTGTGGCAGGTGTTGTAATCGCTGGTGTACTTGTGACACTGGCCAGCATGGGGGTAATTGGTGTACTGAAGATGTTTTGAGGAATTCGGGGCGTAGCGCAGCCCGGTCAGCGCGCTTGCTTCGGGAGCAAGAGGTCCCCGGTTCAAATCCGGGCGCCCCGACCACGTAAGAGTGGCTGAGGGGGAAATCCAAGTGTGTTAGCAGCCTCGCTCTCGCAGGGCGGGGTTTTCAACTTGTCCCAACCTGAGAGGGGAGAGGCGTTCGTCTCTCGCCTTTTCTGTTTTTGGCCGACCGTAAGGGTGCACATTTCCAAGCCAAGGAGCGACTGGAGGGATGAACCAGACGGAGAAGGGACCGGGAGCGTACCCGTTCGAGGAAATTGAGCCGAAATGGCGCCAGTGGTGGGAAGCAAATCGCGTCTACGAAACGGACATGTCCAGAACCGAGAACAAACTGTACGTTCTGGTCATGTTTCTCTACCCTTCGGCCGATCGGCTTCACATTGGTCACTGGTACAACTACGGTCCAACGGACACGTGGGCCCGTTTCAAACGGATGCAGGGTTACAACGTGTTCGAGCCAATCGGCTACGACGCTTTTGGGTTGCCAGCGGAGAACTACGCCATCAAGAAAGGCGTGCACCCCGCGGTCAGCACCGCGGAGAACATCCGACAGATCCGGGAGCAGCTCAAAGCCATCGGGGCGATGTACGATTGGAGTAAAGAAATCAACACTTCCGACCCGGACTACTACAAGTGGACGCAATGGTTTTTCCTGCTGCTTTACAAGAATGGCCTGGCCTACCGCAAGAAGGCTCCCGTTAACTGGTGCCCGAGCTGCCAAACGGTTCTCGCGAACGAACAGGTGATCGACGGACGGTGTGAGCGCTGCGGCACCGAAGTGGTCCGGAAGGATTTGGTGCAGTGGTTTTTCAAGATCACAGCCTACGCCGAGAAGCTGCTTGAGGGGCACAAGAAGATCGACTGGCCCGAAAAGACGATCGAAATGCAGCGCAACTGGATCGGGCGCAGTGAGGGTGCCGAAATCGAGTTCCCCGTCGACGGGCACCCGGACATGGAGCTGAAGGTGTTCACGACGCGTCCGGACACGTTGTGGGGGGTGACCTACATGGTACTCGCCCCCGAGCACCCTTTGGTTCAGAAGCTGACCACGCCCGACCGCAGGAAAGAAGTGGAAGCGTACGTGGAAAACGCCCGCAAAGTGAGCGAGATTGAACGTACCTCCACGGAGCGGGAGAAGACAGGGGTTTTCACGGGCGCTTACGCGATCAATCCCGTGAACGGCGAGAAAGTACCAATTTGGATTGCGGACTACGTGCTGGTCACGTACGGTACTGGGGCCATCATGGCGGTGCCCGCTCACGATCAGCGAGACTTCGAATTTGCTACCAAGTACAATCTGCCCATCCGCGAGGTAATTAGCCCGACCGGCAAGCCCAGCGAAAAACCTCTGGATCACGCGTACGAAGAACCCGGGATCATGATCAACTCGGGCCCGTTCACGGGAACACCCCCTGAGGAGGCGATCGACAAGGTGATCGCCTGGCTTGAGGAGAAGGGAATCGGTCGAAGGAAAGTCAACTATCGGTTGAGAGACTGGCTCATTTCCCGCCAGCGCTACTGGGGTGCTCCGATCCCGATCATCTACTGCCCGAACTGTGGAGAAGTGCCAGTCCCGGAGGAAGACCTACCGGTCAAACTGCCCGAGAAGGTGGAGTTCGGTGTGCGCGGTGTGTCCCCGTTGGCGACCAATCCCGACTTTGTGAACACAACATGCCCGAAGTGCGGTGCCCCGGCCAAACGCGAGGTGGACACCATGGACACGTTCGTGTGTTCCAGCTGGTACTACCTGCGTTACCCGGACCCGCACTACGAGGAGGGAGCCTACAACCCGGACCTCGTGCGCGTTTGGCTGCCAGTGGACATGTACGTAGGAGGCGCGGAACACGCCACAATGCACCTGCTCTACGCGCGCTTCTTCACAAAAGTACTCTACGATCTCGGTTTGGTCCATTTTGACGAACCGTTCGTGAAACTCGTGCACCAGGGGGTGATCACGAACAAAGGGGCCAAGATGTCCAAGTCGCGGGGGAATGTGGTCAATCCCGACGATTACATCCGCGCCTATGGCTCGGACACGTTTCGCTTGTTCCTGATGTTCATGGGCGACTACACCGAAGGCGGTGACTGGAGTGACGAGGGCATGCACGGTATGGCTCGCTTTGTGAACCGTGTGTGGCGCCTGGTGAACGACTACGTGGACAATCCACCGGGTGGTAGAGAAACGGCTCAAACGGCGAAGCTGAAACGGCAGCGCCACTACGCCGTCAAAATGGTCACGCGAGACCTGGAACGGTTTCACTTCAACACGGCGATCAGCCGCATCATGGAACTGGTGAATGAGATCAGCGCCTACCGGCAGAACGTGCCAGTGGAAGAACAAAACGCGGATGTGCTGCGCGATGCCGTGCAAACACTTGTGCTGTTGCTGGCTCCCTTCGCACCGCACATGGGGGAGGAGCTGTGGACCAGAATCGGCGGTAAGCCGACCGTGTTCGACCATCCCTGGCCAACGTACGACGAATCGGCACTGGCCACTGAGAAAGTGAAAATGGCGGTTCAGGTCAACGGTAAGGTGCGAAGCACGATCGAAGTGGACGCGGGCGCTGACAAAGATCGTGTAATTGAAGCAGCTTTGTCGGACCCCAAAATTCAGCGGTACGTTGAGGGCAAGGAAATCGTCCGAACGATTGTTGTGCCGAAGCGTCTGGTGAATGTTGTGGTGAAGTAACTGCCCGCGCTGGTTGGGCCCGTGGGTGCCGACAAAAGAGACCCAGCTCCGGGGGGTAGTAGCAGAGTGCAGGCATCGCCGGGTGAGGAGCAACCTGTGACCGATTCACACGCGCGGGCGGAGTCCGTTTCTCGCGCGGACGGTACGGATTGAGGGGGGACATCCCGCGGTTTGCATCACGCCTGCCAGTGCGAGGGTGACGTTGGCCGTTTCCAGACGTTGGCTCCTAACTCAACCCTGTTGCAATCCTTCGCGGCATTGCGACGACATCGCCACGCTCCCCACGATCCACGCGAAAAAGGCAAAACTGGATTGGGTGCAGCCCCTTGCGGGGTCCTGCGCTGCTTCGCGCGAAAGGAAGTAGCCAGTGGAAGGTGTCGTTGTTGTTCCGCTCGAATTGCCTCGTATCCGTTGCCGACGGACTGCTGCCCGACTGGTACCCGCTGATTGCTGACGGCTGACTGGCCATTGCCAACCACCCGCCAGTCGTCACTTCCCTTTACGGCCTCTTTCGACCCCCTGCCCCCAAGTCTTCGAGCTGTTGTGAAGTGCCGCTGGCAAGCGTGGCCGCTCTTCACGGCGCGGAAGATGTAAAAATTTGCACGCGCCAAGCATAAGTGCTTGCGTTTGGACTTAGAAATCGTAACTTTGGCGCTGAGGTGGGAGCGAGGTCCAGCCACTCAGGGAGTCACGTCGTTGGCAGCTCACCAAGAACGGAACGGAGGACGACGTGAGGCTTGGGATCGTTTCGGACGAAATTCTGCCCGATTTCCCACTGGCGGTACGACACGGCAAAACCTGGGGGATTTGGGATTACGAGATCCGCACGCTGAGAACCGGCCGCGTACCGCGCGTGGATGACGACGAAATCCAGTCCGTGCGTCGCGCTGTTGAGCGTGAAGGCGTCCGGATTGCGGCTCTCTCGCCAGGGGTGTTCAAGATCTCGCTTGAAGACCCCGAACTTGTGCGCCTCGAAAAAGAGGAAATCCTGCCCGAGACCTTCCGTTTGGCGGAACTCCTTGGAACACGCCTGATCATCGTGTTCGGTTTCTCTCACTACGCGAACGAGCCTGCAGAGAATCGCCAGGCTGTGATCGAACATTTCGGCGACGTAGCCCGAATGGCTGAGCGGGCAGGTTTTGTCGTGGCAGTGGAAAACGAACCGGACCATTGGTGTGACACAGGTGAACACACTGCTTCGATCCTTGCAGAGGTCAACAGTCCGTTTCTGCGCGCCAACTGGGACCTCGGCAACGCCTTCTGCAGCGGTGAGAGACCATTCCCCGAGGGGTGGCAGCACATCAAAGAGTACGTCGTAAATGTGCACGTGAAAGACTACCGCCGGAAAAACGGGGAGTGCGAGTGTGTGCCGTTTGGCGACGGCGAGATCGATTACCCGGGCCAGTTTCAGGCGCTTCTGTCCGAAAATCGGCCCCTGCACCATGTGACCCTGGAGACGCATGTTCAGCCTTTTCTGCAAATGAGCCGCCTGTGTGCGCACAGGATGCAGCAAGTTCTGAGGGGGTTGCGATGAGAGAGCCGGTAAAGGCTGCACTCCTGGGTGTGGGGGGGTACGGTCAAAAGCTTCTTGAAGCGAGCCGCGAAGTGGATGGCTTCGAAATTATCAAGGCCTACTACTACCGACCGGAAAGAGCCGCAGAAGTGGAAGCGCGGCTTGGGTTGCCGGTGGAAACCAACCTGGAAAGACTGCTTGAGGACCCGGGAATCGACGCGCTTGTAATCGTGACGCCGAACGATCAACATCTGCCACAGGCAAAGGCCGGGCTCTTGCACGGAAAAGCTGTTTTTGTGGACAAGCCCATTACGAACACGGTGGACGAAGCCAAGGAATTGATCCGGGTAGAGAAGGAAACCGGCCAACTCCTGATGGTGGGGCACAATTTCCGACGATTGCGAGCGTTCCGAGCCTGCCAGCAAGCGATTTCGGACGGGCAAATCGGGGAGCTCGTTAGCGTGGAAGGCAACTTCTCTCGTGACGGAGCCTACGAGGTGGAACCTTCGAGTTGGCGAGCCCGCGGGCGCTGTCCCACAGGACCACTCATCCAGCTTGGCATCCACTTGATCGACATCGAGCTGTTGTACCTGGGCCGGCCGACGCAGGTTTTCGGATTCGTTGAGCAGGTTCTGCCTGAAGGTGCGAACGTGGACAACACGGCGGGTCTCCTTCATTTTGAAGGGCCACGACTTGGGTACATCGGTTCGAACTACTTAGGACCTTTTCGGGCTACGCTGGCCGTGTACGGGACGGAAGGCAACGTCTACACGGACGGGGTGCAGACTCGCCTGTTGAAGCGGGACGGCCGGGAGGAGGTTTTGTACGAAAGTAAGGGAGATCTTGGCGCCGAGATGGATGCCTCCCACGTCGAACAGCTGGCGGAATTTGCACGGCTTGTGCGCGAAGGCGGGCACCCCGAGACCGATTCCGCCAGTGCGCTGCAGGCGCTGGCTGTTGTGAACGCCGTTGAAATCTCGGCTCGAGAAGGACGACCAGTAAACCTCGACGAGTTGCTGGGTGACGTCGATGCGTGAGTGGTTGTTCCACAACCGGTCCGTGATCGCGTGCAGCAGAGATGCTGAAGCGTGCCGCCAGCGGCAGAACCGCACCGGAAGGGTGCGGTTTCGGAATGCTTGGGTGCCCCTTGCACTGGTGATCCTTACGAACTTCTGCTTGGGAACGGGTGTGGCGACTTCTGGGCCCAGACCCTTGTTCTGGCTGGATCTCTACCGCTTTCGCACCCCCACCGGCCAGAATCTCCTCGACGTGGCGCTGGCCGTGGAGCGGAGTCGTTTGACGTTCAAAGCCGCGGATCAAGCTTTCGTTGCTGCGGCTGAAGCGATCATCCAGATTCTGAAAGAGGATTCAGTGCTTGTTGAGTCCCGGCTCAGCTTTGCCGACACCGTGGCACGGCGTACTGAGGTGAAAAGAGGGCAGAAGCTCGTCGATTTGAAGCACTTCCTGGTTGCACCGGGTCGGTACACCGTGCGTGTGGAGCTGCGGGATCTGCTTGCTGGCTCAGCCTCCTCAAAGGAGGACACGGTACGTGTGGACGCGAGCGGATCGGTGGGAAAATTGGTCGCGTCGGACCTCTTGCTCGCCTCGTTGATTCGACGCGATGCTTCCGGGGGAGGACGGCTTTGGCGGAACGGGCTCGTGGTAGTACCAAATGCCTCACGGGTGTACGGTACCGGGGCCAGCTGGCTGTACTACTACGCCGAGGTCTACGGTCTGCGGGGCGACAAAGATGGCCGGGGTCATTACAGGATGGATCTGCTTGTGCTGGACGAGCAGAGCCGCGAGGTAGAGTCTTATTCCGGAAAAGAACACACTGTGAGTGGTAGTGCGTGCGCCGTGAACGGGCGCCTTGACGTTCGCGACTTCGCAACGGGTTCCTACCTGCTGCAGGTCACCGTGACCGACCTTTTGAGTGGGGAAAAAGCAGTCACTGGGCGGCAGTTCTTCGTTGTACACCGTGCTGTTCCGGCTGCTCCTGTGGCGAAAAGGAATGTGAATCCAACGCTCGGGCTGGTAAGTTCGTACGCGTTGGCCTCGGAGGAAGAGCTGGATCGGGAGTTCGCAAGATTGAAGTACATTGCCACGAAGGAAGAGCTGGCAGTCTACCCGAAGCTCGACCTTGCCGGCAAAAGACGCTTTTTGGAAGGGTTCTGGAAACGGCGGGACCCCGACCCGAGCACGCCGGAGAACGAGGCCCGTCGTGACTACCAGAAGCGGCTGGAGTACGCCAACGAGCGTTTTTCCTACGCTGGACACGAGGGTTGGAAAACGGATCGTGGTCGTGTGCTCCTTAGGTACGGTTGGCCCGACCAAGTCGACCGGGAACCGGGAGGGATTAGCGCGCGGCCTTTCGAGGTGTGGACGTACGAACACGTGCAGGGAGGGGTGATCTTTGTCTTTGTGGACCGGCGGGACAATGGAGAGTTCGAGCTAATTCACTCAACGGCCAGAGGTGAGCTGAGGGACTACAACTGGCAACGGTACATCCCACGTTGAACTGGTTGCCAGATCAGACTGGAACCAAAGGCGGAGGCGGAGATGGACGTGTTGAAAGAACTGGCAGAGGCTATCATCCTGGGACAAGCTCAGAAAGCTGAAGAGTTGACCCACAAAGCACTCGAAGAAGAGGGCCTGGAACCCAGCAAAGTTCTGAACGAGGGGCTGATCGCTGGGATGAACGTGGTTGGTGAGAAATTCAAAAACAACGAGTACTACGTACCGGAGGTCTTGATCGCGGCGCGGGCGATGAAAGCTGGGCTGAAGGTGCTGCGGCCAAGACTCGCCGAAACGGGTGTCAAGCCCGTGGCGAAGCTGGTGATTGGCACAGTCAAGGGGGATCTCCATGACATTGGGAAAAACCTGGTCTCGATGATGATGGAAGGGGCTGGGTTCGAGGTGATTGACCTTGGTGTCGACGCCGGACCCGATAAGTTCCTGCAGGCCATCGAGAGCGGTGCGCCTCACCTGGTTGGCATGTCGGCGCTGTTGACTACGACGATGTTAAACATGAAGTCCGTGATCGAGGCGCTGGAAAAGAAGGGTGTGCGCGACCGGGTTAAAGTAATCGTGGGCGGTGCCCCGGTTACCCAGTCTTACGCGGAAGAGATTGGGGCAGATGGTTACGCTCCCGATGCCGCCACGGCTGTGGAGGTGGCAAAAGCTCTGCTGAACCTTAACTGAAGGGCTGGGGTCGGGGAGGCGCCGACTTGGCGGCGGGCTTCCGGCCGAAGCAAAGGGGAGCCGTGCGTCCTGCCGGGAACGGTTTGCTTCGCCTCCGCTGGGCAGTCCGGGCAAGAAGGTGCGGCGGTGTGTACGGGGCCAGTTGGCCTGCCAAAGTCAAAATGGCCTCGTGGATTTTCGCAAGCGTACCGTGAGCGCGCGTGACTTTTGCGAGCGAGGAGCCAAGGCGCGGTGGAGTTCGGATGTGGATGGCGCCGCTTCGTTCCTGGTCAGTTGCTCTGTTTTTCGATTTGTCTGGAAAGGGACAGCCGAAAGCGGCATATCCCATTGCAGCCCTTCTGAAACGCGTCCTGCGCACAGATGAGAGCACCCGTGGAAAGCTTTCTCAGGGTGCCGGAAGGAAGGCGAGGTTCGAAAGCGGACGGGGAATATCCTGAGCTGGGGGGGCCTCCGTAGGCTGGGCAGGTGTTCAGGGAAGAGAAGGGATTTCGGGGGTGAGAAAAAGGGGGAAGCTGTAAACAGGATCAGTTTTTTGCGTTTCGATCACTTTTCTCTTGACATTTTAACGGTCTTTAGCTATGTTTTACAAAGCAGGGGGGAAGCGGGTGCTTGCTGTGAAGCCAAGTAGGGTGGGTCGATGCTTTTCCTGAGAGAGAATTCTTGGTTTTCAGCGTTTTGGTATTCGTTTAAGACTCGAGCGGTAGAGTAGCGCACCTCAGCGCCTAGGCTGAGCGTGCGTTTTTTATTTCCCAGAGAGGATTCGGACTTCGAAATGCGAAAGGAGGTGGTAGCAAGCCCATTGTTTTGTGTTTGTCAGTCTCGTGGGAAGTTGACTTTAGGGAGGAGAAACGACATGGTCAAGGCGGTCAAGAGACGCTGGTTCGCCGCAGCGGTCGGAATTCTCGTCTTCGGCATTCTTGTAGGCGGTGCCGTGGCTGGCACACGCGGCAAGATTGCGGGGACTGTCAAGGACGCCCGAACGGGTGAACCGCTGCCGGGAGTGAACATCGTCATCGTTGGAACCCAGATGGGTGCCAGCACAGACGAGCAGGGACGGTACTTCATCTTGAACGTACCACCTGGCACGTACTCGCTGCAGGCGCGGTACATCGGTTACCGCAGCGTCACGAAGACAGGTGTCCGCGTGGAGGTTGACGCGACCGCGGAAGTGAATTTCTCTCTCGAACCCACGGTCATCGAGGGTGAGGCGGTCACAGTGGTCGCTCAGCGGCCGCTGGTGGAAAAAACGCTAACCCACAGCAAGTCGGTGGTGGGTGTCGAGGAACTGAACAACACGCTTCCGGTCGCGGGTGTGATGGACATCGTCGAGACGACGGCCAGCAATTTTCGCGGTTACATCCGTGGTGGTCAGAAGTACGAGACCCGCTACGTGATCGACGGTGTCGACGTGACGGACACGTACTACTCGGCCGGTACGGGCGCGTTCGGTGGCGAAGTTGGCCATGCCTACACGGCCTACCGTGAATCGGAGGCCAAAGAGGCCATGACCGTGCGTGTGAATCAGAGCCAGGTACAGGAGCTCGATGTTTACGCCGGAATCTTCACGGCTGAGTACCCCTCCGCCACGGCCGGTATCGTGAACCTGGTGACGAAAGAGGGCGGCAAGACCTACTCGGGGAAAATCTTCGCGCGTTCTCTGGTGACAAGTGGCATCCAGAACGTTGGCAGCAACATCTACTGGGACTACAAATTCCCGGGAGAAACGGAGACTTTCTACGGCTACGACACGGAGCGGAAACGCTACCAGGCTGCTGCTGACCAGGGCGATGCTGCTGCTGCGCGCAAGGCTCGCTTGATGACCTGGACGCCGGAGATCGCCAAGGATCGCTACTACTACGACCCGACGGATTCCACCGGCATTGGTCGTCCTTTTGACATCGAAGCCAATTTGAGTGGTCCGCTGCCTTTCACGGACAAGGGCGGTTTCTTCATCACCGCGGGCTTCAACCGCTACATGAGTGGTTTGCCCTTCGAGGTGGAGGACCACATCACGCTGAGTGGCAAGGTCCACTACAACTTCAGTCCGAGCAAGAAAGTAACCGGTTTCTTGCAGATCACGGACGGCGGTAAGCTGTTCAACTTCGTGAACTGGAAGTACAACCCAAAGTGGAAATACTACATGGAAGGTGCCCCGCGGTACAAGGATCTGGGTCTGGTGGGGTACCTGAAGTGGACGCACACGCTGTCGCCGCGCACGTTCTACGAGGTTGTGCTGAGCCAGGCGAACAAGAGCTCCTGGATTGGTTACCCGGATGACGACGGCGACGGCATGTGTGAATTGGACGAAAAGGGTGACTTCATCACTTTCGACAGCCGCGACGACTTTCTGAAATACGTCGGTGGCACGCTGAAATACGACACGCTGTACAACGAAGACGGCAGCATCAAGAAGGTGCGTAGTTACATTAAGCGCGGCTCGGCGGATGGCTACGTGTACGGCCACTTCGGCGATCCGAACTACCGGGTGTTCTTCTACTCCGAAACGGATCCCGAGTCGGGCATCAACGACGCAAAGCTGAAATTCGCTGGCCAAGACGGCTGGTACCGCTCGGCTTACCCGACGCCGCTGTACTCGTACACCAAACGGAACACAACGTCGTTGAAGGCCGACATTACCAGCCAGGTGACCTACAACCATCAGGTCAAGGCTGGTGTGCTCTTCCGTTACCACAGCGTGAGCCGTCGGCACATCGAATCGCCTTTGGGTGGTGCCGGTGTCAAGTACCCGTACTCCAGGTTCTGGGTAGACTACTTCGACTTCAACCCGATGGAAGTGGCCGCGTACATTCAGGACCGCATCGAGTATTCGGGCCTGATCATCAACATCGGTCTGCGTATGGACGGGTACTACACGGACACCTACCGCTTCAAGAACGATTTCCACCCGTTCGATTACATCGCGGACGATTGGGGTGATCTGGTGGAACTGAAACCGGCCTGGGGCGAAAAGGTCCCGTGGAAGTTCTACTTCAGCCCCAGAATCGGCGTGTCGCACCCGGTGTCCGACAAAATGGCCATGCACTACAGTTTTGGCCAGCTATTCCAGTACCCGAACTTCGCCACGCTGTACCAGTGGATCAATTTCGGCAAGTACGCTTCTTCGCCGAACATCGACACGGTGTGGCCTGAGCAGGATGCTGTGCGGGCGACGGCCTACGAAATGGGCCTCCAGTACGCCATCAGCGACATGATCGGCATCGACATCACCGGCTACTACCGGGACGTCGAAAACTACCGCAAACTCTCCTTCCAGCTGACTCCTTACAAGGGTCCGGGCATGCGTTTCTACCACAACTGGGGTTACGCAGATTCTCGAGGCATCGAGGTTACCGTTGTGAAGCGCCCGGGCAAGTGGTCCAGTCTGCGGCTGAGCTACGCTTACTCCTACATCAAGGAGCCGGTGCCGGTGAGCGCCGGAAGCGCCATCCGTACGGCTTACAACACCAAGGTGGACAGCGCCAAGATGGCCCATCTGCCCTGGAACATGATCGACCAGTACAACTACTACGAACGCAATGTGTTGATGCGATCGGGTGCTGGCAATGTGGTGAGCGGTGGCTACGATCGGCCGCATCGCTTTGCTGGTACGATCATGTTGTTCCTGCCCTACGGTGTGAACTGGACCAACGTGATT
This sequence comes from uncultured Cytophagia bacterium, assembly GCA_964644845.1. Classification (GTDB taxonomy): domain Bacteria; phylum Zhuqueibacterota; class Zhuqueibacteria; order Oleimicrobiales; family Geothermoviventaceae; genus Geothermovivens. The sequence continues at coordinate 28,742 of CAZXXS010000106.1, read as the reverse complement.
GAAGCCGCCAGCGGGTTCTACTATCAGCTGACGGAGAACGTGAACAACGATCCGTATTTCACAATCAGCCGGAAACTGGGTCAGGCGCCCTGGACCTGGCAGTGGAATCTGCGGATCTCTAAAGAATTCCGGTTCGGTGGGCACTTCCGTGCGAATCTGTTTGGTGAAGTACGGAATGTGTTGAACCGGGAGAACATCCTTGGGTACGCCAACACACCCTTCCTGGGCGGCAAGGATCAGACCCTGTGGGAGCTGGGTCCCGACCTCAAGCCGAACACGGGCGACGAACACTACCCCGAAGGTGTGTACCGCCAGCCCACGGACATCTACGGCCGCCTCCTGTACGGTGAGCCCCGGACAATCTGGGCCGGTCTGGAGTTCTCGTTCTAAGGGTGCAAAGGTTGGCCGTTCGTAGTCCCGCGTCCCGCGCTGGGACGTTGGCCTGAGGCAATCCAGAACTACGAAGGAGAGCTGAGGATGATGACAAAGAGGATTGTAATTTTCGCTGCCTTGTTGCTGGTGGCGGCGTTCTGGCTCATTCCCGGCACGTCCGTGGCAGAGGATGCCAACGGAAACTGTGTCATCGTGGCCGGGGACCACTGGGACCTGTACGTGCCACCCAACTACGTTAACTACTACGCGTGGCCGCGCTTGCCCTACCAGGAGGACATCAGTGCTCGTGGTACGGCAGCGTCCGGACGTGGTAGTGGCAACTGGTTGTTCATGACGACACGTCTTGTGACCAGCGGCTACTTCGGCAACGCTCCCTGGAGCTGGCCGTTTGGTGAGAACGTGTTCGATTTCGGTAACTACATGTATGCGGTGGAATTCAACCCGAACGACGATTTTGCGGCGATCAACAGCAAGGTTCACGGTGAGGAAAGCGCGCATTACGCCTTTTTGCACTACAACCGGAACATCCCCGGAGCTGGTGACCCAAATCGTGACTACGTGATCACGATGAAAGGCTCGGTACTGAAGGATGGCCGCAACTTGGCTTACTACGAGGCCGGGTGGCCAACTCAACTTGGCGTGGACGTGAAGATGCGCGTGTACAGCTGGACCGAGCCCTACGGCAACCTGGACAACTTCGACATCGTGGAGTACGAGTTCTACAACACGGGTGAGCAGGACATCGACGGCGACGGCACCGTAGACCTCCACGGGCAGCGGATCAACGCGTTGGTCCTGAGCTACTCAGCCACGGTGTTCGCGTTCCGGATCAACACTCGGGGTGGGCGCAGCTACACGAACCCGAACAGTCGCTACCGTGGTTGGGCGTACGATGCGAGCCCGGACGACAACGGGTACCCGTGGGACATTACTGTACAGGGCTACGGCTCGGATCCGGGTCGGGAAGACATGCCGGGCATTGGCTACCGGGGTTGGTACCACGACATCTACGCTGGCTACACGTTCCTGGGAGCCAAAAAGGTCGACGAAAACGGCAACATCATCGGTGATAAAAACCTGTGCTTCAAGAATGCCGCCGGTGAAGAAATTGTGCCTGCGGTCGGCACGGGTGAGCAGCGCGGCTGGTTCCGCACCGTGCAGAGCGGCATGAACAATGTGAATGACTACAGCCCGAAGGGCGTGCACATCTGCGGAACCGGTACCTTTTACGTGGACGGTGGTAAAGGCCGAGACAAAACGTCGTTCGACCTTTCACCCAACCCGCGTCTGTTCGCTTCGGGTACCGCGGGAGACATTACGACGTTCGTGCCCAAGGATCCGGCTGAGTGGCAGCAACCCTCGGACGAAAGTCACGAGTACGGCGCCTACATGTTTGCCGAACCGCAGGAAGTGGTGGTCAACGGTAAGAGCTACGGCGTGTGCCCGATGGATCCTGAGACTGGGCGTCCGCTGGAACCAGGTGTTCTTACGCGCGGAATCACGGGTGAGTACCGTTTCAACGGTAACGAACCGTGGACCAGCATTGGTCCATTTTCGCTGGAAGTTGGCGAGCGGATCCGCGTGTACTGGGCCCGTGGCGCCGGTTTCCGGTTGATGGGTGCGCGGGCAGCCATGAAGGCGGCGCGTGCGGTGTACGCCAGCATGCAGGCCGATGGCAGCTACAGCGTACCGGAACCTCCGAAGGTTCCCGACATCAAAGTGGACGTTTCTCCAGCCGTCAAACCCTGGATCAAGTGGGAAGACGTGCCGGACGCCGACGGCTACAAGATCTACAAGTGCCGCGCGTGGCCGCGTTACAACCCGCTTGAAAAGGGTACCCCGACGGCAGACACCTACTGGACGGTGGATCCCGAGACGTTTGACAACAACGGTGACATCGAAGCCCAGCAGGCGAAGCCGATGCCGTACAACCCGCTGCTGTCGGAAGACGCCATCAACACGTTCATCAAGCAGCAGCAGGGCGAGCACTGGGGTCCGTACTACCTGGTGCACGTTGTGAAAAAGGACGAGCTGGACCAGTACCTGAACCCGGACAGCGACAGTAAGACGTACAAGTACGCTTGGGAAGACAACACGCCGGGTACGCTGCTCGGTTTCACGTTCTACTACTACGTGGCTGCGTACAAGAAAGAGACGGGCAGCCTCGGCGACCTTGGTCAGTACACCTGGCTGGAAACTGGAAAGGTGAACGTGAACGGACGTTCGGCGTACTGGGAAGGCACGTGGCCGTGGGCGTTCAAACACGCTTACTACCCGCCGCCGAGCGATCTCGAGAAGAGAAAGGCTCTGGGTGTCGACTTCGTGCTGGTGTCTCGCCCGCTGGACACGTCGCTACTGGAGACCGGTCAACGTCAGATTCGCGTACGGCCGAACCCCTACAAGCGCGCGGCGTTCCACGACGCAGCCATTCACGGCGTGTTCTTCTTCAACCTGCCTGCTGAGTGCACGATCTGGATCTTCGACGTGTCCGGTCAGGTGATTGACAAGATCGACTTCCGAGCGGAGGATCCAACCAACGGAACCTACTTCTGGGATCTGCACTCAAAAGATGGATCCGAGGTGGCCAGTGGCGTGTACATTTGGGTTGCTGAGTTCAAGGGCGGTAAGCAGCACGGCGTGTTCTCGATCTTGAGGTAACGGAGCGGCTGCAAGTCGCTTGTGTAGGGAAAAGTTTGATGACCATTTCAAGGAGAAGATAGAATGGCGCGAAAGGTGTTGATTTTCACGATGATCGCCTTGCTTGGGATGGTCGGCATGAGCGAGGCGGCCGTGCGTAAGGCCGGCATCAACGGCATGCCGTTCCTCAAGATCGGGGTCGGCGCGCGCATGGTTGCCCTGGGTTCTGCCGTGACGACTATCCATGGCGATGCGAACGCGATGTTCTGGAATCCCGCTGGCATTGATGTCGAGGCTGGCGTGACCCAGGTCGCGCTGTCACACAACAAGTGGATCATCAGCCTCGACCACGAGGCTGCTGCGATCACCCATGGTTTTGGCAATCTGGGAACCTTCGGTGTCGGGTTCATCTACATGGGCATCGGCGACATCCCGGCGGATCGTGACATCGCACCGCCTGGTTTTGAGTACGCACAGATTGACCAGGCCACATCCGCTACGTACAGCTACTACGACTTGGCCCTAATTGCGTCGTACTCGAAGAGGTTCACGGATCGGTTCCGGATGGGTGCCAACGTGAAGTACCTGCGTGAGCACATCGACGACCAATCCGTTGGTGTGGTTGCGTTCGATTTCGGCGCCATCTACGAGACGGGTTTCCGCGACCTCACGCTCGGTGCCCGGTTGAACAACCTGGGTGGCGATGTGCAGTACTTTGCCATCGCGGTGCCGATTCCGTTGACGTTCTCGATCGGAGCATCGATGAGCCTGGCGCGTGAAGAAAATGCGGCTTGGAAGGTTCTGGTGGACGCCACCAAGCCTCAGGATTCGGCGCAGCTGTACTTCGCTGGAATGGAGTGGACGTTCCAGGACTGGCTGGCCCTCCGCGGCGGCTACAAGTTCAACTACTCGGGCGTCAAGGACCGGAATCACATCAAAACATCGGATGAAGGCGCGTCCTTCGGCGTCGGGCTGAGGCTGCCGATGTTGGGCGAGCACAAGGTCAATTTGGATTACGCGTTCACGGATTTTGGCGTGTTTGACAACACGCACCGGTTCACGCTCCGTCTTGAGTTCTAAGAGCCATTCCGGCTGTGCTTGGCGAAGCCGCCGGGCCTTCGTGGCTCGGCGGCTTTTTTCGTGAAGCGGCGAAGTGGCCGCCAGGGTGAGCTGTAGACGAAGAGGAGTTTCGGCTTGAAATAGTTGGCGACGGTTGTTACCTTTGAGATGCCTGATCGCTTGAGTAGCACAAAGGCACGTGGTGGTCGGGGCAAGAGTGGTCCGGGGGTCTGGGCTCGTGTAGAAGAAGGGTGAAATCAGGATCGATCCAAGGGAAATTTGGTGAGCGTAAACAGTCGGACGTCGTGCAAGTTAAGGGCTGTGCTGTGCGATCTCGGTGGGGTGATCGCTCTGTTTGACGAGGAGACGATCAGAAAGAGGCTTGAGAAAATTGCACGCCGGAGCCTGGATGAACCAGGTGTAGGTCAGGCTTTCGTGGAGGAGTTGTTCCGCTTTGAACGTGGGGAACTTGAGCCGGGGGAGTTTTTCGAGCGGACCAACGACATTCTCGGACTGCGGGTGGACTACGACGAGTTCGTGCGTGTTTGGGAAGACAATTTCTGGTTGAATCCAAGGGCCGTCGAGGAGCTAAAGCGCTTGCGGAGGAGATTCCGGCTGGTTCTCGTTTCGAACACAGATCCTCTGCACTGGCGGCACATCGACCGGACGTTTGAGGTTGGGAAACTGTTCGACGAGCTGGTTCTTTCGTACGAAGTCGGTGCCATCAAGCCGGATCGAAGGATGTTTGTCGTGGCCCTGCAAAAAGCGGGAGTGGAGGCTCAGGAGGCTCTGTACGTGGACGATCTCGAGGAAAACGTGCGTGCGGCGGCCGAAATCGGCATGAGCACTCTGTTGTACACGCCTGAGGTTAGCATTGTGGAGGCTGTGAGGTCGGAAGGCTGCGATGTGTGACGCGGAGCCGCAGGAATTCCCAGAAGTGCATCGACGACACAGCAGAGGATCACACTGCAAGAAAAGAAGGATGCCTGGCGAGAAGTGGAGGGGCGATTTGCGCTCCTTGAGGAAAGAAATGCGCTGAAGAATCACGGAAACTGCGGAGGTGGAGATGGGCAAGCTTGCTGTCCGTGGTGGGACGCCGGTACGTCAGAAACCGTTTCCGTCCTGGCCTGTGTGGGGCCAGGAGGAAATTGACAATCTGGTCGCTGTGGTGAAAAGTGGGAAGTGGGGACGGTTGAAAGGCGACCGCGTGGCGGAGTTTGAAGAGAAGTTCGCTGCTTTTCAGGAGGCGAAATACGGGATCGCGGTAAACAGTGGTACGACCGCCCTGCATTTGGCACTTCTGGCCGTCGGAATCCGGCCGGGCGACGTAGTGTTGGTGCCTGCGTACACGTTCATCGCGACGGCCACAGCGGTCTTGGAAGCCGGAGGCGTGCCGAAATTCGTAGACATCGATCCGGAAACCTACAACATCGACGTGGACGCACTGGAGCAAGCGATTACGTCGGATGTTCGTGGAATCATGCCGGTTCATTTTGCCGGGCGGCCGGCGGACATGGACAAGATCATGCAGATCGCGGAGAAGCATGACCTGTTTGTTGTGGAAGACGCTGCGCAGGCGTGGGGCGCTGAGTGGAACGGCCGCCGGGTTGGCGCGATCGGTGGCGCTGGAGGGTTCAGCTTTCAGTCGTCGAAAAACATCAACGCTGGCGAAGGCGGGATCATCTTAACCAACGACGACATCGTCGCGAAGTTCGCTCGATCCCACCACAATTGTGGTCGGTCAGAGGACGGTGAGTGGTACGAGCATTTCTACTACGGCGGCAACTTCCGCATGACCGAGTTCCAGGGCGCTGTGCTGCTTGCCCAGTTTTCGCGTTACGAAGAACAACTGCGGAGGCGCCAGGAGAACGCAACATACCTGACGGCAAAACTGAAAGAGATTGACGGGATCGAGCCTCTGCGGGAGGATTCGAAGGTCACCAGCCACGCTGAGCACCTGTACATTTTCCGCTACAAGAAGGAGGCATTCGGCGGGAAGAGCAAAGCGGCTTTCTTGGAAGCGCTGCGGGCGGAGGGTATCCCGGCGAGCGCGGGCTACTCGTTGCCGCTGTACAAACAGCCGGTCTTCGAGAACAAAACGTTCGGGGGCCGGGGTCAGGTTATCGACGTGCCGGTGGATTACAAGGCTTTTCACCTGCCCGAAACGGAGCGGGCTTGTTACGAAGAGGCTATCTGGCTGACCCAAAATGTTCTCCTGGGAACGCGGGGAGACATGGACGACATTGTGAGGGCCCTCGAGAAGGTCCGCGAAAATGCTGAGGAGATCTGAAGGTCGACTACCGGAGACTCGCAAAGAGTTCGAGATTCAGTCGAGGGTTCGCAGCAAGGGGGGCGAACCGTCGAATCCCGCGGAGTCAGGCGCTGAGAGAGTTCGAACGCGGCAGGCAGCCGAATTGGTAAAGGGCTAAGGCCTCACTTGGTCGAGCGATGGGGTGGGCTGCGCGGGTGGAGGCAACTGCCTGGCAGGCTGACTGTTTTGCGCGTGTCGCGGTGCGTCGGCGTGTCGTGGTAGACAGAAGGTGGAGCGTGGAAGAGACGAGAGTGGAGACAAGGGCGTGAGGTGAGTAGGACAGGCCATCGGCGAGGGCGTCGGTGGCCTTTTGCGTAGCCAAGGGTTTCCGACCTGGGGGCCAAGGTTAGGTCTGTGAGCAGGGGGCGAAGTGGAGATGTTTTCCGGTACTGGGTTCGCCAGTGCAAACGGCCGGTTGGCCAGTTGATGGTTGGACGCAGGCGTCGGTGAGCACCCCTGTGTTTAGAGCGCAAGCCGCTGGTGGCGAGGCCCGGGCCTGACGGAGCAAAATGCCCACGGACGGCACCTCTGAACCCCTTTCGAGGTGTGCGTGGGAACGTAGTTTCCGGTTTCTTCAGGAGCTGCCCGAGGAAGCTTCAAGGCAGAGTGGTGGGCTTGAAAACGTTCCCTCCTGTTGTGTGGCGGGCGTGGACAGTTCGTGCCTGTTGGCGGCGGTGTTTCTTGTGGGGGAGCGGTGCGACTCGGTTTTGCGCTCGAGCGAAGAAGCCATTTGTCGGGGACGTTGTTTGAAAGTGCAGATCGCGAAGTTGTGTCTGGACTCGCTTTGAGTGGGGTTCGTTTGGGTGCCGAGGCTTGGTAGAGACGGCAGCTGAATAACGTGGAAGGCAAAGCATGGCAGCGTTGCGGATTCGTTCAATCGAGCCAGAAGAAGCAAAACGCACGTCGGAACTGATTGCACGGGTGTTTCCCCGGGACCCAAGTTACGTGCGTCTGACGACCTGGTACAAATGGATGCTGAGGCATCCAGACCACCGCTGGGAGTACGTGCGCGTTGTGGAGCTGGACGGACGCATCGTGTCGCACCTGTTGCTTGTGGAACGTCACATTCGGGTTCGTCACGGTGTGTTGAAGGCTGCGGGGCTTTCCGTTGTGGCGACGTTGCAAGAGTTCCAGCGACAAGGGCTGAACCGGAAACTGATCGAGGAGGCCTTGGCATTTGCCTCGAAAAGTGGATTTGCGGTTTCGCTCCTGGACGGAATTCCGGACTACTACGATCGCTACGGTTACGTTGTGGTCATGCCGAAATACGAGATAAGGGTGCAAACACGGGAGGCCCTCCGTTTAGAGCGCGAAATGGAGGTTCTTGAGGTCGATGCGAGGCAAGCGGTCGACTGGCTCGCGGACATTTCGGAGATCTACAGCCGAGAAGTCGATGGGCTCATCGGGCCGGCAGAGCGAAGCGAAGGGTACTGGAGCTGGTTGCTGCAGAAGGGAGGGAAGCTGCTTGTCGCGCGAAGTGGAGACAGGGCACTTGCGTACTGCTGGATCGACGACAACCCTGCCGTTGTGGAGGAAGCGGCGGGGAGCGACCCCTCAGCGGTGCGAAGTTTGATTGCGGTGCTTGGGCGCAAAGCAAAGGAGGCGGTAGCACCGGAGATTCGGCTGAACGTTCACCCGGATGCTGCGTTTGGGCGGAACGTCGTTCAGGATGTTGGAGCGGAAGTGGGCATTCGCTACCCTCGGAATGCTGGCTGGATGGGCCGCATCCTGGATCTGGTTCAGGTGCTTAGGGCAAGCGTGGGGTGGAGCAGCAAAGAACGGCTGAATCTGTGCTTTGAAACGGACCTTGGTGAAGTTGGGGTTCGGAGGGGCCCGGGAGGAGTGGTGGTTGAGCCCGGACCGTGTGCTGAGGGGACCGAGCGTGTGAAAGGGAAACAGGGTGCGCTTTTGCAGCTGGTGTTTGGCTACGCGAGTGTTCCAGAGTTGCGGGAGCGCGGGCAGTTGCAGACGAGCGAAAAAACGGCGGCAACGTTGGCACAGCTGTTTCCGAAGGTGAATCCGGGTTTGTTTGCCCGGGATCACTTCTGATCTGAAACGAAGGACCAGAGTCCGGCCGTGAGGAACGGTAAGATAGATTCAGCGGCGTTGCAGGAGCGCGGGGGGCTCAGGCGGGAAGGTCGGAAGAGCTGTACGAACTGGGCAAACGACGGTTGACGGCTGGGGAGGTTTGAAAATGCGTGCACAGGGTCGTTGGTGGAGCGTGTTGGGCCTGGTTGCTTGGCTGGTAAGCGCGATGTCGCTGGGCGGTGGGCGACTGTTAGCACAAGAAGCTGTCGGGAAGACGCTGGAGTTGCGGTTTGACCCGGACGCAATTCGTTTCGAGCACATTGGCGAGTTCGAGCGTGTGTTTCTGCCTGGTCTGGAAATTGTGGCGCAGCCGGGAGAGCCGTCGTTGCCTTGCCGCATTGTGAGCGTGCTCGTGCCGGGTGAATGGGAGGGGCTTTCCATCGAAGCAGAGCCTGGTGAATTCCAAAATCTTGGGTCTGGTCACAGAGTCTTTCCACGTCAGAAACCGCAGGTCCTCTCGCTTGGAGCGCACAAGACGGTTGCTTTCCCGTTGCAGCCGGGGGTGGCGTCGATCTACGAAAGCGACGGACCGTTTCCGTCTTTTCCTGCAAGAGTTGTGAGGGTAAAGGCGCTTAAGGAAAGGACGCTCGTGACAGCTGTCGTCTGTCCTTTCAGGTACTGGCCGAAAAGTGGTCGGCTGGAAATCGCAAAGGATGTGAAGGTGCGCTTTTTTGGCACGAAGGAAGCCAAGCAGCTTTCGTACAAGCTGCAGAATGCGGAGGTGGCACGCTGGCTCGCTGACTACAAGCTGACGGAAGCTGGTACGCGTCAAGAATCCGCTTCGATCCGGGATTTGCCGTTCGCGGAGTACGTCGTGGTCACGTCTGAGTCATTCGTGCCGACTTTTGAGCCCCTGGTGCGCTGGAAAAATGAGAAAGGGGTGACTGCGAAGGCGGTTTCCGTTGAATGGATCTACCGGAATTTCGCGGGGTTTGATCATCAGGAACAGATCCGGGAGTTCCTGAAATTTGCCCGGCGTGAGTGGGGAACGCGCTGGGTGCTGCTCGGCGGTGACGTCTGGACCGTTCCGATGCGGTACGCTTTTGCGATGGACTGTGAGGCAAACTACGCGGACAACGAGAATAACATCCCCTGTGATCTTTATTTTTCGGACCTGGACGGTTCCTGGGAGGCCAACGGAAACGGTGTGTTTGGCGAGGTAGACGATGGCGTGGACGGTTTCCCGGACGTGTACGTGGGGCGAGCGCCGGTCCAAACCTACGACGAAGTGCGGACGTTCGTGTGGAAAGACAGCGTGTACGAGAGGGCGCCGGACCCACGAACGGTTCTGAAGATGTTGTTCCTCGGCGAAGTGCTCTGGAACAATCCGTACACGGATTCGGGGGAGGGCAAGAATCTGATCGATTTACTTTACGTGCCCGAGCGATTTGATCCGATTACCAAGCTGTACGAGTCGCTCGGGAATGAGAGCGTGGAGGCTGTGGTTGAAGCGTTGAACACCGGCTACAATTTCGTGAACCACGACGGCCACGCCTGGTACACGGTGATGGGTGTGGGGCAGGGGTACCTGCGACGCTCGGATGTGCAGGGGCTGACGAACGGGAGTCGGCTACCCCTAGTTTACTCGATTGGCTGCTGGCCTGCTGCTTTCGATCTGGAGTGCATTGCCGAGGATTTTGTCAACAATCCGAACGGTGGTGCGGTCGCGTTCATCGGCAATTCCCGGTACGGTTGGGGGTCGCCGGGGAACCCTCATTTTGGGTACTCTGACCGATTTGACCAGCAGTTCTACCGGTTCGTGTTCCAGGAAAATGTGGTTGAGGTGGGACGGGCGCTCGCACTGGCAAAGGCCTACTACATGCCTTTTGCCAGGCAGGAAAACGTGTACCGATGGTGCGAATACGAAATCAACCTGCTTGGGGATCCGGAACTACCGCTCTGGACCGATGTACCGGCGGAGTTGAGCGTTCACCATCCCGACACAATCTCGGCGGGCGCGACGAGCGTGGAGGTACTTGTGTCTGCGGATGGTAAGCCTTGCTCGGGCGCTCGAGTTGCTGTTTCGCAAGGCGGCAGGTTGCTCGGAATTGCTTTCGCAGATGCGGCGGGTTTCGCGAGTGTGCCGGTGGATTCTCTGGAGCCGGGTGTAACCGGGAAAGTGGTCGTGACTGGGCGGAATCTCTTGCCCTACGAAGGCCGGGCTGTGGTCACCACAGCGGATGCCTACCTCGCGGTTGCGGGCAGCCGCGTCGAAGATGAAGTAGCCGACGGGCTTCTGAACCCGGGTACATCCTCAGAACTGTGGTTTCTCGTGCGGAACAGCGGGAGGGAAGGCAGTCCTGTGGGCACAATTTCTCTGGCGAGCCAAACGCCCTGGTTGAACGTGACGAGCGGCAGGGCTGAGGTCAGAGCGTTGAACCCTGGCGACAGCAGCTGGGTAGGGCCGTTCGCTGTCGCAGTTGAGGATTCGGTTCAGGACGGTGCACGGGCGAGCGTTGTTCTCGATATGCCGGGACGCGACGTGCGGGTGGCGATCCCAGTCGGCTGGCCGCGGGTGCGTGTGTTTCTGGTCGGAATCAACGGGCAGAACGGACGAATTGACCCCGGGGAAAACGGGGAATTTGTGTTCGGTTTGAGGAACGACGGATTGGGAGCAGCGTGTGACGTCAGGGTGCGGTTTCAATCGCTGGACCGGGCGCTGCAGATCGAAGAGGGGCCCGTGACGTGCTGTGGAGGATCGTGCCTTGCATCAGGGAACACGGTGAATGTCGGAGCGGCGGTCTCGGTGGGCGCCTCGGCACCCTCACCGTGGTTTCCGCTTGTTGAAGTAACTGTGGAAGCAAACGGGGGGCGATTCCGAAGTTGTGACACGGTACAGGTTACGGTCGGCAGGACGGGCTTCGTGGACAGCTGCTCGGCACTCAGCCGTTGGGACGAAACGCTGAGTCAGCTCGACACGCTCTCGTGGCAGTTGACGGAGGCACGCTTTCACTCGGCGCCCTCGGCGTTCTACTGTGGAAATGCGCGGACGCGGGAGTACGTGGCGGGCATGGCGGATTCCTTGGTGACGTTGCCGTTCACTGTGGGGCAGAGCGCAAAACTGACATTTTGGTGCTGGTACGATGTAGCCATTTACGGAGTGGACGGCCTGTACGTGCGTGTGCTTCTGCCGGACGGTTCGTGGAAGACACTGGACTTCATCGGAAGCGGCGGAGCTTTGCCCGGGAAGCTGATGGGGAACGATTGGTTGCCGTACGTGTACGATTTGAGCTTTCTTACGCCGGGCAGCCAAACGCGGCTGTGCTTCAAGTTTGTAAGCGACGGTGACACACAAGCTGAGGGTGTGTACATCGACGACATCGAGGTTGTCTCTGGGGTGGAGCACAGCGTGGCAACGGAAGTTGCGGGAGCTGAGGCGGATGACTTGCCAGAAAGGTTCGAGCTGACCGCGCCGTATCCGAATCCTTTCAACAGCTCGGTAAGGGTTGGGTTGATCGTGCCGAAGGCTGGAAATGTACGGTTGGTTGTGTACGACATGTTGGGCAGACGGGTGGTCACACTTCTCAACGGGCAGCTGCAGGTCGGAAAGCACACCGTGACCTGGCGGGGTACGGACAGCAGGGGAGATTCGGTTCCGTCTGGTGTGTACGTAGTGAGGGCCTGGTCGCCGGACGCCGGATGGTTTGCCACCAGGAAAGTCGTGCTTCTCCGGTAATGGGAGCGGTGTCCCACGTTGCGAAGTGAGTCGGGACTGGGAACCCAGTGTGGCCGGAGATGAGGAGTCAGGGAGATGCCTGCGAATCTTCCGCCGCAATACTTTGAGGCCGAACAACGGTACAGAGAAGCGCGCACAGCTCCGGAGAAACTCGAAGCGCTGAAGCAGATGCTGGCAATTATGCCCAAGCACAAGGGCACCGAAAAGCTTCAGGCGGAGCTAAAGCGCAAAATCGCCAAGCTGAAGGAAGAGGCCCACCGCGGGCGCAAAGGGGGAGCGCGGGGTTACACGACGTACGTGGAAAAAGAAGGGGCCGGCCAGATCACCCTGGCTGGTTTGCCGAATACCGGAAAGTCGCGGCTGGTGGCGACGCTGACGCGTGCGACTCCGGAGGTGGCGGACTACCCGTTCACTACCAGGCGTCCACAGCCCGGAATGATGCCCTTTGAAAATGTCCAGATTCAGCTTGTGGATCTCCCGCCGCTGAGTCGCGAGTACATGGAGCCGTGGGTTACGGGCATCATCCGGGTCTCAGACGCTGTCCTTCTGGTTGTGAACCTCGGTTCCGAGCAGGTACTGGAGGAGCTGGAGGAGGGGTTGGCGATTCTGGAAGAACACAAGGTGAAACCCGTGCCCAAGGAAGTGGAGAGAAATCCTTACGCAAGCGTGGCTGAAAAGCGTACGCTGATCGTGGGCACGCACCTGGATGTGCCAGGCGGGAGAGAAAATGCGGGGGTGTTGAGGGAATTGCTCGAAGGACGCTTCCCGTTTCGACCGGTTGGTCTGGAGAGCGGTGAGGGCGTGGGGGAGCTGCGACGTTCGCTGTTCGATCTGCTGGAACTGGTACGGGTGTACTCGAAGCCTCCCGGTAAGGAACCGGATCTGACGCGGCCGTTTGTGTTTCGGCGAGGTGCGACGCTGGTGGATTTTGCGGCTTCGGTGCACAAGGACTTCGTGGAGAGGCTACGGTTTGCACGCGTGTGGGGGCCACGCAAGTTTGAGGGACAGCGTGTGAATCGGGAATACGTGCTGGAAGACGGAGACATCATCGAATTGCATCTTTGAATGGGGAGTGAGGGGAGGAGCATCGAGGACTTCCTGGACCACTCTTGGAAAGGGGTACCGAACGTTCAGCTACTTGGAAGAAGTGCGAGGCGTTTTCTCAGCCGCTGTCCTTGTGCCGTTTCTTCATCAAAAAGCAGTTGGTAAGCAGGGTCGGCCCTGCTGCGCGGCTGGACGTCACCGTCCCGGCAACCAAGACGAGACGAATCCGCAACTAACCCCGAGACCACGAAAGAGGGGCAAAAGCGCACACCGAGGGGGAAGAAAAGGCCTACGGACCAGCGATGTTGGCCTCCCAAGTGCCCTGGGGAACTCACCTGCCGGCCCGGTGGTACGGGGGATTCCTGCCACCAGATGCGGAAACGTCTTTTCACCAATCCGCTGGCGGACATGTTTGGAGAGACAAAGCAAGGCCCGGGTTCCTTGTCTGTCGTGGAAAGGCGTTTGTAGTTCGCAGTAGGGCCAGGCGGGGCACGCGGAAATCTTGGCAAAGAGGCGAAAAATCAAGGGTTGCTTCCGCTGTCTTGTGGGGCCACAGGTAACCGGAGCTGGTAGCCGGTGCACGGGGGGTAAGCGCATGCCTGGTACGACCGAATTTTCCCTAAGCGAAAGACAAGAGCCCCGAAGTTCTGGATTGCTTTTCCGGATCGCCGGGAAATGGAAGCTCTGGGGTTCGGAAAGACCCTGCAGGGACAAGCGTGTGACTCAGCCGGTTTCAACGGATCCTTGTTCGAACCTGCCTGGGGGTGGAAAGGTCCGGCGGTGGCCTTGGAGCGCTGAGTGTGGCCTCGAAACGGTTTCAGCAGAGGCGGGCGAGTGGGTTGCGAGAGTGGGCATGAGCGTACGGCGAAGTCGTGAAATGGTTGAGACTGTTTCTTCTTGACACAGCCACGACAATTGTGTAACTTGAGTTGCGAAAAGAGAAAAGTTCAAACAGAAGCTGAGAATCTACCGGGTTGGGGAAGCGTCAGAACACGCGGTTCGCGGGGGAGTCGGGGGAAGGAACGGGGCGAACGCGAGAGACGAGCGTCTGCGCGTCAGATTCACGCAGGACATTCTGAATTGAGGAGAAAAGAGCAAAAGGGTGCGCATGCCGAGTTTAGGAGGAAGCCAATGAGAACGAAGCAGTCACTGTCGAGACGGGAGTTCTTGGGCCGGACCGCGGTTGGGGTTGCCGGTGTGGCTGTCTTGGGAGTGGCGGGCTGTGCAAAACAGAAGGAGAAGGCGAGTCAGGCGGGGGCGTGGAGCCTACGGCTGGGGATGCAGAGTTACTCGCTGCGGAAAATGAGCGTGCAGGAAGCCATCGGGAAGGTGCACGAGCTGGGATTGCGGTACATCGAGATTTTCCCCGGTCATTTCCCCCCTGATTCGGATGACGCCGCCGTGGATGAACTGAAGGCGCTTTTGAAGCAAAACGACGTGACCTTTGACGCGTACGGTGTGGTGGGTTTCGGTGCGGACAAGGAGGCGAACCGCGTCTACTTCGAATTTGCGAAGAAGATGGGTTTCAAAATCATGAGCGCTGATCCAAAACCGGAGTCATTCGACAATCTGGATGAGCTGGTGGAGGAGTACGGCGTCAAACTGGCGATTCACAATCACGGGCCGAAATCCCGTTACGCTACCCCTGAAGATATTCTGAAGGCCGTGGAGGGACATCACAAGTGGATCGGGGCCTGCATTGACACCGGGCACTACTTGCGGGCAGGTGTCGACCCTGTGGAGGCGGTGCAGGCCTTAAAGGATCGTCTGTACGGGGTTCACGTGAAGGATTGGGCCGGTGTGGAAGGGGAATGGCCCGTGTTCGGTGAGGGGAAACTGGATTTTGTAGGATTTTTCAAGGCGCTGCGGGCGGCGAACTTCGATGGTTTTTGCTCCATCGAGTACGAGGCACATCCCGATGATGTCATGCCGTACCTGGCCAGATGCGTCCAGGTAACGAAAGAAGCCATTGCGAAAGCCACAGCGTAGCGGAAAGCTTGAGGCGTCTTACCAAGCAAGGGAGGCTGAGCGATGAAGGTTGGCGTCTTCATGGTTCTGTTCGGGCAGAAGTCGCTGAAGGAAGCGCTGGAGTACGTAAAGAAGGCTGGAGTTCAGGCTGTGGAAATTGGTCTGGGGAATTACCCGGGCACGGCCCACGGTGACGCGCTGGAGCTGGCGAAGGATCCGAAAAAGGTCGCGGAAATCGGGAAATTGGTCGACAAAGCGGGATTGGAAATTAGCGCCTTGTCGTGCCACGCCAACCCTTTGCACCCGAACAAAGAGATCGCTGAGGAACACCACGCCTACCAGCGAGCCACAATCGAGGTAGCGAGCCAGCTTGGCGTCAAAAATGTCAACACGTTCAGCGGCTGCCCTGGGTCCCACGAAGGGGACAAGTATCCCAACTGGGTCACGTGCCCGTGGCCGCCCGACTTTTTGGAAATCCTGGAGTGGCAGTGGAAGGAGAAGGTGATTCCCTACTGGCAAAAGGAAGCGGAGTTCGCGGCGAGCAAAGGGGTGCGCATTTGTTTCGAGATGCACCCGGGATTCGTCGTGTACAATCCGGAGACGCTGCTCCGAGTGCGGGAAGCCTGTGGCGAGGCGATTGGTGCTAACTTTGACCCCAGCCACCTGTTCTGGCAGGGGATCGATCCAATCGAGGCAGTGCGAGCGCTGAAGGGAGCCATCTACCACGTCCACGCGAAGGACACGCGGGTTGATCCGGCAAACACGCGAGTGAACGGAGTCCTGGACACCAAGAGTTACGACAAGGTGTTCGAACGCTCGTGGAGTTTCCGGACGGTTGGCTACGGACACGGCGAGCAGTTCTGGCGCGATTTCATCAGCACGCTGAGGGCCATTGGCTACGACGGTGCGCTCAGCATCGAGCACGAAGACGCCTTGATGAGCGTGAACGAGGGCTTTCAGAAGGCCGTGGACTTTCTGAACAACCTGGTGATCCGTGAGAAAGCCGGTGAGATGTGGTGGGCGTAGCCGGACGAATTGTGCAGGAGGGCTGATTGATGGCTGAGAAGCTGAAAGCGGCGGTCATCGGACTCGGGTTCATTGGACCCGCCCATGTGGAAGCGATTCTCAGGTCCGGGCTCGGACGCGTGGAAGCGGTTGTGTCGCGAAGCAAGGAGAAGGGTGAGCGTTTCGCGGCCAAGTACGGAATCCCGCGGGTTTACCAATCCGTCGACGAGCTTTTGAGGGACGGAAAGGTCGACGTGGTCCACAATTGCACGCCGAATGCGCTTCACTACGAAATCAACAAGAAAGTTCTCGAGGCGAACATTCACCTGCTTTCGGAAAAGCCACTCACGATCACGGCGGCCGAGGCGAAAGAACTCGTTGATCTGGCAGCGCGAAAAAGCGTTGTTGCCGGCGTAATGTACAACTACCGCATGCATCCCCTTGTGATCGAGGCGAAAAAGCGAATCGAACGAGGCGAGCTGGGGCGGATCTTTGCTGTACACGCGGAATATCTCCAGGACTGGCTGATCTACGACACAGACTACAACTGGCGCCTCGAACCGGAGCTGGCCGGACCGACGCGGGCGGTGGGTGACATTGGCACGCACGCGGCTGACCTCCTTCAGTACCTGACGGGCAGGAAGGTTACCGAGGTGAACGCTCGGATGAAGACCGTGCACCCGGTCCGCAAGAAGCCAAAGGGCGAAGTGGTGACTTTCGCCAAACAGGCGGAACAGTCCTTCGAGCAGGTAGAGATCAGCACGGAAGACTACGCAACCATCTTGTTGACGCTGGAGGGTGAGGTCCCTGGCTCCATCACGGTTTCCCAAGTGACGGCTGGCAAGAAGAACGGACTGCACGTTCGCGTTGACGGCCAGAATGCGTCACTGGAGTGGTTTGAAGAGGATCCAAATCGGCTAATCATCGGATTCCGAGATAAGCCGAACGAGGTGTTGATGCGGGATCCGGGGTTGGTCTCCGAAGAGGTTGCACCTTTTGTGCACTACCCGGGAGGTCACGAAGAAGGCTACCCGGACGCCTTCAAGAACGCGGTAATCGATTTCTACAGCTGCATACTGGATCGTAACAGGAAACCGCTTTTGGCGACACTGTACGACGGTTACGTGGAAAACGTTTTCGTAGAAGCCGTGGTGGAGAGCCACCGAACCCGAGGCTGGGTGGCCTTGAGCCTTTGACCTCCGATGGCGCGAAGGGGGATTGTGAATGGCTGCGGGGACAGGAGACTCCCGAGGTTTGACGAGCGAAACGGGTTTCGTACGTGAGTCGGGCGTTGTTGTGCACACGGACTGGGGCTTTTGGAGTTCAGAGTTTGGTGTTCAACCGCAGCTTAGAAGGAGGGCAGCATGAGCGAGAAGAGCACGGGGCTGAGCGCTGTGGTAGCGCTGGTAGCGGTGTTTACATTGGCAGTCACGTTCATCATCATCGGGGCCATTTCCGAAGAGCTGAAGCTTGCTCTTGGAATTGACAACTCTCAAATCGGCACGATGGTGATGCTCTTTTTCCTGACCAACGTGGTCGTTCAACTTGTGGTTGGGCCTCTTGTGGACAAATTCGGCCACAAGCCAATCGCGGTGCTTGGTTTTGTCGTGACCGCTTTGAGCATGCTGCTTCTGGCCTACGCACCGAGCTTCGCGGTGGCCCTGATTTCGTGCGTGCTGCTTGGCGTTGGTGCGATGAGCCTGAACACGGTCGGAAACACACTCATCCCGGTGGTCCTTTTCGGGGGAAAAGACCCCGCGCGGGCGAGCAACCTCGGAAACGCTTTTTTTGGGCTTGGCTACGTCCTGACGCCGCTAATCTTCGTGTTCTTTCTGAGGTCGCTTGGCCTGAGCTACAGCACCACATTGACAATCATTGCAGTGGTTGTCCTTGTGTTCCTGGTTTTGGCCTTGATCGCGCAGTACCCGCAAGTGTCCACGGGCTTTGAGCTCTCGATGGCAGTCAAATTGCTGACGGAAGGGGCTGTTCTGATTGCGGCCGTGGCCCTGTTTGCCTACATCTCGCTGGAAATCACAATGGCGACCTGGATTAAACCGCTGATGACCGAGCTCTACAAGAGCGTGGGAGCGACGAACCCCGTGGCAAAAGCCGGTGTTGTTCTGAGTCTGTTCGGTGTGGCGATGATGGTAGGACGGTTCCTCAGCTCGCTCGTGCGCAACCTCACCACCATTGGCACAAAGGTCATCGCCGCGACCTCGTTCGTTTCGGTCGTGACCATTCTTGTGCTCTCGCGAACCAAAAGTCCCGGACTGGCAATCGCAATGATCATCCTCACGGGGCTGGTGTTTGCTCCCATTTTCCCCACGGTTGTTGGGGTGACTTTTGCGAAGTTTGAGCAGCGGTTGTTCGGGAGTGTGTTCGGCATCATCTTCGCCGTTGGTTTGCTGGGTGGTACGTTCATTCCCAAACTGATCGGGAGCGTCAGCGTAGGACGAACAGTTCAGCAAAGCATGCCGATTGCCGCGCTGATGGCTGCGATTCTGTTCGTGATCGCACTTTTCATCGGCAAAGTGAAAGGACCCGTCCAAGTCGAGTCTGAATGAACACAAAAGCGCGGCGGAGAAGTGGCGGCGCGTTGGACAGCAGCCACTCAGTGACCCAACGCTGCGGAGAACCGGAACGCGTGAATTTCAAGGAACATCCGGACAGGCGACAGTGGTGTTCTTTCTGGGGAGCAAGAGGCGAACCGAACACGTGATCAAAACGCACGCAGTGGATGAAAAAAGGCAGGGCCCACCGGACCCTGCCTTTTTGATTGCCCGGAGAAGAAGCGAAATTACTTCTTCGCGCCAACGCCAACGATTTTGTGCTGGAACAGGTAACGTTTGATTTTTCGTGTGGAGGTTTTGGGAAACTCCTCTTCGATGATCTCGAAGCTTGAGACGGACTTGTAAGGTGGCAGCTCGGCGGTGAGCTGACGGATCTCCTTACGAATGATGTCCTCGATTTCTTCCTCCGACAGTGACTCCATCGCGTGTTCGGCAGCGTAGCGGTCCAGTTCCTCAAAGTTTGGGTAGACGATGGCGTGGATGTACTCCTCACCCTTGTCCGTTTGTCTCCCGACAACAAGCACTTCCTCGATGAACGGACTTTTCAGCAGCTTCTCCTCGATTTCCTCAGGGAAGACGTTCTTACCGCCCTTTGTCACGATTACGTTTTTGGCCCGCCCGGCAATGTAGAGGAAACCGTCTTTGTCGATCCAGCCGAGGTCGCCAGTGTAGAACCAGCCGTCCTTCAGCACCTTGGCGGTTTCCTTGGGGTTCTTGTAGTAGCCCTTCATGACCATTGGGCCTCGAACGACGATCTCACCAACGCCGTGCTCGTCAGGATTGACGATTCGGATCTCGGCGCCCTTGACAGGCGGACCTACACTTCGCGGTTTCAGCTTGTCTGGCGGTGACATCGACAGCACCGGAGAGGTTTCGGTGAGCCCGTAGCCCTGGACGAACTGGAAACCAAGGTAGTTGTACATTTCCAGAACATCTGGACTAATGGGGGCTCCGCCGGAGACAAGCAGGCGAAGAGACGTCATGCCGGCTTTCTCGCGTAACCCCTGGAACAACTTCTTGCCGGCCCGGGCGTGCAGGTACTTAAGCGAAAACTTGGAAATGCCGAGCATGGTCTTGAAAAGGGCGCGCACATGAGCCGGTTTCTTGCCCACTTCGCGCAGGATGCCCTGGATCATCTTCTCGAACAACAGGGGGACACCCGTGAAGATTGTGACCTTTGTCTTGGCGATGTCGTCGAGGATGTCGCGCGATTTGAGACTGCCGCCGATTGTGATGGTAACGCCAGCGCCGATCGGCAAAATCATGGCGGCCATGGCCGGAAAGGTGTGGTGCAGGGGCAGAAGTGCGTAGAAGACGTCGTGGTCGAGGATCGGGAAAAGCAACATGGAGGACGCGCAGTTGGACGCCAGATTCCTGTGGGTCAGCATCACACCTTTGGAAACCCCCGTGGTGCCTGATGTGAAAATGATGGCCGCCAGATCGTCCAGGTTGCGCTTTGGAAACTCGCGGGTGGAAGCGCGACCCAGCTCGCGAAGCTCCTCAAACGTCATGGAACGTTCGGTGCCGTTGGCGTTTGGGTCGAAGAAAATCACCCGCTGGATCTGCTCCGCCCCGTTGACGGCCTCGGTGACGAGGTCGGCGTAGCGGGCGGAGGTGAAAACAAACTTGGCTTCCGATTGGTTCAGCAGGTGCCGCACCTCGGACACACCAAGCTGGGGGTCCAGGGGAACGGAAACACCGCCGGCCCGCTGAACTGCGAAGTAGACCGCGACCCATTCCGGGCGATTTTCGGCGAGGAAAGCGACCTTGTCATCCGGCTGTAGGCCGAGCGCCAGCAAACCCCAGGCGACTTCGTCGACCATGCGGTCCAGCTCTTCGTAGCTGAGGCGCTCGATGACGTCCTTGCGGCGTACAAGGATGGCATCCCTCTTGGGATGCAGGCGAGCGCTGCGACGAAGAATTTCGGGGAGCGTGAGCAGGTGATCGAAGTCGAACGGGGGGATTGAGGGTTCCGATGCGGGGGTGGTGGCGGCCTTCGCACTCGCCTTGGCGGCCGCCGTGTCTTGAGGTGGTGTGGCTACGGTTTTACCTTCCACCGTGAGTTCCTCCCTCCGGATATTTTTCGCTGAATCTCATTCACTTTGCACGGGAAATTTAGCGACAAGCTGCTGGAAATGCAAACGCTTTTTGCGAGAATTTCACGGTGAGGGACAGTGCTACAAAGGCCAGACAGAAGGTGTCGAAAACGAGGCTGGCCAGAACCCCGGGTTGCTCCAGGAAGAGATCCGCGGGAACTCCCGTGGCGACGGCGAGAGGGCCCGATTACCTGGAGCCAAAGCAGGCGAGTGCCAATCGGTTGATCGCAGGCGGACAGCAACGATCAGAAAGTGAAGTAGAAGCTGACCCGGAGGATGTTTGGAAGTTCCTGAAGCGTGTACGACAGGTCAAAATGGGCAAGTCGGTCGGGGCTTACCTGGTACTGCGCCCCGAGACCAAGACTGTATGCTGTGTAGTCTGGATTGGCCAAGGCAGTAGCGTAGCCGACGCGCAGTGCAAAGAGACTCAGCACGGAGCGTTCCACACCAAAGCGAATGCGATCGAAGGTTTCACGGTAAAGGGACTTGTCCCAGTCGAAAGCCAATGTCATTCCGGCGACATCGAAGGCCCCTGCACCGATTGCTGCATGCACAGGTAGGCCCTCGGCGTACGCGGAGCCCCTGGACGAAGTGGACCAGCGCAGGTAGTTGGGGGCATCTTGCAGGAGAAGACCAAGAGCCAGGCGATCCGTTAGCCAGAGGCGAGCGCCGAGTGAGAGACCAGCGCCGACAGCGTTGCCGGAGACGGAGCCCGGGGCACTACCACTGTTGCCGAAGCTGGCGTAGCGGAGACTCAACGCTGCACCAACATCAACAGCTTTGCCCCGCCACATGAAAGGACGGGAATAAGCGAGGACAAGCGTGTTTTCGCGGTAAAGAGCGTCGCCGTTTGAGGAGAGACCGATTCCCCCCCAGGAATTTCCGGGCAGGCGGAAGTCGGCAGTTGCGGCAAGGTAGGGGAGCAAACCGAGCAACCGAAAGTAGTGGAAAGCCACCGTACGCGAGGAGTAGAAAGGCAGAGCTGCAGGATTGCCGAAAAGGGCGTCAGGGCCGATCGAAGTGACAACCCGAGCGCCGCCAAGTGCGGTTGTCCGTGCCGACACGCCAACGGGTGCAAACGCTCCGGCCAGACCCGTGAGATGCTGGGCCGCTAAGGAAGAAACAAATCCCGTCAGCAGCGTTGAGCAGAAACCGAGGTGCACGAATATTTGCAGCGTCTTCTTCACTGAGAATTGCCTCGTCACTTGACCAGCACGATGCTTCCAAGGTACTCTTTCGTACCGGAGGGATCGCGCACCTGAATGCGAACGAAGTAACGACCGTTTCTTGCTTCGTAACCCGCGTCGGTGCGCCCGTCCCAGTAAAGAATGGTGGGCGTGCCTTTTGCCACGGGCTCACCGTCAAGGAGTTTGCGAACAATCTGCCCGACAGCGTTGTGCACGGTGACCGTCGCAAAGGGTTGCCGGGCCTGATTGGAGTTTGCCACGAACGAGATTCGCACACCGGGGTGGCCGTCGCCGTCTGTGTCAACCAGGGGAGAGAAAGGATTCGGTGCAAAGCGGACATCGCGCACACCCAGCGGTTCAGAGAGGCGCAGAACAGAGAAGAGCCCCAGATGGGTCACGTTCACGGTAATCGAGCTGTCCGTAAGCTGGCCGGTTTCCAGTTGCTGCCAGGTTGCGTCGGATTCGCGCCACTCGGCCGCAACAAAGTTGCCGTTGCCCTGATGTGCTGGTAGGGGAAGCGACAGGGTGACCGCTTTGGAGAACTCAACACCGGAAGGCCGCAGCTTGTAAGCAAATCCTACCTGGCTACCTTCGTTTGCGTACTTTTTCAAGCCCGGTAGATCGGGGCGCTCAAGGTAGACGTGTTCGCTCTGCTCCAGCGCGCCAGCCGGCATGACCAGCCTGAGTCCGGTGTCGTCGTGAAGTCGCGTTTCTGCGGCCGTCGACACTGCGGCGTAAATGAGGACTCCCAGCGTGTCGGCAATTCCGGTCAGCGGATCTGTCACGATGACCGACGCGGGTCCGAAGAACGCGGGGTTTGGGTAAACTTTGCCAGAAACCGCCGTGCCGGCCGCATTTGGAACCAGCTGCCAGTGCACCTGAGCCAGAACGATGGTTTCACCGCTGTCCGTCAAAGCCGTGTAGCTGTAGGAGCTGGGCTGATCATTCGGGATTTCCGATGGTCCGTCCAGCACGAGGGAAGCGAGCACCGCTTCTTTCAGCTGGAACGACAGCTCCACGGTGGCGTTCGGATTTAGTGTCACGGTTTCCTGCGCCGGTTTGGACACGTAGCCAGCCTTGACCGGATACACGAGGTAGCGGTCGACCACGAGCTGGTCGAAAGTAAACTCTCCTTGGGCTGTAGTGAGCGTGCTTTCCACGCGAGCGGAGACGGTGGTACTGCGGGCGTAAACGGGAACCTGGGGCAGAGGAGAGCCATCACGTAGCTTAACCCAACCGTGAATGCGACCGGTGAGCGGCGTGAGCAGAACGGTGAGCGTCGTGTCCGGTAACAGGCCAGCGACGGTTGTGTCGCGGTAACCGAACTTCGTCACCGTAAGTGCGTAGGGATGAACTCTCGGGAGGGATCGCAGCAGGAAGAATCCCACCGAGTCCGAGTTGGTGGAAGCGTAGTGTCCGTGGCCATCGTCGGCTACCAGCACGGCTCCACTGAGGGGGTAGGCCGTGCCGCGTTCGCGCACCCAACCGAGGATTTGTCCGTCTTTTGGAACAAGACGAAACACGAGATT
Organism: uncultured Cytophagia bacterium; assembly: GCA_964644845.1. Taxonomy (GTDB): domain Bacteria; phylum Zhuqueibacterota; class Zhuqueibacteria; order Oleimicrobiales; family Geothermoviventaceae; genus Geothermovivens. The sequence continues at coordinate 5,179 of CAZXXS010000106.1, read as the reverse complement.
TTGCGTACCTGCTGGCACACCCCGCAGGGTGTCGGAGCTGGTAAAACTGTCGGCGGTGGCCCAAACCGTGTAAGTTTCCGTGGTGTCAAGATCTGTGAGCCGAAAAACACCAGACGCTGTGCTCCGCGCTGTCCTGTGTGACCCCGTGGCCTCACCCACCGCGGTTACCAGTGCGTCAGGAATCGGCTGTTCCGTGCGGGCGTTGACAACCCTCCCGGAAATCACATCCCGTTCTCGTCGCACGCGAACACGGCCATTGCGGACGTCAGCCGCAGGCCTGCCCTGGTTGAAGCGGAAATGGACCAGCGTCAGTGTGGTCGTGTCCCCTGGTGAGGCCTCCTCTGGCACGCTTGCTCTCACCCACATGAGCACCCCGCTGTCGGCCAACGCTTCACTCCCGGAAATACTGAACGCAATCGAATCCGGCCCAGAGGTGTAGCTCGGAGAACCCCAGTTCTGTGTAAGAGAAGAAGCTGACAGGACTTGATCAATCTGCACAACTGCGGTGCGGAAACGAAGCGTTCCCTGGACAGAATAGATGCCTTTTCCGGTCACGTTGCCGACGTACAGAGGAAGAAGGGCGGTCTCTCCACGGCTGAGTGTGGTGTCGGGCAGCGTTACGGGAATGCCTCCAGCAACCGCACCGCGTTTCACAAGCACGGTCCCGTCCTCCGTGGCTACCTTTGGGTAGCCCGAATTGAACCGGAACGTGACCCAGTGGAGGGACAGGGTCTGCCCAACCTGAGCAGCTCCCGAAACCGAGAAGCGCAACCAGACCAGAATGCCGTTCCCGGAAAGGGCTGAAGAACCCGAGGCTGACACGGTGACAACCGTGTCCGAGGCGGAGAACGCAGCCGATCCCCACGCCTCGCTCAAGGTGCCTACGGTGGTGGCGCCAAGGGGGCTCAAGTAGGCCGGATTGAACGAAACGGCAAAGGTCCAGCTCTTGATCCCAAAGCCCGTGAGCTGGGAAACCATCACCGGGACGTCCACCTCGGCTCCTCGAGCAGCTTCTACCTGAGGCAACCGGACGTTCACTGTCTCGGAGAGGGTCTGAAAAATCAGGTCGTCACTCCGAGTTGGTCCATTTCCCGCAGTGTCCCACGCTGACACCCGGAAATGGTAGGTAGTGGCCGGAGTAAGATCCAGCAGGGTTACCTGATGGGCTGTACGGACAGTGTCGTCCCGGGTGGAGTTGCCGTAAGTGGTGCTGGTCCCGTAATCGACGAGGCCGGTGCTGAGTTCGTCGGTTTCCCAGGCGATGATGGCCGTGTGTGCCGTGACGAGCGGTGTAGAGGGTTGACCGACGAACCTCGGTGGGGTTACATCGCGGAGGTGCCACACCGTGCCGGAGGCGATGACCGGCACCGTGCCGTCGTTGAAAGAGAAATCGAAAAAAAGCAGGGGGACAAAGGTTCCCGCAGGTGCGTCGGGGCGCACGTGCAGGACAAGCCAGACCAGCGCTCCCTGGCCGGAGAGGGCCTGGGCACCTTCGGCGACAACGCGCAGTGTGTCCCCCTGGTAGAGTACCTGAGGTGAGGGCCAGGTCTCCGTCAGACTCCCCCGGGTTTCCACGGAGGCGCCGTCAAAGCTTGTGTGGGGAACCTTCAAAGCAAAGTTGAACTTCGTGATGTGAAAAGCGCCAACGTCGGAAACTTGTACGGCAACGCGTACGGTGTCGCCGATGGGTGCTTCCCTGGTCGGGAGTGTGACCCGCACTTCGTTGCCGCTGCTCGTGCTGAACGTGAAGTCTCCGGATTCCGTGGGTCCGTTCCCGAGGGTGTCCCACAGGCTAACCTTGCAGTGGTAAGTGGTGCCCGGTTGAAGACCAGTGATCTTCAGGCGCTGCACGGCGCGAAATGTGTCCTGTTGGACGGTGGTACCGTAGGCCGTTGTCGTCCCGTAGTGCAATTTCGCCCGGGCGGGCTCACTGCTGGCCCACACCACGGTGGCCGAGGTGTTTTGAACGTCCAGAGCCGACGGCGGTTCGGTGAAGGCAGGTGGTGTGCGGTCTGTGAGAACGAACGTCCCGGCAACGAGCCCGGTCGTCAACGCTTCGCCGTTAACGAACGCGGAACTGAGAAGGAGGGGAACGCTGGCACCGTACACCCCAGCGGACCGGACACGCATTTGGAGATTCAAGATGCAACCTGTGTCCGACAACGCCGCAGTGCCGCTCATTTCCACGTGGAGTGTGCTGTCGGTAAGTGAAACCTGAGCGGCTGGCCAGCCCTGAGTGAGACACCCGACTTGAGAGGCAGACAGGTACTCGAGAAGGTAGGCTGGAAACGTAAGGTTGAACTTTAGGGAGTAAACGTCGGCGCCTGTATTTTCGGTCAATCGGATGGGCAAGTTAAAGGTTTGTCCCCGGTCCGCTGCCACGTGTCCCGCGGCGAGGACAAGATGTGCAGCCTGTGCTGTGGCGAACGACTCTTCGCGGCTCTGCGTTGGGCCGTTGCCAGTGGCGTCGACGCTGCCCACCTGATAAACGTAGGTTGCACCGGGCTCGAGGTTGTCCAGTTCCAGCACGTGGACACGTTTCAGTTCCGTGTCGACGACGTGGTTCTCGTCGACGGAGGTCAGCCCGTAGTCGAGCAACGTGGTGGCCGGTTCGTCCGTTACCCAGTACACACTGGCACGGGTTCGGGCAATCCCAAAGGTTGCCGGCCCGTCGGTGAGCGCGGGGGCGAGGTTATCTCGAACGGTGAACACGTTGCCCGTGTAGCGGGTGGCAGGTGTCCCTTCGTTGTACACGAATTTCTCGAACCACACGAGACTGGTCGCACCAAACGGCGCGTCTGGCTTAACCTTGAACCGGATCTTGACGAGCGCTCCGCTGCCGGTCAAGGCGTCAATGCCTCCCATGGCCACAATGATTTTGCCTGCAGAGATGGTGTAGACGGGGTCACCCCAGCCGCTTGCGCGCGTACCCTGGGTACTGGCGGAAAGGCATTCGAGCACGTCGGGGTTGAAACGCACCGCGATGTCGGCCGAGTACACGGCTTTGCCACTCAAATCAGTGGTGAGAATGGGCCAATCGAACTCAGCTCCAGGTGGATGACTCTGGCGGTCGAGTCGCACCGTCACGTCCTGCGCAGCTGGAAGTTGAAAAGGCACGTCTTCGGAACGGGAAGGTCCGTTGCCGCCTGCATCCCAGATGGACACGCGAAAGTGGTAAGTCGCTCCAGGCGTCAGATCGGTTACTGCGGCTTCGTTGAAGCCGTCCTCGCAGGTTCCAGAGACGGTGCTACCGTAAGAAGTCGTGGACCCGTAGTCAATCACGTAGCGCCCCGGTTCGTCGACGACCCAGCTAACACGGACACCAGAAGTTGAGGAGGCCTCGACGACGGGCCCATCGAGAAACAAAGGGGGCGTGTTGTCGGGCGTTCCCCGCACGGTCACGCTGGCATCCTCAGCGCCGATTTCGAGAAGCCTGCCGTTCGCCTCTGCGAGCAAGAACCGGACGGGACTTAGTTTGTCCCCGAGAACGCCGGATGCTGCCTGGAAGCGAAGGGTCATCAAGACCCCGGCGGAAGTGACAGGACTGCCAGAACGCGCGTGAAAGGCAACAAAACCGCTGCCGTGTCGCTCTTCCACGATTTGCCAGTCGCCGAGGAGGCCGTTGTTTGGGTCTACACGGACGAATTCCAGAAGGACTGGGTCGAACGACAGGAAGTACTTCAGTTCGCGTAGAGGCTGGTCCGGCGTGCCGCGCAGAACGAGAGGCAGGTCGAAAGCATCTCCGCTGTGCACCGTGGTGTCTGGAAGCTGAAGAACAGGACCTGCAAACGCCGGTGTTGTGAACGTAGCGTCGTCGCTGTAGGTTGGTCCGTTGCCACTCGAGTCTGTACTGGCCACTCTGAAGTGGTACGTGACTTCAGGCCGCAAACCGCGCAGCACAACCGCGTGCTGCGACGCCAGACCGGCCTGCTCGCGCCTGTGGCCGTAGGATGCCGTCGTGCCAAACTCCACCACAGAAGTGGCGCGCTCATTGGTCTGCCAGACGATTCTCGCCGTGTGAGCGGTGAGCTCTTCAACGGTGGGTCCGGTTTGAATGACGGGAGGCAGTGTGTCGCGAATCAGGAGCTTGCCATTTTTTCGGACACTTGGCACGAACCCGTTGTTCAACGAAGCTTCGCTGATTAGAAGGGCTACGTCGTGCCCGACCGGGGCGTTGTCTGCCACGTGAAATGTGATGCGCACCAGCGCGCCGGCCCCGGTGAGGGGTGTTGCGCCCGAAAGCGAAATGTCAAGTCGGCCCGGGCTGGCCGAAAAGGTTGGCTGGGGCCAGGCTGAGGCGATGGTTCCATCTGTGGAGACACTCGTCGCACTGACGAACTCGGGAGCGTACTCCACAACCAGGTGCACCTGCGTGATGTCTTGTTCGCTGAGATCCGTCACGTTGACCGGCACCAGCACGTCAACCCCCGGATCACCAACGATTTCCGGCAGGCTCACCACGATGTCGGACGTAGAAAAGACCAGGTCCTCACTAACGGTTGGACCGTTGCCGTGTTCGTCAGTCACCGAGACGCGGCAGTGGTACTGCGTCGAAGGCGCCAGAGGGTGGATGGTGACGCTGCGGGAGCTGCGGTAGTCGTCGAGGGTGATCGTGCTGCCGTAGTTCGTGTCGGAGCCGTACTCGATCACGGCTTTGGCGGGTTCGTCCGTGCGGAAGACAACGTCGGCAGAGTGGGAGGTGACGTTCCTGATTACCGGTCCCTGTGTGAACACTGGCGGCTCGGTGTCGGGGATCACGGTGAAGCTGCCGTCGTGTGTGGTGGCTGCCGGGGATCCTTCGTTGAACTGGAAGTTCACAAACGCGAGCTGCGTGCTCTGCCCGACATTTGCGTTGTCCGCGACGTGCAGGTCAATTCGCAGCAAGTGACCGGAGCCACTCAGGGCATCGGTGCCGCCCATGCCGACATGGATTTGGCCGTTCTCCACCCGGTAGGTGGGTGGACCCCAAATGGAAGCGATCGTACCTCCAGTTGAGACGCTGTTCACTGAGAGCAGACTGGGGTCGAAGGCAATCGTTAGGTCGCAAGAGTACACGCCCCTACCAGTAGTGTTGCCCACATCCACGTAGATCGTCTTGTTTTTGCCCGCAGGGGCAGAGGCTTCTGGCAGCGTGACGTCAATCGCCTGCGCGAACCCGCTACCCGCAAGCGCGAGGGTA
>CAZXXS010000105.1:0-1858 GCA_964644845.1 uncultured Cytophagia bacterium | reverse complement strand
GCACGATGCTGATTGTCAACGCTCACGGCGAGGAATCGTCCGAGCTGAACGCCACCTCCCTTTCAGCCCAGGGCACTGATGTTTCCGTCGCAGAAGGACTACGTGCTGGCGGGGCCCTTCGTCGGCTGCGCAGGATTTTGGGCCCGGTGTCAAGCGATGTGTCGTTGGCGCAACCGACAAATCCGGTGTGGAATGTTTCAGGAGGTGGGCTTGCAGCTGGCGCGGGCACCGGGGGGCGGTCGCTGAACTCCCCGACTGATTTGGAACTGGCCGAGGGGTGGGGTTGGTGTGGGTACAGCGGCGAGCGGTACTGGAGTCGCAAAAGCCGAAGAGGGCATCACACCAAGCGGAGGCGAAGGCTCGATAAAGATGATGACACCGGTTTGCTGTTGCGCTACAACAGAGTGGAGGGTTTGTTTGTCGGGGCGCAGCTGAATCGCGCCCGTTGGTACCGTTTGGATTACAACGTGGCTCTCTGGGGTCACGGAGGTTACGGTTTCAGCAGCAAGGCCTGGCGTTACCAGCTTGGACTGGAGCGTCTGTTGCGAATCGAGAGAAACGTGTTCTTTGCGCTTGGCGGCGAGGTTCACGACCTCACGGAAACGCAGGACGATTGGATCATCCCGACGAGCGAGAATTCGCTCGCCGCGTTCCTGATCAAGGAGGATTTCCGCGACTACTACCGAAGACAGGGGTATTCGGCTTACCTGGAGCAGAACCTTGGCTCAAAGTTGATCCTGCACGCGGAGTACAGGGACGACGAACTGTTCAACGTACCTGCCGAGCCTGCGGAACGGACGGCCACAAATTGGTCGCTCTTTGGAGGCAGGAAAGTCTTTCGGCCAAATCCGCTGATCGATGAAGGGCGTTACCGTGGGGCGTTGGGCCGTTTGGTTCTCGACACACGGGATGACGAAACGGTGCCTGACGAAGGGTGGTACGTACAGGCTCAGGCGGAATTCTACGGGGGCAAGGTCTCGAGCGACTACGAGTTTGACCGCTTTATCTTGGACGTTCGACGCTACCAGCCATTGGGCTACGGAGAGAACCTGGACATTCGGCTGCGCGCTGGTACATCCCGGGCTGCGCTGCCGACGCAGTTTCTGTTTGATCTCGGTGGCATCAGCACCCTCCGCGGCCGACGTTTTAAGGCTTTCACGGGCAACCGGATGGTCTTGGCAAACCTTGAGTACCGGATTCGGGCGGACAGCAGGATCTTTTCGGATTTCCCGTTGGATTTGTTCGGGGGCATGAATTTGATTCTGTTCGTGGACGCGGGCAGGGCTTGGTTCTGTGATCGGCCGGACCGGTTCGACCGTGGGTTCCGGGATCTCAAATGGAGCGACTTGAAAACGGATGTTGGGATCGCGATTACGGATCGTCACGGCAAGGTCCGTCTCAACGTCGCCAGGGCCACGGATTCCGGTTCCGCGCCTCTTGTCGTGACGTTCAGACTGAACCGCCCGTTTTGAAAGCCCTTCTGGTGGTGCCGGCTTGGATCAGGTCTAAGAGCTTTGTGAAAAAGCGCAGACAAACCACAGAGGCTCCGAGGGCACAGAGGCCGCGCAGAGAACTGCGTGCACAGATGCGCCGTCCGAGTGCTACATGCCAGCTTCGCAGGGGCATGTGGCTTGTGCCGCACACGAAAGGTTGGCGCAACTCGAATGAAATCCCACTGTTACGTAAGTGCCCATTTCCCTGACCGGAATGGTCAGCATTACCGTTCTCTCGTTGCTCAACAGCAGACCCCGTTGGTTCCCCATGCTTGTCTCCTCCGTGCGCTTTGAGTCTCGGTGGTTCGGGCTTTTTTTCACAAACCTTCTAAACCGAGGGCAAAAAGTGATGGGGGTCATTCCGC
>CAZXXS010000104.1:0-17438 GCA_964644845.1 uncultured Cytophagia bacterium | reverse complement strand
TGGCGTTCTTGCTCGTTGGGGGCGTTTCTACAAGCCCGTCAAAAAGTCGCCAAAGACGGTAGCAAACACAGAGACAGGGCAAAATCGGCCGCGCGCAAGAGCCTACATTTAACAAAATTGAAGCCGCCTTCAGGCGGCGGTTTCTTCCGTAGCCTGGGCATTTCATCCCTGGGCGGGTGCGTTTCCAAATTCCGTTCCGCTGCCACGTCCCCTTTCACAGCTGGCGAAACCATTGAGTGCCAGCTAAGGGTTCCCGGCGATCTCCGCGGAAGCCCCCTTGCAGTCACCCGGCACCAGTGTAGCGTGCCATCCAGCAAGTCTGGACAGGACCGTGGCAGTCGCGGTCAAGGAAAGCTCTGTTGGACAGCGTGATTCCGCGTGCGGTCTCAACTGTCCCCCGTTGAAGCCGTCTCCAAAAGAGAAGCGAATCCGGACGAATGTTGTCTCTTTTGGCGGGTGGTAGCGTCAAACCGGGTGGTAAAACAAGGGGAATGGCGCTTCACACAACGCACAGAGCCCAAGGAGGGACACATGCCCAAGACAACGTACTCGGAAGAAATCGCTCTGCGTGCGCTGACCGGCAGAGTGGTCGGTCACGAAATGCTGCGCGAGTACAGCAGGGTAGCCTTCGTGTCGGTCAAAAACACCATTTGCCTGGCCATCAGTGCTGCTGCGGAGGCGAGCTTCGTCGACCGCACATCCGGACGTTTTGCGCACTTCGTCGTGGAAAAAGGCGCAGCGAGCGAGGTGGCGGAAGGCGTCGCTGCCTTCGAACCTGAAGCCGTAGTGCTCATGTTCGGCGGGGAAACACCCATCGAGGAGACGAAGGAACTCTTCGTGGAAACGTTACGGGCCCTGGCCAAACAGGATTTGCCGATCGACATCGTGGTTCACGTGCGCATCTTCGCAGCAAAGGGGCTTGAACAAGCCTTGCAAGATGCAACAATCCGCGACTACCTCGGCACACAGATTGTCCTGGTGTACACGGCGGATCTGGATCGCGGCGTGTTGGTGTTGAACGAAGCCGAAATCGACGAAGAAGGCGGCTACGAGCTCGACGTCCTCGAAGAATACCCCGTGACTGTGGAACACGCCGATCTGCTCAACCGCAGTCTCCGCGACAAAAAGGTAGCGTGGGTGGACGCGTGAGCCACATCCACGTCCCTTTCCTCATCCAGGCCAGCGAACCGACCACCGGAGGCTGTTGCGCTTAGTGCCAGCAGCCTCCGTTTTTTGCGCCACATGGAGACAAACTCCGTTCGTGCACAAACAACCGTCCTGCCAGGAACAGCGCTCCACCTGCCACCGGATTTCCAGGGCGCAGCTGCAGCCAGATCGTCCAGAATTCTGTTTCCTGCGCCCGAGGGGCCGTCGAGCACCTCGTTTCACTCGCCGGATCCCAGTCGCCTCCAACGCTCCACCAATCGGGTACTCTCCGGTGGAACCGGATTACTTTCCTGCCGGCTTTTCGGGCAGGAATCCAAGCTGCCGCAGCCACTGCTCGCACAGAAGAGGCCACGTCGCCACTTCTCCGAACCCGAGTCCGAGCCCGAATCCGTGCGGACCGTGGGCGTACACGTGCAGTTCTGCCGGTACGCCGGCCTTCTGAAGTGCTGTGTAGAACGCAACGCTGCCAAGCACGGGCACGGCCAGATCGTCGCTGCCGTGGACAAGGAAGGTCGGCGGCGTAGCCGACGTTACCTGCCTCTCGTTGCAGAAGCGAGCTACCAGATTGGAGTCGGGCGCCTCACCAAGTAAGCTCTTGCGGCTACCGGCGTGTCCCAGACTGTCGGTTAGAGAAATCACCGGGTAGATCAAAATCATGAAGTCCGGTCGGCAGCTTACCCCACCCAGGGAATCATCAGTTGCCTCCGGTAGGCTGTCGAAATGGGTGCCAATCGTCGAAGCCAGATGTCCACCGGCCGAAAAACCCAGAATGCCGATTCGATCTGGTTTCAATCCCCATCGACTGGCGTGGCGGCGCACGAGACGCATTGCCCGACAAGCATCCTGCATCGGAGCTGGGAATCCGTAGTCGGCGAGTCGGTATTTCAGCACAAACGCTGCCACACCAATCGAATTGAGCCAGCGCGCAACCCGCGTGCCTTCCTTCTCGAACGACAGCACGCGGTAGCCGCCACCGGGGCAAATGACTACACCGGTGCCGATCGCCCGAGCCGAATCAGGTAGAAAGACAGTGAGTGTTGGCTCGTGCACGTGCAGGATGTGTCCCTTTGTAACTTGCTCAGGTTCCAGAACTGGCCGCGCCCCTGGCGCCCCTGAAGGCCACAGTTTGAGCACTTCTTGCCCAGCAACAGGTTGTTGAATCAGAACAACGGACCACGTGACGGCACCGGCCAACAGCACAACTCGCGACCACAAACCTGGTCTCATGTTGCACCTCCGTTGTTCGAAACCCACGTGTCACTTGTTTGTTCGGCTCCAGACCTCCTTTTGCCCGTCAAGGGGCGCTCCTTCTGGACACTTTTGAGTGCTTCTTCTCCTCTTCCGAACCCCGTCCCGCTACACAGCAGGAAGAAAAACAGCCTAAAGCCCGGTGCTCAAACGCTGTCTTCGGTTGCTGGCAACCGGAGTGGCCCGCAGTCAGGCGCTCGTCAGCGACCGGGGTCCAATCGCGTCACCCGCCTCGGCGCGCTTTGCCCCGCCAGTAACGGCCAGAAACCCCGGTCACGTTCCGGTTACGGTTCTGCCACAATCTGGTACACGCCGCCCCTGCGCGTGCCGAACGCAATGACACCCGGTTCAACGTGTTTGGCAGGAATCTCCTCCCCCTCGCAAAACACCCGAACCAGCTGTGCCGTTCGTACACGGCACGTGTACCCAAGGTCGGACCGAATCCGCGCCCGCCGCAGGCGACCCTTTTCCCACCAAATGTCGACCTGAAAGCCTCCCCGCGCGCGCAGTCCCAAGACGTGCCCGGCAGACCAAGCTGGGGGCAAGGCGGGCAGGAGGTGAATTGCCCCAGCGTGACTCTGCAGCAGCATCTCGGCCACACCGGCTGTGAACCCAAAGTTGCCATCGATCTGGAAAGGCGGGTGAGCGTCGAACAGATTCGCGTACAGACCGCCGCCCCAGCGATGGGCACCGGGATCCACAAGGTGCAGTAGTTTGGTGATCATTCGGTAGGCGTGTTCACCGTCCAGCAAGCGAGCCCAGAGGCTGATTTTCCAGGCGAGGCTCCATCCGGTCCCACCGTCGCCGCGGCTCTGGAGTGCCTTCCGGGCTGCCTCAAACAATTTCGGCGTACCCCACTTGGTAATCTGCCGCCCAGGATGCAAACCGATGAGATGAGACTGGTGCCGGTGATGGGGATCTTCATCTTGCCATTCTTGGGGCCACTCGAGCAAACGTCCGTCCTTGCCAATTGGAGGTGGGTACAGTCTGGCGCGCGCCTGCAGAACCGAGTCGCGAAACGCCGAATCGCAACCAAGCACCTCAGCCGCGTCGGCAACATTGGTAAAAAGGTCCCAAATCAGAGCCATGTCCGCCGTCGTGGCGTAACAAACGGCACTCTTCGACCCGTCCGGCAGGATAAAGGCGTGTTCCGGGGACGTGGAGGGCGCTGTGACGAGGTGACCGTGTCCGTCGTCCACGAGCCAATCCAGACAGAACTGGGCTGCGCCTTTGAGAATGGGGTAAGCCCTGGTCCGCAGAAACGTGGTGTCGCCGGTGAAAGCGTAATGCTCCCACAGATGGCGGCTGAGCCAAACGCCACCCATCGGCCACATGGCCCACCGCGGGTCTCCTTTCCCGAAATCACCCACCGGCGCCGTTTGGCGCCAGAGGTCTGTGTTGTGGTGGGCTACCCAACCACGGCAGCCGTAGTTCACCCGCGCTGTTTCACGGCCGTTTTTTGCCAGTGCAGCCACCATGTCGAAAAGCGGCTCGTGGCACTCACTGAGGTTGCACACCTCGGCGGGCCAGTAGTTCATTTCGGTGTTGATGTTGATCGTGTAGTTGGAACTCCACGGAGGTCGAACCCAGTGGTTCCAAATGCCCTGCAGGTTCGCGGGCTGAGTGCCCGGGCGCGAGCTGGCAATCAAAAGGTAGCGCCCAAACTGGAAAAGCGTTTCAACCAGATCGGGATCTTTGGCACCGAATCTCACAAGGCGCTGGTTCGTGGGTAGGTTCTCAACGCCCGACGATCTTCCAACGTCCAGAGAGACACGGTCAAAGAGCTCTTTGTAATCACCGAGATGCCGGGACAGCAATTCGGACCAGCGTAGCGAGGCGGCATGTTTCAACACGCGCTGCACAATCGGCGTAGGATCTTTACCCTGTGTCGTGGGCACTCTGCTGTAGCCGTTGAAGCTGGTAGCCGCCGTCAAGAGAACGGTTGCAGCGTCTGCGCTGCGCACGTGCACACCGTCGTGATCGAGCCAGATCTTACCGCCTTCCGGCAAAACCCGCACGCCACAGAGGAACCACATGCCGTTACCTGTATCCGAAGTCGCGTAGACGATGGGCGTGGTCTCGTCGGCGTGGGCCGGACCAATGTGTTGGGGTGCGCGGCCATGGATGCCGTACACATCCCCGTCCACGAACGTGCTGTGGCGCAGGGGACTTGTCAGATACAGCGTGAAGCTCAGCATGCCCGGCCGATCGGCCGAGAAGCGAATGGCCAGCACGCTGTCTGGGTAGCTGGCCAACACCTGCCGCGTGTACGTGACGTCGCCAACCGTGAAGCGAACCGTGGCCACAGCGGTTTTGAGATCCAGTTGGCGGTGGTACCTCCAACCTCGATCACCGTGGTCGAACGTAATCCAAAGATCCCCAAGTGGCTCGTAACTTTCCGTGTTAGGACCCTGCATGCCACGGCAGAGTTTGTACGCCTCGACGAATTTTCCGGAGAAAATCAACTTGCGGACTTTTGGCAGCAACTTCCGCGCTTCCGGGTTGTTCCACTGGCGCGGCCCACCCGACCACAGTTCATCGAGATTCAATTGTAGGTGCTCCGTACCTACCGTTCCGTACAACATGGCGCCGAGACTACCGTTACCCAGCGGCAGCGCCTCCTCCCAGTACACTGCGGGGTAGCGGTAACGAAGCACGAGTGAGTCGCTCTCGGCACTCCCGGCCAACACAGGCCCCGCGTGAATCGCCATCAACAGCAATGCCGTGAGCAAACAGGCAAAACTCGATTTTCGCTTCATGCCTCAACCCTCCCTGAGTTCAGCAACCGGCTAACCACCTTCTTCGAAAGTTAGGAACAGCGTGTACGCAAAGCAACCGGTTTTCAGGAATTTTGCTTTGCTCCCTGGTTGCCGGGAAACAAGACCTCACCTAAAAACGACGTACACAGGAGCGTCGGCGCAGGCGGACGCGTGGTGGTTCAGCGGCGGGGTAAGCTCCGTTGCGAGAAAAGCAGAGACCCGCCCGAGGATTTCATCCCCGGGCTACGGAAGAAACCGCCGCCTGAAGGCGGCTTCAATTTTGTTAAACTTGGGCCCTTGCGCGCGCCCAATTTTGCCCCGTCTCTGTGTTTTCTACCGTCTTTGGCGACTTTTTGACGGGCTCGTAGAAACGCCCCCAACAAGCAGGACGCCACCCGTACCGCCGATCCAGACCCCGCGAAAAACTTTGCTCTCGCCCTCGGGGAAAAGTCCTGCGCTACGGAAAAACGAAATCCCGTGAACCCGGTGAAGGCAGCCCGTACAGCAGCGTCCGCGTAGGCGGACACGCGGCGGTTCAGCGGTGGACCGCGAGAAAAGGGGAAAGAAACGGGCTTTCGCCTCCACTGGGGGCAATTTCGGAAGGCAGGTTACTCCTCGAGAAAATAGTGCCCCCGAGCCCGTTTTCCACTTGACTTCCTCGCTTTAATCTCGGACATTGTTGTGAAACGGTTCAGACGACATCCAGCCAGCAAGGGAGGGAACCATGAAGCGAAGGGAATTCCTCAAAGCTGGTGCAGCTCTCGGGCTCGGATTCACCGCTTCATCTGTTTTGGCTGGCTCGACGACGGATGCCAACACGGGAAACGCGCACATGCTTCCTCAACGGAATCTCGGGAAGACGGGCAGAAAAATCTCCGTGGTAGGCCTCGGGGGTGTCGTTCTCGATGGCATGCCTCAGCAAGAAGCCGACTACCTCGTGGCCGAGATGCTCGATCTCGGTCTAACCTACTTCGACGTGGCACCCAGCTACGGCAACGCAGAAATCGTGATGGGCAACGCCCTGAGAGGTAAACGCAACCGCATTTTCCTGGCCTGCAAAACGCTTGAGCGGGATCGTGTCGGATCGGAGAAAGAACTGCACAATTCGCTCAAGCGGCTTCAAACGGACCACCTCGACCTCTACCAGTTCCACGCTCTCGGCTCGCTGGACGACGTGGAGAAAATCTTCGGCCCAAACGGTGCCGCAGAAACGTTCATCAAGGCCAGGCAGGAAGGCAAAATTCGGCACATCGGTTTCTCGGCCCACTCCGTGAAAGCCGCGTTGGCAGCTCTGGATCGCTTCGATTTCGACACTGTTCTCTTTCCGGTCAATTTTGTCCTGTTCTTTCAAGAGCATTTTGGCCCTCAGGTGATCCAAAAAGCACAGCAAAAAGGCGTTGCGGTGCTGGCCATCAAGTCGTTGGCGCTGACGCGTGTGGCCAAAGGTCAGAAACGCCCCGTCAAAAAGTGCTGGTACGTGCCTGTTCAAGATCCGGATCTGGCGGCCAAAGCCCTGCGATTCACGTTGTCCCAAGGCGCAACGGCGGCCGTGCCCCCAGGCGACCCAAATCTTTTCCGGCTGGCCGTGCGTTCCGCGTTAAACCTGACCCCGGCAACACCCGAGGACGAACAGGTCCTCAGGCGTGCCGCGGAAGGCAAAGAGCCGATCTTCAAACTCGATCTTTGATCCGTCAGCACTTGCACTACCGTTCGAGTTTGTCATTCACTTCCCGGATTAATCAGGGCCAGGCCCTAAGCTTCCGCGGGTTCCCGCACGCGGCCTGGCAGACGAAAACGGCCACCAAAGATTTCCAGTAGAAGCCCGGGAGTGTGCTCCAGCTGCCCCTGGTCGCCACGGGCAGCTGCACGCTGTTTTTTCTTGCTGAAGCAACACTCTCACTGCTCGAAGAAGCGTTCGGCGATTCAGACTGAACTCGTGCGAGAAGCGGTGGCAACTTCGAACAGCAACCTGAAGACCTGTCCTGCGTGGCTGTTGGCACGCCGGACGCCCAGTGGAGCAACGAGCCGTTTGGCAGGAAGGCAGCGCGAGCCTTTGTAACTCCCCTGCGCGTACATCTCGCTGAACCCCACATCGAATCCGTTCGGCCTGCGCCTCCCTCCCGCCCTCCAGTTTTCTTCGCCTGCACCGGCGGATGCAAGCTTCGCACGGCATTTTACAACTCCGTGTCCGCGAGGCCTCTTGCCCTACCTCCCGAACGTCGGAGCTTACCCAGGCGGTCAGTCGCGCCGAAGCCAGAGGGTGACGTCTGGCCGACAAGCCGTGCCAGGCGCCAGTGCCCCCCTGCTTCTTCTGTGAAAGTGGTGTGCTTTTTGCAAAGTTAATCGCGCTTACCGCAACGTACCGGGAGGTGCAATGTCGTTCATCCTCGTCACACTCGCCATTACAGTGTTCTTCCTGCTCCTCGCCACTTACCTGGCCATTCGCATGATGGCCGTAACGGGGCACCGCGCCTCGTGGGCGCTGGTCGTGGTAGCGCTCTCGTTCATGGCACTGCGGCAAGCCCTCATCATGAGACACATCGTTACGTTGCCCATTCAGGCTGACTCGACCCTTATTTTTGTGCAACTTCTGGCCCTGGCAGTTTCCGTCCTCTTCGTTGTCGCACTGGCCGGAATCAAACCACTCTTCGAGAATCTACGCCGCCACTACCAAATTGTCAGCGAGAACGAGGAAAAGTACCGCGTCCTGTTCGAAACAGCAGGTGGCGCCCTCTTCAGCATCAAAGACGGTCTTTTTGTGGACTGCAACCGGTCTGCGCTGGAGATGTTTCGTTGCGCCCGGCGAGACATCCTCAACCACCGACCGGACGAACTGTCGCCTCCACGCCAACCCGACGGCCGTGATTCTCGGGATAAAGCCGAGGAGAAAATTCGCGCCGCCCTTCAGGGAGAACCGCAGGTCTTCGAATGGGTCCACAAACGGTCAGATGGCACCACATTTCCCACGGAAGTCCGCCTGGCACCCTACCGGCTCAACGGCGAGGACTACGTGCTGGCTCACGTGTGGGACTTGTCCGAGCAGAAGCGCATTCAGAAAGAGCTCGAGCGCCGTACCCTGGAATACCGAACTTTCATCGAGACCAGTCTCGTGGGCATCTGGCGAATTGATTTTCCAGACCCAATTCCCGTCGATCTCCCGCCGCGGGAAATCGCGAAGCGAATTCTGACCGAAGGACGTTTCACCGAAGGTAACGCCGTTCTCCTGGACATGTACCGGGCTCGTACCCAGGAAGAACTTTTCAGCCTGTCGCCCGGGGATGTCACCACAGACCGGAGAAAGGCCATCGAGCGTCTGAGCCGTTTCGTCGTGAACGGTTTCCGGACCGACCTGGTCGAAACCGAAGAGCAGGACCTGAAGGGCGAAATTCACTACTTTTTGAACTCCTACCGCGGCTACGTGGAATCGGGGAAGCTCCGCTGGATTTGGGGCGTGCAAATCGACGTGACCAAGGAACGCGAGGCCACGCGAAAACTGAAGGAATCGGAAGCCAAGTACCGGGCGGTCGTCGAGAACGTAAACGAGATCATCTTAGTAGCGCAGGACGGCTACGTCAAGTTCATCAATCCTCGTGCTTTGGAGTTGCTCGGTTACACCGAGGACGAAATGCGTTCTAAGCCGTTCGTGGAGTTCATCCATCCCGATGACCGCGAGCTGGTGATGCAGCGCTACCGGGACCGCCTTGCCGGACGTCCGGTTCCGGCCGCGTACGATTTCCGCATTCTGGCCAAGGACGGAAGCGCGCGCTGGTTCACCATCAGCGCAGTCTCGTTCGAGTGGGAAGGCAGACCGGCTACTTTGAACTTCCTCACGGATGTTACCGCGCGGGTAGCCGCTGAGCAGGCTCTCCGTGAGAACGAAGCCATGTTCCGCTCGCTGACCGAGACAATCTCGGCTGCCGTGCTGATTTACAAAGGAAGCCACTACCTCTACGTCAACCGGGCCATGGAGCAGATTACGGGCTACTCCCGGCAGGAGCTGCTGAAAATGCCCTTCTGGCAAGTGGTGCACCCCGACGACCGCGACCTGGTGAAGCAACGTGGCCTGGCGCGCCAGCGAGGTGAAACAGTCCCAAGCCGCTACGAAATCAAAGTGTTAACAAAAGACGGGCAGGTTCGGTGGGTCGATTTCACGGCCAGCACCATTCTTTACAAAGGTGAAACGGCCGGCTTAGGGACCGCGGTGGACATCACCGAGCGAAAACTGCTTGAAGAGCAGCTGGTGCAGTCGCAGAAAATGGAGGCCATCGGTCGCTTGGCTGGCGGCGTGGCACACGACTTCAACAACATTCTCACGGCCATTACTGGGTACACCGATTTGATCCTGGCAGATCTACCCGACGACAGCCCCATTCGGGACGATCTGCTGGAAATCAAAAAGTCCGCCACTCGCGCCGCCTCACTGACACGTCAGTTGCTGGCCTTCAGCAGGCGACAAATCATGCAGCCCCGGGTGCTCAACCTGAACACAATCCTCAGTGACCTTCGCAAAATGCTGGAGCGGCTAATCGGCGAAGACATCCAACTCGAAATGATCCTCTCCCCTGCCGTCGGCCACGTGAAGGCCGACCCTGCACAAATGGAGCAGGTGGTGCTGAACCTCGCCGTCAATGCCCGAGACGCCATGCCCGACGGGGGCAAACTCATCATCGAGACTGCGGACGTGGAACTCGATCAGGACTACGCGGCCACGCATGCGGGGGTGGAGCCGGGTCCGTACGTCATGCTGGCCGTTACGGACACAGGGATGGGGATGGACGAAGAAACCCTGAACCACATTTTCGAACCATTTTTCACCACGAAGGAGGTGGGCAAAGGTACGGGCCTCGGCCTGTCCACAGTGTACGGGATCGTTAAACAGAGCGGGGGCCACATCTGGGTGTACAGCGAGCCAGGCGAGGGAACAACTTTCCGAATTTACCTACCCCGCGTCCCCACACCGGAAGAGCAACCGTTTGAGGCGAAGGCCAAGCGGGGCACGCTGCGAGGGTCGGAAAAGGTGTTGCTCGTGGAGGACGAGGAAATCGTGCGCCAGCTCGGAGAGACGGTGCTCAAACGTTTCGGTTACCAAGTTCTGTCGGCGAAAACACCGGCAGAAGCCCTGGAATTGGCTCGGCAGCATGCCCGCGAGGTAGACCTGATTGTGACGGACGTGGTCATGCCGGAAATGAACGGGGCCGCTCTCGTGGAGAAGCTTCAAGAGTACACACCAGGAGCCCCGGTAATTTTCACCTCAGGTTACACGAGCAACGCCATCGTTCACAAAGGCGTTCTGGACAAGGGCAAAGAGTTCCTGCAAAAACCTTACTCACCCGAGCTTCTGTTGCAAAAGGTCCGCGAAGTGCTCGACAAAGCGAAAGCGTAGCGGGAAGACCAACACATCACCATTGGGGGTAGCAACCCGTCACACCGTCCACCCGGCTCTCCCTCTGGAGCAAAGACGAGCCGTCCAGCCCGTGCCGAGCGGGTAACCAGGCCCGCCCACGCCAGCAGTTTTCCCTCGCGGTCTTCCGCTTCGGAGGCCCACGAATTTCGATCCCACCGCGTACGCTGCCTGGCTACGAGCTCTCCCTGGTCCCGGCCGGGAATCGGACGTTTCGTCTCGGCCTCAGCTGCCTTTTGGTTCACCTCACCCGGCTCCGTGTAGTCCGGATCGGCTTGGTCAACGCCACTCCCACGTCGAGCCGGCTACCTGCAGTCAAAAGGCTTCCGCTGTCCCTAAGCCGCCCTCCAGACCGGTTCGAGCTCGATCAGCTGTCCTTGTGCGCTAACGCTGCCGTACAGTCAGGATCAAGCAACCTGGCTCCGTCTCGTTCCGCCCCCCTTCGGCCTTGTCCTCCCAACCCTGTTGAGAAGGGAACACGCGGCGTTTCTGCTTAGCCTACCAGCGACCTGACTCGCAAAGGTTCGTCTCCGTCGGACCACCCAGGAGCACCCACCACGCGGAAACGCTTTCTTACGCCATCTTTCCCACCGAGGCAAGCTGCCGGTCTCAGCAACCGGGCTCATGCCCCGCGAGCCGCGCTGAATAAGCGAATGCGAAGTCGGCCAGCCCCTCCGGAGGCAGACGAGAAAGAACCAAGCGCACGCTCCCTGCGCTCTCACTGAGCCCGTGAACCGTGTTCCGAAGACGGTTCGAGGGCGAACACAGGATTCCAGGTTCCAAGTACAACCTGGCTTCCCATGGTGCAGCCACGGGCCAACCCGCACCGATCACAACCCAGGCACCCGGTTCCAAAGCCGTTCGCAACCATTCTACGAGCAGCGCGAAAGTGTATCCGCCAACAAACGGGGGCATTTGGCGAAGAAATCACGCGCAAAAGGATTCGCACCTGAGCCAAGGTGCGTGCAGCGACAATCCGTCCAGCCACGTTTGGGACCTCAGAGTGCTCTCGGGCAGCCAAAACCGCCGCCTTTTTCTCAGCGGCCCAGGTCTTGACAGAAGAGAATGGAACCTCCCCCATTCGGTTTTGGAGAAGTCCCCTTAGACGGTGAAGATTTGTGCCAGCAAGGTACCGTCACTGCAGGTATGAACTCCTGGTTCGCTGCACAGCAACTTGCGTGGTGAAGCATTTGGGCGCTTTGCGCTTGCCCGCGGTCATCCCCAATCGCCGGGGGCGGACTTTCGATCGAGGCCCAATTTGCTTTGGAATGAGCGTGCAATTCCCGACACCTTTTTTCTTGATTTTTCAATCGCTTGTTGCCATATTCTAACAGCGCAAGTTTGAACGAAGGGGGTTTCGTTTGGAGCGCCAATTTCACAGAATTGATTGTTTCCGAAGGCAAGCGCGGGAGTGACGTCGTGCACGAGGACGAGCTGGCCAGACTCCGGAAAAAGGCACAGAACCTTTCCACCCTGGTGGAGGTGAGTGCCATCATCAACTCTTCGCTGGATCTGAACGAAGTACTCCGGTTGGTGATGGAAAAGGCGCAGGAAGTCATGAACGCCGAAGCCAGCTCCGTTTTGCTTCTCAATCCCGAAACGAACCGGCTCGAAGTGCAGTCGGCACTGGGGCAAGTTAGCGACAAAGTCAAAGAAACAGTGTCGTTGGAGATCGGCCAGGGCATCGCCGGGTGGGTCGCGAAAACGGGGAAAGCCCTCAACGTGCCGGACGTCAGCAAGGATCCGCGCTTTTTCGGACAGGTGGACCAAATGACCGGCTTCCGCACGCGAAGCATTCTGGCTGCCCCCCTTGAGATGAAGGACAACATCATCGGCGTGGCAGAGGTGATCAACCGCAGGGACGGCCAACCCTTCGATGATGACGATGTAGCGCTCTTCACCGCTTTCTGCCGCGGTGTGGCAATGGCCATCGAAAACGCGCGCATGCACAAGGCCATGCTGGAGCGCGAGCGTCTGGAACAACAACTGGAAGCCGCGAAGGTCATTCAGGAAAGTTTTCTACCGCGGCACTTGCCCGTTTGCCCCCGCCATCGCTACGAGGTGGCAGCTTACTACGAGCCGGCACGTGCCATCGGGGGCGATCTCTACGACTTCGTCCATCTGGACGACGACCGCCTCGGCATCGTCGTTGGAGATGTCTCGGGCAAGGGCGTTCCCGCAGCGCTCTTCATGGCCAGGCTCATCAGCGACTTGCACTTCCACGCCAAACCCGGCGTGCCCCCCGATCTGACGGTGAAACGCGTGAACGAGCAACTGGTAGAACGAAGCCAGCGCGGCATGTTTGTCACTCTGGTTTACGCGGTGCTGAACGCCGCCACAGGGGAATTCACTTTCGCCAACGCAGGGCATTTGCCGCTACTGCGTCTTCACAAAGGCAGTGGGCGGGTGGAAACCATCAGCGAGCCAGTTGGCATCCCACTGGGTGTGCGGACTGACGTGGAGTACAAAACGGGACAGATCCAGCTTAACCACGGTGATCTCGTGGTCTTCTTGACGGATGGGGTAACCGAAGCTCGAGACCCTCAGCGACGCCTTTTTACTCTGCCCAGCCTCATCCGCGAGCTGGAAGGCACTTGGGACACTCCGCAGCGCCTGCTCGATCACATCCTGTCTCTGTTGGGGCAGTTTCGCAAAGGGTCTCAGCAAACCGACGACATCACACTGGTTGTGCTGAAGTGGTGTTGAGTAAATCTTTGCAACCAGTTTGTCAGCACGAGTGCTACCTTGCGTTAGCTCAGAAACGGACCACGTGGTAACCGTCAAGAGCGACTGTAGTTGCGGCCGAATGGGGTCGCCTGTGTCTGCCCCTAACGGCGCAACCTCGCTTCTTTTTCAGTGAGAACGTTCGTCCTTCCGAGCCGGACGGAAGCAGGAGCAAGTTTTGGCGCTCCCCGATCACATCGATTCTGAAAGTGTGGAGCTGGTTGTACCGAGCAACCCGCGTTTTCTGGCCGTTGTTCGCGCCGTACTGCGCGAAACAGCTGAGATGCAAGGCTGGGATCCCAAAGAATTGCGGGCTGTTACGCTCGCAGTCGACGAGGCATGCTCCAACATCATTCGTCATTCGTACAAAGGGCGCACCGACATGCCCGTGTGGGTTAAGATCCGCACGCTCGCAAATGAAATTCGCGTGGAGTTGCGGGACCGGGGAGAGAAGGTAGACCCGGCCAAGCTGCAACCACGCGACCTGGACGACGTGCGTCCCGGCGGGCTGGGCATTCACCTCATCAGAAGCCTGATGGACGAGGTAACGTACGACTTAAGCGAACCCGACGGAAATCGCCTTATCCTGGTCAGAAAAAAAAGCAGGCAGCATGAACCCGAAGATTGAGATTGAAGTAGAGCGAACAGACGGCATTCCAGTGGTGAAGGTGGCAGGCGAAGTGGATCTCTACTCGTCGCCAGAGCTTCGCCGCGCAGTCCTTGCGGAAGCCGAAAAGCGACCGGCCAAGCTCGTGGTGGACCTGAGCAAGGTTCTGTACATGGACAGCTCAGGTGTCGCCACCCTTGTGGAAGGCTTGCAGAAGCTGGAGCAAAACGGTGGCATGCTGGTTCTTTGTGGGCTCGGTGAAATGGTTCAGGAGGTCTTCAAGCTCACGCGGCTCGACAGCGTGTTTCGGATTTTGCCCAGTGTTGAGGAAGCACTTTCGGGAGAAGTGACGCGGGCATGAAAGCATTCCTTGCAGCGGTCGGTCGCAGTACCTGGAATGTTCTGTGGGAAATCGACCGCTACAGCCGTCTTGTGGGAGAAGCTCTCTACTGGCTTTTTGTGGCCCCGCTGCGTGGCCGAAAGCTACGCTGGCGTAGCACGGTGGAGCAGATGGTTCGCATCGGTGTGGACTCCGTGCCCATCGCGTCGTTGATTGCTTTTTTCGTAGGATTGATCCTGGCCATGCAGTCTGCGTACCAGCTCAAACCTTTCGGCGTCACCATTTACATGGCCGATCTTGTCGGGGTGTCCGTAACGCGGGAATTGGGGCCGATGCTCACAGCCATCGTCATCGCTGGCCGCAGCGGCTCGGCGATCGCCGCAGAGATCGGAACGATGAAGGTCTCCGAAGAGATCGACGCCTTGCGGACCATGGGCCTGAATCCCGTCCAGTTTCTGGTGGTTCCCCGCTTGCTGGCCATGCTCATCATGTTGCCCGCGCTTACTGTCATCGCCGACGTGGTGAGCATTGCCGGCGGCACGCTGGTAGGCGTGTTTTGGGAGAACATCGATTTGATCCGCTACATCAATCAGACGGCCAACGCTCTCATGCTGAAGGACATCGTGACGGGCTTAGTGAAAAGCGGTGTTTTTGCGCTGCTGATTGCCACAATTGGTTGCTACCAGGGTTTTTCCGTGGCGGGCGGCGCCGAGGGAGTGGGCAAACGAACTACCGCTTCTGTTGTGATCTCGATTTTCATGATCATCGCTTCGGACATGTTTTTCACGATGCTCTTTTACTCCACATTCTGACCGACGCCCATGAGCGACACGCCCACAGCCTCAACCAGCACAGCTACGGCATCTGGATCAGGAGCCTCTGGGTTGCGAGAGCCAGTGATTGAGGTTCGCGATCTGGTTACCGAATACGACGGGCGGCGTATTCTGGACGGCGTGAACCTGACCGTTTACGAGGGAGAAACCCTGGCTGTGCTGGGCCGGTCTGGTTGTGGTAAGAGCACCTTACTTCGACACATGATCGGGCTCAATCGCCCTACATCAGGTCAAATCCTGATCAAAGGCCACGACATCACGCGTCTTAGCGAGGACGAAAAGGTCGATGTTCTGAAGAAAATCGGCATGCTCTTTCAGAGCGCTGCTCTCTTCAACTCCATGACCATCGGCGAGAACGTGGCTCTCCCTCTACGCGAACATACCCGTCTCGAGGAACCCACCATCCAGATCATGGTCCGCATGAAACTGGACCTGGTTGGCCTTTCCGGTTTCGAGGATTTCCTGCCATCGCAGCTCTCCGGTGGAATGCGGAAACGAGCTGGCCTGGCCCGTGCCATCGCCATGGATCCGGAGATTCTGTTCTGTGACGAGCCCTCCGCCGGGCTTGATCCCATCGTAGCAGCCGAGATCGACCATCTACTGCTCAAACTCAAACAGGCCTTTCGAATGACGATGGTTGTGGTGACCCACGAAATGGCCTCGGTCTTTCTGATTGCCGATCGCATCGCCATGATGCACGACGGACGCATTCTGGCCGTGGGCACACCGGACGAAATCCGCGCCAATCCGCATCCTTTCATCCAGCAATTCTTGAAACGCGAACCCGGCCAGGAGCTTGTGGACCGTGACGCGTACCTCCGCACATTAACGGGTCAACGCGAGGCTTAGCATGAGTTACCGCGTTCAGGAAGTCAAAGTCGGTGTGATGGTGACAGCAAGTTTCGTGATGCTTGTGGCTCTTCTCGTGGCGGTATCCGGGCTTCAGTGTCAGAAGAACACCGTCATTTACACAACCCACCTGAGCTACGTCGGCGGTTTGGAAATTGGGTCTCCCGTCCGACTGGGTGGGTTGCAAATCGGTCGTGTGGCAGCCATTCTTCCTCCAAACCCAGCCAACCGACGCATCACAGTGCATCTGGAGGTGGATGCCAGCGCACCCATCAAGCAGGACAGCCGCGCCTACCTAACTTCCATCGGCTTGATGGGAGAGTTTTACGTGGAAATCCGCCCGGGATCGCCGGATGCTCCGCTGCTCCCTCCTGGCGGCGATATTCCCTCCCTGGACGTCACCACCTTCTCACAGCTTTCCGCAAGCATGGGCGATCTACTGGAACAAGTCGAAACCCTGTTGACGAGCGTGAACCGGCTGATAGATGAGCAAAACCCCGATGGTCTGGCGGCCATGCTGGCAGATGTGAAAGACGTGATCGAGGAAAATCGCGACCAGTTCTCTTCGATGTTGAGGAGCCTGGAGGCCCTGACAAATGAGCTCAGGCAAACGACGCGGAGTCTTAACCAGATGCTTAGCGATGAAAAACCGCTCCTCCACACAAGCCTGGCGCACCTGGACTCGACCCTTGTCGCCACCCAGAACCTTGTGCAAGAGTTGGGACAAACAACTGGCAAGATGACCGGGTTGCTGGAGCAAAACTCGGCGAGCACCGGCGAGATTGTTCGGAACCTGGAACGTTCCACACGAAATCTCGAGGTGCTTAGTCGAACCTTACGCGAAAAGCCCTGGCTTTTGGTCAGAAAATCTTCCCCCAAGCCTCGGGAGATCCCGGAACCATGAGACCTGGAAAGCTCAGAACCGTGTTTTTGAAAACCGCAGTCTGCGCAGCGCTGGTGTCAGCACTCGGTTGCGCGAGCACACCCAGGACACATTTCTACACCCTCCACGTGGCCCTTCGAAACGGACCGGCGTCATCTTCCAACGGCCCAGTGCTCGTGGTGGAACCGTTTTCCGCAGAGCCACTGGCCGCCGACACCCGCCTGGTCTACCGAACCTCGCCCTACACAGTTGACTTCTACACGTACCACCAGTGGGCCGTGGATCCGGCCGAACAGGTAACGCACGCGCTGGTGGAAGTGCTGCGAGGCTCGGGACGTTTTGGCGCAGTCTACGTAGCCCCGGCAGCAACTGCTGGTGATCTTCGTCTGCGGGGCCGTGTGATCGAGCTCTGCGAAATAGATGAAGGGAACCAGTGGTACGGACAGGTCACCTTGGATCTTACGCTCCTTCGCAACGGAGCTGGCGAGATTGTGTGGCACAAGCGATTTAGCCAGCGTATTCCCGCAGCCTCGCGAAATCCCAAAGCAGTGGTAAAGGCGTTGAGTGAAGGGGTGAAAAAGATTGCGGAGGAAATTAGCCAGAGCAAGTAGCTGTGATGTCTTGCGC
>CAZXXS010000103.1:0-28113 GCA_964644845.1 uncultured Cytophagia bacterium | reverse complement strand
AGCCAAACGCCGAACCCCGTCGCAGTGCCCCACAGGTCGAGCGGGGCAACTGCGGTTTGGAAGCTTCGTCAACACAGTTGCTTGTTCAACGAACTTTGTCACGTCTCTGCGTCCTCCGTGGCCTCGTAGTATCTTAGGTTTGAGACTTTTTCACGAGCTTCCTAGCCCACGCGTCGCTAAGCCAAGTGTTTGTTTCGAGAAACCCGGCCACGAGGCCGGGTTCGTTGTTTTTGGCGCCACAACTGGACGAGGCTTCTCGGGCGCTCGTCCCGAAGCCCCGGTGTCGCGACCGTCAGGCAAAGAAATCCGCCCCTGTGCGTTTGGTACCATTGGGTTCAGCCCACCGGACAGCTGTGGGCCGATTGCCAAACCAAAGTGGTCTGTGTTCAGAGAAGTGAACCCAACTGCTGGAACGAAGGTCGCGAGCGGCTCTGCCCGTGTCCGGGAGCGGCTGACACTGGCCCGGATTGGCGGCGGATGCAGAGAAGGTTTACGTGTCACGCACCTCCTGGAATCGGGGAATAGCCGACCAAAAAGCCCTTGCAAAATCTTGAGCATTGTTGTACATTTGCCGCGATGCCTTTGGATTTTGCACGACTTACGCGTCGGGCGGTCCTCGGCCCGCTGGCGGGCTACACGGACAGCGTTTTTCGTGCACTCTGCCGGCGAGAGGGCGCAGCTTTCGTGGTCACCGAGATGGTGAGCGCGGAAGGTGTGGTCAGAAATTCGGCCAAGACGCTGGAACTGGCCGCGTTTCAAGAGAGCGAGAGACCCGTTTTGATTCAGTTGTTCGGGGCAGACCCGAACGTAATGGCCGAGGCTGCGCGACGAGTGTCGGAATTGCGGCCGGATGGGATTGACCTCAATTTCGGCTGCCCTACGCCGAAGATTGTGAAGCGAGGCGCTGGTGCGGCGCTTTTGCGGGATCTTAAGAAGCTCGAGGCAGTCGCTCGCGCTGTCGTCGACGCGTCGCCAGTACCTGTGACGGCAAAGATCCGCAGCGGCTGGACAAGCGAATCGGTTGTGGCGGTGGATGCCGTGCGGTGCCTCGAGCAGGCGGGAGTGGCAGCTGTGACGCTACATCCGAGGACGCGTCGCCAGCGATTTTCTGGTAAGGCCGACTGGTCGCTAATCCGCGCAGCGAAACAGGCTGTGCGTATTCCCGTCATCGGGAACGGCGACGTCTGGCAAGCCCGAGACGCTATTCGCATGTTCGAGGAGACCGGCTGCGACCTGGTGATGGTCGCACGTGGAGCGCTGGGGCGTCCGTTCATCTTTCGACAAATTCACGCCCTCCTGCAGGGGGCTGCCCCATTCGAGCCACAATTCCACACCGTCATCGATTTGGCCCTCGAGCATTTGCGCCTTAGCGTCGAGAAGTACGGACAGCACCGAGGCTTTGTTCTGATGAAGCGACATCTGGCCCACTACGTGAAGGGTTTGCCAGGAGCTTCGGAAATCAAGAACCGGCTTTTCAGAGCGACGGAAGCCGAAACGGCGGAGAGCATTCTCAGGGGGTACCGCCAGGCACTTGAAGGCGAACCCTGGGCCAGTACGGCCGTGTAGACGACCATGAGGCAGGTGGCGAGTTCCCTGCCTCTTTTTTTGTGTGGGCTGAAGCCAATCAATCTGCAAAAGCTGAACCGTCAAACGGCTCGGCTGTTTTCTCGCAGGTGCTAAATGGGGTGGCATGGATTTTCTTCGGCAGGCCCTGCGCCAGTTCAAGGCGGGCGAAATAGGCGAAGAAGACGTTCTGGCGCGGTTTCGTGACCTCAGCTACGAGTCGCTGGGCTACGCTACACTTGACCACCACAGGGCTCTGCGCAAAGGGTACCCTGAGGTCATTTTCTGTGCGAACAAAACGATCGAACAAGTCGTTGAGATCGCGCGTCACATTGCTGAGAAAGGGCAGGGTCTTCTCGGCACCCGCGCCAGTGAGGCCATGCTGGAGGCTGTTCACCGGGCCTTGCCGCAGGTTCGGGTGAACGAGGCAGCACGAGCGTTCTGGCTACCTGCAGAAGATGCAGGCGAGCCGCTGCCGGGCAACGTGCTGGTGGTGAGCGCGGGCACCTCGGATCTACCGGTAGCCGAGGAGGCTGTCGTAACGCTTCAGGCCATGAATCACCGCGTAGACCGCCTTGTGGACGTAGGTGTGGCGGGCATCCATCGGTTGTTGCTTCACAAAGAGAAAATCGATGCTGCCGACGTGTTGATTGTGATTGCTGGAATGGAGGGGGCTCTGGCCAGCGTAATTGGTGGGCTGGTGGACAAACCTTTGATCGCTGTGCCGACTTCCGTTGGCTACGGGGCCAGCTTCAACGGTTTGGCCGCGTTGCTCGGAATGTTGAACAGCTGTGTTTCGGGTGTCACGGTGGTGAACATCGACAACGGTTTCGGCGCTGCCTACGCCGCAGCGCTGATTCTGCGCACCGCCGCAAGGTTGGGACAAGGGAACAAGGGACAAGGGGAATAAGCTCACGGAGGCAACATGGGTAGGACCAGGGTCGTGATTATGGGAGCGGCCGGGAGGGACTTCCACAATTTCAATGTTTTTTTTCGCGACAACGAAGCCTACGACGTAGTGGCGTTCACCGCAACCCAGATTCCGAACATTGAGGGGCGTAAGTATCCGGCAGAGCTGGCGGGTAAGCTCTACCCCGACGGCATTCCGATCTACTCCGAAGACGACCTGCCAAGAATCGTTGCCGAGAACGACGTCGACCAAGTCTATTTTTCTTACAGCGATGTTTCCTACCAGTACGTGATGGGCCGCTCCGCCGCTGCCATGGCCACAGGTGCCACATTTGCTTTGCTTGGTCCCAAACAGACGATGCTCCGTAGCAAGAAACCCGTGGTGGCGGTGTGTGCGGTACGAACGGGTTCTGGCAAAAGTCAGACAACCCGTCGGGTTGCTGAGATCCTGAAGAAACACGGGGTTAAGACAGTCGTTATCCGCCACCCCATGCCTTACGGGGATCTGGTTGCCCAGCGCGTGCAGCGTTTTGCCACGTTTGAGGACCTCGATCGTTACAACTGCACGATCGAGGAAAGAGAAGAGTACGAGCCTCATCTGCTTCGCGGTAATGTGGTCTACGCCGGGGTGGATTACGGCGAGATCCTGGCCCAGGCCGAGAAGGAAGCGGATGTGATTCTTTGGGATGGTGGCAACAACGATTTGCCTTTCTACAAACCGGACCTGCACATTGTCCTGGCAGATCCACACCGACCAGGGCACGAACTCACCTACTTTCCGGGTGAGGTGAACTTGCGTTTGGCGGATGTGGTGGTGATCAACAAAGAGGAAACGGCTCTGCCCGAAAACGTAGAGCTGGTGCGACGGAACGTGCGGAAAATCAATCCCAGCGCGACCGTCGTGGAT
Source organism: uncultured Cytophagia bacterium (assembly GCA_964644845.1). Classification (GTDB taxonomy): domain Bacteria; phylum Zhuqueibacterota; class Zhuqueibacteria; order Oleimicrobiales; family Geothermoviventaceae; genus Geothermovivens. The sequence goes on along the minus strand of CAZXXS010000103.1, from coordinate 24,734 downwards.
GCGGCTTCTCCGATCTTCGTCGAGCACCCTGAGGTGGTGCGTGGCAAGAAGGTGCTTGTGGTTGAAGATGGACCCACGCTGACACACGGCGAAATGAAGTACGGTGCCGGTGTGGTGGCGGCGAATCGCTTTGGAGCGGCTGAGTTGATCGACCCGCGTCCGTACCTCAGAGGTAGCCTCGTCGAAACGTTCGAGAAGTACCCCAATGTGGGAACTGTTCTCCCCGCGATGGGTTACGGCGAAAAGCAGATCCGTGATCTGGAAGCGACGATCAACGCGACACCTGCGGAGGCGGTGGTCATTGCCACGCCGATCGACTTGAGGAAGCTGGTGAAGCTGAACAAACCCTCGACACGCGTGTACTACGAATTGCAAGAAATTGGGAAGCCGGATCTGGACGACATTTTGAGCGAATTCCTGCAGAAACTCTGAAGCTGTTTGGGCATCCAACGATCTTGACCTTGCTGGACTCTTGCGGGTCGAGATTTTGGCGCGCAATCGCGGCGTTGGGGCTGCCCTGGTGAGGGACTTCCGGTGGATGATCGAAATGGCAAAGTTGCCGTTGTGGCGCTTGGTGGCAACGCCATCACGCGGGAGTTCGAAGAAGGCAACATCACCCAGCAGTTTGCCAACACGCGGCGCAGTCTGGTGGGCGTGGCGGATCTGATCGAGCGCGGCTACAGGCTGGCGGTTACGCACGGAAACGGTCCCCAGGTTGGCAACGCACTGATTCGTGTGGAGGAAACGCGACACCTGGTGCCCCCGTTGCCGCTGGGGGTCATCGTGGCCGATTTGCAGGGCGGCATGGGGTACATGATTCAGCAATCCCTGCAGAACAAACTGACGAAACGAGGGGTGAAGCGAGAGGTCGTCACGGTGGTGACACAGGTGATCGTCGACAAGAACGACCCCTCGATTCTGAATCCGACCAAGTTCGTCGGTCCGTTTATCCCACCGGAGAGGGTGGAAGAGTTCCGGCGGGTTCGCGGTTGGACCATCAAAGAGGACCCGGGACGGGGCTGGCGGCGTGTGGTGCCGTCTCCGGAGCCCCGGGAAATCGTTGAGAAGGACACCATCCGACGGTTGGTGCACGAGGGTGTGGTCCTGATTGCGGCCGGAGGTGGTGGGATTCCGGTCTACGTAGAGGAAGACGGCACCTACGAAGGAGTGGACGGAGTTGTCGACAAGGATTTGGCGGCGGCCATCCTGGCGCGCGACATCGGAGCGGAAGAGCTCTACATTCTCACGGCCGTCGACAAAGTCGCGTTGAACTTCCGCAAGCCGAATCAGGTGGATCTGGACCAGATGACGGTTCGGGAGGCCAAGCAGTACATGTCGGAGGGCCATTTCCCGAAGGGAAGCATGGGGCCAAAAGTCCAAGCGGCCATCAATTTTCTGGAAGGTGGTGGTCGCCTTGTGATGATTACTTCTGTGGAGCACTTTCCAGATGCCCTGGACGGTAGAACAGGAACGCTGATTGTCCCCTGAGACTTTCCTGGGCAGCGCCTTTCGGGGGACGAGTGTTGTGCCGGGAAGGGCATCAAGCGGCGCAGTGCCGAACGCTGAGCCGAAGTCAGGATTTGATCGGTGTGAACAAGGGGGGTAGGATCTGAAAAGGCGTTGTTTCGGTTCGGGCGCAGAGGCGCTCGGATCGGGAGGTCGGGATGCAAAGAGTAGCGGAGCCCCGGCTGGCTTTCGCCATCATGTCGGCGATCCACGACAATCCGCTTCGCCGGCGGCTGAGTGACCCTTCCAGGGCGCTGAGGAGCGCCGGCTTGCGACCGGGGTGCAGAGCTCTTGAGGTCGGCTGCGGGCCGGGATTCTTTACGATTCCTGCAGCGAGGCTTGTCGGGAAGAACGGGTTGATCGTGGCGCTCGACATTCAGCCCCTGGCGGTCCGACGCGTTCGCCAAAAGGCGCGCGAAGCCGGTGTCGCCAACGTCCTCCCGATTCTCGCCGAGGCTTCCCACACAGGTCTTCGCGATGGTGCTGTGGATGTGGTTTTTCTGTTCGGGATTGTCCACAGGCTGGACGCGTACTTTGGGGATGTGCTGACTGAAATGTGGCGTGTGCTCAAAGAGGGTGGTTTGTTGTCCGTCCAAGTGCACACGTTCGTAGGTGAAAGGCTGGTGAGAGTCGTCGAGGAACGAGGTTTCGAGCTGGAGCGGCGAGAGCGGCGGATCTGGCGTTTTCACAAGCGGTTTGCTGCTGAGTAGCTTGACTCGACGTGCCCGGGGGCTCGAAGTGGTGGCAAATGTTCGACCGCAGCATGGCGGCTTGAGGAACGATTCTGACTGACACGCGAGGCGGAGGACTGAGGTGAAGATTCACGAGTTCCAAGCGAAGGACATCTTACGGAAGTACGGTGTGGCAACGCCGAGGGGTAAGGTTGCCTTTACACCAGAAGAGGTACGGTCAATCGCCGAGGAGCTGGGTGGCCGTGTGGTGATCAAGGCGCAGGTGCACGCCGGAGGCCGCGGAAAGGCCGGTGGCGTACGGTTGGCTAAGTCGGTCGAAGAAGCGGAGAAGATCGCTCGCGAAATGATCGGCATGAAGCTGGTGACCCACCAGACGGGCCCGGAAGGAAAGATCGTGCGCAAAGTGCTGGTGGAGGAGGCACTGGACATCGAGCGCGAGCTCTACGCGGGCATCGTTCTCGACCGCTCGGCCGAACGGCTGGTTTTCATGGCCAGTGCGGAAGGCGGAGTGGAGATTGAGGAAGTGGCCGCCCGGTCGCCGGAGAAGATCTTGAAGGAACACATCGATCCCGCCATCGGTTTGGCACCTTTCCAGGCGCGGAAACTGGCGTACGGGCTGGGGCTTAGCGGCGACGCGGTGAAGCACGCTACCAGGTTTTTCCTTGGTCTGTACAGCGCCTACGTCGGTGTGGACGCTTCGCTGGCGGAAATCAACCCGCTCGTAGTGACACGGGATGGTCAGGTGCTGGCTCTTGACGCGAAGATTAACCTGGACGACAACGGGCTTTTCCGCCATGGCGATCTGGCCGGGCTTCGCGACTTGGACGAGGAGGACCCGCTGGAGGTTGAGGCGTCCAAATACCACCTCAACTACATTCGCCTGGATGGCAACGTGGGCTGCATGGTGAACGGCGCAGGTTTGGCCATGGCCACGATGGACATCATCAAGCTGCACGGTGGGAATCCGGCCAACTTTCTGGACGTGGGTGGTGGCGCTTCTGCGGAGACGGTGGCAAATGGTTTTCGCATCCTGCTTTCGGACGAGAACGTGAAGGCAGTCTTGATCAACATCTTCGGTGGCATTGTGCGTTGCGATCGTGTGGCTCAGGGTGTGATCGAAGCCAGCAAGACGGTAGGCGTCGACGTGCCCGTGGTGGTGCGTTTGCAGGGTACAAACGCCGAGGAAGGTGCCAAACTGTTGCGCGAGTCCGGACTCGACCTGATTGTTGCTGAGGACCTGAGCGACGCAGCCAAAAAAGCCGTGGAGGCGGCGTCGGTGTAAGCCGGTTGCTACATCGGGTTGGATTAGTGCCCTGCAGAGGGCATCGACATAAGAACAGGAGGAGCGTAGCGTTGAGTATTCTGGTTGACAAGAACACTCGGCTTGTGGTCCAGGGGATCACTGGCAGCGAGGGCTCGTTCCACACACGGCAGATGATCGAGTACGGGACGAACGTCGTGGCCGGTGTGACGCCTGGCAAAGGGGGACAGAAGTTTGACGATCGTGTGCCGATCTTCAACACAGTGAGGGAGGCGGTGGAGGAGACCGGCGCCAACGCTTCGGTGGTGTTTGTGCCGCCCGCCTTTGCTGCGGACGCAGTGATGGAGGCCGCCGACGCCGGGGTGGACCTGGTCGTTTGCATCACAGAAGGTATCCCGGCGCTGGACATGGTGAAAACCAAGGACTACCTGATCCGCCGGGGGACGCGGCTGATCGGTCCAAACTGCCCCGGCATCATCACACCCGGGGAGTGCAAGATTGGCATTCAGCCCGGTTTCATTCATGAACCAGGTAGCGTGGGTGTGATTTCGCGTAGCGGCACACTGACTTACGAGGCTGTGTACCAGCTAACGCAGCTCGGACTTGGGCAGTCCACGTGCATTGGCATCGGGGGCGACCCGGTGATTGGCACCACGTTTGTGGACGCTTTAGCTTTGTACGAAGCCGATCCGTACACGGAGGCTGTGGTTCTGATTGGCGAAATCGGTGGCACGGCAGAGGAGGAGGCGGCGGAATTCATCAAGACGTCGTTCACCAAACCGGTAGTTGCATTCATTGCCGGGCGGACGGCACCTCCTGGTCGGCGGATGGGACACGCCGGTGCCATCATCGCCGGTGGAAAGGGAACGGCCGACGAAAAGATCAAAGCTCTGGAAGCCGCTGGTGTGACCGTTGCACAGAGCCCGGCAGATATTGGCAAAACGGTGAAAGAAGTGCTTGGCAAGTAAATGCCCCAGACGGGGTTTACCCTACTCAGAAGGCGACGCGAGGTGACGAAAATGGCCGAGACCGCAACTGCTGAAAAAGTGACAAAGAAAAAAGAGAAACCCGCACCTCGGATCGAGGTGATCGAGGAGTTTTGCAAAGGGTGCGACATTTGTGTGGATGTTTGCCCTACCAACGTGCTGGAAATGAAGCCGGACCCAACCCGCTGGGTTGGTGCTGTTGTTAAAGTGGTGCGTCCCGAGGCGTGCACTCGCTGCATGCTGTGTGAAATCCACTGTCCAGACTTTGCGATCAAAGTCTACTAACGCTCGAAATTCACATTACGCCCGGGGTTTCCCGAAACGAGAGATCTGAGGAGGTCGACGTTGGACAAGAAGATCCAACTGTGGGAGGGGAATCACCTTGTCGCAGAAGCGGCGATCCGTGCTGGTTGCCGATTCTTCGCAGGTTATCCGATCACTCCCTCGTCGGAGGTGGCAGAATACATGGCCTGGAAGCTACCCCAGGTTGGGGGGACGTTCATTCAAATGGAGGACGAGATTGCGTCGATGGGGGCAATCATTGGGGCGTCGCTGGCCGGCGTCAAATCCATGACGGCCACCAGTGGTCCCGGTTTCTCGCTGAAGCAAGAAAACCTGGGATTTGCCTGCATCGCTGAAATTCCCGTGGTTATTCTCAACGTGATGCGAGGAGGGCCAAGCACGGGTCTACCTACGCATCCCTCGCAGATGGATGTGATGCAGGCCCGTTGGGGCACCCACGGCGATCACTGGGTAATTGCCATTGCCCCGGCCTACATGGACGAGATCTTTCGCGGCACGGTGCGAGCGTTCAATCTGGCGGAAAAATACCGCGTGCCGGTGATCATCCTGCTGGACGAGATCCTGGGGCACATGCACGAAGGGTACGAGATTCCCGAGGACATCGAGATTATCGACCGGGCCAAACCAGACGTGCCGCCGGAGGAGTACTTCCCGTACGACGACAGCAAAGGTGACGTGCCGCCACTGGCGCCTTTCTTTACGGGCTACCGGTACAACGTGACTGGTTTGAATCACGACAAATCCGGGTTCCCCACAACGAATCCGGAGTTGATTCAGCGCGACATGGAGCGCCAGCGCCGCAAGCTGTACGCGAATCTGGACGACATTTTGTGGTACGACACGTACAAGCTTGATGACGCCGAAATCGCGCTGGTTGCGTTCGGTTCGATGGGCCGCAGTGCTCAGGTCGCTGTTGACCTGGCCCGCGAGCAAGGCATCAAGGCGGGGCTTTTCAGACCCATCACGCTGTGGCCCTTCCCCGAGGAGAAGGTGCAGAAACTCGCGGAACAAGTGGACACGATCCTGGTCCCGGAAATGAACCTGGGCCAGTTGATCCTGGAGGTGGAACGTTGTGTCCACGGCAAGGCGAACGTGGAAGGTGTGAACAAGGTCGGCGGTTTGCCGATTGAACCACCGGAAATCCTGGAAGCAATCAAGGCGAGGATCTGAAGCGATGGCCTTCAATTACGAATACTACCTCAGGATGGACAAGATGCCGCACATGTGGTGTCCGGGGTGCGGCATCGGAATTGTAGTTAAGGCGATGCTCCGGGCCATCGACAAGATGGGCTGGAGTAAGGACGACGTGGCTGTGGTGTCGGGCATTGGCTGCACGAGCCGCACTCCCGGGTACGTGGATTTCAACACCCTGCACACCACGCACGGGCGTGCCCTGACTTTTGCGACGGGGCTTAAGCTCGCGCGGCCGGACAAACACGTGATCGTCATCTCAGGCGACGGCGACGCGGCAGCCATCGGTGGTAACCATTTCCTGCACGCTTGTCGCCGTAACATCGACCTGACGCTCATCGTTGTGAACAACTACATCTACGGAATGACCGGTGGACAGGCTTCTCCCACGACACCGTTTGGTGCCAGGGCTTCCACCGCGCCGTACGGGGCCGTGGATTCGCCGCTGGACATCAGCAGAGTAGCCATCGCGGCCGGTGCTTCGTATGTGGCGAGAGGCACGGTGGCCCAGGGTTTCATGCTGGAGAAATTCATCTACAACGGCTTCAGGCACAAAGGGTTCGCCGTGATCGAGGCCATGTCCACGTGTCCGATCCAGTACGGACGCCGCAACAAGCTTTCCGATCCGGTGCAGCTCCTGAAGTGGGTGAAAGAGCACGGCGTGTCGGCCAAAAAGGCGGAGAAGATGTCGCCCGAGGAACTGGAGGGCAAGTTCATCACCGGAGAGCTGCACAATCAAGAACGTGTAGAGTACACCGAAGAGTACGAGCTGGTTAGGCAGCGGGCGCAAGAAGCTGCAGGAGCGCGCTGATGGATCGATACGAACTTCGCTTCGGCGGTGTCGGTGGGCAAGGTGTCATCCTGGCCGGCACCATTTTGGCAGAGGCCGCGGTGATCTACGACGGCCTGTATGCGGTGCAAAGCCCGACGTACACGGCCCAGGTTCGCGGCGGAGCTACGAAGGTGGACGTTATCATTGGTCAAAAGCCGATTATTTATCCACGTGCCACGGCCATCGATTTTTTCCTGGCTTTGGCGCAAAGGTCTTACGATGTTTTTCACCACCAGCTGAAAGAAGGCGGTCTTTTGCTGGTGGACTCGACGCTCGTGAGTCGGGTGGACGAAGACCGTTACCGCGTTTTCCGGGTGCCCATCACGGATCTGGCCGAGAGGGAAATCGGCAGGGTGGTGGTCGTTAACACGATTTCCCTTGGGCTCACAGTGGCCATGACCCGAGTGGTTACCCGGAAGGCGATTGAACAGGCGGTAATGGCCCGCGCACCGCGCGGTACCGAGGAAATGAACATGAAGGCACTTCAGCTCGGTTTTGCGAAGGCTGAGGAAATGGGGTTTGCCCCTGAGGAAACAAAAGCAGAGGAGGCTGTGTGAAGCAGAGGACACTGGCAATCCTGAAACCGGACTGCGTGCGCCGCAAACTGGCGGGCAAAGTTCTCGACCGGATTATCGAAGCCGGTTTTGATGTCGTGGGCATGAAAATGGTACACCTCACGGTGCCGCAGGCTCAGCAGTTCTACGCCGTGCACCGTGAGCGACCTTTTTACAACGATCTCGTGGCTTTCATGACTTCCGGCAAGTGCGTTGCTCTGGCGTTGGAGAAAGACAACGCGGTCGAGGATTTCCGTAAACTAATCGGTGCTACGGATCCGAAAGAGGCCGAGCCAGGAACCATTCGGCGCGATTTCGCCGAGAGCAAGCAAGAGAACATTGTCCACGGGTCGGATTCTCCGGAAAACGCCGCGAAGGAGATTGGCTTTTTCTTCTCGGATTTCGAGTTGATTGCCAACGAAGCTTCGGAGTGACCAGCGCATGGCTAAGGAAAGCGGCACGTTAGACCTCCAGGATTTGGAGGAAATTCGAGGGCTCGAGCGCGAAGCCGAAGACGTCATTACGGATGTCGCGGTGGTTGGGGGCGGCACGATGGGGCGGGGTATCGCCCAGACAATCGCTGGCAAGGGCATCAACGTCATCATCGTGGAGAAAGACGAAGACAACCTCAAGCGTAGCAAAGGGATGCTCGAGGAAGAACTCGATTACGAGATCGAGCGTTGGGCCCTAACGGAGAGCGACAAACGAGCCATTCTGGCCAGGATCCAGTGGAGTACAGATCTCGAAGAGCTGGACGACTACCGCTGGGTTATCGAAGCGATCACGGAGAGCCTCCAGGCCAAACAGGAGCTTTTCAAACATCTCGACGAGATTTGTCCGCCAGAGGCCATCTTCATTACCAACACCTCGACGCTCAGCATCACGGAGATCGCCGCTGCCACCAGGCGCGAGGATCGTGTCATCGGCATGCACTTCATCAATCCGGTGCCGAAGGTGCCGCTGGTTGAGATTGTGCGCGGGCTGAAAACCTCGGACGAAACGTACGAGAAAGCGCGCAAACTCGCGGAGCGGCTCGGTAAGACGGCTGTGGAGGTGTACGAGTACCCCGGCTACGTGACGACCCGGATCATCGTTACCATGCTCAACGAGGCCATGCACATCCTGATGGAAGGTGTGGCTTCGGCCGACGGCATCGACACGGCCATGAAACTCGGCTTCAACTTCCCAGTTGGCCCGCTGACGCTGGCCGACCAGATGGGCCTGGACGAAGTGATGGCCTGGATGGAGACCCTCTTTCGGGAGCTCGGTGAGCTGAAGTACCGGCCATGCCCCTTGTTGCGCAAACTGGTACGAGCCGGTCACCTTGGGAAGAAGACGGGACGTGGATTCTTCATCTACGACGAATCGGGCAGGAAAATAGGGGTTGCCCAATGAAAGTTCTCGTGTTGAACTGCGGCAGTTCGTCGGTCAAGTACCAGCTGATCGACACGGACGAGCGCAGGAGCCTGGCCACAGGATCGGTGTCGCGCATTGGGATGACCGGCGCGGTGCTGTCGCACCGGCGTTACGACGGCGACGAAGTGAAGCTGTCGGGCGAAATCCTGGACCACCAGGTGGCCATCGAGTACGTGCTGAGCATCCTGTTGTCGAAGAACCACGGCGTGCTGAAGGACCGGAGCGAGATCGACGCCGTAGGACACCGTGTGGTGCACGGTGGTGAGAAGTTCACGGGTTCGGTGCTCATCACGGCCGACGTTCTCAAGATGATCCGGGAGTGCATCGATTTGGCGCCGCTTCACAACCCGCACAATTTGCGCGGCATCAACGCCTGTTTGAACCTGCTGCCAGGCACCCCTCAGGTGGCCGTTTTCGACACGGCTTTCCACTCCAAAATGCCTCCGTACGCCTACATCTACGGGATTCCGTACGTGCTCTACAAACGCTACAGCATTCGCCGTTACGGATTCCACGGCACGAGCCATTTCTACGTCTCCCGACGTGCGGCGGAAATTTTGGGCAAGCCCATCGAAGAGCTTAAGATGACAACTTGTCATCTGGGCAACGGGTGCAGCATCGCGGCTGTGGACGGCGGGGTTTCCGTGGACACGTCGATGGGATTCACCCCTCTGGAGGGGTTGCTGATGGGTACGCGCTGCGGTGACCTGGATCCGGCGGTTATTTTGCACATCATGGGGCGTGAGGAGATTGGTCTCGGCGAGGCCAACACACTGCTGAACAAACACAGTGGGCTTCTGGGAATTTCCGGGGTGTCCAGCGACATGCGGGATGTGGAGGCCGAGGCAGAAGCCGGCAATCGGCGTGCTCAGCTCGCCCTCGATGTGTTCACCTACCGTCTCAAAAAGTACATTGGGGCTTACGCGGCGGCCATGGGTGGGTTGAACGCGATCGTTTTCACCGGTGGGATAGGCGAGAACTCAGCCATCGTACGCTCCAAAACCTGTCAGAATCTCGGATTCCTTGGGGTCGAAATTGACGAGGACATGAACGCCAGAACGGCGAAGCAGGAGGCCGTGATCAGCACAGACACGTCGAAGGTAAAGGTGCTGGTCGTGCCGACCAACGAGGAGTTGGTCATCGCTTTGGACACGGCTGAGATCGTGGAAAAAGCGAAGAAGGGAGAAGTAACTGCGCCAGTGGGGACGAGCTGATCCGAATTTTCTGCCGGGGCGCGGTCGGTGCGGGGGACTCTTCGGAGGTAAGAGTGAGTTGTGTCGGGAAAACGAGCTTGTCGGCGCCAGGAAGCTGAAGGCAGACGCCTGGCGTCGGCAGGGCTGAGCTGCACCCGCCGCGTTTTGGATGAGTGCCTGAGGACCGCGGTTCACTGGAACAGCCGACGAGGTGAGGGATGCCAAGGATCGTAGAGAAGGAGGTGCTGGCCCCGGGCATCAAGAAGTTTGTTGTGGAGCACCCGCTGATTGCTCGGAAACGCCAGCCAGGGCAGTTTGTCATCTTGCGGGTGCACGAAAAAGGCGAACGGTTTCCGCTGACCATTGCGGACTCCGACGCCGAACGCGGGACGGTGACCATCGTCGTGCAAGAAGTGGGGCGTTCGACGATGGAACTGGGTTTGAAAGAAGAGGGGGAGAACATCCTGGATTTTGTCGGTCCACTTGGTAAGCCGACGCCGATCGAAAAGTACGGGAATGTGGTTTGCATTGGAGGCGGAGTTGGTGTCGCTGAGATTTTACCCGTTGCCAGCGCTCTGAAGAAGGCTGGCAATCACGTGGTCGGCATCATCGGGGCACGCACGCGCGAACTCCTGATTTTCGAGGAGGAAATGCGACAGGCGTGCCACGAGCTGATCGTCTGCACCGACGATGGTACCTACGGTGTGCACGGTTTTGTGACCAGCCCTTTGCAGGAAATGATCGAACGCGGGGACAAGATCGACCACGTCTTTTGCATTGGACCAGTTCTAATGATGAGAGCTGTGGCCGAACTGACGCGAGGTCCCGCGATTCCCACCAGTGTCAGCTTGAATCCCATCATGGTGGACGGTACGGGCATGTGCGGTGCCTGCCGGGTGACGGTGGGTGGAGTAACGAAGTTCGCTTGCGTGGACGGTCCTGATTTCGACGCCCACGAAGTGGACTTCGACTTGCTCATCAAACGCTTGCAGCAGTACCGGGATGAGGAGAGAATCAGCCTGGAGCTCTTCAAGAAGAAACTCGGTAACACGGCCGTAGAGGGCTCCCGGGCGGTAGCGAACTGAAAAAGGGCGGGCCGACTAAGCGCATCGGAGGTACCGGATGGCAAAGATCATCCCCGAGAAAACGCCAATGGCAGAGCAGGATCCTAAGGAGCGGATCCGCAATTTCAACGAGGTTCCCTTCGGTTACACCGAGCAAGAAGCCATTCTAGAGGCGCAACGCTGTCTCCAGTGTCCCAAGCCGTACTGTGTGGACGGTTGTCCCGTCAACATCGACATTCCTGGTTTCATCCGGCTGGTTGCGGAAGGCGATTTCCTGGGCGCCGCGCGCAAGATCAAAGAAACGAACCTGCTGCCCGCGGTTTGCGGCCGGGTTTGTCCCCAGGAAGAGCAGTGCGAAGCCATGTGCGTGCTGTCGAAGAAGTTCGAGCCCGTGGCCATTGGTCGTCTCGAACGCTTCGTGGCAGATTACGAACGCCAGACCGGAAAAATCGAGAAGCCGGCCATTCCACGGCCCACTGGCCACCGAATTGCCGTTGTGGGGGCGGGACCTGCTGGGCTCACCGTGGCTGCGGACCTGATTCAGAAAGGGCACGACGTCACCGTGTTCGAGGCACTGCACGCGCTCGGCGGTGTGCTGGTGTACGGGATCCCGGAGTTTCGGTTGCCTAAGTCGATTTTGCAGCACGAGGTGAATTACCTGGCCAGTTTGGGTGTGGATTTTCAGCCGAGTTTTGTGGTGGGCAAGACGGAAACCGTGGACGAGCTTCTGGAAAAGTACGACGCCCTGTTCCTTGGTGTCGGCGCGGGCTTGCCTTACTTCATGCGCATCCCTGGCGAAAACCTGAACGGTGTCTACTCCGCCAACGAATACCTGACGCGGTCCAACCTGATGCGCGGTTATCTGTTCCCGGAATGGGACACGCCCATCAAGCGGGGCAAGAACGTGGCCGTGATTGGCGGCGGCAACACTGCCATGGATGCTGTGCGCACCGCGCTACGCCTTGGTGCGGAGAATGCGTACCTGATCTACCGTCGTTCGCGGAAAGAAATGCCAGCCCGTCTCGAGGAAATCCACCACGCGGAGCAGGAAGGGGTACAGTTCCGACTGCTCGAAAATCCGGTGCGGATCATCGGCGACGAGAACGGCTGGGTGAAAGAAATCGAGTTGATCAGCATGCAGCTGGGCGAACCCGATGAGTCGGGTCGACGCCGACCCATTCCAATCCCTGGGTCGGAGCACACCCTGAAGGTAGACACAGTGGTGGTGGCAATTGGCCAGGGCGCAAATCCGCTGCTCATTTCGGCGACGCCGGGATTGAAGACAAACCGGTGGGGCTACTTGGAAATCGATCCAGCCACGGGACTGACGTCGCGTGAAAGGGTGTTCGCCGGCGGCGACATCGTGCGCGGCGGAGCCACGGTGATCCTGGCCATGGGCGACGGTCGACGCGCTGCCACAGCCATCCACGAAATGCTGCGCTAAAGCAAACCGCAGCGGTCTCATGTCTGTACGTTGACCACGCAGCGTCGCCGGTGAAAGCGGGAGTCCGCGGAAAAGGATTCTTGCAGGGATTTGTTTGAACTGTTCAGGGCGGCAATTTGCAAGAGAGGGGTGCGGAACGCCCGAAGGGTCCGCAGCGTTGACAATCAGGTTGCTTACACAGGCGGAGGGCCCAGAACGTAAGAAAAGACGGGGTTGAACCGGACTGGTGGTTCCGGAAAAACGGGAGTTGCAGGTAACCTGGCCTGGATCTACAGCAAGATCCAGTTTTTTCTTGACAAATTGTGCCTTAGTCGTTAAATTCGCCGACACATTTCAGACTGAATGGCATTCAGCCATGAAGATCGCGATTGCAAAACTGGGAGAGGGGGAGCACCGGTACCAGTTCCATTTTCGCCGGGAAGACGTTGGGCTCGGTGTTGACTACGGTTACAACTACGGCATCGACCTCGACGTTACCCTGACGAAAATGGGCGATGAGTTTTTGGTACGCGGCAGAATCAAAACCCAGGCCGATCTGGTGTGTGACCGGTGCGCCGAGCCTTACGTGGCCGAGATCGAAGACGAGATGCTGGTGCTGTACACGCTGTCTTCGAAATTGATTCCGGAAGACGAGGACAAGCAGTACGACGAGGTGCACCGCATCGATCCAGGCCTGATGGAGATCGATCTGAGTGAGGACATCCGCCAGACGCTGATCGTGGCGCTGCCGTTCAAACGGTTGTGTTCGCCGGACTGCAAGGGGCTGTGCCCGCGCTGCGGTGCGAACCTGAATGTTGAGAAATGCACGTGCGAGGTCGAAACCATCGACCCACGCTGGGAAGCTTTGAAAAAACTGCTGAAGTAGTGGAACCGGAGAGATTTGGAGCGAGGGACGAACACTCATGGCTTTACCGAAGCGTAGACATTCCAGAGCAAGACAGGGCAAACGCCGTTCCCACCACAAGGTAGCAGCTGTGACCGTTGTGGAATGCCCCAACTGTCACCAGCCCAAGTTGCCGCATCGCGCTTGTCCGAACTGCGGTTACTACGATGGGCGGTCGGTATTCATCCCTCGTGAGTAGCCCCTCACTGGTGAGTTGACCCTTCCAAAGAGAGTGAGATGAGCCGCAAACTGCGAATTGCCATTGATGCCATGGGGGGCGACCGTGCTCCGGGCGCGGCCGTGCACGGAGCCGTCGAGGCGGCTCGCCTGTCGCGGGGGCACTGCACGATGGTGCTGGTGGGGGATGAGCAGACGGTGAAGAGGGAGCTCGACCGCCATTTCCGAGTTGGAGAGCTGGACATCGAGGTTGTGCACGCGCCTGAGAAGGTGGAGATGCACGAGTCGCCAGCTCAGGCGGTGCGTCAGAAGAAGAACAGCTCGATTGCTGTAGCCATGCGCCTGCACCGAGAGGGGCAGGTGGACGCTGTCGTTGGCGCAGGGCACACGGGTGTGATGATGGCAACGGCGCTGCTGACGCTCGGGCGCATGCCTGGTGTGCAGCGGCCAGCCATCGGTACCGTTTTGCCCACCATGCACGGGCGCGTGTTACTTCTCGACGTCGGCGCCAACTCCGACTGCAAACCCACCCATCTTTACCAGTTCGGTGTGATGGGGTCGGTGTTCATGTCGGGGCTGTTCGACCTGGAGGCACCGCGCGTTGGGTTGCTGAGCATCGGCGAAGAGTCGACCAAAGGCAGCGAACTTGTGTTGCAGGCGCACAAACTGCTGGCTCGCAGCGAGCTGAACTTCATCGGCAACGTTGAAGGAGGGGACATTCTTCGCGATGTTGCCGACGTGGTGGTGACGGACGGCTTCACCGGCAATGTGATCTTGAAATTCGCCGAGAGCGTCGAAAAGCTCTACTCGTTGAGTTTGCGACGCAAAATTGGAAGGAGGGTGTTCTCGCTGCTTGGGGCGTGGTTGTTGAAACCCACGTTCAAGCGGCTGAAGGAGGTCTTCGACTACCAGCAGTACGGAGGAGCACCGCTTCTGGGTGTCAAGGGGACGGTGATCATTTGCCACGGCAAGTCGACACCGAAGGCAATCCGGAATGCGGTGAAGGAGGCGAGGAAAATGATCGAGAGCGGCGTGAACGAGCACATCGCCGCTCGGCTGAGTGAATGGAGCGGAAAGCAAAGTGGCAAAGAAAGCGATCTCGAAGATAGTGGGAACGGGGCACGCCGTCCCCAAGAAACTGCTCACGAACGCTGATCTGGAGAAGATGGTCGACACGTCCGACGAGTGGATCAAAACTCGTACGGGCATGGAAGTAAGACATATCGCCGAGGAGGGAGAAAAGACTTCCGATTTTGCCGCAGAAGCCACTCGACGGGCCCTCGAGGACGCGGGCCTGGAAGCCAAGGATCTCGACGTTATCATCGTTGCCAGCGTTACTGGCGACATGCAATTCCCCTCGACAGCTTGCTTTGTTCAGGACAAACTTGGCGCAAAGCAAGCAGCTGCCTTCGACATTGCCGCAGCATGCTCGGGTTTCATTTACGGACTGAGCCTGGCTAACGGCATGATTGCCACAGGTCAGGCTGAGACTGTGGCTGTGGTGGGCGCCGAGCTGCTGTCCCGCATCACCGACTACACCGACCGTTCGACCTGCGTCCTTTTCGGCGACGGGGCGGGTGCTGTGATCGTTCGCAAAACCGATGATCCGGAGCGTGGCATCCTCGACACGTATTTGAGAAGCGACGGCAGTCTCTACGAACTTCTGTACATGCCTGGCGGTGGTACAAGCGTCCCATTCTCTCACGAGAGTGTAGACAAGAAGCTTTTCTACCTCCGGATGGAAGGGCGTGAAGTCTTCAAGTACGCCGTCACAGCCATGGGCGAGGCAGCAGAGCTCATCTTGAAGAGGAATGATCTGACGGGCGACGACGTTGACCTCCTTTTGCCACACCAGGCCAATCTGCGCATCATCGATGCAACGGCGCGACGCGTCAAGATTCCACCGGAACGTGTGTACGTGAACATCCAAAAGTACGGGAACACATCGGCGGCTTCCATCCCGATTGCTCTGGATGAGGCCCGCAAGGAGGGCCGACTCGAGGCAGGACAACTCGCCCTGATGGTTGCTTTCGGCGCCGGTTTTACTTGGGGCTCAGCACTGGTTCGGTTCTGACCGGTTCGACGGAGGGAGGAACAGTGGCGATTGCATTTGTTTTCCCCGGTCAGGGCTCTCAGTACGTAGGTATGGGTAAGGATCTCTACGAGACCTTCTCCCAGGCAAGAGAACGCTACGAGCAGGCCAACGACCTGCTCGGTTTCGATTTGACGCGTGTTTGCTTCGAAGGACCGGAGGAGGCGCTTCGCCAGACCCGTGTAACCCAGCCCGCTCTTTTTGTGCACAGCGTGGTGGCCCTCGAACTGGCGCGGGAGCGGGGTTTGCAACCAGACGTGGTGGCTGGGCACAGTCTGGGTGAGTACAGTGCTTTGGTGGCAGCCGGGGCTCTTTCCTTTGAGGACGGTCTTCGGCTGGTGGCCCGGCGCGGCCAGTTGATGCAGGAGGCTGGCACCAGGCATCCCGGAACCATGGCTGCTCTGCTGGGACTGGACGCCGAGCGGGTTGCTGCCGTGTGCAAGGCGGCCATGGCCGACGGGCAGTGGGTTGGGCCGGCGAATTTCAACGCCCCAGGTCAGATCGTGATTTCGGGGCATGTGCCCGCGGTCGAAAAAGCAGGTGAACTGGCGAAGCAGGCCGGTGCGCGGAAGGTGGTCCCGTTGTCGGTGAGCGGTGCGTTTCACTCACCGCTGATGGCGGAAGCCGCGGAGGAGTTCGCCGAGGATCTGGCGGACGCTGAATTCCGGGATGCTGAGAAGCCGGTGATTCTCAACGTATCGGCTTCCCCTGAGAGATCTGGTGCCCACTTGCCAGAAGCTTTGAAACGTCAGCTGGTGAGCCCTGTGCTCTGGGAGCAGAGCGTACGTCGGATGCTTCAGGACGGAGTCGACGCGTTCTACGAGGTCGGTGCGGGCAAAGTGTTGCTCGGGCTGATCCGGCGCATCGAGCGCAGCGTGAAAGGCACTGCTCTGGGCACGGTGGCGGACTTTGAGGTCCTCGAAAGCTAATGGGTTTGCAGACACGGAGGACGAGCGTGCTTGGGCTGGATGGGAAAGTTGCTGTGGTGACGGGGGCTGCTCGCGGCATCGGTCGTGCCATTGCGTTGAACCTGGCCGAGCGTGGCTGCGACGTCGTGATCTCCGACATTCTGGAAGAAGCCGCACGGCAGACGGCGGCCGAAGTGGAAAAGCTCGGTCGGAAGAGCCTGGCACTCCGCACAAACGTGGCCGATCCGGCAGATGCCGATCGATTGATCCGCGAAACGGTGGCGACGTTCGGACGTGTGGACATTCTGGTCAACAATGCGGGCATCACGCGGGACGGGCTGTTGATTCGCATGAAGGACGACGACTGGAAGAAAGTTCTGGAAGTAAACCTGACGGGTACGTTTAACTGTCTGCGCGCTGCTGCCAAGCAAATGATGAAACAGCGCAACGGCCGGATCATTAACATCGCCTCAGTTGTTGGTGTGATGGGTAACGCTGGCCAGGCTAACTACTCGGCATCCAAAGCGGGCGTGATCGGTTTGACCAAGTCCGCGGCCAAAGAACTGGCGGGCCGTGGGATCACCGTGAACGCCGTGGCTCCGGGGTACATCGAAACCGAGATGACGGCGGCGCTGCCGGAAGACGTGAGAAAAGCGTATCTGGAGATCATTCCCCTCAAACGTGCGGGTAGTCCGGAAGACGTAGCACGCGTTGTGGCTTTTCTGGCTTCCGACGATGCGGGTTACGTGACCGGACAGGTTGTGCACGTTGACGGTGGGATGGTGATGTGAAAATTCCGGGAATTGGTGAAGGGTGTTGAGGGTTAACTTAGGACACAGGAGGACGTAGGTCATGGCAGAAAACATCCAAGAGATGGAAAACCGGGTAAAAGAGATCATCGTGGAACAGCTGGGTGTAGATCCGGACGCCGTTACCCCCGAAGCTTCATTCATCGACGACCTCGGTGCCGACTCGCTGGACACTGTGGAACTGGTGATGGCGTTCGAAGAAGAGTTTGACATCGAAATCCCAGACGAAGAAGCTGAAAAGCTGACGACCGTGGGTAAGGCATTGGAATACCTGCACCAGAAGATGGCCGAGAAGGAACAGTAGGCCGGCAACGCTTGGACGGTAAAGGGGCCGACTGTTTCGCTTCGAGAAGGCGAGAAGCGAACGTTCTCGGGTGGGGTGCAGCGTCGAAGCAGCTGGTTGGACAAATTAGGGACACTTTATGGCTGAAAATCACCGGGTAGTGATCACGGGGTTAGGTGTAATCAGTCCCGTTGGCAACACCGTTGAGGAGTTCTGGGCGAACCTGCAGGCCGGAAAAAGCGGTGTTGGCCCCATCACCAGGTGGGACACCACGGGGCACGACACGAAGATCGCCGCGGAAGTGAAGGATTTCGATGCTACCCAGTTTCTCGACAGAAAAGAAGCCCGAAGGATGGACCGTTTCTGCCACTACGGTGTGGCAGCGGCCAAAATGGCCATCGAAGATTCCGGGCTCGACCAGGCCAACGTGGACAAGGAGCGGGTCGGGGTTTTGATGGCCTCGGGCATTGGAGGGATGGAAACTTTCGCGCGCGAGATCAAGAAGCTTTTCGACTACGGCCCGAACCGCGTGAGCCCATTCTTCATCCCGATGTTGATTGCCGACATTGTTCCCGGGCACGTGTCCATCATGTACGGTTTCAAAGGGCCCAACTACTCAACGATCTCGGCGTGCGCTTCCAGCTCGCACGCGATCGGGGATGCCATGCGCATTGTTCAGCGTGGTGAGGCCGATGTGATGGTGACGGGCGGGTCGGAAGCCGTCATTTTGCCGATGGGAATCGCCGGGTTCAACGCCATGCATGCGCTTTCGACGCGCAACGACGAGCCCGAACGCGCCAGTCGACCCTTCGATGCGCAGCGCGACGGGTTCGTGATGGGTGAGGGAGCCGGAGCCCTGATTTTGGAATCCCTCGAACACGCCCAGGCTCGCGGGGCCAAGATCTACGCGGAACTGGTGGGGGTTGGCTTCACGGCAGATGCGTACCACATCACGGCTCCCGTGCCGGACGGCTCCGGAGCGGCGCTGGCCATGAAGCGGGCTTTACAAGACGCGGGCATCACTCCGGACGAGGTCGACTACATCAATGCTCACGGCACCTCCACACCGTACAACGACCGGATGGAGACGAAGGCGATCAAGAGTGTATTCGGCGAGCGCGCCTACGAGATCGCAGTCAGCTCCACCAAGTCGATGGTAGGACACCTGCTCGGAGCAAGCGGCGCAGTGGAAGAAATTGCCACAGTGCTGACGGTGGCCAACGATGTGATCCACCCGACGATCAACTACGAAGAAAGAGACCCGGAGTGCGATCTGTACTACGTGCCGAACGAGTCCGTCCAGCGGCAGGTACGCGTGGCCATCTCGAACAGCTTTGGATTTGGCGGTCACAACGTTTGTTTGGTGACCAGGAAGTTCGAGTGAGAATTGTAGGTGAGTGGCACGTCTGAGGGAACGAAAGCGAGGAGGACACCGCAAAGACGGCGGCGCAACAGGGCGAAGAGGAACCCTCGACCTCAGACCCCTGCTGTCGAGAGAGGTGTCACCAAAAGTGAACCGACAACGTGGTGGCAAAGGCTCCTGGCGCGGATCACGGGCAAACGGGAAATCGGTGAGGATAGGCTGGAAAGGCTCGGTCAGGTCATTGGTTACCGATTTCGGGACCGGGAACTTCTGGAACAGGCGCTGACGCACCGGTCCTCGCTGTCGGGAACGCGGAGGAGCCGGCTTGTTTCCAACGAACGCCTTGAGTTGCTCGGTGACGCGGTGCTTGGACTTGCGGTCACCGAGTTTCTTTTTAAGCGTTTCCCTCGCAAGCCCGAAGGCGAGCTCACCAACATGAAGTCCGTAGTCGTGAGTCGCCGCATCTTGTCCCGGGTGGCACGGGACTTACGGCTCGGCGAGTACATCTTGATGAGCCCTGCCGAAGAACGCAGCGGTGGCCGTCAGCGACCCAGCATTCTGGCAGACACGCTGGAGGCGCTGGTGGGGGCCATTTACCTGGACGCTGGATTCGGCGAAGCCATGCGTTTCGTCCGGCGTTTCGTTCTGGCTCAGATGAACGAATTCCTGAGTGAGGAACTCTACAGGAACTACAAGAGCGAGCTCTTGGAGTACGCTCAGGCGCGAGGGTGGGGGAATCCGATTTACACGGTTCTGAAGGAGGAAGGCCCGGACCACGACAAGACGTTCACGATCCAGGTTTCTGTGGCTGAGAAGGCCAGTGGCGTTGGAAAGGGCCCCACCAAGAAGCGCGCTGAGCAACTTGCTGCTCGCGAGGCACTGAAACAATTGGGTGTTGTACGAAACTGAGGGTGCCATGGACTACTTTCTGACTGAAGAGGAGAAAGAACTACAAGAGCTTACGCGACGCATCGCGAATGAAAAAGTAAGGCCGGTGGCGGCCAAGTACGACCAGTCGGGGGAGTTCCCGTGGGAGATGGTCGACGTATTCAGGGAGGCAGGTCTGTTTGCTGTGGCCATTCCCGAGGAGTACGGTGGTCTGGGAATGGGTGTGTTCGGCCTGGCCCTGGTGACGGAAGAACTGTCCAAAGCCTGCGGTGGCATTGCGCTGTCGGTAGCAGGCACAGCGCTGGGGGCATTTCCTTTGCTGATCGCCGGTTCGCCGGAGCTCAAGCAGCGTTACCTCCCGCGGCTGGCCGAAGGCGAAATGCTCGCGGGTTTCTGCCTTACGGAACCAGAGGCTGGCTCCGATGCGGGTGCTATCCGTACAACAGCAGTCAAAGATGGGGACTACTACGTACTGAACGGGACCAAACACTTCATCACAAATGGCGGTGTGGCCGGCATTTACACTGTGATTGCCATGACCAACCCCAAGAAAGGAGGTCGTGGGGCGTCGGCGTTTGTGGTCGAAGCGGACACGCCCGGACTTGTGATCGGTAAGAAGGAAGACAAAATGGGCATTCGGGCCTCGGCAACGGCCGAGATTCACTTCGAAAATTGTCGGGTTCCCAAGGAAAACTTGATTGGCCGCGAAGGGCTGGGATTCATCGTGGCTTTGCAGACCCTGGATCAGTCCCGGCCGGGCGTGGCCGCACAGGCGTTGGGAATCGCTCAGGGCGCCCTGGACCTGGCTGTGGACTACGCGCGCCAGCGCAAACAGTTCGGCCAGTCGATCTCGTCGTTCCAGGCCATTCAACACATGCTGGCCGACATGGCGACGCAGATCGAGGCCGCCCGCGCTCTGATCTACGCCGTGGCGCGCTACATCGATTCAGGCGGCAAGGACTACGGCAAGGTCTCGGCCATGACCAAGCTTTTCGCCAGCGACGTGGCCATGCGCGTTACTACAGACGCGGTGCAGATTTTCGGTGGCTACGGCTACATGCGTGAATACCCGGTCGAGAAGTACATGCGAGACGCAAAGATCACCCAGATCTACGAAGGAACAAACCAGATTCAACGCAACGTAATTGCGCGCCACCTGATCAAGGAGAGTGCGAGCAAACACTGAGGCGTTTGCCAACGACGTTCCGGTGTGAAGAGCAAAGCCCCGCCGAACTGGCGGGGCTTTTTCTTTGCGGCGCG
Organism: uncultured Cytophagia bacterium; assembly: GCA_964644845.1. Taxonomy (GTDB): domain Bacteria; phylum Zhuqueibacterota; class Zhuqueibacteria; order Oleimicrobiales; family Geothermoviventaceae; genus Geothermovivens. Next base: position 3,629 of record CAZXXS010000103.1, on the reverse strand, counting down.
AGGAACGGTTCGGGGAAAAGCGTGGTTTGGGCGCGCAATCGTGCGACGACTCGAAAAGGCAGATGCTTCAGGGGAGGGAGCTTTTGGATCTCGCTGCTCGGCTGCGAAAGTAGGGTCTGCGATGACGGAAGGCCCTGCCGCCGAGACTCCGTGTTTCGGAGCCCAGGCTGAACCCTGGTAGAAATTGGAGTGCCTAAGAACCGTTTTGACCCGCTACGTGCCGCGCAGGGCGGGGCCGGCAGGATCCCCGTCGCGAGAAGCGGAGGAAAACCCTAACGAATTTGAGCACATTTGTTGTTGCCCCATTGGGACGGCTTCGGACCCATTCGCAGTTGAAGTTCGCCACCTGGGGTGATCTCCCGGAAACGAATCAGAGCGCGCTTGAGGGGGCGGCCGTTCAAACGCACCTCCTGGACGTAAATGTTCTTCGTTGAAGCACCGTCTGCCCGGATTACGAAGGTCCCTGGACCGAGTGGCCGACGCAAATGAAGGGTAGCACGACGAAACACAGGACTGGCGATAACGAACCAGTCGCTGCCGGGTGTGATCGGGTAGATGCCAAGTGCGGCCAGAACATACCAGGCGTACATCGAGGCTGAGTCGCTGTTGCCAGCGATGCCGTCCGGTGTGTTGCTGTACCATTCCGCCATAATGCGGCGGACGGTTTCCTGGGTTTTCCAGGCTGCACCAGCGCAGGCGTACAGGAACGGATTCAGAAAAACTGGCTGGTTGACCTGCCGATGTTGTCCGCTGGCGAAGTAGGCGTCGAGCTTGGCCACAAAAGCCTTTGGGCCACCCATCAGCTGGATCAGTCCAGGGATGTCGTGGGGCACGTACCAGGTTTCTTGCCAGGCATTGCTTTCCTGAAAGCCGTTTGCGGAACCCGGTTTACTTGCTGGGTCGAAATCTTCCTTCCAGCGACCGTCGGCGTAGCGGGGCCGGAGGAACCCCGTTTTGGCATCGAAGAGATTCTTGTAATTGCGGCTGCGGTTCAGAAAAAAATGGTAGTCCTTTTCGTACCCGAGGAGTTTGGCCATTTGGGCAACACACCAGTCGTTGTAGCACCGCTCCAACGTCCACGACACGCTCCCTTTCTCACGAAGCCCACCGTCCCGGCTGAAGGCTACGTACCCGAGCCGTTCGTACTCTTTCTGCAGCTGGGTTGTTGGGAAAGCGTGCAGAAGAGCATCTTCCTTTACGGCCCGGTAAGCCAGATTTAGATCAAACCCTCTGAATCCCTTGACGGCGAAGTCCGTGAGAATGGTTACAGCGTGGTTACCGGCCATGGCGTCGCCCCCGGAGTGTCCGATGATCGATGGGAGGCGCTGCGTTTGCTGGTAGATCGCCAGATACGTCCGGGCGACGTCGGCCACACTCTGCGGCTCGATCAGAGTTCGTAGCGGATGGTTTGTACGGTACGTGTCCCAAGCGGCCCAGTCGTCACCGAAGAATCGCCAGTCCGGGCAGGCGTGAAGTCCCGGCTGGCCTCTTGGGGCCGAGTAGTACTGATGGGCTTCGCAGTAGTTCACTGGAACGGTGAAGTAGCGGTAGAGAGCCGTGTAGAACTTGACCTTCTGGTCGCGTGTGCCGCCTTCCACCTGGATGATACCTAGGGTGCTGTCCCAAAGAGCCCGTGTCGCCTCGCGAACCGCGTTAAAAGACGTTTGCGGAGGGGCTTCTCGTTGGACGTAACGGCGGGCCTGTTCCACGCTGACAAAAGAGATGCCAACTCTCACCACCAGAGGCTTGCTGAGGTGACCAAAATCCAGATACGCCCCGACGCGTTTTCCCTCTGCTCTGCAGAAGCCAGACCTCAGTTCCCCGCGCGGTTCCACATGGTCCCATTTGAGTCGGACCAGTGCCACGCCGATTCCCTCGAAGTACTCCAACTTGAGATCGTACGGTCGACCGCCTTCCAGTTTGACCGTAACCTCCTCCGGGGTTTCACCGTGGGCGTTTGACCATTTGTCAAGCAGCAGCTGACCGTCCAGGAACAGACGAATCCCGTCGTCGCGTTCTACCCGAAGCCGGTACAGGCCGCTGGAGGGGGGAACCAGCTTGCCTGTCCAGCGCACCGAGAAGTGATCCAGCGGCAGGCGTGGATCCGGACGCCGTGTTCCCCAGCGGTGATTCACCACAGGCTCAATCCTGGTGAAGACCGGCTTACCACTGAGATCCGGGTTGTTGAAATACTCAGCCTTGAGGCCGTGGACTTCTTGTCCCGTCCCCGGAGGCATCAGGTATCGGGTTGGAATTACCTCGTACGGCCGGACCAGTTCGCAGCCTCGCCAGGTGCCAAAGCGATTGAATCGTCTGTTGAAAGTGGCGTAGAAGTACACCTGTGTTACCTGCCAAAATCCCGGAGACCCGTACTGGCCGTAGCCAGCCACGGCCGAGTCCCCGATGATCTCGATCCAACCGTCCGTGTTCGGGTAGGCGAGAGAATGGCCCAGGTCGACCAGCACGAGGGCTGAAGTGTCCTCAGGAAACGTGTAGCGGTGGAGTCCCACGTGCTCTGTGGCAGTGAGTTCGGCGGTTACACCGTAATCCAGCAGATCCACGGCGTAGTAGCCTGCTGTGGCCTTTTCACGGTCGTGCGTGTAGCGGCTAAAGCATTTGCCTCTCCGGATGCCTTCCAGAGAACCGACGTAAGGCGTCAGCAAAACAAAGCCGTAAGCGCCACCGCCGCTTCCTTCAAGATGGCAGTGGCTGAATCCAGCAATCTGCGAGTCGTCGTACTCGTAACCACCGAGCGGCGATGTGACACAGTCCGGACTCAGCTTCACTGGTGCGTGAGGACATGTGGCACCAGGAATGGAGTTGCCCGGACCGCGAGTGCCGATCATCGGATTTACGTAGTCAGACGGGCGTTCTCGGTGAGAACAACTCGCAGCAAGAAGAACGAGAGCCAACACGGGCCATGTCGATCGAACGTTCATCGCGGCTACTCTCTTGCCTTCGCGGGATCCGTTGTGTTCGAATGTTTTCGGGCGTGCGTTCCTCAACACTCACAACTTGGCAAATTCACGCGCAAAATTCAACCGCTTCTTCAGAGGCAAAGACTCCAAGTGTATGTGAAAACCCGAGCGCCGAGTCTGGCTCATACCGATCTCTTCTTTGAATGAGCGCTGCGCACGCAGCTCCCCGAGCCCGCCTCAGCAGGCGTCTTGTCATGTAGCTCGGGGATTAGATTCTTAGGCGGCCCCGCCGAGGAATGAATCCTCCGACTACCGTGAAACGCAAGTCCGCTGCAACGACTGGCGGGGCCGCATGGCTTTTCGCTCTCTTGAACTCGAAAGACGGGGAATGTTAGAGACTCGGGGAGAGCTTTTTCATCGCCGGGAGGGGGTGTGAGGATGGTCGGGGATGCGGGGATGAAGAAACTGAAAAACAGGGACGGGTGTTTTGGACGGAGCCGCCTTCAGGCGGCGGTTTCTTTCACGTAGCCCGGAGATTTGATCTCCGGGCGGAGATTGCGAGCCCCACGGGCTGACTGTGTTAGAGCTTCTCGCGAGCGAGGAGAGGTGTAGTCGTCGCGTGTTTGTTGTCCCTTTTCCGCAGCGGAATGAATTCCGCTGCTGGAAAAAAGCGCGTCCGGCGTCGCGGGCGTGTTTGGTTTGCTATCCCCA
>CAZXXS010000102.1:0-3609 GCA_964644845.1 uncultured Cytophagia bacterium | reverse complement strand
GACGATGTCCGCACCGTGTTCGATGGGACGGCAGAGGTAAGGCGACGCCACCGTGTTGTCGACGACGAGTGGAACACCGTACCTGTGCGCCACGTCCGCCAGAGCGGGCAAGTCCGGTACATCGCCCCGCGGGTTGCCGATTGTCTCGACGAGCACAGCCTTCGTTTTGTCCGTGATGGCAGCTTCTACGTTTTCAGGCGTCGGCTGACCTACAAAGCGGGTTGTGATGCCCAATCGCTTGAACGTCACCTTCAGCAAGTTGTAAGTGCCACCGTAGATTCGCGAGGAGGAAACGATCTCGTCCCCCTGCTCCGCGAGGGTCAGGAACGTGACCGTGGCCGCGGCCTGACCCGAAGCGACAGCCAGCGCGCCTACACCTCCTTCGAGCATGGCCATGCGCTTCTCGAACACGTCGGTCGTGGGATTCATGATCCGCGTGTAGATGTTGCCAACCTCCGCCAGTTCAAACAGTTTGGCCGCATGATCTGTGTCTCGAAACAGGTACGACGTCGTCTGGTAGATCGGAACTGCCCGAGACAGCGTGTCTTGATCCACCTGGTGCCCGCCGTGCAAACAGATGGTTTCAAACCGCATTGCCTTCACTCCTTTCACGTTCGTTCGAACGGCTCATCCCTACCTCCAGGCCCCACCAGATGAGGCTGCCGGCCTCCCCTCACAAGGGTTCCCTTTTCCCTGCAGCCTTTGGCCTAACCAGTCCACGGCTCAGTCCTTCTCCCCGAATGAAACCCCTCGACGCTCTTCTCTCTGTGACCCACCCTGTGTACTGCTCCCCTGCTTTCGAACTTCCTTACGGCAGCCCTTCTCATGCACATCAGGGTTCGCCAGTGCAACAGGTAAAACACGGTACCCCTTTTCCTCCGCTTTGGTCAACACGCACCAGCGAGCTTAACAATGCTAACAAAAAACCCCTTCTCAGTTTAGTGAGAAGGGGCTCGCTTTGACGTGACCTTAGTTTGTTCTGTTTTTAGCTGGGTGGAGGAGCCCCTTCCCGGTGCACGATGCCAAGCATCATGCGCATGGTCATGCCCATGTGCTTAATCTTAGTCAAAATGGTCATCGTATGCCGACGCAGGTCAAACACAGTTCCTGCTCCTCCGGAATATGTGGCTCACTCTACCGACGATGCTTTGCGCCACCCTTCAGGCTTCTCAGACGCCTCCAAACCGGCTTGCACCGTGGGTTTCGGCCACGTTGACTCAGCGTTACGTCAGGTACTGGGTGGCAACAGCAGTTTCAACCTTGAAGGCCAGAGGACGACCAAACATCTCTTCAAAAAGCGCCTTCTTGGCCGTTGCGCCCTCGATGTCGCGCGTACAGTCGCCACGAGACACCAGAATCGCCGTGATCGCATCCGGATCGATGTCAACCATCACCCGGTGAATCAGCTGCTCGTTGCTGCGATCCAGACCGTCGGCTACCCGTAAGATGGCAACGAGCTTTTTGACAATGTCCTGGTCGGTCTTCGTCAGTGCCGCGTACCGACGGTGCTCCTTCTGCGGACCACCCCGGCGATGGTAACGCACCAGATTCATGATGATCGCCAGGTCCCTGTTGCTGAACAGCGAGAGGTTGCTCTGACGAATCAAGTACACCGAATGTTTGTGGTGTTTGGTGCCGCTGATCGTCCAGCCGATGTCGTGCAGTAGAGCCGCGGCTTCCAGAAGCAATTTCTCGCTGTCGGTCATCGTGTGAATCGGTCGCAGCCCTTCGAAAAGCTGCGCTGCCAGTTTTTGCACCTGGATGTGATGCTCGGGGCGCCAGTTGTACTCGAGCATCACCATCTTCGCCTGGGCGATTTTCTGCTCGTAGGTTGCGAAACGCGATTGGTAAGCCATGGTTGACCTCACCCCAACAAGATTCCGTGCCGAATGCCAAAGGTGCTCACTCGTAGATGCTGACTGTCGAAGCGCCGAACCGCCTCAGCGAAGATGGCCACACCAATTGGCAGAACGTCAGCTCTCAGGGCCGGAACACCAGGCAAGTCACGCCGTTCCGCAACCGTCATTCGGGCGAGTCTCTCGGCAAGAGCGTCGAGTTCTTCTGCCGAAAGGACAAGTCCGTGCAGCGCCTGCGCGTTGTACTCGCTTAGCCCAAGCTTCAACATCCCAACCGTGGTGATGGTGCCGCCGACGCCGACCGTCACGTCTGGACGGCCGTTGAGCGGCAGTTCAACGTCGGCAAGGCTACGCCGAACTGCAGCCCGAAGTTCCCTCCACTCTTCCGTGTCGTAGGGATCTGCCCCAAGCAACTGCTCGCTGAGACGAACAGCTCCGATCTCCAGACTTACCCATCCACGCGGCTGGTTGTCCCCCACGACCAGCTCTGTGCTTCCGCCTCCTACGTCGATTACGAGAATTTCTCCATTCGTCTGACCCAAGCCCAAGCGCGCGCCCCGAAAAGCGGCAGCAGCTTCTTCCTCCCCAGACAGAACGCGAACTGGCACCCCAACCTCACTTTCGACGGTTGAGACAAAATCTTTCGCATTCCGCGCAATCCGTGCCGCATTCGTGGCCACGATCGTGATCGCTTCCGCCCCCCGTTCCCGCGCTCGCTCCACAAAAGCCTTGATCACGGCAACTGTCCGCTGGATGGCCGCGGGGCTCAGAAGCCCCGTGCTGGCGACCCCTTCGCCCAGCCGTGTTACCTCCTCGGCTTCGTCAAGCACCTTCAATCGTGCTTGCCCATCCTCGGACCTGATCAGGGCCACAAGGAGCAGCACCGAATTCGTCCCAACGTCGATTGCCGCCCGGACTGGCGCAGTTCTCGGATCAGTTTCCAACTGTTAGCATCCTGCAGGGAATTCGCGGGCCCCCAGACCACTGGAGCTGTTGTTGGTTCGGGCGCTCAGCAACGTCGAAAGTTAGAGCAAACAAAAACAAAATGCAAGGAAAAATGCATGCGAACGTGTACTGATCAGTCAAATAGTTCCCAGTCTGTAACCCGACGGGTTACAGAGTTTGCGCGTCGGCGACGTGCGGGCCTTCAGTGGCCGTCTGGGTACCGGTGGCGAGATGGAGGCATTGCTGCCGTTTTTCGGCCAGCCGCCGCGCACTCGCCTCGGCAAGGGCATAGATCCCGCTGCAATTCCTCCGACCTGGAGCGTGGAGGGAGGCGCTTCTGTGCGCTGGGGATTCTGGCGGACGCAGGTTAGCGCGGAGAGGCGCTGATGAACGCAGGCAGCCCAATCCGGACCTCATGTGACGGAGGTGCGTTCGGTCGTTTGGTTGGCGTTTGGGAGGTCGGAGCGTCCTGGGGATTCTCCTGCGAGACTTGTGCTCAACGCACCAGCAGCACCTTCTGCACCCGCTGCTTTCCATCGGCTACGAGCCGCACCAGGTACACGCCGCTCGGGACCGGCCTGCCCGCCGCATCCCGCCCCTGCCACACCACCCGATGGCTCCCCGTCGTCTTCCAGCCCTCCACCAGTCCAGCAACCTCCCGGCCCAACACGTCGCTCACCCACAGCTTCACCCACGCCCGCCTGGCAAGCGTGTACCGCACCACAAGACGGCTGTTGAAGGGATTGGGATACGGTGGAAACAATTTCGCCAACGCCGGAAAACGCCCACCCCCCGCAGTGCCAACCCC
>CAZXXS010000101.1:0-5748 GCA_964644845.1 uncultured Cytophagia bacterium | reverse complement strand
GGACGGTTCGCTGCTCGGCGTGTTGCACAACGAGCACCTCAGCAAACCACTACCCGCTGTGGAGCGGGGGCGTACCGTTCGTGCCGAGTCTCTGTGGTGCGGGAAACTGGCTTCCCGGCGCAAACCGCGAGGCTTTTGGGGTATGCTTTTGCGGGACAAGCTCGGGCGACAGTGTGGGAACACGGGTGGGCGCGAGGGTCTGCGTTCGATCCGGCAGGACGCAGATTTCTGGGCACAATTCAACGACGCCTTTCTGTACGCTCTCCTGTCCGCTCAAAGTCACGGGCCTTCACGTCGTCTCAGTACCACGGCTGTCCGATCAGTACGAAAGTAACACAGGTTCGCCAAGACCGGGCGGTTGGGGAAGAGAAAGGGACCTCTTTTACGATTCCGGGTTCGCCACTCTGCGAAGCAAGGGCCAGCCCCGACGCTGCGCGGCCGTAAGCTCGTCCTCCGGCGTGCGGGCCAGCTGTACAGATCCAGCTACAGGGTGGTCGATGCCTCGCGCGACGGGGAAATCTTGCGGGTCGACCTTGCCCCAGCCAACTTGGTTTTCCGTACGGGAAGGGTGTGTGGCGTGAAAGGGATCACGCTTACAGCAAACACACCGCTGGCCAAACTCGAGAACGTGGCGGGGCTTCTTGACGGCAGGTTTGTCCGTGATTGCGACGCCGGTGTGACTGCGCGCCTCGTTAGAGGTGGTACCCGGCACCTTGAAGTTCGGTTCGGAGGAGGTAGCTTCCGCGTTTCGCCCTGGCGACCGCTTCGAGTGCTGGATGTGGGGCTTGGTGACCCGTAGGCCATCCCACTGGGTGCGCCGAGAGAGTGACCGTTTCCGCGCTCTGGGGCGGCAAAACCGTACGCAAATTGCTTAGAGGAGCTCATCGTTTGGCAAGCAAACAGGAGGGCTTTCGATGGAGTACCGTGTTCTCGGCAGAACGGCGCTTCGTGTTTCGGAGGTGGGGTTTGGAGCGTGGGCAATTGGCGGCGGTTACCACATCGCTGGGTTTGGCATCGGCTACGCCGGTGTAGATGACGAAAACTCCAAAGCGGCCTTGCGTCGGGCTGTGGAACTCGGTGTGAATTTCATCGACACGGCAGACGCGTACGGAGCCGGACACAGCGAGGAACTGATCGGTGAAGTAATGTCGGAGTTGGGCTGGGACGGCGTGTACGTGAGCACAAAAGTTGGAAATCAGCGGCGTGACCCGGAACCGTCAGTGAAAAATTTCTCACCGGAGTACGTTCGCCAGGCCTGTGAAGCCAGTTTGCGCCGGTTACGCAAGGACGTGATTGACGTCTACCTTCTGCACGGGCCAACGCCGGAAGCTCTGCAGGACGACGCGCTCTTCGAGCTGCTGGAGCGACTCAAAGAAGAAGGCAAAATCCGCTACTACGGTGCCAGCATCAGCAAACTGGAGCAAGGGGTCACGCTGATCAAACAGAATCGGGCGGACGTTCTGCAAGTGTTGTACAACATTCTCGACCGTCAGGCCGAAGAAGAGGTTTTCCCGTTGGCGCAGCAGAAAAACATTGGGATCATCAACCGCGTGCCGCTTTCTTCGGGTCTGTTGACGGGAAAGTTCACAGTGGACACAACCTTTCCCCCGGAGGACCACCGTTACAACTGGCTGAAAGGCGAGAAGCTGGCGCGTGGTGTGGAACTCGTCGAAAAGCTGAAGCCGATTGCCGAGGAACTGAGGATGTCGCTTGTGGAGCTCTCGCTTCGCTTTTGCCTTGCGCATCCCGCAGTCCACACGGTCATTCCGGGTGCCAAGAATCCTGCCCAAGTAGAGGCGAACTGTGCTGCTGGCGACGGCAGAGCCCTGCCTGAGGATGTGGTTGAGCGGATCAAGGAATTGGTGCCTGGCGACTTCGGCAATCCGACGTAGCGTACTCTTGCAAGGCGGGGACCACGGGAAAACGGTCAAAAACTCTCGCAGGTGCAGGGCGTTGTTTCAACCAAGTTGAAGGAGCAAACGATGAGCAAATTCCGTTTCTTGATCCCCGCGCTTGTTGTTCTGCTGTTTTCGGCTCAGGCCAAAGCTGTGCAACCGGTGCCGCGGGCGCAGTACCTTGAGTACGCACGTTCCGCTGCCGATTGGACGTGGACGCACTACGATTCGCTGGTCGACGTGTGGAAACAGCGGTTCGATCCGCACAACATCTTCGGATACAACCCGCCGAGCTGGTTCCTCGACATGGCTACAATCTACGCTGTCCTGTACAATCTGGAAGGCAAGCCGGAGTACGCTGCGCGAGCGAAGAAGGTGCTGCTCACGTTTGGCCAGTTCCGGAAGTACTACACCAAGGAGGCCCTCGCCAAACGCCCCGACTACTCCGACGGTTTACCGGTGGCCCCGGGCATGTTCATCGGCATGCGGTACATCAGGCCGTACGCGCTTCTGAAGGACAAGATTGCTTTTTCCAGCAAAGAACGGAAATTGATCGAAAAAAACATCGCCCAGATCGCCGACTACACCATCCGCACCCAGGAGTGGGGGCCGATGAATCGTGGGATCATCCGCGCGGAAATCCTGGCTTGGGCCTGCCGTGCCGTTCCCGATCACCCGCACGCGCACTTCTGGCGCATGACCGCGGACGCCATCGGCAACGACAGCTGGGGACAGTGGGAGATCGAAGACGCCAGTCACTACCACGGCATTTGGCTTTACGGGTTGCTGAGTTACGCCGACGCCAGCGGCAGGCTGGACGAGCTGTTCAAGCTTCCGGAGGTTCGCTACTACGCCGAGTACTACCTGCACCTGATGTGCCCGGACGGGATGGTGCCCGACTTCGGAGACGCTTACTGGCGTTCGGACTGGCAACGCTACCTGCCGTTTTTCGAGGCCGTGGCCGCTGCTTACAAAGAACCCGGCCTGAAGTGGGCTGCAGCCACGATCGCCAGAAAGTTCGTGGATTTTGCGAAACCGGCGCGGCACGCCGCTCTCGGTGTGCTCCTTCTGGACGCCTACCGCTGGGCTTCGGACGACGTACCCGCACGGGAGCCATCCACGCTCAGCGAAGAGGTGATGGAAGATGTGGTCGGCAAGAAAATCGTGTTCCGAAACGGCTGGCAACCGAAATCGACTTACCTGCTGCTCAACTACCGCGACGAAGGCGAGGGTGGTCTGCTCTACAGAGACTACCTGCGCGACACCATCCCGATCGAAGAAGAAAAGGCCACCCACGGTCATTCGGATGAGAACAGCATCGTGCTCTTGATGGCCAGCGGAAGTGTCCTTTTGCACGACGGCGGCTACCGCGATTTCATGCCCAGCGGTCTTTACGGGGCCTACCGCCAGGACTACTTTCACAACCGTCTCTGTGTGCGCCGCGAGAAAATGTGGGTTGGACAGCGCAAGGGCGAGCACCGCTACAGTGTGCGGGATTCCGTTCCCGGGCAACCGGTGCTCGATTTCCTTCACAACGCCGGTTCGTACCGCCGCGTGCGCACGTACAAAATCGATTTTCTGACCTTCGACGATTTCGATTACGCTCGGACACGCGTGGTTGACGACGGTCTTGGTTACCAGTGGGACCGTGCCATCGTGTGGGTCAAGGATCCGGGCTGGTTCCTGGTTTTCGACGTCTTCCAGGCGACTACTCCGGACTACTTCACGGCGGCAAATCTCTGGCATACGCGCAGGATTTTCGCCAGGGGAACGCACTGGTACGACACGGTGTACGACTCCTTGCGGAAGGTCGCGTTGCCGACGGACACGCACTTGCTAATCTACTTCCCCAAAACGCACTACCGTGTTGAGGGCGTCGAGGCGGAAAACCGTTACTGGCAAAAGGAGTGGGTCATTCACCAGACAGCCACACAGTACTTCGAGCGCGGCGAGCACGTAGGATTCGTGACGGTGCTCATTCCACACGAAAAGGCGCAAGATCCAGAAGAGCTTCTTTCTCACGTGCGGCTTTTGGATCCGCAGCCGAACCGCGCTGGGCTTGGTGTGGAACTGACGTTCAAAGGGCGGAAGGTGATCGTGGGCCTGAAACGCGATTTGCGGATGGACATGGTGCGCGACTGGCGCCGACCAAAGTACACCTACGAAGCCGGCAAAATCCGCTACGCCCGGTTCGAAACCAACGCCGACTTGCTGTTTGCCTGTGTGCGGGGTAGCAAGGTAAAGTACACGGCTGTCAACTGTACGCGGGTCGACTACGCGGGTAAAACACTTTGGGCCCAAAAGCCTTCCCTTTTCGGGTTGGCCTTCGACGGTAGCCCGGATCAGCCCGGTGTGGCCAAGGTGCGGTACTGGCGGGACGAGGTTAGCGTAAAGTAAGGGAATGTTTGCGTGACCGAACCGCTTGAGCCTGTGCAGGACGAACTGGCTAATTTCGCCCGGGAACTACGACGCCAGTTCCCGGGCTTCTTCGACACAGACCGGCCCACGTGGATTGGGCGTGCACCGGGGCGTCTGGACGTGATGGGTGGTGTGGCGGACTACTCGGGCTCGTTGGTTCTGGAGCTGCCGTTGCGTCGCTGTACGTTCGCTGCGGTTCAGCTCCGGAGCGACCGTCGCGTTCAGGTTTGGAGTGTCAACGCGGAGGCCGAGGGTGACGAGCCTCGCGTTGCACTGGATCTCAAGGACCTTGGTCTGCCGGGCGCGCCGGTCGAGTACAGTACATTTCAGCAGCGGGTGGGGATGGACCAACGAACACGCTGGGTGCGGTACGTGGTCGGCGGGCTACTGGTGCTGGCCAGGGAGGGGTTGCTTCCAGGGGACGCGGCCGGTGTCAGCATTGCAGTGGCCAGCAACGTGCCTCCAGGGGCGGGCGTTTCGTCGTCCGCGGCGCTTGAAGTGGCTGTGTTGAGTGCCTTGGCGGCGGCATACGGAATCGCGCTCGAGCCGTTGCAACTTGCTTTGTTGGCCCAAAAGGTGGAGAATCTGGCTGTCGGGGCACCGTGCGGGGTGATGGACCAGGTCACGGCGTCGCTTGGCAAACAGGACGCTTTGCTGGCTCTGCTGTGTCAGCCCGCTGAGGTGCAGGATTACGTGCAACTTCCAGAAAGCGTTTTCGTTTGCGGAATTAGCACGGCCGTCAAGCACTCCGTGGCAGGACCGCGCTACCGTAACTCCCGCGTTGCCACGTTCATGGGGCGCAAGATCATCTGGGAAGCGGTTCGCGCAGAGTTTCCCGACCTTGAACCGTTCGGTGGTTACCTGGTGAACGTTGGGGTGCGCGAATTCAGACGACGGTTTTGGGGACTGCTTCCGTCAAGATTGTCCGGAAGAGTGTTCCTGGAGCGGTACGGTGAGACCGGCGACTCCGTGACTCGCGTTGAGCCGGAGATTGTGTACGCCGTTCGAAGTCGTACGGAGCACGCGATCTACGAGCACCACCGTGTGAAGCGATTTCGCGCTTGGCTGGAGCGGGCTCGCCTTGGCCAACAGTTTCAGAATGCACTCGTTCAGGCGGGCCGACTGATGTACGCTTCGCACTGGAGCTACACGCGGCGGTGCGGCCTCGGGGCCCGCGAGGCCGATTTGCTCGTTCGCGAGGCGCGGGCAAGAGGACCTGCCAAAGGAATTTACGGCGCCAAGATTACAGGCGGTGGAGGGGGAGGTACCGTCGCGATTTTGGCCCGGAAAGGTGCCGAAGCTGAGATCGAGGCGCTTGCGAGCGTGTACGCCAGAACAACGGGATTGCAACCGGAGATTTTTTGGGGCAGCTCCGACGGCGCTGCGTGGACGCCTCCGCGACGGCTTGAGGCGGGCACGTTTTGAGCTCTGGAGG
>CAZXXS010000100.1:0-9798 GCA_964644845.1 uncultured Cytophagia bacterium | reverse complement strand
GCAGTAATCATGGTGTTGGGGGTTTGCTGGTCGTCGTCGAACATGAAGTGGCCGCCCATGGCCATCACTTTGAGGGGCAGGCCCACGCCGAGCCCCCAGCGGGCCATGTCCATCTGGTGCACACCTTGGTTGCCGATGTCGCCGTTGCCGTAATCCCAGAACCAGTGCCAGTCGTAGTGCAGGCGTTTGCGCAGCAGGGGTTTGTACGGAGCGGGCCCGAGCCAGAGATCGTAGTGTACACCCTTGGGGATCGGTTGTGGGCCGTTCACTTTGCCGATGGTGTTTCGCCATTTGTAACACAAGCCTTTGGCCATGTAGACCTCGCCTAAACCACCCGAGCGCAAAAACTCGACAGCCGCGTGCATGGCCACGGAGCTACGCATTTGTGTGCCGTGCTGGACGATGCGGTTGTACTTTTTGGCGGCTTCGACCATTTTGCGTCCTTCCCAGACGTTGTGGGAGCCGGGTTTTTCGACGTAGACGTCTTTACCCGCCTGGCAGGCCCAGATGGTAGCCAGGGCATGCCAGTGGTTTGGTGTGGCGATGGAGATGACGTCGATGTCTTTGTCGTCGAGGAGTTTTCGGATGTCGATGTAGGTTTTCGGTTTTGGTAGCCCCCAGTCCTGGATGTCTTTGAGGCGTTTAGCGGTGACGTTTTCGTCCACGTCGCAAATGGCGGCCACCTCCACGCCTGGCAAGCGGCCGAACCCGCGAATGTGAGAACCTCCGCGCCCCCGAATGCCCACCACGGCAACGCGAATGGTGTCATTGGGACTGGCGGCTGATCGGGCAATGTTGAACCCAAGCGACACCGCCGCTGTAGCTCCTGCTGTGCGTTTGATGAAATCTCTGCGATTCATCTCAGCCATTTCCTGTCCTCCTCGGTCTGTTTTGCAAACCGCCGGCGACAAGCCTCGATGCTCGTGGAACAGAGGCGGGGACATGCGGCGTTCGGAATTTCCGTTCAAATGCGGGCTTGCAAGAAACACACCCCTGCAGGGATCTTACCTGCTTGCTCGTCAACGTCGCACGAGGTCTTGCTACCTGATCCACTGTGCGGATGACGTCACCAACGTCGCGCAAAGGTCGGGTACTTACTTCGCTGGCGAAAAACTGCACAGGAGCCGTTACCGGTCTCAAGAAGTTCCAAAAAAACACCACGTTAGTGGACGGATCCGCATTCCCCCGCACGCCGTTTGCCCGGCGGCCTAAATGCATCACCCAAGCGCCAGCTCGGTCGGGGAAACGTCACAGCTGGATCTGAACCTCACCGGCAGCTCTCCCCACAACCCACCGCTTCAATTTAGGCCTCTTCAACGGAATTGCAAACGCTTTCTCGCGTTTGTGGCCACCGCCTGTGTAAAAAAGCGTCACGGACTGACTCCGTTAGTTTTCTGTGAAAGGTGCGCCATCGGTCACGTCTCAGAAGCTGACGTCCAGGTGCGCGGTTGCCTCGGTGGGGCTCACGTGCGTTAAAGTCTTCCAGGTACCTGCGTCGGGATCACCGACGCGAACGGTGTACGAGCCTTCCTCAAAAACCCAGGGTCGGTACGCGTTGCCCCGAATGCGCAGCGTGTACACCGGTTCGTGCGTTACCTCGTCGATCACCTGCACGACCGGGTCTTGCAGACCATGCACGCGAATCTCCGGCAGGAAAACCGTGTGTTTGGCTCCGCCGTTGTCTTCCTGGTGGATCGTAATCGGCCAGTCCGGGTACGGTTTCCCGGTTTCCGGGTCTTCCCACCGGGGCCAGCATTCGAGGCGAATTTCCCGGGTGTCACGATCGAAACGGATGATGCCGTAGCCGGGAGCGCGGTCGTACAAAACGGCCGGTTTCCGCCCTGTTTTGTGCGGGTTTGCTGCCGCCCACACGGTGATCTTGTTGCCGAATCCGTCTTCGAAATCACCTGTGTACCGGGGTGATCCGGGTGCACGGTGACGTCCGGGTTGCTCCGGAAACCAGCGTCGTGGCCACAAGTTGGAAACCGAAGGTACGCAGAAGACGTAACCTGCATCACGCCAGTTGTCAATGCCGTACTGGACGACAAAACCCAGGTGCTGGTCGCCAGCCACGTGCAGCGCGAACGCACGACGCATTTCGCGCAGGGCGCGGTTGCGCCCCGAAGGTGGCCAGCCGTCGGAATCCATGTCAGCTGCAGGAACCAGGCCCTTTGGGTACTCGCCCGGGGCCGGAATGGGCATTCGTGGAACGATGTTGTCGCCTTTGGCTCCTTTCGGTAGCGTTTGCACGCAAGCGAAGGCCGTCTGCGACAGCACGATTTTCATCCAGGTGTGGTGACTCCAGTCCTGGGACCAGTGGCGCAGGAACGCGAGCTGGCGTTTCCCGAGCAAAACCGCCCCAGGAACGTCGCTCTGCGTCTTCGGGTCGAAGTTGGGGTTTTGGGCGAAACCGTTGACCACGCGTGCCTGCGGCAGCAGTGGTTTCGGCGCGGATTTGAATTTGCGGTCCTCCAGGATGGCAAAGCTCAGTCCAGCGTAGTCGAGCTGGCAGTAGTAGACCCCAATGCCCTGCAGCACTGGAGCAGGATCGTACGGATCGGGCAGGTGGCTGGTTTGCGTTCGCTGCACCATGTTTACCCACGCTGGCGGCATGATGTAACCCCCGGCGTCTTGCGCTGCGTACCCTGTGAGTCCCCGTGGTGCGGCACGTCCCCCAGCACCCCAGATGTTGCCGTGGTAAACATCGTGGTCGTCCGGAATGCTCACGGACGGTCGGTCTTTCAGCAAATCGCGGTACGCCCAACCGAAGAGGTACCATTTGCGCAGGTAGTCGAGCACGGCTTTGTCGAGAGGGGCGCGCTGCAGCTCGTAGTCGCCTACTCGCTCGTAAATCTGATCGCCCGAAAAGAAAAGCAAATCGGGGTTGTGCTTGCGAACGTGCTCTACGATTTCGCTGTGCGGGAATCCGATGTCGTTGTTCCCCGTGAACGCAGCCAGCACGAATTCCTTTTTCTGCCACGGTTCTTTCCGGATCGTTCCGCGCCACAGGAACGTTTGTTTCTGTCCCGAGCCCACAGCCAGGCGGTACACCAGCCGGTAGGGAACGTCCTTGGTGGCGTCCCAGTCAGAAATCCGGAATGTGGCAGTTCGAGCGAGCGAATCGACGGGGGCTTCGGCGAGGGTTTCCCAGTCACCTTTCCGTTGAATCTGCAAACGTACGGTGTTATCGTCCTGAGGACCGACGGGAGGCAGTTGAGCCGTCAGCTTCAAGACTCCCCGACTCAACGTGTACTGGGAGAAAAGGATGGGGCCAAACGCGCGTTCGGGGTGTTTTGCCACTTTGGGACCACTGAGCAACCACGCTCGAAACCAGGCCGAAACATGGTTCTCGGGTGTCCCGCCTTCGGGCAGATCCGCCAGGAGGGCGACGTTGCCCGCCAGGGAGCTGGCGTCCAGAGAGTCCTGACCGAACGTAGCAAGGGCCGAACGCTGCCCGGCTGGTTGAGCCGACACTTCCAGGCGGTAGCCGTGAGGCGAGGGCCTGCCTTTGAGTTTCAGCAGCACACCCTTGTCCCGGAGAGCAGCGCGCAGAACGGATGCCCGGCTGGTGTCAGCTGCGGTGCGAGAACGAATGAAGAGGATACCTGACGTAGTGAGGCCGACGGCAAGCCCTTTTCCGCGAATGGCGCTGTCCCGGTAGTCGTGGAACTGGCCACGCACGCCCACCAGAAAGCCTACGCGGTTTTGCAAAGAGCTCTCGACCCGGCTGGACACACCGACGTGTACGCTCATTTCGAAAGGCTGTGCGTCCGGTGTCAAATCGTACGTCAGGAGCTGAACATTGCGTTCCGGTCGGGAAACCACGCACTGGGCTTCCCCATTCTGAAGACGCCAGTCCTGAAGACGATTTGTCCAGTACTCTGGTCCGAGCCAGACGCGCTCTACGCCTCGGGGCCAGCGACTGCGGTACGAAGGGTGGCTGGCACAACCGAGTGCGAAAGCGGCCAACAGCAAGAGGGACAAGGCCAGCGAGCGTTTCGAGAAAAGCATCGATGTCCTCCAGGGTAGTGTTTACCAAGTTGCTTCACACGGAGTCTCGTTGCGCCTGGGTGCCGGAGCGAAGAAGTGGCGTTCGCTTCGGTCAAGCCCGCAAGCGACGATTCGAGCTACCCGGCAGTTTCCGACCTGCGTAGCCGTGCAGCCGGTGTGGCAAGCAAGCTGGCCAACCGGTTTCCAAACGTGGGCTGCTCAGACCAGCGTGGCCAGCCGTTCCGCGTAGTCCGGTACAAGCCAGCGTTTCCCCTTTTGCACCACGGGGACCCCCTCAGCCTCCAGGAATTTGCGTTGCCGCTCCACACCGCCCGGGTACTTAGGGTTCAGTTCTCCTTTCGCTTTCAAGGTTCGCCAGTAGGGCGTGGTGTTCGTCTGGCCTGCTGCAGCGGCCTCTTCGGCGGCTTCCGCTGCGATTCGCGCAAAGATTCCGGTAGTCATCGGACAAGCCACCGCAGTACCGTGTTTGTGCGCCAGGTAGCGCCGAATTTCGTTGATCGTCGTTACTTTCCCCTCAGGAACCCGTCGCATCGCTTCGTCCACTTCAAGCGGAGCAGGTACGACCATCGTTGCCCCTGGGGCTGCTCCCGCACGTCGAGCCTGGGCTTCGGTGAGTCGCACGATCTTTGGCAGGTCCTTGCTGTCCCGGAGTTTCTCCTGCCACGACTTTCGTCGTCTGCTCATTTTGAATCCCTCCTCCCGTGCGTCTGCGGTTTTCTGTCTACAAGTTACGAGAAGCTACGAGAAAGTCAAGACTCGAGGTGCACCCGAGCGGGGGAAGATTGCTGTCTTCGCACCTGGGACTCGGAAAACACGCCGAGGGGGTTGCACCCGCCAACGGCTGTTTGGTCGGAGCCAGACCGGTGACTAAAACCCTGTTCTGCGCCTTCAGTGTGTGCTCCCAACCGCGCTCCAACCTGCTTCCTGGAGAACACTTGCGGCCTTCCGTCGAGTGCGCTTCTTCGGGCAAGCCAGCTTCCCGGCTTCGCAGTTGGCTTGGCCTGGGATCGGTGGCTCGCTTGGGGATGGTCCGGTGTTGCCCCAGCAACCGTGCTCACCGTTTTCGCCGGAAACTGCGACGCCTTTCCCTCCCTTGGACCCGTTTCTTTGCGCAGGCGCGGGGGACTCTGTCGGCACCACGGCAGGGGAAAAGCGGAAATCTGGCTGCCCGACCGGTTTCCCCGTCAGAGTGCGCATTCCGAAGAACAGGCCAGCGAAGGCTGAAAGATGACCTCCGGTACCTGAGGGGAGGTCCCACCGGATGGAAATTCACGGGGCCCCAGAGGGAGCCCAGCTAAATGCCCGCACTGGCAGTTTCCGAGGACTGGTTCAGATATTTTTCCTGCTCGTAGCCTTGGGGTGTGGAAAGCTTGCAGGCAGGGGCTACCAACTCTTCTGGGGGGCGTGCGTGGTTTTCGGTTGCCGGAGAGGTTGCACCACACGCGGCCGGAAGACGGCGTTTTACGGTTCCGCGGGTTCTGGGTTTCCCCCAGCGAACATCTGAGGGCTGCGGAAAAGCCAGAGGTGCCAGTGGGTGTGTCAGAGAGGACGCGTCATTTCGAAAATCTGGTGCTGGAGGTGCCACATCCGCCAGTACAGCCCACCCATCTTGAGGAGCTCTTGGTGGGTGCCTTGTTCGACAACTCGGCCGCGGTCAAGAACGAGAATCTGGTCGAAAGTTTCGAGCCCGACCAGCCTGTGTGTGATCAGAAGGAGACTCTGTTTCCTCTGAAGGCGTTGCAGGGTCTGGAAAATCCGTCGTTCGGTCAGCGCGTCCAGGTTGGCCGTAGGTTCGTCCAGCAGGAGGATGGGGGCCTGTTGCAGCAGCGCCCGGGCCAGCGCCAGGCGTTGTCGTTCGCCACCACTGAGGCGCAAGCCGTGCTCTCCCACTGGCGTGTCGAGACCCTTTGGTAGCGAGAGGACAAAGTCGAGAACCTCAGCCTGCCGCAGTGCTTCCCGTAGTTCTTCTTCGCGAGCGTTTGGTCTTGCCAGCAGCAGGTTTTCTCTGACGGTGGCGTTGAACAAGTAGGTCGACTGCGAAACGACGCCAAAGGCCCTGCGCACGTCGTCGCCGTTCAGATGCCCGACGTCCACGCCTCCCAAGCGGATCTCGCCCTCGCTGTAATCCCAGAAGCGCAGCAGCAAGTTGACGAGTGTGGATTTCCCGGCGCCGCTTGGCCCTACAACGGCCAGTTTGGCACGCTCGGGAAGCGAGAAGCTGACGCCGTCCAGAGCAGGCGAACTTTGCCCGTCGTAGTGGAATCGAAGATCGCGGACATCCAGGCTGTACCGGTTAGGGGGTGGCTCAGGTTGTCGCGGATCCTGCACGGCGGGTTTCGCGTCGACGATTTCGAGAAGACGTTGCGCTGCTGCCAGATTCTCGGTCAGCGATTGGGTCGCTTGCGGGAGCGGGAGAACCGCTTCAAAACTTGCCAGCGCTGCCAGTGCCAGCGTGGCCAGATTGAGCGGATCCAGTTCGCCGGCGTTTGCCAAAAACACGGCGACAACCAGGACGATCCACATGCCGCCGTTGGTTGTCAGAACACCGAGACCGTTTTGTGTTGCCTCAGCCAAAGAAGCGCGCTTTTGGAGCCTTCGGTACGTGGCTTCGCGCTTCTGGATGACCTGCAACTGCCGCTCCGAGGCGCCGAAAGCCGTCAGCTCCGCGGCACCCTGAACGCTGTCGATCAGCAGGGTGCGGAGCTGCGACCGGACGGTCACGAGCTGAGGACCAAGCTTTCGGTTCCAGAGGTAAGCGAAAAGAGTGAGCAGTGTGGCTGTCGCAACAAGGACAGTGGGAAGCAGCAGTCCCAGACGGCGGTGAAAACCGAGCCCGAAAAGACCCATCCCCAACGTCACAGCGACAGCTACCGCCGGCGGGGCGAGTACGCGCAGGAAAAACGTTTCCAGCGTTTCGACGTCGGAGACTGCGCGCGACAGCAGATCGCCGCTCCGGTAACTGAGCAGGCGTGCCGGGGCCAGCGGCTCGAGTGCCTGGTAGAACCACACGCGGATGTGCGCAAGCAGGCGGAAGGTTACCGAGTGCGACACGAGACGTTCCAGGTAGCGGAAAACGCCTCTGGAGATGCCGAAGAAGCGTACACCCACGATGGCCACCTGAAGTTCGGCGATGGAGGGATGCAAAGCCGCGGCTGAAATCAGGTAAGCCGAGGTTGCCAGAAGGCCGATGCTGCTGCTTACGGTGGCGAGGCCGAGCAGAGCGGCGACACCCATCTGGGTTCGGAAGGGCCAGGCCAGAACAAGAAGTCTGCGGAACGCTGCAGTCACGACCGGTCCTCCAGAAAGGCGCTCACAAGGTCCGCGTAGGGTCCTGGGCGGGAGAGTAACTCACGGTGTGAACCCACCTGCACAGCTTTTCCGGATTCGAGCACCACGATTTGATCGGCGTCGATCACGGTGTTCAGCCGATGCGCAATCACCAGAGCCGAACGGCCTCGCAGCAGCTCGCGGGTTGTCTCTTGCAATTCAGCTTCCAGCTCGGGGTCCATGCTGGAGGTGGGTTCGTCCAGCACAAGAAGGGGAGCGCTCCTGAGAAAAGCGCGTGCAAGAGCCAAACGTTGGGCCTGGCCGCCGCTCAAACGAGCACCAGATTCCCCTACGGCAGTTCGTAACCCCTGAGGGAGACTGGCGACGAAGTGATCCAGGTGGGCTTGCTCCAGGGCTCTCCAGAGTTCGGCTTCCGTTGCGTCTGGTCGCGCCAAGCGCAAGTTATCCTCAACAGTGCCGTAAAAGAGGTGTGGTCGCTGTGGGACCCAGGCCACGTGTCGGCGCCACGCATCCGGGTCAAGACGACAAAGGGCGACACCGTTCACCAGGATGCGTCCTTCGGTGGGATCGAGAAAACGCATCAGCAAATGGGCAAGGGTACTCTTCCCTGCGCCCGTTTCGCCGACAAGCGCTACCTTCTGCCCCGCTTTGATGGAGAACGTGATGTCTTGAAGGACGGGCCGCGCGGCGTCAGGGTAACGGAAGGTAACCTGTTCGAATCGAATCTGAAACGGAGGCTGGGGGACTTGTTTGGGGACAACCGGCGCCGGTTTTGTTGCTGGCTTGAGCCGGAGGACACGAGCAATTTTGTCGGCAGCGGCGACGGCTTCGACGCTGGTGTGAAAACGCGAGCCCAGAAGGCGTAGCGGGAGGTAGAATTCAGGTGCCAGAATCAGCACAAACAGGGACTCCTCGAAACCGATGCCAGCGTGGAGCAGGCGCAACCCAATTTCCACCGCAACCACCGCCGTGCTGATGGTGGCCACGAGCTCCAGGACAAGGGCCGAAAGAAAAGCGACGCGCAGCACCGCAAGGGTAGCCTCGCGGAAGCGGTCGGTCATTTCCGCAATTTCGGTTGCTTTGTCCTTGCTGCGCCCCAGGGTCTTCAACGTGGTTAACCCCTGCAAAACATCCAGGAAGTGGACGCCGAGGCGCGTTAACAGAGCCCAGCGACGGCGGGTCAGGGCGTCAACGGCGTGGCCGATGAGAACCATGAAAACAGGGATCAGCGGTGCTGTGAGGAGCAAAACGAGCCCGGAAAGCCAATCGCGCGGAAACACGAAGACAAGCACAACAACGGGCACAAGCGCTGCAAACACCAGTTGCGGCAAGTACTGACTGAAGTAGGCGTGAAGGGACTCGACGCCCTCCACGAGCACAGTGCTAAGCTCGCCGCTTTCCTGGCTCCGGAGTGAAGCAGGGCCGAGCCGGGCCAGCTGATCGAGAAGCTGGCGGCGAATGCGACTCTTGATCTGGATGGCCATTTCGCCGGCCAGGGCGTCTGCGAACGTGGTGAGGAGCGCACGCGCGATGATGACCGTTGCGAGCAGCAGTAGCAGCGGCGTAACCTGGGTGAATGTACGACGATGGAGAAACACGGCTGCAATGGCGCCGCTCAGGTAGCGCGCCTGCAGCACCGTAGCCACCGCTACCAAGGCACCGGCGAGCACGACGCCGGCGAGCCTGTGGAGCTCAGATCGTGTCTCGCGAAGCAAGCGTGGGTCAATCATCGATGGTTCGCGTTCCTTTGGAGCGAATTTGGCCCGCCGCACCGCGGAAAAAGGAGATCACAGCGTCCTCAACCCCGAACACACGGTCGCGCGTGGGTTGTCATCTGCAGTGCCGGTCCTACCGGCAACCGCCCGAGGGCACTTTTCATTCGGTGAAGCGCGTTCCGTAGGATTCCTTCCAACTGCATTGAAAGAGATCCCTCAACCCCTTCGTGGGGACTGTCGAAGCCTTGCCGGCCCAACCGTCAGCGCCCGCTGCGGACCAAAGACAAAGCTCGGAGGATGCTTCATGTGTCTGTTGCGGGCTTCCGGATTGAGTCCACCTGTGCCACGTCGGGATGTACTGACGAGCCTCAGCAATTTCGATTCCACGCGGGTTAGGTTTCGGACCGAAACCTGGGTCACTGCTTTGGCAGCTTCAACGGCCAGTCGGCCAGACCTGACCACCGGCGTGCTCAGGACAAAGATCGGGGCCTGTGGTTGTACGGCAGTGCCCCGTCTGCGGAGGCTGAAGAATGCCCTGAAAGTGCGCTTCACGCTCGTTCCATTGTTCGGTTGAGTCGACCGTGTGTTCCCAACAGATGTCTTGCCAAATCCGCGGGCTCTCACTTTCTGTCCCCGTGACCTCTTGCGCTCTGGTGCGACTGAAGCCGTGCCGGGACAGATTGGCTCTGCGCACAGAGACTCCTTGCACCATGCGGGGACTCGTGTACCTTCCGAGATCCAGACATAAAAAGGCCGGGCCCCGCGCAAAGCGGAGACCCGGTCT
>CAZXXS010000099.1:0-19985 GCA_964644845.1 uncultured Cytophagia bacterium | reverse complement strand
ACGGTGCACCTTTTGCCCAATCTCAGGCGGCGAGACCTCAAGGTGCAACGTGCTGAGGAGCTCCATCACCCGGTTCAGGAGTTCCCGTTGTTTCGCTTCGTCATCCGTGGCCTCGCGTGCGGCCTCCAGCGTCTGTCTCAGAACACACGGAAAGCAGTCCAGGTAGGTTCGCATTTTCCCTTGCTCACGTCTGCGCGTTCTCTTGTCGTGTCAGGTAGTCGCTCGATTTCTCAACACCTTCGCGCCATGCCGCTTGGGCCCCTGCGCCGCCACGCGCTGTTTCGGGCCGTAGCCAAAATCGTCTCTTCGTGTCTACTTTGTTCTTGCATCCCACCACAAGACTCGCTGTCCACCCCGCAACCGTTTTCACGGGCAAGGATCTACCTCTGTGTACGAGCCGCGTGGAACTCGATCTGAAAGCCAACACCGGCAGGGTAGTAGTGGTCACCGTAAACCGCCTCAAAGAGCGCTCTTGCCAGATCTCCGCTGCAGTGGCACGGTGCAGGGTGCTCCACTCCCAGCTGTCGGAACTCGTCGACAATCGGCTTGATTTCGGATTCGCGACGACTCCAGAGATGAAATCCACCCATCACCAGGTTCAGGCGTTCCTCCGGGAACATTTTCTTCACGGTTCGCAGGATCTTCACGACTCCCGGGTGAGCACACCCCGTCAACACAGCAAGTCCTTCGTCCGTCTTCAGCACCAGAGCCTGCTCCGGAATCGCCCCACCCAGGGTTCCCGTCGTCCACACACCTGGGAGGATCTCTTTGGCCTCCCGAATCAAGTGTACGGAGGCACCGGAGCTCTCGAGTTCGGCCACCTCGCCGCGCGTCGCTGAAGACGGCAGGTAGACCACCAGGTGAGGGTTTATCGCCAGCAGTTTCTTGAGACCGCCCGTGTGATCCCAGTGCATGTGGGAAATCACAACTTCTTGAAGGTTCGCCGGATCAAGCCCGAGTTTGTGCACGTTCCGAAGCAGGACATCTCCCTGTGAGCCCGTGTCGAAGAGCAGGTTCACTCCAGCAACGTCAATCCAGCAGGAGAAACCCCAACCCGTTTCCGTCCCGGAAGTAACCCGGTTGTTGTCAAACACCACTGTCAGGCGCACTGTTTTCACCTCCCTTGCAAGCGCGGAGAGGGTAAACGCAGCGAACACGGCAAGGGCCACGACAGTCCTGCCGCGACGTCCACACGCCATCGCCTACCTCCCTTGCGGGTGGCGTACCAACACCTGACCAGCCCGCTGCCCCGGCGTTGGTCCTACACTTCGCCGAGCCGCCTGCGCACCGAGGCGAGTTTCCCTTCGGCCGTCAGAGGCTTGTCTGTACGTTCGTCAATTACCACGGTGGTGACCACACGTTGAGCCCCTTTGGCAAAAGGCGTCTGGTGCGCCACTTTCACGGCCTCCAAAATCCGATCGAGGTCGCCTTCCAGCACAGTGCCCATCGGGGTAAGTTCCACCCGCAAATCGGGGAACCGTTCCTTGAGAACCTTGAGCACCGCCGCCACGTAGTCCCCTACGCTCGGCGACCCCGTGCCCACCGGAACCACCTCTACCTGACAAACCGCCATGGCCAACCTCCAACCGCTTGCTCTACCGCTCGTGTCTGCCTGGCCTCGGGACGAAGCGAACTTGCGGCAGGATTCCAATCCAGCCTCCCTCGTCCCCGATGCCTTGTCTCCGTCGACTCCTCGGATCGGGAACCATCTGCAAAAAAGCCCGGCGCAAGGCCGGGCCAGAAAGGTCCAAAAGCAGGGTGCGTCCTACGTCACACGTACCGGTAAAGCTGTCACCGCAAGGTCATGCCTGCTCGGCCTGCACCTCCGCAGCTTCGAGCTCCTCAATGTAGCTCTGGGCCGAAACCGCTGCCGTTGCGCCGTCGCCGACCGCTGTTGCCACCTGTCGAACGTCCTTGTCGATCACGTCTCCGGCAGCAAACACACCGGGAACGCTGGTCTGCAGCTTACGGTCGACGGTAATGTAGCCCCACTTGTTAAGTTCGATTTTGCCCTTGAACAATTCCGTGTTCGGCAACAAACCGATGTAGACGAAAACGCCCTGCACGGGGATTTCCTTCGTTTCCCCAGTGGCCCGGTCACGGACGACAATCGCGTTCACCATCACGTCGCCCTTGATTTCCACAACCTCGTGGTTCAGAAGGCAGGTCACGTTCGGTTGCGCTTTGATCCGGTCCTGCAAAATCTTCTCAGCCTTGATTGTCGGGAGGAACTCCACGAACGTCGCCGACTTGGCGAACTTCAGAATGTAGAGCCCTTCCTGCAGTCCCGAATTGCCGCAGCCGATCACCGCGACATCCTTGCCGGCGAAGATCGGCGCATCGCACGTGGCGCAGTAGGACACGCCCCGCCCCTTGAATTCCTTCTCGCCGGGCACACCAAGCTCGCGTGGCGACGTCCCGGTCGCGATGATGACTGCCTTCGCCTCAACTCGTTTCCCGTTGATCACCAGACTCTTCGGATTCCCTTGAAGTTCAACACTTTCTACGTCCGCAAAGACAATTTCAGCACCGAAGCGCTTGGCCTGCTCCTCCATCTTCTGCGCCAGGTCGCCGCCCGTAACGCCTTCGGGAAAACCCGGGTAATTCTCGATCAGGTCCGTTGCAGCCGCTTCGCCGCCGACGGCTTCTTTCTCGACCACCAAGGTTTTCAACTTAGCCCGTGAGGTGTAAATCGCCGCTGTCAGGCCTGCCGGGCCCGCTCCCAAAATCACAACATCGTAGCTGTCTTCGATTTTCGCTTCGCCGGACTCAGAACCAATGGAAAAGGACAACCCGTCCAGACCCATTACGCATCACCTCCCGACTGTATTTTCACGAATTTGTTTTCTTCCTCGTCCCACACCAGGAACTTGCTCCGGTCCCCGGCGAGGTAAGCTTCCACAGACTCTGTCACACCATTGAGTAAGGACAACAGGGGGGTCTTGCCTTTGGCAACCAGATTCGGCACCGAGTGCCTGCCCATGCTTCGGCCAATCAAAACGTCGCAGTCTTGCACCAGAGGTAGGATCTTCTTCGCACGCTGGTGCTCGTGCTCATCACCGAAATAAGGGTTTTCCCGCACTTCCTCTGTCAGGATCTTGTCGCCATCCGCTTCGAAAACGAGGTAGTACCGGGCCTCACCAAAATGCCCTTTGCGGACGGTCACTTTGTCGTCACTCGCCACCGCGATCTTCATCGCAAGCTCTCCGGGAAATCTTCACACAAAAGGGAACGCTGTTTCAGGCCGCCACGAATCGCTACACAAACAAACTGGGAGAGACGGCAGCTTTGTCCCTCCCAGTTCAATCTCTACACTGGCGCCAGTCTTTGTCGACCGCTCGACTCAGTCCTCAACGATAGCCAGAATGTCACTGCGCTGCACAATCATGTACTCCTTGCCGTCGACCTTGATCTCATCTCCGCTGTACTTGCCGTAGAGGATCTTGTTTCCTTCTTTGATCACATCCTGCAAATCCTCATCCGTGCCGACGGCGATGACCTTCCCCATCCGGGGCTTCTCTTTGGCCGTGTCCGGAATGATGATGCTGCCAGCCTTCTGCTCTTCCTCTTCAATCGGCTCAATCAAGACACGATCATCCAGAGGTTTGATCTTCATGTTGCTCCTCCTCCTTCGTTCTTTTTCACCCTACCAACAACCACCTAAGCAACACCTCACTCAGCCGCGGATGCCCAGCATCCTGTTGATTTTCTCGCGATCGAAACCGATGATCGGCCTGTTGTCGATGAGGATCACGGGCACACCCATCTGCCCTGTGCGGCGAACCATGTCCATCGCCGCCTTTTGGTCGCGCGAGACGTCCACCTCGCGGAAGCGGATCCGATGTTCCCGCAGGTACCTCTTGGCAGCTCTACAGTGCGGACACGTTGGCGTCGTGAAGATAATCACCTTCTTGGGTTTTTCCTCTACCTTCGGCATCTACGACACTCCTCTCCTTCTGCGTTCTGGCCTTCTACGGTCAGTTCCAGCGCTTCAGCCTCCCAGGCTGACGATGAAGCTTTGCTGCGCAAGGCTTGTACAAAAACATCAGGGATGAACAACGGCGGAAACCTGCTGCAACCCCACCTGGCAGCGCTAAAGCGTTCCGAAACGATTAGATGCAGTACCTCGCTCAGGGAGACACGCATCTGCAGAGGATCACCGATTTTCAACGAACGCAGAAGGCTCAAGTTCCAGGAGTTCCTACGTTTGTCTACACCAAACCACACCAGGACTCCTTCCGTCACCCCACGCCTGCAGACACTTTTCGAGAGGTTGCCAAAGAGCAACCGCGGCTGTTCAGCTCAGCGCCCCAAAAGGTCTTCCTGCTGCCACGGCAACAACCGCTGTGCCCACTGTCCTACAACGACTCGCTCTGCGTTCCCCTTTTCAAAGTAAAGAAAGCCACCCGCCGAAAAAGCTACGCCCCAGCTGCACCAGGGTTTCACCGTGGGTCGAAAAATCACCCAGCACAGCTTCACCCGGAATCCCGGCTTCGCGAAGTTCGTCCTCAAAATCGCGGATCATTTTAGCCGCAATTTCCTCCGTCATTTCGAGATGGAAGAGCAAACCGTAAGCCTTTTCACCGTAACGAAACGCCTGCACCGGCGTCAGATCCGAGCTCGCGAGCGCAACCGCACCGGGCGGCAGTGGAAAAACGTCTCCATGCCAGTGAAATCCGACAAATGCCTCCGGGAACTGTGTGAGCAGGGGATCGCTGTGGCCCTTCTCGGTCAAACGCACGTCGTACCAGCCGATCTCCTTGGCGGTTCCGGGGCCCACCTTTGCCCCCAGCGCGTGCGCCAGCAGCTGACTCCCCAGGCAAACGCCGAGAACAGCGGTACCCTGCTGAAGGGCCCACTGAACAAGCTCGAGTTCGGCACCAAGAAAGGGATACCGATCCCGTTCGTAGACACCCATCGGTCCACCCATCAGGACAAGACCGTGGAAATCCCGAACCGTCGTTGGTACGTCCTCCCCCGCGTACACGCGAACGTACGTTGCTTCTCCGCCCCTTTCGCTGAGCACTGCCCCAAATGTCCCGAGATCCTCGGCTGGGCTGTGCTGGATCACCAGAAGCCGCGGCTTCTTTTCCCTCATAAGGCCTGCAACTCCCGGTTGAGATTTTCGGCGTCGACGAAGTCCACCACAATCATGTCCACGTGCTTCACGCCCTCCACTTCCTGCACAGCTCTCTTGATCAGAATCGACAGACTGACCGCGATCGGGCAGAACGGAGAGGACGGTCTGAACTTGAAACTCACGTTCCCGTCCTTCACACGCAGATCCAAGATCATGTCCATGGTGATCACATCCATGCCCGTCTCGGGGTCGATCACCGTTTTCAGCTTCTCGTACACAGCACGTTTGAGCCTTTCGTCTTCGTTCGCCGGTGCAGCCAGCTGAGCCGTGCCCAGGATGAAGTACTGCTGATCCATCGTGCGGAACGTCTCGATCGCAAATCCGGCATCTTCAACCAGGTTCCGAATTTCGTTTTCCGGGAAGTAGCGCTCGGGCACGCCCGTCTGGGCTCCCTCCTGCCAATCCACCAGCAGCAGGTGGCCCTCGGGTTTCAGGATCCGACGCATTTCCGCCAGCGCCGTATCCGGATGAGCTGTGTGGTGCAGGCTGTGGACACAAGCCACCCACGAGAAGCTTTCATCTTTGAAACCAAGGGCTTCTGCGTCCATGGCCGCGAATTGTGGCTCCCGTCCGCCAAACGCCGTTGTGGGTCTGCTGGAACGCGCCCAGCGTAGCGCAGCCGTGTCGCGGTCCACACCGAATGCGGGCATCCCAAAATCCGCTGAAATCCGATTCACGAGCTTCCCGTCGCCACAGCAAACATCCAGAAACGCACCCCAGGGGCCCAGTTCCGTCAGTGTATGCTGAATCCACTCCTCTGCGTTCATTTCCGCACCCCGACTTGATTCTTCTTCCAATCTACTTCCCACGTCGACGCTTACCAAGAAAACTCCCGGACAAGCACAATGCGCGCTCCCCGAGCCGGTCCCGGGTACCCCGACAAAGAACCACGCTGCTTTGTGCTACTAGGTGTGCTGCAGTCCCTTTGTTTCGGCAGGGCGTTCCACAAACAGCCTCGGCCGTCCCGCCGCGCAACACCACGAAGCATCCTCTGGCAGCGCCTCAGAAGGCCAAGAGCGGCCACAGCAGCCGGATCGTCACTCCGAGAATCGTGGCAATCACCACCGTGAGCAGGGCGCCGAACAACGACCAGCGTAAGCCGATTTCACGCACCATCGCAGCAAACGTGGAAACACAAGGAAAGTAGAAGACCACGAACACTGTAAACACGAAGATTTGCTGGGCACTTAGTACATCCGGCACATTCGTGGTACCCAGGGCTTGTACCAGCATGATCAGTGACAACTCTTTCCGCAGGATTCCGAAGACAAGCGTTACACCGACCACTGCGGGAAGCCCCAACGCAGCTGTCAGGGGCGAGAAAACATCGTTCAGGATTTTGTCCAAGCGGTAGAATTGAATGAAACTCAACACCACGCTGCCAGCGATCAAAAGAGGCCAGGCAATCGTGATGAACTCGCGCAGGCGCAACCAGAGCTTGAGAAGCAAGACCCTGAGTGAGGGCCAGCGGTACTGGGGGATCTCCAGAATCAGCCCGGGGCTCGTGGTCGGGAAGAAGCGGCTCAGTCCCTTACCCACGGCAGCAATCACGACGATGTTCAACACGTAGATGCTCACCGCCGCCCAGGGTCCCAGGTAGTAGGCCACCAATCCGAAAACAATTGCATTTCTCGCCGAACATGGCACCAACGTCGAAAGGATCGTTGCCGTGATCCTGTCGCGTTCCTCCTCCAAGATCCGCGTAGCCATCACCGCGGGCACGTTGCAGCCGTAGCCGAGCACAAAGGGGATGATGGCCTTGCCGTGTAACCCGAGGCGGTGGAAGAACGCGTCCATCAGGAACGCAGCCCGCGGAAGGTATCCGATGTCCTCCAGCGCCGACATGGCCAGCAAGAAAGGAATCAGGTACGGCAAAACAATGCCGAAACCACCCGCGATCCCCTGGATGAGCCCCTCGGTCAACGCTTGCCAGATGCCATTCAAATGGAGCGAGGCCTGCAACCACTGGTTCAGATCGTCGAAGGCCGCCAGCAGCGGCCCTTCCAGAGCGCCCCCCACGCGAAACACAAAGTAGAAGATGCCGTAGATGATCAGCGCCAGGAAAACGTAGCCGAAGTACCGATGCGTAAGGAGCCGATCGACCTGCTGGCGCATGTCGACCTTGGGGTGCTCCACTTTGACAGCCTTTTCGAAGATGTCCGAGGCCATGGCGTGCCGCTCGGCCCGAATGATCTCGTCCGACGGCCGGCCCTCGTGTCGCTCCAGGCCTGCCCTTACTCTTTCAACCAGCGGCAAGCATTTTGGCGCGACTTCTTTGACTCTCTCAGTGATTTGAGGATCGCGCTCGAGCAACTTGATGGCAACAAAACGCTCCGGTAGATCCAGACGATTTCGACACTCCCCCTGAATGACGCCGACGATTGCTTCGATCGCTGTCTCCACATCCCGGTGGTAACGCGGTGGCTTCGGTTTGCGCTTGCTTCTGGCCACCCAAATCGCCGTCACAAACAACTGCCGAATTCCTTCACCCGTTCTCGCGACGGCCGTCACTACCGGGACACCAAGCAACGCTTCCAAGCGCTTGACGTCGATCCGGTAACCCTTCCGAACCGCCTCGTCCATCATGTTCAAACAGACCACCATCGGCAGCTCGAGCTCGAGCAATTCCAACGTGAACTCGAGACTGCGACACAGCAGTGAGGCGTCGATCACGTTGACGACAACGTCGGGCTTCTTCGTGAGAAGGTAGTCTCTGGCCTCAACCTCCGCCAGATCCAAAGCCTGAAGCGAGTACGTTCCGGGCAGGTCGATGCAATCGCAAACATCCTGGCCGATTTTCACATGGCTGACGGAGTACTTGACCGTCGTACCGGGAAAATTCGCCGTGGCCGCTTTGACGCCGGCGATGAGGTTGAAAATCGTGCTTTTGCCGGCATTCGGTTGTCCAGCCAAGACGATCGTCATCAGTCCGGCCTCACAATCACCTTTCCAGCTACACCTCGCCCGACGGCCACCACGCGCCCACCGACGTCAACAAGAAGCGGTCCCCCGAAAGCGGCGTGACTGACCACGCGCAGTCGCGCCCCAGGGAAAACCCCGAGCTCGGCGAGCCGCCGTCGGGAACCCCATCCCCCGAGGATGTCGGTCACCACGACTGTTTGCCCCGAATGCGCATCCAGTAAAGTCATGATCTCAGTGCCAACTGGGTGAGAACTTCTCCGTCGAAAGGTTGTGAGAATCGGCTAACTACCCTCGTGAACGAGCGGCGCCTCGGCATTTCGTACGCCGTGCATTTAAACACAAAACCGCTGGCTTTTCTTCCACTCGCCCGCTTCACGAAAGGAGACCAAAATAGCATTTTTCCCGTAGATTCCAAACACAATCCACCCTGCTGCACCGCCTCTTTTCTCGCCCAACCTCCCAAAAAGGTCCAGGCTTCCACTGGGCGCGGCGAAAGCCACGTCGGGTCCGTTCCAAAAAGCCCGCTTTGCGGAGCGTCTTCAGAACCTGCGAAGTCCAGCCACCAGGCACCCGCCCTTTCCGGCTGGCACGGCCTCGTGGAGCGGCCCAGGCAGCTTCTGGTTCGGGCTCCAGCAGCCGCAGCGTGTTGTCCCTTCCGTCAACGCCCCTCCGGCCGTCACTACGGAACTCCGCTCACCGCTACCCGGACCACCCTGGCGTCGCACCGACTGAGCCCAGCCTGTTCGTTAGCTTTCTTTATGCTGGGTTCCCGGCTCCTCGCGAGCGACCTCCGACGCCTCCTGCTTCAGACTGGCCAGCGCTTCCCGGATCACCTCCTCCAGTCGAGCCGCGTCCGTCCGAAACATTTCCACACCCGCGTCGCTGAACACGTACACCGGTCCGCGACCTTGAAATTCGGTTCGCGCGTAAACGCGGTCTACCCCTTTCTCAACCAGCCACTCCGCCACCGTAATGCCCTTGGCACGCTCTACACTGAGGTACGGATTTCTCTCCACGCTCTCCGACACCACGCGACCTTCAGCAAGATCCACTTCGAAGAAACCGAAGTAGTTAGCGTCTCCAAAGTGTTCCGACACACCCCCGTCGCGCGTGTCCAGCGGGACGGCGCACAGCAGCCTGGTCTTCCGAACTGGCTCGTAGTGGATGAGAACGTGGTCGACGTTCTCGACCTCCTCTTTGATACGATTCTCGATTCGCTCAGCCAACCGGTGAGCCTTCTCAAGCTGATTCTCACGCACTACGATTTCCGCTTCGATGAAACGGTAGCGACCTGCGTTTCTACCCAGCAGGTTCTTCACCTCTACAACGCCTTTCTCAGACAGGATGATCGACTTCACTTTGTCCAGGGTCGAGAATTCGATCGAAGCGTCGAGCAGCACCCGCACGGCATCCACAGCGATTTCGATGCCCGAATGCGCCACAAAAAGGACAACAATGACCGCGGCCGCCCGGTCGAGCGAGAGGTGAAACAGGGAACCCGCCAGGCCGATCAAAATCACCAGTTCCGAAAACACATCTGTCCGAACGTGCGCTGCGTCCGCAATGAGTCCCGGCGATCGCAACTCGCGACCGATTTTGCCTTCGTAAATCGAGAAAAGCAGCGCAAGAAGCGTGGCCAAAGCGACACCAGCCATCCCCAGTGGGACATTCCGAAGTGCCTGTCCCGACGGCGCGTGCAGAGCGTCCATCAGGATCTCGAACGCGGCGTAGAGAATGAGACCCGAGGTGACCAGCGCAGCCAGGTTCTCCAGTTTGTAGAGCCCGTACGGGAAGCGTCGCGACTTCCGCCTGGACACGTGCAGCCCCAGAAGGAGGCTCAACGACGCAACCACGTCCGTCAGGGAGTGCACCGCGTCAGCCATCAAAGCGCGGCTGCCGCTCGCTTGCGCCAGTCCGTACTTCAACCCAACCAGAAAAAGGTTCAGCGCCACGGACAGCGCCGCCAGTCTCTCCGCTTTTTCAAGGTGAAGTGTTTTCACAACCCTGTTCCCACTCGGCTCCCGTCTTGCGGCTCACCCTTGCGTCCGTACCTGGGTCCACCTTTTTCCGGATCCGCGCCTAAGCTGGTCACCCAGCTCCACCTTGCTCCCCTGTGCGTCCGGGAAACACCTGCAAGCTCCGACCCTGTCCCCGCCCCTCTCTCCAGCAGTCACCTCCGAGAGGCTTCCCGTTACCTTTTGTTACCCGCCTCTTTGTTGCAACGCTGACGGGCCAACTCCGCTACCCGGTGCGCGAAACCTCTTACGCAACCACCGCACTCCCCAACTCCGGTTCGAGGGGCCAGACAGACAACGCACGGGGTCTACGCAACACACTCAAGCGCGTCGAGGTTTCCCTGGTTTGGCATGCCCTCGGGCGCTCCCCTGGTCACGTCTACCGCATTCCCCCGGCAAGCGCTTCCCCTGCCGGTCAAAACGCACCCGGAGCGCACCTCACCGTGTCCCCGCCGGTCAGTCACCAGATCGGAAGCAGTTGTCGGTCTCGCCGGTCCCGAGGCGTGGGCCCCAACGACCACGCTGCCCCACGCCTCGGTTCAGGTCACAAACGCCGTAGTTTCTTCAGCTCTCCGACCGGAACCGGCCAACACGCCACGCGGTCCTACTGGCGGATCATCTTGGTGCCGCACTTTGGGCAACTGATCGTGTAGCACGGCACACCCACCTCGTGTGGTACGACGGTCCCGCAGTTCGGGCACACGCAGTTGCCACCCGGGCCGGCCCCCGGTCGATTACCACCACCCATGCCACGTCCACCGCCAAAACCTCCCCCTCGTCCTCGACCCATCCCCCTGCCGCGACCACCGCCACCTCCGAACGGTCCAGTTCCATCTCCAAACGGCATCGCTCTCACCTCCTCCATTTGAAAATTGTTTCCGTGCAGAAGCTCTCTCGTTTCTGACATCTGCACCTTCTTGTTGGCTCAGGTCTGCAATCGTGAAATGGCTGTCGGGCTGCGCCCGGACTCTAAGCAACGTGCTCCCTTTTCTTCTCAACTCTCACGCTGAGCGCGCGGCACAACGTGAGAGACGGTCCGTTTCAGACACCCGCGGCCAGCATCACAGCCCCAACAAGAAGACCCAGAGCCAGATTGAACAACTTCACACGCAAGGAGTCCTTAACGCTGTACGACAAAAGCGGCAGCAAACCGTGTCCGTCTTGCACGATTGAACTCGCCACCAGCACAGAAAGCGGCACCAGGCCACGCGCGAAAAGCATCACAAAAACCAGGTGCGGCCCGGACTCGGGCACGATGCCAACCAGGACTGCGATCAACAGCACCCACATCAGGTGCTTCTCCACAAAGGCCTCGAGATTCCACATCCGCAGACCGACATCCACAATCAGAATCGCGAAGAAAGACCAGAGGAAGACACGCCACAGGTGCTTCCGCGCGATGTGTTTCCAGATGTGTTCCTGAACGTAGTGCTCCGTCGCGCTCCCAATGATGACCGCCGAAATCCCGAGCAGGGCCGCAAAGGTCACGCGCTTCCAGTTCCACACCTGGGGACCGATCCAGCCCAGCAGCACCGCGACGAGAGCGAGAACGTCCAGCGCGAGCAGCGCCGCGCGCACTGCCGAGATCCTCACGAAGTTTTCGGCCAGGTACTCGCGCGAAAAGGCTTCGAAAGCCCGGGCAGGATGAACTTGCTGGAGTTGGCACTCTTCGCAGGCCTGAATTCCCAGTTTGGGCGCGAGCCAGTCCACAAACCACGCGAAGACGATTCCAAGAGCAAAGAGTCCCACGAAAAGCACCAGGGCCTTGTCAGGAAACAGGGCGAGCATCACGAAAGCCTCGTCACCTGAAGTGGCCACCATGGCCCCCACAATGGCGCCAAACGAGATCATGCCGTGCACGTAGAACGAGACGTCCATGAACGCCCCGAGGCAACCTGGCGTGGCGGCCAGAAAAGACGCCACCACGTACTGCCTCCACCGACTCTCACGCAGACTCAACGTCAGACGCCCCCGGGTGACCACGTTGAAGTAGTCCACCAGGAGCATCATCACGGCCACAAACAGCGTGATTGTCAGCGCGTGCTTCGTGACACCCCAGATCGCTTCCACAGCTCCTCTCCGCACGAGTTTGTTTGCGTACCGCCGCCTCCTTTACCGACAACGCTTCTTTTCCGGCCAAACCTTTTCGGAACCCGATCTTGCGCCCAATTCACCGGCACCGTCCGGTCCCGCCCCAAAAAGGCAAAAGCTTCCTGACGACGGGTTACAGCCGGTTGAACCGAGCTTTCTGCCCGTACGCCGCCCAATTTCCGCGGACGCCCGGCCAAACCCGACCGCCGACCCAAGCCACACCCAGGGTCCACTGAACACCGCCGAAGGCACAGCTTCGCCCGCCTCCCGTTTTGGTTCGGTCCGTCCACACGAGAAGGTCAAAACACGGCAGGCCAGAGACGCGCGTCTGCAACTGCGATTCGTTCGCAGCCTGAGGGTAAAAATAAATGGCCCTTCTCAATTCGTCGCGTCCTCCGCGCTGCACCGAGCACACAGACCGTAGACCACCACCTGGATGTCGCACACGCGAAACCCACGCTCGGCACCCAAACGACGTCCCAGCTCGTCCACGTCAGGCAAGGCCGTCAGTTCTACATCCTCAACCGCTCCGCAGCGCGTGCAAACCAGGTGACCGTGCGGCTTCACTGTTCCGTTTGACGCCACCAGTTCGTACACCGCCGGGTGGTCCGGCAGCTCCACCCGCCGCACAATCCGAAGTCCCTCCAGAATGGCCAGGGTCCGGTACACCGTTGCGAGACTCACCCGCTTTCTGGTACCCCGGAGTTTTTCGTAGATCTCCATCGCTGTCATGTGGCGGCCGGTGCGCCGCAACAGCTCAATCACTTCGTAGCGCTGGCCCGTGAGTCGGAAGCCACGTTCAACCAGCGTTTGTTCAGCTGCAATCATCGCCAGCCTCTTCCAAACCCAGTCCTTCTGCCACCGCCGTACGCCGCTCCGAAACCGCGGCCGCGGCCACGCCCACCGCCACTGCCAGGCCCACCTCCACCTCGCCCACACCGCAAACCACGTCCTTTTCCCCAGCCACGTGGGCCTCTTCTCCACGTGTAACCCCAGCTCCCTGAGCCCTCGGCCCCGTCGCCAGGCACATTAGACTCGCCTCGCGGCTCCCCTCCGTCAGCAAAGGTCAGAACCGGCATTTCCGCGGATGTGGAAATGGCGCCAAACGGGCACTTCTCGGCGCAAATTCCGCAGTTCACGCACCTGTCGTCCAAAATCCGCGCGTACCCCCGCGAAAGATCGATCGCACCAACGGGACAGAGGCGCCCACACACACCGCACGCCCTGCAGCGCCCCGGGTCTACACTGTAAGCACTCACGCACTCTCCTCCCTTCCGAATGCCCTACGCAAACCAGACCCGGCGCCTGCACTGGCCACCTCTGCGACCTTCCGCTGCCACCGGGCAATCCCGGGGCCGGTGGCGTTTCCCACCCGGCCCGGCTGCTCCCCGTAAGATCAATTACTTTCGAACCTTTTTCTCGAGTTCCTCAATCCGTCGATTGATCTGCTCGAGCTGTTGCGCCATTTGCTGCGCTACTTGCTTCAGGTTCTCCAGCTCCGCACCCTCGTCCGCCGGTCCCGGCGGTGGAGGTGGAGCAGCACCCGGTGGCGGAGGTGGTGGCGGCGGTGCCATTCCAGCGCCGAACCCGAACCCGGCGCCGCGTCCCATGCCCATTCCGCGACCAAAACCTCGTCCGAACCCAGCGCCACGTCCGAAGCCCCCACCTCGACCGAAGCCCATACCGTAGCCCCCGCCCATGCCGGCCCCGGGCGTAGGCTGCGAAATCGCCGCCAGCTGTCCCGCCTTGAAGGCCTCAACCGCCTGGCGGACCGTGCCGCCCGGAGCCTGGTAGATCGGCACACCAACGGCCGACAATGTCTGGTAGGCATTGGGTCCCACCGCTCCGCTGATCACCGCCTGAACTCCACGGTTCGCAACCAGTTGGGCGGCCTGGATCCCGGCCCCACCGACGGCTGCCACGAACGGGTTCGTCACTGCTTCGAACTCCAGTGTCTCCGTGTCCACGAAAATGAAATACTGCGCCCTCCCAAATCTGGGATCGACTGGCGCGTCCAGATCCGGCCCAGATGCCGTAACGACAACCCTCATCGCGACCTCACCACCTTTCTGTCAGAAACCAGGAGCACCGGTAACAACCCAAACCCCGCTCCGGTACCCGCCCATTTTCGAACCAACACACCTCCCGAATTCCGTTCGCCGTCCGCTACAACCACGTGTCCTTTCCTCACGGAGAACGTCGGCGGCTGGACCGGCAACGTGTCACGCCGCCGCCAGCCGCTCACCTGCTACCCTTGCTGCGACCTCGGTGCCGCGCCAGTTCCAGGCGCCGGGTAGCCGTAGGTGTAGCCCCCACCGTAGTACGGGTAGGCACCGTACCCCGTGTACCCGGCGTAGCCCGGGTAGCCCACAAACGGGGCTCCGTACTGCGTCGCCCAGGGCATGGCCCACCAACCGCGCGGCAGCCAGGGGAACGCACGGCAGAAGGGGTAGGGATTGCCTCGACCCCATCCTCCACCCCAACCGCGACCTCTACCCCAGCCTCGTCCCCAGCCGTATCCGTAGCCCCAAAAACCTCCGTAAAACGGCATGACCTTCACCTCCAGCGGAAAAATATGTTATTTCTCGTCCGTCTTCCTGCTCAATTCCTCAATGCGCTGCTGAATCCGTTCGAGCTCTTTGGAAAGCACCTCTTGCTGGTTTTTTAACCACTTCAGTTCATCCTCGGCCGACGCCGGTGGGTAGCCGTAAGCGTAGGGCATGCCTGCCCCTGGCCACGCGAGTTGACCGGACTGGTACGCGTCCCACCAGGCCTGCATTTGCGGCGTAGGCCACTGACCGTAAAGCAGGTAGTAGGCGCCCGGTGGCAGTGCTCCCCACCCCGGACTGTAGCCGAATCTCACCCAGCCCGGAAGGCCCGTCAGGTAGTACATGTGCCGAAATCCCCAGCCCATGATCTCACCTCCTTTGATTCGCTTCGACGCGTAGTGCCAAAACGCCACCCACCCCTGCAACAAGGGTTGTGCCAACGCCACCACCCAGATTACAGACACCGTGTTTTCAAAGAGTTACACGAAACGGCTTCCGAACTCGGCCACGCCAAGCGTTTCAGATGTGAAACGAGGCGCCGGCTGATCTCGACCATTTTGGTTTCAGGACTGCATCCACTGCGGGCCCGTCGTGAACAGCGCTCCTCCCTGGTTCGCTGCGCTTTCCAGGCCGATCAGGCCTGCTCCTGCGCACTCGAGTGGCAGCAGTCTTTCGAGGCACGTTCGCCCGTACCTGGACGCGTTCGCCAGGGCAACGCCCTGGCAGTTCCTTCTCACGGCCAGGTGAGGAAACAGGACGCCCCCAAACGGTCGCACCCGGACACCTCCAACCCCCTCCCCTCCGGGCACCATTGCAGGGGTTGACCACGACGGCTGGCCGAACGGTTTCTTCCTTCGTTCCCCGAATTCCAAACACGAGCGGCCCGTACCCAGAGGCCTCTGGGCCGACTCGTTTTCTTCGTGTAGGCGACGTCGGTTGAAACCATCCTTGTTTTCCTTCGTAGACGCGAATGCCAAGCAGTCCGCGTGCCGGACCGTCGCCTCTTCTGAGAATTTCACGTTTGCACCTCCAGGAAAGGTGACGGGAGCAGTGCGGCCTTTGACCGACAGCCTACCGGCGCCGATCGTCGCGGAGCGGACTCGCCCCAAGTTTCCGACGGTTCGGGGCCGTCACGTCTGCGGCTCTCGCGCCGGCTGCCCGGTGGGTTAGCGCAACCACAGCTCAGTAGGAGGAAGAACCCCGGCCCGGTGCGACCGATTCAGGTCCCCCTACCGCCTACCGGCCCTGAGGCCGCGCTGTGTAAGCAAAGCCTCGAAAACTGCGGGTAAACGGGAACGCGCAAAAGGAATCTGGAAATGAGGGTGGAAAAGATGCGACGTTCGTTGTTTTTTTGTTTTCCTCTGGCTGTGTCCGTTTTCGCGGCCCGCGTCTACTCTGGCCAGCTCGTGCACCGGGAATTCGCACAACCGATCAGCCAGGACCAAGCATTCTCCTTGCGCCTGAATGTTGACACAGGCGTGATTCTGGTCCAACCTTCGGACAGCGGCCAGCTTGTCCTTTCGGTCGACTACGACAGCTCAGTGGTTTCCTACCGGCACGACGTCGACCCGGACATACGCCGCTTTCGCGTAAATCTGAACGTCCGGTCCTGGCTTCGTCAACAAGGCAAGGCTGGCAAAGAGCACCTCGCCTTCTTGAACGTACGCGTCCCAGCCAACGCCCCCTTCGGCCTTACTGTGCGAAGCAAGGCCAGTGAAACCGAGCTCCGGCTTGGTGGACTGCGCCTGGAATGGCTGAAACTCGACATCCTGGCAGGAGAAACCCTTCTCGACTTCTCGAAGCCCAATCCGGAACTTTTGCACCGCCTTAAAATCAAGCACAAGATCGGCGATCTCACCGTACGGCATCTGTTGAACGCCAACTTCGAGAGTGCCCAGATCGACGGCGGTGTCGGTGAAATCGACGTGGATCTGTCGGGCGACCGGAAGCTTGTCCAAAGCTCCGTTCTTGAGCTTCATCTGGGCGTCGGCAGCACAACGCTGCACGTCCCGCCGGATCTTCCCGTGCGGTTCGAAATCTCCAAGAAATTGGTGTCCAGTGTAGAGGTGGACGGGCACTTTCGGCAAATCAGGGGTGGCTACGAATCCGCCGCCTACAGCGAGACGCGGCCCGGCTTGCTCGTACGCGTGAAAGCCGGGGTGGGGTCCCTGGACATCCTCGCTGAGTAGCTCCAGGTGCTGGTCAGGGTGGTTTCTTACGGACTGTGGCCGGCGGTGCGTAGTGGTTACCCCCGAGCGGAGGAACCCCGGTAGCTGTCTTTCCGGTGCCGCTCGCGCGTGCGTGCGCCCCTGAGCCAGCCCTGTCGAAGCAAGCGTGTTCCACAGTGTTGGAGCAATTCCCACGGCTCTCGGCCGCGCCCTGAAAGCGGTTTACGAGACAGCCTTCGCACCTCCCAGCACACGGGCCTTGTCCGGGGGCTTGCCGCAGGATTCGCACACGGTGCGGTCCTGTCACGGGGTCCACCGGCTTCCAGTCCTGCGGCAGCACACGGCCTTTCCGCTGGGCTTCTCTCCCCTCGCAGGCTTCTGCCTCTCAGACCAGTCCGTGCTTCTTCATCTTTCTCCAGAGGGTCACCTTGCTCACGCCCAGGCGACGTGCTGCCTCGGCACGTTTTCCTCCGCTCTCGTGAAGGGCCAACAAAATGGCCTGCCGCTCGGCAGCGTCCAGCAGATCGGCAGCCCCCAGATCCAGGGTTTGCCTCATGGCTTTGCTGCAGACTTGCATTGGCAGATGCTCCGGCTGAAGCTCTTCCCCGCGGCAACGCACGAGCGCCTGCTCGATTGCGTTCTCAAGCTCCCGCACGTTGCCGGGCCACGGGTACTCCAGCAGGCACTGCATGGCTTCCGCTGACACCCGCTTCACGTTTCGGCGCAAGCGGGCGTTCAGCTTCTCCAGGAAGTGCTCCACCAGCAGTGGAATGTCGTCTTTGCGCTCGCGTAGCGGCGGAAGGTGGATCGGTACAACGTTGAGACGGTAGAAAAGGTCCTCACGGAACCTCCCTTCTTTGACCTCTTTCCACAGATCCCTGTTCGTTGCTGCAATGATCCGTACGTCCACGGCAATCGGCTCGGTCCCGCCAACGCGCTCGAAGGTGCGCTGGTCCAGAAAGCGCAACAATTTGACCTGCACCGCCGGGCTGATCTCGCCGATTTCGTCCAGGAAGAGCGTCCCACCGTTTGCCAGCTCAAAACGCCCGGGCTTGGATCGGAACGCCCCGGTGAACGCCCCTTTCTCGTGACCAAAGAGTTCGCTCTCAAGAAGGGTCTCCGTGAGAGCCGCGCAGTTCACCGCCACGAACGGGCCGTGTTTGCGCGGGCTGTTGTAGTGGATTGCGCGGGCCACCAGCTCCTTTCCCGTCCCGCTTTCGCCCAAGATCAAAACCGTCGCATCGGTTTCCGCCACCAGATCCAGGAGTTCGTAAACCTCCTGCATGGCTTTGCTTTTGCCGACGATGTTGCCAAACCCGTAGCGTTCCTGCACTTCCCTGGTCAAACGCCTCAGCGCCGACAGGTCTCGAAACGTTTCCACGGCGCCGATGACCTCACCGCTCTCGTCGTAAAGCAGCGCCGTGTTTACGCTGATTGGGACCAGACGACCCGACTTGTGCAGAATCTCCACCTCAACGTTCAGGGTCGGCTTTCCCCGCTCCAGGGTCCGCTGCATCGGGCAGTCCTTGCCACATTTCCCGCCACGCAGCACCTCTGCACAGGGTTTTCCGATTGCCTCTTCCGCTCCGTAGCCGGTGATCTCCTCCGCCGCCTTGTTCCAGGAAGTAATCCGCCAGTTCTCGTCGATCGTGAACACCCCGTCCGTGATGCTGTTCAGAATCCCGATCAGCCGATTCCGCTCGAGCTCGAGCTCCCGGGTCCGCTCCAGCAATTCGTCCCAAAGCCGCGCCATCTCCTCAACGTCACGGAAACTGACCACGACTCCCCGCACTTCACCGTCCACACCACGTAGCGGGCTGAAGCTCACGCTCAGTGGCTTCGTCACCCCAGATGGCGTCTTCACATCCAGCCGAACATTGGCGTGAACAACGCCCTTCTGGAGCGTCTCCCGTAGCGGAAATCCCTCCTGTCCCACCACACTGCCAAGGATCTCCTCTATCGGCCGTCCCACGGTGAACACCGCTGGCCGTTCCAGGATCCGTTCTGCCTCCTCGCTACAACTGACAACGTTCAGCTCGCGGTCAACCACCAGGAGGCCGTCTGCACCGTAATCCAACTTCGCAGGCACCTCGCCAGTCCCTTGCATGCCCTGTTCTCCCGACTAACTTAACCCTCTCTCACGTGCTCAACTTAGCCCACGATTTCACATGTGAAACCAGGTTCCGTACGAGAAGTTCCTCCCTTTCGCTCTCCGCATTTTCCTCAGACAACCCGTTCTACCCGCCGTTCCTGAGCTGCTCCGGTTGCCACGCCCGTTGGCCTTCCCGTCAACAAACTCGTCCCACCTGCCTCCCTGGACACACATCAGCCGCCCTCCCGCAACAACCGAACACCTGCCTTCCTCCTGCGTCCGCAACGCGACCAGGTTGCTACCGTTCCGTCCACCCACCTCCTCGTCGCTCCACACCAACGATCTCGTCCACCCGCCATCGCTCTCTACTACCGCTCACCTTTTCGCCCACGCATCCCTCGCTCTTGCGCGTCCACTTCGGTTTCTCGACGCCGTACGTACGCTCGTCCCCGCGAGAATCTCAACCGACCGCTGCCGCCCGTCGTCTCCCGAAGGCCAATTCCACCCGTCCAGACTCCCCTACGTTGTGTTCCCGGCGCTCCGTCGAACCCGTCCTTGATTTCCTTCTTGCGAAGACCACTCCAGCGCCGCAACCGACCGCCACTTCGAATCGCGCTCGCCTTGCACAAGCCAGTCGAACGCCCGGCGTCGCCACGTGCGCCGTACCCCTTAGCTTCGCTTCTCCTCTCGCCGACCAGTCAGGTTCCTGGCTCGGGCCGGCCCCTTCCCTTTGCCCCACTTAGCCCGCCGTAGGGGGCAAGCGCCATCCACCACACGCCGTTCGTCAGACCTCGCAGGCCAGGCACGTTTCCGATCCGTAACCACATGGCTGCAAAGTCGGAATGCCTTCGTAGGTGCAGGAAAGATTCCTGAGTATTCCCGAACGCTGCGGCCGTTCCAATGAAACTGCGTACACGGGCGCCCGGACCGTCTCTCAACGCCGGCCTACCGAAAGGGAGGGAACACAAACGGCCGATCCGTGAGACGTTCTACACGGGCAAGGCAGGC
>CAZXXS010000098.1:0-18705 GCA_964644845.1 uncultured Cytophagia bacterium | reverse complement strand
GTTTTGGTGAGCATCTAAGCGCCCCGGGGCGCGGGCTACTGTCGGTACGCACCACACCGTGGGGTTTCCGCCGGGTACTGCTGCGTTCTCCGTGAGCGAGCCGCCTTCAGGCGGCGCTTTTTCAACGTAGCCCGGGGATTGGATCCCCGGGCGGAAAGGCGTTTCCGAAACAGCATTCGGCTCGGCATCCAGTTTTCGCCTTTGGCTGAAGTCCTCGGCTACGCCAGATGAAAACCAGCTAAAGCCGGTTCTGCTTGTGTGGGTAGTCTGGTAGAAGAAGCCGCCTTCAGGCGGCGCTTTTTCAATGTAGCCCGGGGATTGGATCCCCGGGCGGAAAGGCGTTTCCGAAACAGCATTCGGCTCGGCGTCCAGTTTTCGCCTTTGGCTGAAGTCCCCGGCTACCTCAGACGGAAACCGGCTGAAGCCCGTTCTGCTTATCGTGGCTTTGCTGCTTGAGGCACGGGCCCTCCTCTGATAGCACGACTGCCTGGTAGCGGCGCCAGGCGAGCCGCTCGCTGCC
This sequence comes from uncultured Cytophagia bacterium, assembly GCA_964644845.1. Lineage (GTDB taxonomy): Bacteria > Zhuqueibacterota > Zhuqueibacteria > Oleimicrobiales > Geothermoviventaceae > Geothermovivens. The sequence continues at coordinate 18,185 of CAZXXS010000098.1, read as the reverse complement.
AGCGTAGCCGCCTTCAGGCGGCGCGCGCCCTTCTGTAGGCCGACGGTTTGACCTCGGGTGGACACACCTCCCGTTTGCTGAAGAACCCCCTCCCAGGCGGCGAGATTCTTTGCACCGCCCTGGATCTGATCCCCGGGGAGGCCAAACCGCTTGATTTCCACCCGCCGGTTTGCTATTTTGGGCGGCGTTGAGTCTTGTTTTTCCTGCGAATTCCAGTTTTCCTGAACACGAGGTCAACTTCGTTGCGCGTTTCCTTGAGAAAGCAACTCCTGCCCGGCCCCGGCGACACTGCGTTGCATTCGCTTGCGGGCGGTTGCCTTGGGTCATGGAATTGGAAAACCAGCTTCACGGCACTGCTCGCCACCGTGGTTCTGTTTTCGAGCTGTACGGACCGGAAACGCTTGAATCCTCTGGACCCGGCCAACCCGCAAACACACGGGAGGCCGACCGGGTTACAGGTGTACTCGATTCGTGACTCTGTATTCCTTCGGTGGGATGCCCTTCCGCTGGAGGGACTCCGCGGATTTCGCGTGTGGAGACGCGTTGGCAGCGACACTTTCCGGATGATTGCCGCACTTCCGGGCGGAGCAGCGTCCGCCGTGGATGCCCCAGTGCAGTACGGGCTGCGGTACAGTTACACAATCACGGCCGTTGGCGAGGATTTCGAGAGTCCGCCGTCAGACACAGTTACGGTGCTACCGGGTCCGACAACCGTTGTGGTTGCCGATCTTTCCGAGGGTCTGGTGGCGCGGCTTTCACACGACGCTGCTCACCCGATTTGGCGCTCGAGTTTGGTGGACTACCCCGACGCACTCACCGTTGACCGCAGCCGTGGGCGCGTGTGGGTGGCCGACGGGCTCGACGGATCCATTGTGGGAATGGCTCTGAGAGACGGTCGCTTCTTGTTTCGCTTGCGCGGATTTTGGCGACCCTGGAACTTAGTGCTTTTTCCGTCGGACGGAAGCCTGCTGGTGGCGGATCGCTACGGCGGAGTTGTCGCAAAAGTGGGTGTAGACGGGGACGTGATTTGGGTAGATGACCGAACCGAGCGCCCAGCGGACGTAGCCATCTCGTCCGGTGGGGGCTACTGGGTGCTTGATGCGGCGAAACGTACGGTGCTCCACTACCCCGGGCCATCTTCTGCGGTGGATAAACGTTGCCCCTACACCCTCAAAGACCCTGTGGCCCTTGGAACCGATGCCAAGGGGCTGGAATTGTGGGTTGCAGACCGTTCCGCCCTCTACCACTACGACAGTCGCCTGCGAAAATGGTCGACCGTTGCGACAGGACTCCAGGGCGTTCGCGCGCTGACCGTCAGCCCCCACGGGGGCGAGTGCTGGTTCGCAGACGAGACCGGGGTTTCTGGCCAGAGAGTGGTACGAATCGACAAGGAAGGGGGACTGCTGGCGCTGAGTACCGGTTGGCAGGAAGTGCGCGACCTGGCCTGGAGTTGGTGCGACGCCGGGGTTGTCGTGGCGGACGCGAGGGCAGGGCTGGTGGTCCGTCTCGATGGCGACGGAAACGAGCTGGGTCGCTACGAGGAAATGGTTTTCCCCACGCTGGTCGCAGTAGAGTGAAAGAGCTTGTCGTTTTGGCGGCGTCGATGTCGAACCGTGTGAAGCCGGAGTCTTGCGAAACACACGGGGCACAGCTGCGTACCCAGAGTGCAGACCTTGCGGCCTGTAACCGTTGGTTTTTTGCGACTGGGAACAGCGTTTCGTTGACTGGGAGACACCCGGAACGGGCCGTCGGGTAAGTGTTGAGGGCGTGGATCAGTGAGCTTACGAGAGAAACAGGGGTTGCTGTTCGCTACTTTGGGCCTGGTCGGTTTCGCCGTTTTCGCTGTGGTGGCGCCCAGGCTCTACCCGGTGTTCGGGGTGCGTCTGGATGTCCCTCGGGAGGAGGCGATTCGTCGGGCGACAGAAATCGCGGGCCGCTGGGTTTCCGACTCAGAGAACACGAGCCTCTCTGCCAGCCTTGTCGTAGATCGCGAACAACTTGGCTATCTGCAAACGACGTTTGGGTGCAGCGCGGCGAACCAACTTGCCCGCGACAGCATTCCCGCTTTCGCCTGGAAAGTGAAATGGGCGAAAGCCAGCTTCTGGGACCAGGCTTACTACGCCTCCGAGGAAGAAGCCCTGCAAGCCATGGCCAGCAAATTGGGTGGCCAGCTGACTGTTACCCTCGACACCCACGGACGCCTGGTTGGGCTCAGTCGCCGGGAAGGAAAGGGAAACGCTGAGAAAAGCCAGAGTGCGCTGGACAGCCTGTCAGCTTTTCGTCTGGCACGGGACTTCCTTTCCCGTGTCGCTCTGGTGGATTCTTCCAGGCTCGTACCCGTACTGGCAGCGGACGTGCCCAGGTCTGTCTTGGGGCGTGGGCAGCACGTTTTTGCCTGGAAAGACAAACAACCCGTAGCGGGGGAAACGGTGTTCCACGTCGTGGCCGTAGGACGCAAAAACGTAGTACGCTACAACCGCAGCTACGTTCCCGGTTCGCCCTTCCGTGTACCCAAAGAGTCCAGCCGCGAGAGTCTTCCCCAGCTCCTCTGGCTCTTGACCCTGGTGATTGTGGTGGCTGTGCTGGCTGTCCGGCGTTTGCGGGCGGACCAGATGGACCTGGCGATGGGCATCTGGCCCGCGGTCGTGATCGGGATTGCGACCCTGGTGTCCACTTACAATGCGATTCGCCTGTCAGGGAGCTCGTCGCAGTTCGAAATTCTCGTGGGCTCCGTTTTCGCGACGCTTTTCAACGTAGCCGCAGTCATTTTCCTCGTGGCGGTAACGGATTCAGTGGCCAGGGATGTGTGGCCAGAGAAAGTTACTTCCGCTACCGTTCTTTTCAAGGGAAAGGTCCTGAACCGGCACGTCGGTCGCAGTGTGCTCTACGGTTTTGCGTGGGCGGGTGCCCTTTTGGGTGCCATTTCACTGTTAGATGTGGTTTACAGACGGGTCAGCGGAGCCGTTTTTCTGTTGGGTTCTCCGTACGCGCTTTTGTCCGCGGAAATGCCTTTTGTGCTGACGCTTTCGGGGACGCTGGCCCTGGTCGTCACGTCAGAACTGGCGTACCGTGGCTTTGCCCTCTCCTTTCTGCGTCGATTTGTGCGACGCACCGGCTGGTTGCTTGTAGCTGGATTTGTGATCGGCGTGCTGAGCGGCAGTTCGCTGATGTCCGTTTGGATTCATCCTCACGGGGGGGAGATGCTCCGAGCCGGCCTCTACGGATTGCTGCTGGCTGCGGTGTTCCTGTGGCACGATCTGGTGACCGTTTTCGCCGCGGTTTTTGTGCAAAATGTGGTGTTTAGTGGCACAGTGTTGATGTCGGCCGGCCTCAGAACCAGCGGACTGGAGCTTACCGGACTGCTGGTGGCGTTACTTCTTCTCGGTGTGCTGGCAGTGCGCCGGAACGTTCCCGAGGAGGAACTGGTTGAGCTCGAGCCCTCCTACATCCACCGATTGGCTGAGCGCGAACGGATTCGTAGGGAGCTTGAGATTGCCCGACACGTCCAGCAGACGTTCTTGCCCAAAGAGACGCCCCGGGTTCGGGGGCTGGATGTCGCCAGTCGTTGTGTACCCGCTGCCGAGGTAGGGGGCGACTACTACGACTTGATCAAGCTCAGCCCGGCACGTCTGGGGGTGGTGATCGGCGACGTCTCTGGCAAAGGCATCGGCGCTGCCTTTTACATGACGCTGACGAAAGGATTCTTGCGCGCCTTCGCCCGACAGTCCGATTCTCCCAAAGACGTCCTTGTGCGCGTCAACGAACTGTTCTACGAGAATGCCGAGCGCACGCGTTTCATCAGCATGATCTACGGCATTTTCGACGTGGAGAAGGGCGAATTTGCGTTCGCGCGGGCTGGACACAATCCGCTGCTTCTCCGCCACACCCGCTCAGCCGAAGCGGAGCCCATGCCGGTTGCGCCAAAAGGCCTTGCCCTGGGCCTGGCGGATACCGCACTCTTCGAGAAAGTAACCGAGGAGAGCCGGATGCGAATCTACCCCGGCGACGTTTTCGTCCTGTACACGGATGGGTTTACCGAGGCGATGGACAGCGCCGAAAACGAATTTGGTGAGGCAAGGCTCGGCGAGTTGCTGCGCACCGCTTCCAACGACTTGTCGGCCAGCCAGATCTTGGACCTGATTTACGACGAGGTTCAGCGCTTTTCGGGTCGTGGTCCACAGCACGACGACATGACGCTGATTGTCGTGAGAGTGCTGGAAAGCGGATTCGGGCCGGGTCACGGGGGATCTTGACTACCGCGGGACCGGTCGGAATTTCGCTGAGTCCCTGAGCCGAGGTAGAAGAGGGAGACGTCGTTCCGGAGGTACACAGGCCGAGCGAAGCGTGGGGCGGCAGTTTCTGCAACGTAAGGTAAGCGGCAGGTGCGAGCTTGTTGAGAAAGGGGTTTAAAGCGGAAAGCGGTCTTCCGGGAATCGCTGTTCGGAGAAACAGTCGTCTGTTTGCTGGTCTTTCGGTGGCGGCCCTTTTTCTGTCGGCCCTGACCAGTGTGGGGAGAGGACCGGGGTCCGACGCACTGTTCTTCGTTCGCGAGACGCTGGCGCTGCTGGGCTGCGTGTTCGCTTTTCTTTGGGCGAGTAGGAACGAGAGTTTCACCTCCGCCGGAGTAACCGAACGATTGCGCTGGCTTCTGCTGGGGCAGTTCGGGTTGCTGTTCGGCAGTCTGTTCCCGCAAGGCCTTCTCGAGGGCGTCGGTATTCCTGACCCGACGGTTTTTTTCGTGGCCCACCTGCTTTTTCTCGTTGTCGGCACGTTCGTAGCTGCTGCGCTGTGGCTGAACTTTCGGGAGCTGGTTTTCGTACGGCGCACGCGCTCGACAGCGAGAAACTTCGCGGCGCTTTCGGTGAGTGGAGCAGGCTACGTTCTCCTGCGTTACCTGAGTACCGTTAGCGGGGTGGACCTGGGGCACCTGCAAAGCGTCGTACTTCTCCTCGCGGTTCTGTTCGCTGTGGTCAACGGATTCCGCCAGGGCTGGATTCACCAGCTCTACCGCCGGCAGAAAATCGCTTCTTTTTGGGCCAGTGCGTTCGTGTTTGGTCTGGGTCTGGCGGCGAGCAAGCTGGCAGGTGAAAGGCTGGCGCAGCAGATGGCGCCAGTGGTTTCCGGGCTCGCTGTTCTGACGGCCACCGTCACTGCTGTCTACGGGCTGATGGCGGCCATTGGCTTGCTGTTGAGTCTGCCTTCGGCCAAGGCATACGACCGGCGCTCCCGCGGTCTGGCCTCCTTGCAGCGCCTAACGGGTTTGGTGAGCTCCATTCTGGACGTGGACGAACTGGTGAAGGTCATTCCTCGGCTGGCGGCCGAGGTAACGGAAGGGGACGCAGCCTGGTTGGAGTTGCGCAGAAATGGACGCCTGCGCGTGGTTTCTTCAGTTCGGGCGGTACCGGGGGACCTCGAGAGCCGTCTTCTGGATCTTGAGGACGGTGCCTCAGGCCTGGTACTGAAGCGCGGTTCCACCGTGTTGGCACAGCAAGCCTGGCGGGATGCGCGCGTGGCAGACATCCACCGACTGGAACCACGCTGGCAGTCCGTGGCCGCTGTACCAGTGGCCAGCAAGAACAAAGTGCACGGGGTGCTTTACGTCGTTAGCTACCAGCCCTTCGCGTTTGCCCCCGACGACACGGAGTTGCTGGAAGCGTTTGGCAATCAATCCGGTGTTGCCCTCGAAAACGCCCGCCTTGTGCGCGAATCGATCGAGCGTCAGCGTTTGCAGGAAGAACTGCGTGTGGCACGCGAGGCCCAGAGAAAGCTGCTACCAGCTGGCCCGCTAAAGCTGTCCGGAGTGGAACTGCGTGGCGTGTGTCTTACTGCCAACGATGTCGGTGGCGATTACTACGATTACTTTTTGCTCGATGAACACCGGGTTGGCGTGGTGATTGCTGACGTGGCTGGTAAGGGGGCCTCGGCGGCCTTCTACATGGCTGAAACCAAGGGCGTGGTGGAGACGCTTGCCCGGCAGGGCTTACCACCCCGCCAGGTACTGGTGGAAGCCAACGCCGTGCTTTCGAGTAGAATGGACCGCCGCACATTTGTGTCGGTGATTTACGCCGTCCTCGATCTCGCGCGGGCCAAGGTAACGTTTGCGCGCGCGGGGCACAGCCCGTTGCTGCACACCATGGTGGACGGCACGGTTCGCTTCCTGGAACCGCGAGGTGTGGCCCTTGGCATGGCACGCGGGCCCCAATTTGGGGAGTTGACCGAGGAGGTCACTTTCTCGGTTCTGCCCGGCGAGACCTTGCTTTTTTTCACGGACGGTCTTACCGAAGCACGGAACGCGCGTGGTGAAGAATTTGAGGAGGGACGCCTCTCGCAGCTCCTGTCGCAGCTGCACGGTGCCTCCGTGGAGCAAACGACCGAGGCCATTGTTGGCGAAGTGCGCAAATTTGTTGGACCAAAGGCTGCGCGGCACGATGATCTCACGTTTGTCGTTGTCAGATTCACGGATGAAGGCGCACAAACTGCAACATTGCCTGGATAACACAAGACGCAACGATTTTGGTGGTTCCACGTAGACCGAGGTGTGGAATTACGGAGGGAAAATGAGCAGTTTCGAGGTGGAACGTAAGGACGACGGTTCGGTGACAACGCTTTACCTGAAAGGGTACCTGGATGCCCACACGGCACCGGAGCTGGAAAGTGCTTTCCAAAAGCTCGTTGACGAAAAGCGGTTCAACGTCATCGTCAGCATGGCCGAGTTGACTTACATCAGCTCCGCCGGAATGGGTGTGTTCATGGGGTTCATCGAAACCATGCGTGACAACCGCGGCGACATCAAGCTGTCGAACCTGCCACCGAAGATCTACAGGGTTTTCGATTTGCTCGGGTTTCCGCTGCTGTACGAGGTCTACGAGGAAGAGAAGCAAGCGCTTAAGAGATTTCGAGAGCTGATGGGGGAGAGTGGAAGCGAAGAGGCCGAAAGCCCACCAGAGGCAAGGTGAGAACAGTGGCCCAGGAAAGTGCGGTGTACCAGTTGAAACTCCCAAGCCGGACTGAGAACCTGGAAATCATCCGTGAATTCGTGGCCCGGATCGCCCAGAAAGCCGGTTTTGACGACGAGGATGTTGCCAAAATCGAACTGGCGGTCGACGAGGCGTGCACGAACGTGGTGAAACATGCCTACGAAGGTGGAAGCGACAAACCGATTGACGTGGTCGTGAAGCTGGACTACAGCAAACTGACGGTCATCGTCACGGACCAGGGAAAAGGTTTCAATCCCGAGTCGGTGGAAGTGCCGGACATCAAGGAGTACCTGGCCGAGCTCCGGGTAGGCGGACTGGGGATCTACCTGATTCGTACGCTGATGGACGAGGTCAAGTACGACATTCGGCCTGGAGTTCGCAACCAGGTGAAGATGGTGAAGTATTTCGTCGGCGAAGGGGGCGAAACGCGGCGGAGCGAGGAGGTTTTCATCGGTACAAGTCAGAGTGCACACGTCCCGAAGGACGAACAGCGGCGGTAGACACGGGGGAGCCACAGTGAGCACGTCTTCTCCAGTTTCCCAAGGAGACCGCGCTGGTTCCGGCGCCGCCCTTGAGCGCCGACTCTTTGAACTCCAGGCGCTCTTCGAGGCGAGCCAACTGCTGAACGCTTCTCTGAGCTTACGTTCCATTCTGGACACGCTTCTGCACATTCCGATGGGGCACCTGATGCTGACCCGTGGGCTTGTCGCGCTGCGCAAAAACAACGGAGTGCTGCGCGTGGAGGTCGTCAAAGGCGGCCGTCAGGATCTGGTGGGGAAGGTCCTGGACGGCGAAGCTCAGGTGACGACAGCCACCCGACTTGCAGACCTCGAATCCGCGCAACACCCCTGGGCAGCTGCGCTGAGGCACTGGAGTTTTTCACTCGTTCTGCCGTTAATCAGCAGTCACAGGGAACTTGGGCTGGTAGCCTTTGGGCCGAAGATCAATGGACGTGACTTCGAAGACTCCGAGCTGGATTTTCTCGACTCGTTGGCCCGAATCGCGGCGACGGCCATCGAAAACGGCCTCATGTTCGAGGAGTTGAACCGTGTGAATCGCCGCCTGGACCGAAAGCTCCAGGAGATGAACACCCTCTTCGAGATCAGTCGCGAGCTGAACACCAGTCTTGACGAGAACCGCATTGCTGCTACGCTGAGTTTCGCTGCAATGGGCGAAATGCTGACGAAGACCTGTGCAGTGTGGCAGCTTTTGGAAGGGGAGGCGCGGCTTCTGGTGGTTCGCGGTTTGTCGCCCGGAACTGCGTTGCGGGAGGACGAAGCGTTTTACAGCAGGGCCTTTGCTTTGTTGCGCGAACCGGTGCGGCTGGCGCACGCAGGGACGGAAACCTCAGCGGCGTTGCCCGGATTGGCTCAGGCAGGATTTCGTGTGCTTGTACCTCTGCGTGTGCAGGAGAAAACGCGCGGTGTACTTGCTCTGGGTCCACGAATGGACGGCCGTGACTACACGGAGGACGACCTCTCTTTCCTGCTCACTCTTGGTAACCACGCGGCCATCAGTCTGGAAAATGCTCGTCTTTTCCGGGAGGCCCTGGAAAAGCAACGCTTGGAAGAAGAACTGGCGATCGCCCGGGAAATTCAAGAGGGGCTGCTCCCTAAGGAATTTCCTGACCTGAACAACGCCGAGATTTGGGGTGTGAACATTCCAACCAGGCAGGTCGGTGGTGATTACTTCGACTGCTTGCCCCTGGACAAGCAGTCTGTCGGCTTGGCCATCGCGGACGTCAGCGGAAAGGGCACACCGGCCTCGTTGTTGATGGCTAACGTGCAAGCCAGCCTACGTACGCTGGCCCAGTCAGGGACCGACCTTGGCAAAATGGTGGGCCGGATCAATGACCTGGTGCACGCGAACACCGGTTTCGACAAGTTCGTGACCTTTTTCTACGCTGAATTCAACGCTGAAACCGGCCGCCTGCGGTACGTCAATGCGGGGCACAATCCCCCCTACCTGGTGCGGCGCGACGGTCGTGTGGAGACTCTTGAGGAGGGCGGATTGCTGCTTGGGATGCTGCCCAACGTGGAGTACCAGGCGGGTGAGGCTCAGCTTCATCCCGGAGACCTCCTTCTGATGTTCACCGATGGTGTGACTGAAGCCCAGAACGCGAAAGAAGAGGAATTCGAAGACGAGCGCCTGATCCAGGTACTGCTGGGTGTCCGCGACGCTTCGGCAAGAGAAATCGTGGAGACGGTGGTTGAGGCCGTGCGCCGCTTCGCGGGTGACGCGGAGCAGTACGACGACATCACAGTTCTTGCCCTGAAAATGCGCTGACGAGGCTGGGTCAACGAAGCGTGTTGCCTGGAGCGCGGAAGATCCCGTCCGACAGGAGAAAGTTGTGTCGCCGAGGCTGTGGGGTACCCCTCAGGTTTACCCGATCGACCGCTGGTGTTTTGCCTCCCACGCTTGCGGCGAGCGTCAAATCGCTTTCGGCGGGATTTTTCTTCAGGGGCGGTTTAAGGGCCTACGGGAAGCGATCGAGGAGCTTGCACAAGGACATCTCCGCAGACTGTGTTCGTTAAGAGACGGCCTGGGGAAGGGCGATTCAGTTCGAAGCACGAGATCGGCGTTCATCGGGAGGCTCAACGTTTCCCTGTGGAGGTCGCGGTCAGCTCGGAGCGGCCAAGCTGCTCTTGGTAAAATGGACTCGTGGGGCAAGGTGGGGGTAGAAACTGCTCTGTGTTTCCGCCGCCGACGGGATCCCCGACGGCCTGGAGAAAACCCAAACGGGCCGCACGCTCTCTGTGCTTCCCGGAGTTTGGTTCACCACACCGGCGAAATCTGGTCCCTGGAGACTGCCGCGGGTTTGGAACAGCCGCTGTTTTCGGTACCGCTTGGATGGCCCTGACAGAGCTCCAGTGGCGCCTTCATCGGTGTTCGACTGAGACGCCTTCGGGCAGAGGGTTTTTCTGCTTGGAGACGCGCGTTTTCGGCTACGAACGTCGGCGGGAGACTGCGTAGAAAGTTGACCTTGCATTTCCACCACGATTCTACCTACCTTTGGCCGTTGGCAAACCGCCGGGTCTCTCTGGAATTCACCGAAGTTTCGGGAAATGCCTGAGTCAGGAGGTGCCATGAAGTCTCACGTGACCTCCCGAAGGGACTTCCTTCGACGGTCGTCGCTTTTGGCTGGCGGTGCTGTGCTGGGCGGAAGTCTCGCGTTGCACTGCAGTCGGTCGGAATTTGACCTGATCATCCGGGGCGCGTTTGTGTACAGCGGCACAGGTGAGCCACCGGTTTGCACGGACGTTGGTGTGCGTGGGGATCGAATCGTGGCGGTTGAAGCCCTGACCGGACGGAAAGCGAGGGAGGTCGTTGAGGCTGATGGGCTTGCGTTGGCACCTGGGTTCATTGACGTACACGGTCACACGGACTTGGAGCTGTTTGTCGACGGCCGGGCCCAAAGCAAAGTGCAGCAAGGCGTAACCACAGAAGTTTCAGGAAATTGTGGGGCTTCACCTTTCCCGCTGGTTGGGGCAGTCGGTGAACAACGAAAACAAAGATGGGCCCAAAGATACCGCAAGGTGGCGACTTGGACGGACGCTGCAGGCTTCCTGGAGGCTCTGGAGCGGGTTGGGATTGCGTACAATTACGCAACGCTTGTGGGACACGGAACTTTAAGGGAAACGGTCGTCGGGGAAGAGGATCGTTCGCCAAACACAAGCGAGCTTCGAGAAATGAAGCGGCTTTTAAACGAGTCGCTGGATCAAGGAGCTTTGGGATTGTCGACCGGCCTGGAGTACGCACCGGGTGCGTTTGCAACGACGGACGAGATCGTTGAACTCGCGCGTGTTTTGCCGGCGTTCGACGCCGTGTACGCCACACACATGCGAAACGAGGATGTGTACTTGATTGAGGCGGTGGAGGAGGCAATTGAGATTGGCAAACGAGCTAACTGCTCCGTGGAGATCTCGCACCTGAAAGCCTGCCAGCCGAGGAACTGGCACTTGGTGGAACGCGCTCTCAGTCTGGTTGACAGCGCTGCCAAAGAGGGCCTGGTGATCCACGCCGACCGCTACCCGTACACGGCCTACTCGACGACGGCACGGGCGTTGTTTCCGGTTTGGTCCCGCGAGGGCGGGACGGAGGCTTTTGTTCGCCGGTTAGGAAAGGCCAGCGACTGGGAGAAAATCAGCGGCTTCGTCCTGGATAAAGTGGAGAATTTGGGTGGTTGGAAGAACATTCGAATCTCCGATCTTTGGAGCCCTGGGCGTCAGCCCTGGGCGGGGAGGTCGTTGCTGGAACTGGCGTCGGAGGAGCATCAACGGCCGCTGGATTTCCTGCGCCGGTTGATGATCGAAGAAAACGGCCAGGTCTCGGTCGTTGTTTTCGCCATGAGTGAAGAGAATCTGGAGAAAATCCTGCGCTACCCGCGCACGATGATCGGTTCCGACGGAACCGCTCGCGAGCCAGAGGGCATCCTCGGAGAGGGACATCCGCACCCGCGGTCGTACGGGACCTTTCCCCGTTTCTTGGGCCACTACGTGCGGGAACGCAAGGTGATGCCGCTCGAGGAAGCCATCCGACGGACAAGCTGGCTTCCCGCGCAGAAGTTCGGACTCCGTCAGCGCGGGAAAATCGAACCGGGATTCTACGCGGACCTTGTACTGTTCGATCCGCAGACGATCTCGGACCGGGCCACCTACGCAGATCCGCAACGTTACCCCGTGGGCATCGAGCTTGTGGTTGTGAACGGGACAGTTGTTGTGCGCAATGGGCGGCACACGGATGCACGACCGGGTCTGGTTCTGCGGCGCGCGACGGTTTGACCTGGGGCACGACCGTTACGACAGAAGCGCGGGGCAAGTGGGTGTTTAATTGGGAAGACACTACTGCGATCCACGTATCCGGTTCTAAGTAAAGCCCCGGATTATCGGTCACGACCCGTTTCTTCTTTCGGGTGCACTTGGCAAAGCGAGTTGGCATGCGGCGTTTTCTGTTGATCAATCCCTGGATTACCGATTTTGCGGCCTACGATTTCTGGGTGAAACCGCTGGGGCTGCTCAGCGTGGCGGCTGTGCTGGAGCACGCTGGTGCCACCGTGCGGCTACTGGATTGTTTAGATCGCCACGACCCGGGTTGGCTTCGAGCCAGTGGGCTGAACAAGCCTCCAGAGCGCTGGGACGGTACCGGCAAATTCCACCGCGTACCCATTCCAAAGCCGGAGGCACTTACGGGTGTGCCACGACGTTTTGCGCGTTACGGTTGGGCAATGAACTACTTCCTGCATCGGCTAAAGAACGAAGCCCGGCCCGACGCGGTGCTGGTGACCTCGGGAATGACCTACTGGTACCCAGGTGTGCAAGAGGTGATCCGACAGGTGCGCAGGCACTGGCCGGACGTGCCCGTGATCCTTGGCGGCATCTACGCAACGCTCTGTAGGGAGCACGCGGTGGCCTCCTCGGGGGCTGACCTGGTTCTACCCGGTCCGTTGACGGCGGAAAACCTGTGCAGACTGTGGGAGGCTCTGAACCTGGACGGCAATCCGCCCGACGACGACTGGTTTGCCGGGCTTGAGCGGCTGCCGTACCACCTGTACCCGCGTCTGAGCAGTGCGGCCCTTTTGACCTCGCTCGGTTGCCCGTACCGTTGTCCCTTCTGTGCTTCACACCTGCTGACGAGTCGTTACCGCAGACGGGATCCACGCGTCGTGGCTCGCGAAATCGCGTACCTGCGTGTCGAGCGAGGTGTTCAGCATTTCGCTTTCTTCGACGACGCGCTTTTGGTGGCTCACGACAGCCACTTCAACGTTTTGGCTGAAGAGTTACTGCGTCTGCGGGTCCGTGCCAGCTTTCACACCCCCAACGGCTTGCACGTCCGCGAGATTGATGAAGACGTGGCACAACTGATGCACGCGACGGGGTTTCGGACCCTGTGGCTGAGCTACGAAACCGCGAATCCGGACCGTCAGCGCGAAATGAGCGGGAAGGTAAGCGACGTTGACTTCGACCGCGCTGTAAAGCATCTCGTGCGTGCGGGTTACAGGCGTTCCCAGCTGGGCGCGTACGTGCTGGCAGGACTCCCGGATCAGACCCTGTCGGAAGTGGTGGAAACGCTTTTCGCTGTAGCCACACGGGGTCTGCGGTCGAGCCTCGCCGTCTTTTCGCCGATTCCCGGCACCGCGGAGTGGGCCAAAGCTGTGGCTGCGGGTTTTTTCTCGCGGGAAGCGGACCCCTTACTCACGAATGACACAGTTTGTCCCGTTCGAACCCGCGAATTCTCGCCAGCCGTGTGCCAGCGCCTTCGGCAAGTCGCAAAAGGGCTCAATCGACGTGTCTTGGCAGCGCGGCCCTTGCCGGAGTTCGGCCCGACCTTGGAGTGGGTGGCTAAAGGGTTTGGAGTAGCGCCACCTCGTTTTCTGGCTGCTTGAAACGGTCAGGAGCGGGCGTGCCCCCCGGACCCGAGAGTCTGGACACAACCTGGAGCCAGGCCGCCCGGCGGCTTCGGCAGGTACGCGCGCTCTTGGGAACGGGGCAAAGATCCGGAGTGGGAGCGAGTGTCGAAGTTTGCGCTCACCGGAAATCGACACCGGCGGAAGGGACGGCGGTCGAAGTGTTGCGGCTTAGGTCCAGCAGCTTTTGGGGCTGTACGCTGTGGACTGTTTCACAGGGGCGTTGAGGGTTTAGTTGAGAGTGGTGTCTGGGCTAACCGTGGCTTGCGGTTCTGCTTGCCACGAGCCGTTGGTACTCCACTGGATCTGCAAGGTGTTTTTCTCACCGAAACGAGTTGCCTGACAAACAGAGGCGAAAGGAGGCGAATGTGAACAGATGGAGTGGTCTTCTTGCAGGAGTCTTCGTCCTGCTGACGCTGTTCAGCCTTGCTTGCCGTGAGGGGCAAGAGGGCGTCTTCCGCAAGGAAATCATCAGTACTGAAGCTGCTCCCAAAGCGATTGGACCTTACTCGCAGGCCGTGAAAGTAGGGCCGTGGCTTTTTGCCTCGGGGCAGATTGCCATCGATCCCTCTACAGGCCAGCTTGTGACGGGGGATTTTGAGCGCGAGGCCCGGCAGGTGCTCGAGAACATTGGGGCCGTGTTGCGGGCGGCAAACATGAACTACGCGGACGTCGTCCAAGCGACCGTGTTCTTGTCGGATCTGTCGCTGTACGCCCAGTTGAACAAGATCTACTCGGAGTATTTCAAGAACAATTTTCCGGCGCGGTGTGCTGTGCAAGTGGCCCGGCTCCCGAAGGATGTCCGCGTGGAAATTGCCGTGACGGCGTTCAAAGCCACTGACTAATCCCGTCTTGAGGCGTTTTCACCAGACTCGCAGGATCTGGCGCGGGGTTTCTGCCGGTGGTAATGTGGCTGCTTCTGCCGCTGCGGACTTTTGCGGCGGGCTGCGCGGCTCCGACAGGCGCTATTTGACGGGGCTGTTTTGGGGCCAAGCGGAAACGCGTGCTGGTCCTGGTAAGTGGAACAGGGCCGGTTCGTTGGCGAAATCGGCACGACTGACAGCAAAGGACCCCGCTCTACTTGGACAACGGGTAGTTAGCCCGAAAGCGGCGCAGAGAACGTTGCTTCTTCGGATTCGCGAGATCGGAGACGCACACGACACGATCGCAACCGAGAAAGTAGCTGTTTGCTGGAACGGGGGTCGCCTGTCCGCGGTACAAAACACGAGGTTCAGGTGGCGTTAACGGCGTCGTTTTTGACTGTGCGGGGGCACGTGCGTCGGCGAAAAGGGTTGTGTCGCCACTGGACCAGCGAGGGGGTGCCCGCGACTCCATCCTTGAGGAGGTGAACGGGATGGTGCGAGCTGTGTACGTGGTTGGGTTTCCGTGGGAAGAGAAAAGTACCTTGCGTCGGGGTACGGCCCTGGGGCCCTGGGCCATTCGGCGCGAGCTCCTGGACTGGCTTGCAGTACCCACCGGCCTGGCCGCGAAGTTACCAATCGTCGACCTGGGCGTCGTAAAGCTTTCACGGGACGAAAAAGCCTTCTCCGAAATGGCTGCCGTGGTAAGAGGGATCCTGCCGCATGGCGTGCCTGTGGTACTCGGGGGAGATCACTCGCTAACGCTACCTGTTGCTCGCACAGTGGCGGAACTTCACGGGCCTCTGAAATTGCTCTGGATCGACCGACACGCCGACCTTTACCCGGATTTTCTTGGCGACCGCTACTCCCACGCCTGCACGGCTGCTCGGTTGCTCGAAGCGGGAGCTGTTGACAGGCTGGTTCAACTCGGCGTGCGGGAGAGAACGGACCAGGAAGAACAGCAGCGCTGCAAGTGGGGCGTAGTCTGGGAGACCGACGCCAAAGCGGAATGCTTACCGAGAGAGGGTCCCGTGTACGTGACGGTGGACCTGGACGTTCTGGACCCGCAATTTGCGCCGGGTGCAAGCCGGGGGATGCAAGGTGGTTGGAAACCCGACCAGCTGCTTGGACTACTGAATCAGCTGGAGGCCGACGTCGTGGGGTTCGACGTCGTGGAACTGAACCCGAGACTGGACAGTTCGAGGAGGACGGCAAAGATCGCTGCTGAGGTAGTGAAGACGTTGGTCGGCAAGGTGACAGAGCCCAAAGGAGCGGTCGCGTTGTGACTTCCATCGGTTACCTGCGAAAAGAACAGCAGCTAAAGGGGATGGTTATTCCATCGGTCGGCAAGGGTTGCTGGGAAGCACTTGAACTGAGGAGGACCTGCGATGAACGTTCAGGCTTACGTTTTGGTGGAGACAAGTCGGGGCAAACACAAGGATGTTGAGGCCGAACTGCGGAAGGTCCCGCAAGTGAAATCGGCCCACTGCGTCATTGGGCCGTACGATGTGATTGTTTTTGTAGAGGGAAACGACCTGCGCGAGGTCGAATCCGTAGTTGTGGACAGCATTCATTCGGTTGATGGTGTCGTCCGGACGACTACCTGCCTGGTGATTTGAGGTGGCGGCCGCAGGCGGGCAGTGGCGATTTCGCGGCGTGGAGCGCTCGCAAGAAAGGGCCTTTTAGCCCGGGCAGAATCGAGGGCCCTCGTGGCGGAGAAAGCGTGAAAGGTCAGGGAAGGACCTGCGGTTCCAAAAACTGCGTGCATCAGTTGAGGGACACGCTGGTGCCCTGTTCGTTGCGGGTTGCCGACGTGGGACGACGTGAGTGAGTGCTGCACGTCGCAAAGTTCCGACTTTTGGCAGATTTTTCTTGCTTGACGGAAACTTTCTTTTTAAGTTCCGTACGGAAAAGCTGTAGCGAGATCTGTACAAAGCCTGAGGCGGGTCTGACGCACTACTTCGGGCATTCGACGCAGAAATGCTTGTTACGCAGTGGCTGGCTCTGCGAAGTCTGATGTGGGTGTGGGACGAAACCAGGAGGTGTAACGATGCGAGGTAAACTCATCGGTGGTTTGTCGCTGGCTCTGTTGCTCTTTTTCTCGCTCAGCACCAGCGCAGGAACGGGCAAAGTTCACAAGTACATCGGCATCACCAAGTGCAAGATGTGCCACCAGACAGCCGCCCGTGGCAAGCAGTACCAAAAGTGGGCAAGCGGTCCGCACGCCAAGGCGTACAAGACTCTGGGCACCCAAGAAGCGAAGGAGGTAGCGGCAAAAGCTGGTGTCAAGGGGGATCCGCAGAAGGCTGCTGAATGTTTGGTCTGCCACGTGACGGCCTACAACGCACCAGCTTCCCAGAAGGCGCCGACGTACAAGATGGAAGACGGTGTGACCTGCGAAGCTTGTCACGGTCCGGGCTCGGATTACTGGTCCTTGAAAGTCATGAAGGGCATCACGGCGGGTACGATTGACCCTGCTTCTGTGGGCATGACGAAGCCGAATGAGCAGACCTGTGTGACCTGCCACAACAAGAAGAGCCCGACCTACAAGCCGTTTGATTACCAGAAATTTTACGCTCAGATCGCCCACCCACGTCCCAAGAAGTAGAGCCATTTCAGGGTGTCGGCGTCTAAACAGGCGCCGACACCATTTCTTGTTTTGCTGGCTAAGGATTCCCGCTGACGGCAGGTTCACAGTCGAATCCTGGACGTAGCCGTTGGAATCACCGGGATTTGCTGTTGTAAGCGGTGAAATCCGTCAGGTGCCGTGCGAGTAAGTTCGCTCTGGCCAAAACGAACCGTGCAGGTTGACGCCGTCCATGCGAAACGCGGAAAGGGATGAAGGATGCCGGAGGCCTTCGACTCACAAGAGCCGGTCTTGACGATCGGACTGGCGGCAGAGAGAACAGGTGTTTCCGTGCCGACGATCCGGCTTTACGAAATGGAAGGGCTGTTGATCCCCTTCCGCACTCCGTCCGGCCGGCGCCTGTACTCGTACGAGGATTTGCGGCGGATTCAGTGCATCCGACATTTGATCCACGACGAAGGCCTCAATTTGGCCGGTGTGCGTCGGCTTGTGGCTTTGCTCCCTTGCTGGCGACTTAAGCCTCACAATGATGAGACGGACGGTCCGATGGCCGAGTGCACGGCCATTCAACAGGAGAAAGAACCCTGCTGGATCATCCGGCGGCGCGAGGGCAAACGAACAGACGAAGAGTGCCGCCGCTGTGAGGTCTACCGGAACGCCCTTTCCTGCACCCACGAAATGAAGACCCTCTACAGGGAGCTTGCCACTTGTAAGCCTCAGGACTTGCGCCCAAATCAACAGGGCGGATCGGCTGAGTGATCTGCGACGCTTTCTCGGGGCTTCTGCCGGCTGTGAAGGAACCGGAGCTGCAGATAAAGCGCTGGTGGGACTCAAACTGATCGATGGAGTTGTAGAGATTCTGGCGGATTGAACGCGCTGCAGGGGAACACCCTGTCGTGCTTCGGACGGCTGTGTCGGGGTGCCTGAGGCCGAGCCCAGCTGAGGGTGCGCAGGAGCTCGGAAGTTGTCTCAGCGCCGCAGGATCGGGGGACATTCGATTCCAAACACCCACTCGGTACGTTCGATTTCACCGTTGTCGTTCGTGTCGACCCGCGTTTCCAGAACGCACTGATTTTCTTTCCCCGTCACCAATTACCCCCCTTGGTGTCTCTTTGAGGAGTGGCGCTGTAGGGTGGTCACCGTGCAGTAAGTTCTGCACAGAGCACGGACACGCTCAATCTCAGGCGCGCTCT
Source organism: uncultured Cytophagia bacterium (assembly GCA_964644845.1). Classification (GTDB taxonomy): domain Bacteria; phylum Zhuqueibacterota; class Zhuqueibacteria; order Oleimicrobiales; family Geothermoviventaceae; genus Geothermovivens. The sequence continues at coordinate 165 of CAZXXS010000098.1, read as the reverse complement.
CGAAATCGGGATGTCCCGTTTTTCGCCGGTTCCGAACGTCGAGCGTGGCAGGTGATTTGCACTCGCTGGTGCGAGGACCGCTTTGCCCTGTGGACCGGCCTGCCGAAGATCTTGTTGTTAAGAATCAACAGCGACTCTCAGGCAATCGAATCGGTCCACCCGGGG
>CAZXXS010000097.1:0-259122 GCA_964644845.1 uncultured Cytophagia bacterium | reverse complement strand
GCCGTGCCAAGCACCCAATAGCGGCCAAGTATAACAAAAAATAGGAACAAAGTCAATCGAAAAGCCCGACACAAACCCGAGCTTTCGCCGAGGACTGAAGTCCCCGGCTGCGTCAGGTGGAAACCGGCTGAAGCCGGTTGTGTTTGGAGTGGTTGTGCTGCTTGGCGGACAGCTCGTCTCCTTGTTGTGTGACCGCCTGGTGCGCCCGTCAGGCGATGCACTCCGCGCAAGGAAGCCGCCTTCAGGCGGCGCTTCTCTCACGCAGCCCGGGGATTTGATCCCCGGGTGGAGAGGCGTTGCCAAATCCGCATTTAGCCCCACAGAAAGGCGCCTCCCTATCGCCATTCATCCCCGCATCTCCGCTGCACTCCACAAGGTTCGGTCGTCAGCGTTGGGAAGCAGCCCGGACTTACGCCGCCGAAAGGTAGGATCTGACGTCGCGTTGGCCATGGTCTGGATTCGCCAGCGTTTTGTGTCGTAGCGGAGTAAACTCCGCCGCTGAACCGTGTCGTGCCCGCCTTTCGCCGAGGATTGAAGTCCCCGGCTACCTCAGGTGGAAACCGGCTGAAGCCGGTTGGGCTTGCAGTGGCTTTGCTGCATGAGTCACGGGCCGTCTTCTGGTAGCACCACTACGTAGTAGCGCCGCCAGGTGAGCCACTCCTCGCGAAGGAGCCGCCTTGAGGCGGCGGCCTTTTTCTCGTAGCCCGGGGATTGATCCCCGGGCGGAGGGGTGTTTCCAGATCCGCATTTGGCGCGAGGGAAAGCTACGCCCGAACGCGCATTTATCCCCTGATCTCCTTGTCGGTGGAGAGTAAATCGTGCCGAGGATATCAAAAAGGTTGACTGGACTGGTGCTTCTGGCGTGCCGAGAGAGGTACGCGCGGCGTGTCTTTTACCGCGGCAGAATAAATTCTGCCGCTGGACCGACCCCGCGTCCGCCTACGCGGACGCACCCGTGCAGAAGCGGCTTCGTCGGTTGACCGTTTGCCGGTTTCTTGGGGTTCTTTGCGAGGGTAGTAGCTGGTGTAGTGGGGGCGTTTCTCGCGCTCATTGAAGGGGATGTCGGGGATAGTTGGAGATGTGGGCACGGACAGACCTGAGATAGGTTAAGGACTCTTGGGCCAAGTCCCGTTCAGGCGGCGGTCCTCTTCCGTGTAGCCCGGGGATTGATCCCCGGGCGGATTCTGCGGCGAGATTCCAATGGCGGCCCGAACCTACGGCACCAAAAGCCATCGCGCAGCCTGTCTTTCTCCCGTCGAGGCACTTGTTGCCAGACGGAACCTGCACCCCATTTCCTGTTGACATTCTCCCCTGTGTTCACGATCTTGGCACTGCGAGAGAGATGCCCACGGGCCAAAGCCGGGAAGGCAGCATGCCGGGAAGATTGCGGTTCGTGGACAAGGGGGAGGGAATTTCCAAAACTTCCAGCCGATGATTAACGGCCAGCCGATCTTGCAATTTGTGCTGTGGCATTTGTTCTGTCGACACGGGCAAAGTAGGCAGACCAGAGTCTCAGGCACCAAAGGAGTGCAGGCCAATGCTCAGCCGTTTCCTGATCGCCTACGGCCAACTCGCGAAAACCTTTTTCACCTACTACGGCCGCTTCACAATCATGTCGGTTCAGGGGTTCCTCGCCATCCGTCACATCGGCCTGTACTGGTCAGAAGTTGTTGAAGAATTCATCGTCATCGGGCGACGTTCGCTACCCATTGTCTCCACCACAGCCGTTTTCATGGGCCTGGTGCTCGGAGTGCAGATTGGCACGCAAATGAGTTCGATGACCGCCAAGTACGTCGAGGGAGGCCTGGTACTGCGGGCCATCCTCCTGGAAATGGGCCCGGTCATCACGGCCGTTGTGATCGCCGGACGAGCCGGCGCGGGCATCGCCTCAGAGCTCGGCACAATGGTCGTTACCGAGCAAGTCGACGCGTTGCGAACCATGGCCATCAACCCAATCGACATTCTGGTAATGCCACGCCTTGTCGCCGGCATCTTCGCCGTTCCCACCCTCACCGTCTACTCGGTAGTTTTCAGCGTTTTCGCTGGCTTCATCTCCACCAAGTTCGCCATCAACCTGGACTACCCGGGATTCCTGAAAGGCATGCGCATGGCTTTCCACGCGCACGACGTCTTCATTTGCCTGTTCAAAGCGTTCATCTTCGGCATCATCGTCATGCTGCTGAGCGCTTTCTGGGGACTGAATTCAAGCCGTGGCGCGAAAGGTGTCGGCAACGCCACAACCTCCGCGGTGGTAAGCTCGCTCATCTCTATCTTTGTGCTCGACTACATCATTTCGGCGTTGCTGCTGTAGAACGCTTCCGTCTCAGTGGCACCGTTGACATCTGAAAGTTCAGTTGGCACTCGATGCTCAGGAGGCAACCGATCGCATTTTCGCGGAAATTGACGTGGAACCGGCTCGCACCGGACCGATCCCGAAGGGCGAACCGCGATCCAGCGGATCCCAAGGTGAGAGTAGCCGAACCCGACCCGACCCGCGCGATCGCTGCCTGCGGTGACACGCAAACGACCTCGCTCCACATTCTGCACGGCCCAGTCGACGCGCCATGATCGAAATCAACGGATTACGCAAGTCCTTTCAGGACAAAAAGGTTCTCGACGGCGTCGATCTGACCATTCAAGAAGGTCAGATTACGACAATCATTGGCATGAGCGGCACGGGCAAAAGCGTGCTCCTCAAGAACATCATTGGGCTCATTCGGCCAGATGCCGGGCAAATCTTCGTGGACGGAGTGGATGTAACAACCCTCAGCGAACGAAAGCTGAACGCCCTTGTGCGCTCCAAGATGAGCATGGTGTTTCAAGAAGCCGCGCTTTGGGATTCGCTGACGATCTACGACAACATCGCGCTCGCCTTGCGTGTCCACAAGCACCTGAGCCGTGCCGAGATCGACCGAAGTATTCGCGAGAATCTGGAACTAGTCGGCCTCCGCGGGATTGAAAACGCCTACCCAGCCGAGCTTTCCGGCGGCATGAAAAAGCGGGTCGGTGTAGCCCGGGCCATCGCCATTCGACCGCGCTACCTGCTCTACGATGAACCCACCACAGGACTGGACCCCGTCAACGCAAACATCATCAACAACCTGATTCTGCGTCTGGACAAACACCTCGGCGTGACTTCGATCGTCGTGACCCACGACATCAACAGTGTGCAGCGCATCGCTGACCGTGTGGCCATGCTGCACGAAGGGAAAATCATCGTGGACATTCCCAAAGAAGACATGTGGAAACACGAAAATCCGGTCTTCCGGGATTTTATCCACGGACGTACGGGAGAAGACAATGAAAAAGCGGTTCCCTGACGAGCTCTTCATTGGAATTGGCATGACCGTGGCCACCATCACGGTAATCGTGGGTGTGCTCTACCTGAGCAATTCCAATTTCCTGAAAAAGGGCTACAACTTAACGTTAATTGCACCTCACGCTGGAGGTCTGACCACCGGCGACGACGTCACAATTCGCGGCGTGCGGGTCGGAGCCGTAAAACAGATCGCCGTGCGGGGAGACACCGTTCTGGTGCAGCTCAAGCTCGAAAAAGTCAAACGCCTGCCCGTCGATTCGCGCTTCCTCATCAGGGAACGCAATCTGATTGGTGAACACGAGGTAGCCATCGAGCCCGGCCACGCCCCAGCCGTACTGAAGTCCGGCGACCGGGTTCAAGGCGAGGTGGCCAGCGGATTTCTACAGGTTACACGCCAGGCGGACAATTTGGCACGGTCCGTGACCAATCTGGCGGAACGCCTCCAGGCCATCCTGGGCGAGGAGAACGCCGCCAACTTCGAGAAGGCACTTGTGAATTTGAATCAAGCCACAACGCTGCTGCAGAACCTGCTCGAACAAAGCCAGCGCGACATCGCTGCAACTCTCGCCAATTTGCGGCGCGGAAGCAATCAGCTGGCTGCGCTGGGTGACACCGGGCGCGCGTCGCTGGGCCAGGTCCTGGCGAATCTGCAAACCACCAGCGAGCGCCTAGTCGAGCTCACCGCCCGCTACGAACGTGTGGGCACGCACCTGGACAGCTTGCTCAGTGCCATCTACCGAGGACGGGGCACACTGGGCAAACTGGCCACAGACGACTCCCTGTACATCCACATGAATCGCACGTTCCAGAACTTGGACTGGCTACTGAACGAAATCCGCAGAAACCCGAAGAAATTCCTGAAGGTCAAAGTCAGCCTTTTCTAAGGCCCAGGACCCGATTTTCGAGTGGGCACTGCACCACGCTTCCCCGGCAGCCAAAGTTAGCCCCGTCGCCGTTTCGGCCTGGCATGCTCCGCGCTTTCCAGGCCTCCCCTACCTCCCGAGCCGCTCTCGCGAACGCCCCGACCCACCGGGCCCCGATGCTGGTCTCGTGAAAGGGCTCTACTGACAGCAAAAGGTCCCGTCGCCAAACCCCGAATTCCAGTCTCAGCGATTCACGACGTGCGTGTGCCCCTGCGGCGAGATCCTTTCAGGGGGTCTGGCCCCGCTCGCCCGCATGGTGGCTAAGCCGGAGCCGTCGGCGGGCCAGCAATCGAATGTGCAGGGTGCTCGTGTCCGCTCCGGCACGGGACTCTACCGTGCGGATTCCGGCAAGAAGTCGCCGTCCCTGCGACAGGGTCGTTCTCTTGCGACTCAAGTGCTCCGTGTTCTCCGAGCGCGATTTGGCTCAAAAGCAAGATGGCCGGCGAAGGCCTCCCAGACAGGCATGTTCCCGCGGCGCGCCTTAGCCAAACACAGAGAGAAGGCCACAGGCAAACCACATTCGCAGTCCCGACCCGAAGAAATCGAACCGCGTTTTCGGGAAAACCACCTTGCCCGATCCGAACACGTAGAACGAAATTCTCGAAGCTGTTGAAAGGCTCAACACGGCCCGTTGTAAAGATCAACACCTCTAACTCGCTTTTGTGTAAGGATCCTCCGCACAAAAGCGTGTTCCGTCGCCAGGTTCCCGTTGAATTCCTCAACAGAAGAGATCTCGCTGCTTCTGTCCCCTGATCCAAACTACAAAGAACAACAAACTGATTTCGTTGCACTTACGGCGCAGGCACCGACGCGCGATGTTTCTGGCACGACCTTTGACTGAGTACCAGCTGGAAAGTAAAGTCGCGATCAAGAAGCGATCACTCCAGATTTGAGGAGGTGTCGTCATGTTGTTCGCAGCGTTTTGCCTCGTCTGCTTGCTGGTACTCGGAGTTAAGTTCGCCATCGAGTACCGACGAACACACGCGCTCATCCCCCAGGAGGCCGCGGTGCAGCTGGGCCCGATTCAGCTGCCCGGCGACCGCTACTACCACCCCGGTCACACATGGGCCAAGCCCAGTGGTGCGGGGGAGGTGCTTGTTGGGCTGGACGCCTTTGCTCGCCGTTTCGTTGGAGACGTGAAGCGGCTGATCGCGCCGAGCCCCGGTCAGGAGCTGGAACAGGGTCGTGCGGCATGGACCATTGAGTTCGACGGCCGTAAGCTCGAGCAGCCAGCGCCCGTGGACGGCGAAGTGGTTGAGGTTAACGAGGAAGTGCTACGCCACCCGGAGAAACTGCGCGACGATCCTTACGACCGCGGCTGGCTGCTGAAGGTGAAGCCAAGAAACACAGAATGCTGCTCCACCAATCTTTTCGGCGCCAGTTTGGCCAAGAAGTGGGTAGAGCTGGCCATCCAGGAGCTGCAGCGCACGTACTCGCCGTTGGTCGGCGCTGTGTCGCAGGACGGGGGCGAGCTGGTGGAGGGCGTAGCGCGCTTGCTGGATGACGAAAAGTGGGAGCACTTCAAACGTCAGTATTTTCCCGTTGCCTGATCGCAGCGATCCACAAATCGAACCGACCGGAATCGAAACCTGCAAGGAGGTACCGTCATGGTCGCAATCTTCGTAGTTCTGACGATTATCGTTTTCCTGACGATCGATGCCATTCTTCAGAAGCGTGAGGCGAAGCGCCTGGCCCTGGCGGGTGTGCCGCAGGGCGCGGCTCCCAGATTGCCAAAAGTGCGCGTGGTAAAAGGTCTGTTCTACGCTCCGAACCACCTCTGGATGAAAGTGCTGGCGAACGGACAGGCCAAGCTGGGCATCGACGATTTCGCGGTGAAACTGCTCGGCAGAATTGACGCCGTAGAAACTGTGCAACCCGGTACGTACGTGAAGAAAGGTCAGCCCGTTGCCTGGCTGCGACAAGGCGAACGCCGGCTGGTGCTGCGCGCGCCGGTTTCCGGTCGTGTAACCCAGGTGAACCGCAGTCTGCTGGCGGATCCCGGCCAGATTAAGGAAAACCCGTACACGCGCGGCTGGCTGGTGAGCATGGAACCGGAAGATCTCGGCGAAACAGCACCCAAACTGCTGATCGCAGAGCGAGCCGTGCGTTGGCTTCGCCGGGAGGGCCAGCGGCTCCGCGAATTTCTGGGCGAAACCTTGGCAGCGCGTCCCGACGTCGGTCTGACGATGGCGGACGGCGGCGTCCCCGCCGAAGGGGTGCTCTCGTACCTGGACGATCAGGCCTGGCGAGAGTGCGAAGCGCGATTCTTCAGCATGTACGAAACCGAGTGACTTCAGCGCGAACCCAACCAGACCAGGCGGAGGGATGTAGCAATGAGCAAAGGCATTTTGGTCGACATCTCGCTGTGCATCGGGTGTGAGTCGTGCATGGAGGCTTGTCGCCAGAAGAACCACCTCAAGGACACCGGGGAACACAAACTTTCCCCGAACAACTACGTGGTGATCGAAAACCTCAACGAGGAGACGTTCTACCGCCACGCATGCATGCACTGCCAGGATCCGACCTGTGCGTCGGTCTGTCCCGTGGCTGCTTTCGAAAAGACCAAGCTCGGACCGGTCATCTGGCACGAGGAGAAGTGCATCGGTTGCCGCTACTGCCTGCAGGCCTGTCCGTTCCAGATACCGACCTACGAGTGGCACAGCCCGAATCCAAGGGTGCACAAGTGCACCATGTGCTACGATCGGCTTCTTGAAGGCAAGCAACCGGCCTGCACAGAAGCCTGTCCCACAGGCGCCATCAAATTTGGCGATCGCGACGCACTGATCGCCGAGGCCCGCGACCGAATCCGCAAAGAACCGGACAAGTACGTCCACCACATTTACGGGCTCAAGGAGGTGGGCGGCACGTCCGTTCTCTACATTTCACCGGTGTCATTCGAGCAAATTCCGTTTCTGGCCCGGAATCTCAAACAGGACGAACCGTTGCCCGAACTGACGTGGCGGGTCCTTTCGCAATTGCCGAACGTGGTGAGTTTCGCTGGTGTAGCCTTGTTTGGCGTGTACTGGATCATCAACCGCCGGATTCAGCTGCAGAAACTCACCGAAGAGCAAGAAGAAAACGTTCCGCCTGAAGACGACTTTGTAGAGGAAGTCCCGGTTGAAGAAGGGGAAACGGCTGGAACCAGTGAGCCGTAACGCCGCTGTTCCACCGTCCCAGGCGTGGACCTCAGAACACGATCAAGCAAGAGGAGAGTGCGAGCGATGTCGCCGAATATTCGGATGAAACTGCCGAAACTCACGTTCTGGAGAGCTGTTCTTCTGGTGCTCTGGATTCTGGCGGCGTATGTGGCGGTAATCCGTTTTACAAAAGGCCTCGGAGCTGTCACCAACCTGCGCGACGACTTTCCGTGGGGTCTGTGGATTGGCTTCGACGTGCTGTGCGGCGTGGCCCTGGCCGCAGGCGGATTCACCATCGCCGCCTTGGTGTACATTTTCGACATCGGCAAGAAGTACCACTCCATCACACGTCCTACCGTGCTCACAGCCTTTCTGGGCTACCTGTTGGTCATCGCGGCTCTCATGTTCGATTTGGGGCGCCCGTGGAACATCTGGCACCCGCTCATCATGTGGAACCACCACTCCGTGATGTTCGAGGTAGCCTGGTGCGTCATGCTGTACACAACGGTTCTGGCGCTCGAGTTCAGCCCTGTTGTGTTCGAAAGGTTCGGCTGGCACCTGCCGCTCAAACTGGTGCGTTCTTTCATGCTAATTTTCGTGGTAGCGGGCGTACTGCTGTCCACTTTGCACCAGTCGTCGCTTGGTTCCCTGTACCTGATCCTGCCGGAAAAAATGTACCCTCTGTGGTACTCGCCGCTGCTGCCGGTGTTGTTTTTCATTTCCGCGGTCGGTGTGGGCCTTGCGATGACGATCTTCGAGTCCTTCCTGAGCCACCGGGCTTTCCGCAAGGAACTGGAACTTGACGTTCTGGTTGGTTTGGCCAGGGGCGTCATTCTGGTGGAAGTCATTTACCTCACGGTCCGTTTTCTCGACATGCTCAACCGGCACGTGCTCGGCTACGCCTTTCAGTTCACCCGCGAAGCGGCTTTGTTCTGGCTCGAAATCTTGCTCATGGCCGTGATCCCAATCGTGATCTTTTCGATCCCCAAGCTGGTGGTCAAGCGAAACTGGCTCTTTTACGGAGCTGTAGCCAACGTGCTCGGGCTGGTAATGAATCGGCTAAACGTGAGCATCACGTCGCTCGAACGCTGGGCCGGTCCGTACTTCCCGAAGTGGCAGGAAATTGTGGTGACTGCCGCCTTAGTGGCCACCGGGTTTGCCGTGTTCGGCTGGGTAGCCAAGAACTTCCCGATTTTCGAAAGCACCGTTCCCACGGAACCCGAACCACAAGCCACGGGCAGCGAGGCACCCACTTACGCTTAAGCGAGGCGATGCAGCCATGCGACACGGCGCAGACTTTCAGGCCAACACCCAGCGCGTGTTCCTGGTGCCACCGGCCGAAGCTAAGTGCGTGTTGATGACGGCCGGGCTGATCAGCTACCGGCTGTGCAACCGCGGGTACGACTGCGAGCACTGTCCACTGTACCAGGCCTTCCGTGAGGGTTGCGTGGCGGAACAGTGCCCGGAGGACGTGCGCCAACGGAGCCTTTACTTGCATTTGAACCTCGGGCACGAGATCGCTCGAGCCGGTTACGATGATCCGCGCCTGGCCACGCTGCTCAAACCTTACGAACGAATGGTCTTGCGCCGTCGGTTGTTCTACGCCCCAGGCCACGCGTGGGTGGACGTCAGAACGCTCACGCAGGCCAGAGTCGGCGCCGACGATTTTCTCGCTCTCACGCTGCCTCAAGTGGACGCGATTATTCCGCCGGCGGAGGGTCAAACAATCAGGCAGGGGGAACCCCTTGTGGGCTTCGTCGTGCGCGGAGAATGGGTGCCGCTTGTGTCACCTTTGTCAGGAACCGTCATCAAAACAAATGCAAAGGTCTTGACAAATCCCTCGCTCCTTCACCAGGATCCTTACGGGGAAGGCTGGCTGGTCGAAATGCAAAGTAGCGACCTGCCCGCGGTGGCGAGGGAGCTTCGTTACGACGAAGATTCGGTGGTCCTGTTTCGGGAGGACGCCGAGGCTCTGTTTTCGGAAATCGCCCACGCACTTGTTGTTCCAGGTGCCCCGGTCGGTACAGTTTCGCAAGATGGAGGCCAACCGGCGGCGACACCAGCGGAAGCGCTTGGCACAAGGCGCTACACCGCGATCCTGAGGAAAATTCTGGAGTGCAGCATCAGGCGGTTCAGGGGACAGGGCAAACCAAAGCAGGAAGGTCGAGAACCCTAAGATAGCGGTCCTTGAGGCAGCCAGTGGGCAACCGCTGGTCGTTACATCCCTACCTCCGCCAAGGGCGGGAGCATTTGGACTGCCAGCCAGAGCTCCCGCCCTTTGGCTTTTGGCGAAAAACGCAACCCCACAGCACGTCTCCCGCTGCGGGCGAACCCTTGTTCCTGTCCTGACTTCTCCGTTCCGGGCTCCGCACCGGTCCGCTGCAGCTGCCTCCTCTCTCAAAGTCAGGAGTCGCTACCCGACCGCGTGATAGCCCCCTCCAAAGCAGTCCCTCTCCGCTCCGGTTCTTTAGTTTTCCCAAAGATCTCGAATACCAGCAGCCGCTTCGGCGTCCAGGTACAGTGTGGCGTGATCGTGCGTGCGCAGGATTGTCGCCGGGCATTCGGTGCTGATTTCGCCCCTCAGCGTACGGGTCACCGCATCGGTTTTGGTTGGCCCGGGTACCACGCAGTGCAGAATTTCGCCAGACATCAACGCCGGAACGGTCAGGGTGATCGCGTGGGTGGGCACATCCTCCAGTCGAGGAAAACAGCCGTCGTGTACCTGCTGCATGCGGCAGGTCTCGTCGAGCTCTACCACTTTGACCAGGCGCGGATCCTGAAAATCGGCCACAGGCGGATCGTTGAAGGCAACGTGCCCATTTTCGCCGATCCCCATCAACACCAGATCCGGCGGGTTTGCGCGCACCAGCTGTTCGTAGCGGCGGGCTTCTTCTTCGGGATCCGGAGCGCTCCCACGAATTTTGTGTACCTCGCCAGGCCGGACCTTGTCCCAGATCCGTTTGCGCAAATACTCCGAAAAGCGCTGGGGATGCCCTTCGGGTAACCCAACGTACTCGTCCATGTGCAGCGCCACCACGCGGTCCCAGTCGACGCCCGGAGCCTGAGCCAAGGTGTCCAGAAACTCGTTTTGCGACGGCGCTGCAGCAAAAACCACGACCACCCTTTCCTTCTTGGACAGAAACTCTCGCAAGTCCTTTGCTGCAGCTTCACCAGCTGCTTGCCCCATTTCTTCTCGACTCGCGAAGACCTTCACTTTCAGTTTGTCCACGCCAAACTCAGCCAAAGGCCGTCCCATTCTCACCTCCTTCACTTGAGAGAAAGCCGAACGCAGAAAATCCTGCTGCTGTACGTTCCCGCTCTCGGGGGTTCTACCCCTCAACAGAAGGGTCAGTGTAGATTCTTGTACACCATTTCGCCACCAGAGAGAACCATCTCAACAGAAAGGGCGTAACGCCCCGTTGTTCTGCCCAGCTTCCCCACGATCACATCGGCTCGACGTCCCGGGAGCAAATCGCCTGTATCCTCGAGCTCCATCAAACGGGCAGGGTTCGTCGACGTCGCCATCACGGCCCAGCGCAACGCTTCCCGCTCTTCCAGCGGCTGGTGCCGCCGATGCCACACCCCGTCCATCTCGCTGGTCAACCAGGTCACCAGGTTTGCGAATGCCCTGTCCATGGTCAGGAGACTGCCGAACAGCACGTCCGGACGGTCGGCAACCTGCAAATACTCGCCTCCCGGAGCCACGCGGCCCTCCACACCGCCCATTCGAAAGCGCTGCAAGTCGTCGAGTCCCGCGGCAAACATGCTGTCGGTAACCGCGATGAAACGTTCGATCCCTTTGCGTGCGAGCACGTCGCGCACGTAGGCCGGCGCCACATGAAAACCATCCACGATCATTTCGACGAACAGCTCGCTCTCACCGAGAATACCCTCTACAGCGCCGCCACCGCCAAAAGGCTTGGCGGATGAACCGGTTGGACCATTCAGAAAGTGCACCGCCGAGCGCAGCCCCGCCTGCGTCGCTCGCCGGATCTCGTTAGCCGTCGCCCCCGTGTGTCCTGCCACAGGAACAATGCCTTGAGCCCGGAGGCGACGGATAAAACGAAAAGCGTCCTCACCGTGTTCGGGAGGAACGTTGACCCGACGAATCAATCCTTCCGCTGCTTCCTGCAAAGCCTCGAAAATTTCCCACTGCAGCGGGCGAAAATACCGCGGATTTTGAGCACCACGTTGCGCACGCGACTTGATGAACGTTCCCTCAACAAAAGCACCTCGAATGGGTCCAGCCGGCTCTTTTACCACAAACCGTGCCAGGCCGCGCAGACTTCTGGTGAGACCGCCGAGCGGAGCAGCAATTGTGGTGAGGTAGAGGGAGGTCACTCCGTGAGCAACGTAGTGTCGAATAGCCTGACGCAGCCCCTCCTCGAAATGTCCCCGGGTACGCACGAAGCGCTCCTCTTTCATCTCGTAGAGACCGTACGTCATGTCAAACCCAGCGGCGCCGTTGGTGTGCACGTCCACGAAACCCGGCAAAATGAGTTTCCCGCTGCAGTCAACTTCCCGCCTCGCCTTTTCGCGCAAAGAACCGATGCCTACGATGCGGTCGCCACGAATGCCCACGTCCCCTTTCTGAGCTCCGTAACTCGAGACAACCAATCCTCCTCTCAGAATCAAATCCAGGTCGTGGTCAGGCATGGCAGAACCTCCGTTTGTTCAGTGCCCCAAGGCGGGAAACGTCCTCAAAACGTCCGTTTTCCAGAGGGAATGAAACGAGCCCCACAGTTCCTGCCGTGTACGCACAGCTTCACAAAACGTTCCGTGAGCTGCACAAAGCCCTGCAAGAAAAAAGCGCAACCCCTTGAGGTGGAGTTGCGCTTCGTTTCCAACGCTGGTTGAGTCGGGCTTGGTTTACTTCCCAAGCTTGTACACCACACCAGCCATGATTGACAGGTAGTCCGCACCGTCCATCGAGTACTTGATTTCCCCGAAACCGTCCAGAGTCGGGGTCAAAGGCATCTCAGCCCCACCCACGAAGTGAACTCCGAGGTTCGTGTCCGAGGTGGAAGTGCTCTCGTTCAGCGGCACCCCGTACAAACCGGCGCCCTCGATCTCAATGCTCGAGGTGCTGATGGTGAGCCCCAGTCCAGCACCGGCGTAAGGTTTCAGTTTGCCTTCCATCGGGAAGTAGTACTTGGCCAGACCGGCAATGGCGATTTCCGTGAACGAGACGCTGCTCTTGTAGCCAATCACGCCAATGTCGTAGCTCTTCCTCCAGAAGTCAACGAACCCGTCCAGGGCAATCGCGGGAATGATGTGCCCCAGCCGGACCACACCGCCCAGTCCCAGGGTGTTGCCGATGTCGCCTTCGGGCATGACCAAACCTGCCTTGCCACCCACGCCCATCAACCCAATCTTGGACTGAGCATTTGCTCCGACCGACAGGGTCAGAACCAGAGCAACCGCCACAGCAAACAAGACCTGCTTCTTCATCGTACCTCCTTTACTCTGTTTTTTTCGTCCTACTGAACCGTCACTCAACCACCCAATTCCTCCGCACAAGGCGATGGTTACCGGCATCCCTGCCACGCCGCAGAAAAGGTCGTTTGCTGGCGGGCTTGGCCCCGCTGCGTCAGATCATCCGGCCGAGGTCGCTTTGGCCAATGGGTAGTTCAGCCTCGCACGCCGACTGTCTGGCTGCGAAGGCGCCCCACACGAATTGCCCCCCTGTAAAACTGGACGCAGCGGCCCCCTTCTCCACCGGCTACTCTTTTACAACAGGCTGCCGCAGCAACCAAAATCCCGGATTTCGTGTTGCAATCATCTTGCCAGTGGAACAGTCAGCTGTCTGGGGGCCCTTTCCATCTCCTGGACACGGAGCGGCAACAACCACTCACGTTGTTCGATGCAGACCACCGTCAAAAGATCCTGCGAATCAATCCGCCGCAACGATCTGTGAGCAAGATCACAAAAATCAGATTTCCACCGCGAGTACACAGGAACTGGCACAAGTGCCACCGAATCAATCGACTACATCCGAAGGCAAGCCGACAAGCGGCAGTGCAATCCGCCGGCTGAACCGGTTTGAGCAGTCGCGTTCGCTGCTCAACCCAACCTCACTGCCCGTCCGTCCCAGTTGTTCCGACCTTTTGCTTGCTTTTTTTACTTTCGCGCCTTAGATTTTGTTTGGCTTAGGCAAGCCACTCACTCAGGAGGAAGGGTAACCATTTCGGTTCCGTTGCAGTATGCTGGAGTCGTCCTCACAAGGTAGTCAGGGTCTCGTCAACCCTTTCATCCAACCGAGCAACTTCCCCGGGCAGGACTTCTGTGCCCCGACGATTCGGTACTTTCCCGGATCAACATTGCTCGCCCGCCTAATCCGACCAGACACGGGGCACCATCCGTCCACCTCACTCTGTTGCTTCCGCCTCCATTCGCGCAGGTTTCACTCTCTCGAACATTGATCCAAGGACACAAAGATGAAGAAGTTGCGGCTGACAATTGGCGGCGTCTTTGTACTCTCTCTGTTGCTCGCTCCTCCGGCACGGGCAGGTACGACGGGGAAAATCGTCGGCACTGTTCTGGACGCGGACACTGCCGAGCCGCTCCCTGGGGTGAATGTGGTCATCACCGGGACAAGCCTGGGTGCCGCCACCGACGAAAACGGAAGCTACCTGATCCTCAACGTCCCTCCTGGCAAGTACGTCCTGCGATTTTCGATGATCGGCTACGCGCCGTACGTCGTCCGTGAGGTAGAGGTCGTCATCGATCGGACAACGCGGGTTGACGCGAAGCTGAAGCAGCAGGTACTGGAGGGTAAAGAAGTCGTCGTGGTGGCGCGGCCACCCATTGTGGTCAAAGACGTCTCAAACAGCCAGATGAACCTGGCTCCCGAGACCGTGGTTAGCATGCCCGTGCACACCGTGGAGGAGGCCCTGTCGCTGCAAGCAGGCATCGAGCGCAGCCCCCAGGGGTTGGTTGTGCGCGGCGGTTCTGTAAATCAAACCGTTTTCATGGTGGACGGTCTCAGTCTGAATGATGAGCGTTCCAACATTCCATACGCGGCGGTAAGCCTCAGCGCAATTCGCGAGGTGCAGGTTCAAACCGGGGGATTCAACGCCGAGTACGGGAACGTGCGTTCCGGACTTGTGAATGTGGTCACGAAAGAAGGGTCCAAAAGAACGTACAACGGTAGTGTGATCGCGCGTTACAGTCCGCCGGCGCCAAAACATTTTGGCCCGTCCGTGTACGACCGGTTCTCGTACTTCAACCGCCCCTACGAGGATCCGGCGGTGTGCTGGACAGGCACGAACAACGGCGCGTGGGATGCCTACACGCAGCGGCAGTACCCCCACTTTGAAGGTTGGGAAGCGGTTTCCGAAGCGACTTTGCAGGACCAGGATCCGCGCAACGACCTAACTCCGGAAGGGGCAAAACGGCTCTACGAGTGGCAACACCGTCGGCAAGGCGACATCAAGAAACCCGACTACGTCCTCGATCTGGGCTTCGGAGGTCCATTTCCCGGGCTGTCGCAGAAGCTCGGGGATCTGCGTTTCTTCCTGACCCATTTTCGGCTGCGCGACATGTTCGTTTTCCCGCTGTCGCGCGACAGCTACCAGGAAAATCACACCCAAGTCAAACTTACCTCGGACGTAACACCAGCCATCCGGCTGAATCTGATGGGCCTTTACGGGGAAATTCACTCGGTCTCCCCTTACAATTGGAAGACCACACCCACTGGACGAGTTCTTCGCACTACAGAAGAGGTGGCCGACCTGCTCAACAGCACTTCGGGAAATGCCATTCTCTACATGCCGGGCTACTTCAGCCCCAGTTCGATTTACCGCACCATGTTTGGGGTCAAAATGACGCACGTCCTCAGCCCGGTGACTTTCTACGAGCTTAGCATCGAACATTTGATCAACCGCTACAACACGTTCAAGATCGCCGACCGCGACACATCCAAACGCTACGAGCCGGTTCCAGGCTACTTCGTAGACGAAGCACCTTACGGCTACTGGGGTTACAGCGTTACCGGCATTGATGGCATGATCATGGGCGGCTGGATGAACCTGGGCCGCGACAAGAGTGTGAACACAACCACTTCCCTGAAATTCGACATCACGAGCCAGGTGACCCTTCGCCACCAGCTGAAGGCAGGTTTCAACATCGTCTACAACGATTACAACATCCGCTCCTACACCGAAAGCCCATCCATGAGCACGTGGAACCGGACCATGGAGTACCGGGTCTTCCCCTTCCGCGTTGGCGCGTACGTGCAGGACAAAATGGAATTCCAGGGATTCATTGCTAACCTGGGGCTCCGGTTGGATTACTCCGACGCCAACACCTGGCGTTTTGCCCTCGACCCTTACGACAAGCTGCTGGCCGCTGGCTACGGCTCCCGAATCGAGACGGAAGCAAAAAAGGAAAGGGCTAAATCGCACCTTAGCCTGAGTCCGCGCGTGGGCATTTCTCACCCGATCACCGAGAGCTCCAAACTCTATTTCAACTACGGCCATTTTCGGTCGGAACCGCCGTCTTCCTACCGTTTCCGTCTGCAACGGGAAGCTACCGGCCTGGTGACCTACCT
The DNA here is from genome assembly GCA_964644845.1 of uncultured Cytophagia bacterium. Lineage (GTDB taxonomy): Bacteria > Zhuqueibacterota > Zhuqueibacteria > Oleimicrobiales > Geothermoviventaceae > Geothermovivens. The sequence continues at coordinate 243,192 of CAZXXS010000097.1, read as the reverse complement.
GGGCGAGCCCAACATGCGTTTCGAGAAAACAGTGGCTTACGAGCTGGGCTACGCGCAGAGCCTGATGGACATGTTTCTGATCAACGTGGCTGCCTACTACAAAGACATCACGAACCAGCCCGGCTGGATCTTCTACCAGAGCATCGACAACTCGGTGCAGTACTACCGGGCTGCTAACAACAACTACCAGGACATCCGTGGGCTGGAAATTACTCTGCGGAAACGAACCGGCCGTTGGCTCACCGGGTTCGTGAACTACACGTACCACGTTTCGACTTCCGGTTACTTCGGCTTAACACGCTATTTCGAAGACCCCAACAAGCAGCGCGACTACCTGCGTCTTAACCCTTACCAGTCGAAACCGCACCCGCGACCGTTCGCACGCGCGAGCGTGGACGTTCACACACCAGCCGATTTCGGCCCGAGCTTCTGGCAGGGTCGCATCAAACCGCTGGCCAACTGGAACGTGAACGTCCTGGCTGACTGGAAGGCGGGTGCTTACGAGACTTACAACCCGCACAATATCCCAGGCATCGTGGACAACGTCCGTTGGAAAGACTGGTACAATGTGGACACCAGGATTTCGAAATTGCTGCGTTTTGGCCGCGTGGCCGTGGAGATCTTTGCGGACATCCGGAACGCCTTCAACTTCAAGCACTTAAGCCGTGCTGCTTTTTCCGACAAGTACGACTACCTCGACTACCTGGAATCGCTGAATTTCTCCTGGGAAGAAGGCATCGAGCACGGCAACGACAAGATCGGCGATTACCGTCCGGAGGGTGTTGCTTACGATCCGCTGGAGCCGAACCCGAACAACGACCCGGAAATTGCAGCTAGGAACGCACGCCGTAAGAAGAACAAGTCGTACATCGACATGCCCAACTTCAAATCTTTGACGTTTCTGAACCCGCGTGACGTCTTCTGGGGCGTGCGCATTACGTTCTGACAAGTCGCAGGCGAAACAGCCTTTGAGATCCACGCAGCATCTTGCTGAAGGAGACGAGATGAATCATCGCGGCGCTGGCTGGGTTGCCACAGTGTTGCTGACGCTTGGACTGTTTTTGCCGGTGCAGCAAGTGCTGGCCCAGGTGGAAGGCACGGAAAAACGCTACATTCGAGCGGGTAGCCTTCAGAGCCTCTTCTCCGCTTACGGTTCCGAGCGGGCCTGGAACAACGTCTACTACGAGGGCATGATCTGGCCCGCGGATTACCCGTACCAGGACAATGCGGTGATTAAGCGGGCCTGGCTTGGCTGCGAAGACTTCACCGACGCCAACGGCCACCACTGGGAAAAGTACGGCATCTACTTCGCCCTGAGTTACGTGGGCGTTTCCCTTTTTCCCGTGGAACTCAAAGAAACGGCTAAGTTCGAACGCCCCAAGGTCTACGTGGACGGCGTGGACATCACAGCCCCGTACGCGAAGGAAATTGACGAGATCAACCCTGAACAGATTCCCGACCGGATCGTGACCAACGTCGTGAACACGTCCATGGGGCTCACGATGACCCGTCGCATTCTGTACTTCAGCCAGCAGTACCACGACAACTACTTCATCAAAGAGTTCACCTTCACCAACACCGGCAACACAGACTACGACGACGAAATCGAGCTCCACGCACCCCTCAAGGGGGTTCGCATTGGCTGGGGCGTGCGCTACAGCGTTTGCCGCGAAGGTGCGTACAAAATTGGCGACGGGCAGTCCTGGGGCAAACACACGTGGGTAACCAAAAGGGGTGAAGACTACCCTGCCCACGCGGGCGAACGCATCACCGAGACAAACCCAATCGTGGACTGGTTGCGCTGCGGTTTCGCCTGGGCGGGACAATCCTCCAAAAATGCCTTCGACAACATCGGGGCGCCGGACATCGAAGGTGACGGGCGCCTGTGCTCCCCGCAACACGCGGGCATCGTGGTGCTGCACGTGGACAAAAGCGCTTCAGACAAATCCGACGATCCGTACCAGCCTGTGGTCCTAGGTTGGCACGCAGGTGACACTTATCCTGGGCTGGGCGACATGTCGCCGGAGAGCGAAGTGAACATGATCAAACTCTACAGCATGCTGAGTGGTAACCCCTACAAAGGTCTCGGCGGTAACGAGCGGTTCTGGGAAACTTACAAAGACCAGTACAAAGATCCGTTCGCCGTGCACAACGACGCCGGTGGCACGAACATCTGGATCACCTACGGACCGTTCGACTTGCAGCCGGGCGAGAGCATCACGATCGTGGAAGCGGAAGGCGTGGCAGGCCTGAGTCGCACCATGTGTGAGCTCATCGGGCGACGTTGGAAACAGGCTTACGACGACCCCACGGACAAGGGTCCGTTCACCTTGCCAGACGGCAGTACAACCACGAACAAAGACGAGTTCAAGGACCAGTGGGTCTACACTGGCCGCGACTCGATTTTGCTGACCTTCGGGAGGGCCAAGCGAAACTACGATCTTGGCTACAAGATCCCGCAACCCCCGTTGCCACCTCCGGTCTTCGAGGTTCGCTCCGGAGGGGATCGAATTACGCTGAGCTGGAAGCCAAGTCCGTCGGAAAGTGAACCGGACTTCGCCGGCTACAAGATCTACCGGGCTGTTGGCAAACCAGACACCACGTACGAGGAAGTTTACACCTGCGGCCCAGGTGTTACGATCTACGACGATCTGACACCCCGACGTGGCGTGTCGTACTACTACTACATTGTGGCTTTCAACGACGGGAGCAACAACACGTCCGGAGAGGCCAATCCAATTGGGCCTTTGCACAGCAACCGCTTCTACACACGCACCACCGAGCCGGCTTTCTTGAGGCGGAAGGCGGGCGAACGTTTGAGCGACATTCGCGTGGTGCCTAACCCGTACAACGTGCGAGCCAAAGACATCCAGTTCCCTGGTGAGCCGGACAAGGTTATGTTTCTGAACATCCCGGGGTACTGCAGGATCGACATCTACACAGAACGTGGCGATCTGATCCAGTCCATCGATCACGAGGACGGCAGCGGCGACGAGGCCTGGAACCTGTTAACGTCGTCGAGGCAGGTCGTTGTCAGCGGTGTTTACATCGCCACCTTCACGGTAACCCGAGATGTCCGGGATCCAGCAACAGGGAACCTGCTTTACCGCAAAGGAGAGCGAGCAATCCGAAAGTTCATCGTGATTCGGTGACGGTCGGCAGATCCAAACTCTCGGGGAGGAACAACTGTTCGGCGTCCTGACAGGGGGTTAACAGCATGTGTTTGGCACCGTAGAGACTCCGCCCGAATGGGACTGGACCAGCTTCAGGAACGTTGTTCCGCGCTGAAAGACGCGGAGTGGAAGGAGTGTAGCCGGAACACCTCAGTCGTAGGTAAGGCCACACAGGCTCGAGTAGCAAACAGGGAGACTCGCTGATGCAACGGAGACTCATCAACTTGGTTGTGTTCACCTTTTTGCTCCTTCAGTTCAATGGAGCTCTGGCGGGCACAACGGGCAAAATCACCGGACGCGTTGTGGATCAGCAGACGGGGGAACCGCTCCCGGGGACCAACGTGTTGCTGGAAGGCACAACCATGGGAGCCGCCACAGACGCCGACGGTTACTACGTGATCCTTAACGTGCCTCCCGGAACCTACACCATGCGCGTGACCATGATCGGGTACGCCCCCCACCGGGTTACTGGCGTTCGCGTGGTGATCGATCAGACCACCGTGGTGAACGTCAGTCTCACGCCACAGGTCATCGAGGGTCGAGAAGTTGTGGTCGAAGCCCAGCGACCAGTGGTGGAGAAAGATGTTGCCGCCACCAAGAAGAACATCTCGTCGGATGTGGTAGAGCAGCTGCCTGCCGCGGATGTTCGCGACGTACTCGGTCTCAGCGTAGGGGTTACAACCAACCTTTCCATCCGTGGCAGCGCCTCCAATCAGGCGTTGTTCATGGTGGACGGGATCGTGCTGCGCGACGAGCGCAACAACCAGCCCATCACAGCAGTGCCGCTCAGTGCTGTGCAGGAAATCGCGGTACAAACCGGCGGTTTCGGGGCAGAATACAACAACGTCCGTTCTGGCGTTGTGAACGTGGTTACGAAGGAAGGCAGCAGAAGGACTTACGCAGGTACCATCACGTTCAAATACCGTCCCGCTGCACCCAAACACTTCGGCATCTCACCCTACGACCCGAACTCTTACTGGCTCAGGCCGTACCTGGATCCGGATGTGTGCTGGACCGGGACAGCAAACGGTGCGTGGGACGAATACATGCAACGTCAGTACCCGAATTTCGAGGGCTGGGTGGCTGTTTCGGAACGTACACTCCAGGACGACGATCCGACCAACGACCTCACGCCTGAAGCCGCACAAAGGCTTTTCCGTTGGCAACACCGGAAACAAGGCGACATCAAGAAGGGCGACTACTACGTGGACGGGGGCTTTGGCGGCCCCGTCCCGGGCATCGGACACCGCCTGGGCGACCTGCGTTTCTACGCGTCGTTTTTGCGTCGTCGCGACATGTACCTCTTCCGCCTGTCGCGAGAGGCGCTGGAAACACAAAGCAGCATGCTGAAACTCACCTCCGACATCACGCCGTCCATGAAGCTGTCTGTGACTGGACTTTACGGCGAAACGCACGGCACCACGAGCTCCCGCTCCGGCGGCACAGGCATGATGCAGAGCACTTACGACATCGCCAGCGCCCTCAACATGGCTGGTTTCACTGTACCCTGGCGCATTTACACGGACATTTACTGGTGCCCGACATCCCGATTTTTCCACTCTTTCGCTGCCAAATTCACGCACGTGCTGAGTCCTACCACCTACTACGAGGTGCAACTGAAGCGGGTCGGCAGAAAATACTTCACCATGCCGGGCAGGCTACGCGACAAGACCAAGAAGTACGAGATCTTCCCGGGCTACTTCGTGGATGAGGCTCCCGAAGGATTTGAAGAGCAGCCCGTTTTCGGGATCGGCGATTACCTTGGCATGGGTGGCGCGGTAAGCACATCGCGCGACTACAGCCGGGTGGCCGCGTACACCCTGAAAGCGGATCTGGTGAGCCAAGTAACGCGGAACCACGAGATCAACACCGGTTTCCAGATCGTTTACGACAGGTTCAACATGTCGTTCGGAATGGTGAACAAGTTTCTGCCGGAGGGCAACACCTGGACCCGGATTGATCGCAATCCCTACCGGGCTTCGGTGTACTTTCAGGACAAGCTCGAGTACCAGGGGTTCATTGCCATCATGGGTGGCATCTTGGACTACACCAATCCGAACGGCAATTGGTACGCTGTAGACCCGTACGACCGCACGTTCTTCTCCGAAAAGTTTTCGCCTGATTTGGAACCACAATTTCTGACCAAGAAAGCCAAGGCGCGGCTCACGCTGAGTCCGCGACTGGCCATCTCGCACCCGATTACGGAAAGCTCCAAACTTTATTTCAACTACGGTCACTACCGCGAGGTGGCGACTTCCGAGCGCTTGTACCGGGTGCAGCGTGACCTGCGCAACAAAGTGGACTACATCGGCGACCCTACTTTGCCGCTCGCGCGAACTGTTGCTTACGAGCTCGGCTACGACCAGGCACTCCTGCGCAACTACCTACTCCACATTTCTGCCTACTACAAAGACATCTCGAATCAAGAGTTCTGGGTTCGCTACATCAGTTTCGACGGCAAGGTCAACTACCGCAAGCTCACGGCCAACAGTTACGAAGACATCCGTGGCTTCGAAATCGACCTGACCAAGATGTGGGGCGATTGGCTGACCGGAGACATCAACTACGAGTACCGGGTCGGTACGGGCGGTTACTTCGGTTCGGCGTACTACTACGAGAACCCGGCTGAACAGCGCGAGTACCTGAGACGCAATCCCAAGCAATTCAAGCCTCGGCCGCAACCGCGCATCAAGGCCATCATTGGCGTGCACACGCCGATGAACTACGGACCAACGTTCTTGGGTCAGAAACCTCTCGGTGGCTGGTTCGCGAACTTCATCGGCCGCTGGACTTCAGGAAGGTGGTTCACCTGGAATCCCAACAATGTTCCAGGGATCGAGTACAACGTGAAATGGCGCAACTACACCAACGTGGACCTGAAAATTTCGAAATTGCTCCGCTTCGGTAACATCGATCTGAAACTCTTTCTCGACGTCTACAACCTTTTCAACACACGACACTTCTCCGGTGTGTCTTTCTCCGATTTCTACGACTACCAGTACTACATGAAATCGCTGCACTTGCCCGCCAGCGTTGCCGAACCCTTAGGCTACGGCAACATCCCTGGCGACGACAAACCCGGCGACTTCCGCAAGGAAGGCGTTGAGTACGTCCCAATGGAGTGGACGGCTTCGACAGCAGACCTCCTGAATCCGAATCCACGCGCGATTTACTACGACGCCAGCACCAAGAAGTACGTGCAGTACGTCGACAACAAGTGGGTGGAAGTCGATCAGGCCAAGATCAAAAAGATCCTGGACGACAAGGCCTACATCGACATGCCCAATCAGACGTTCATCACATTCCTGAACCCTCGCAGTGTGTTCTTCGGTGTCACACTGAGCTGGCATTTTTAGAGGGACGGAACGGCGGTTTTCGTCCGCCAGTCGGCTCTGTAAGCCGAGTACAAGCAAAACAACAACCAGCTAAGATTGCAGATCGAGCGAGAAACGGACTTTGAGCGAAGGGTAGTGCCATGATTAGGAAACCAGCCTGGCTGCACGTTGCACTTGTGTTGGCGAGCGTTTCGTTCGCTGCAGGCAGCGGCGCTCTTGCTGACGAGACCAAATGGATCGCTGTAGGCATGCTCCACGACTGGTACTCGAGCGCTGGCTGCGAAATCGAAGTGGGACGTACGCATCTCATCTCGGACCAGCAGGACGGCCTGCGCTGGCCAGCCCAGTTCCGCTACCAGGATTGCAAGGCCGCCAAGGCCCTGTGGATCGGTGCCACAGACTACTACGACCCACTCGTGGACCGTACCTTCAAAGTAAAAGTGGTTCACGTGGGGCCCCGGGTGCTCGACGAGGAGCACGAATTCATGCCGGTCGAGTTCAAGATGTACGGCCGCTTTGACCACCCGCTTGTCATCGTAGACGGCGTGCCCGCCGGTCGCCTCGACTACATGGACGAAGTGGACGAAATCGATCCCACGTTGGTCACTGGTGACCCGGCCACTGGCCCCGACCGCATGATCTACAACGTCGTGAACACATCCATCGGCATCACAATGCGACGGAAGATCTACGCATTCAGTCAACAAAACCACAACAACTACTTCATTTACGACTACGTCTTCAAGAACACCGGAATCATCGACAAGGAGGGGCGCAAGTACGAGCAAACGCTGACGGGTGTGTACTTCTTTTTCCAGTACCGCTACGCACCCTCGCGCGAGGGCGGGCCTTACGGCTACTACTGGTTGCCGCAGTCCACGTCGTGGGGGCACAACACGATCAACGACGCTCGCAACGAGGCTCCCATCAGCGTCAATCCCCTGGTGTGGCCAGAAGACGCGCCGCCTCGCTGCCTGTTCTCGTGGCACGGCTTGCACTCGAAAGCTGGTTTCGACAACATCGGCGGCCCGTATTTCGGCGGCGATGGTCATCTGGGTGCTGCCCAGTACGTTGGTGTCGTGACGCTCCACGCGGACAAATCCCCTGACGATCCCTCGGACGACCCATTCCAGCCCACAACGACCCAGTACCTGCAATCCGATCTGCCCATCACCTCGGGCAACGACCAGTTCAACGCGGAGAAAATGATGAAGGAGTACGAGGTGATGGCCGGGGGCCATCCGGCTGTGCGGCACGCTGACGACGTTGGCTGCCCCAGCCCCATCGACTGCCACGCTTACGCCGACACGTACGTACGTTCCGGTGACCCGGGCAACCCGGGTGGCTACACACAAGGGCAGGGTTTCGGGCCCTACACGCTGGAACCTGGCGACAGCATTCACATCGTGGTTGCTGAGGCCGTGAACGGTCTGTGCCGCGACTCCTGCTACACGATCGGAGCAAAATGGCTGAACGGCAAAGGCCCTTTCATTCTCCCCGACGGCAGCACCACCAACGACCCTGACTACTACAAAGATTACTGGGTGTACACCGGGCAAGACTCGATCTTTCAGACGTTCTACCGCGCCATTGACACGTACAACAAGAACCTGCGTGTACCACAACCGCCACCACCGCCAGACCGCGTGGAGGTGCAGTCCGGCGGGGATCGGATCATGATCAAGTGGTCCAACAACGCGGAATCCTGGCCGAATTTCCGGGGCTACAGGGTCTACAGGGCCATCCACGTGCCCGACACCACGTACACAATGATTTTCGAGTGTGGTCCCGGCACCGATCATCCGGAAATCGTGAATGAGTTCGACGACACATCGGCTCGTCGTGGCATCGATTATTACTACTACGTCACCTCCTTCGATGACGGCAGCACAAACGATGTCCACCCGGGTGTACCGCTCGAGAGCAGCATGTTCTACACGATGACCAACGACCCGGCTTACTTGCGACGCCCAGCCGGTAAGTCCCTGGCAGACATTCGGATTGTTCCCAACCCGTACAACATCCGCGCTCGCGAATTACAGTACGGGGTGAGTGGTGCAGACAGGATCATGTTCCTGAACATCCCGCCAGTGTGTACGATCAAGATCTACACTGAACGGGGTGATCTGATCAAAACCATCGAGCACACCGATGGCTCCGGCGACGAGGCATGGAATTCGGTCACGTCGTCGAGGCAGGTCGTCGTGAGCGGCGTGTACATCGCCGTCTTTGAAACCCCCGACGGCCAGCGCGCCATCCGAAAATTCATCATCATTCGTTAGTTTGCCGATCGCTGACCACGCAGTGGGAGGAGTTTTTCATGAAATTACGAACCCAATTCCTTTGGACCCCCTTTGCCGTCCTGGCACTTTTTGTCCTGGTAGGTTGCGAGAAGTTCCAGCAAGAGACCTACGAGATGTCAGACTACGACCAGAAGGCGTGTAGCATCCTGCAGAGCGAACAGGCCGACACGCTGCGCCCTCCGACGGTGGACAGCATCAATCCCGAGTGGACACCGGACAACGCACCGGGACACGCTACCGAGCTCGCAGACAGCTTGCGAGCTCGTGGGCTTGTGATCTCGGAAGGCGAGAAGAACCACGTGGTGGTGCCACCTGCTAAAGCTGACACGAGTTACCTCTGCCTCACGGTTGAGAGTCAAGAGATCACGTTGTTCTTGAGCGATGTTGCAGACGTGGCGTTGATCGACCTACAAGGGAAGGTGATACAGGCTGACAGGACATCGATTCCCTTCGAGGTGGCAGCGGAGTGCCCGGACATCCTTGCTCGCCTCACTTTCTCGGTAAAACCGGGCACCTACTTGTTGCTCTTCGGCATGAATGACCGCACCTTGGGCAAACCCGTGCGCATGACGGTCCTGAAGGGCCATTGAGAACAGACCACTCAAAGAGGGTGCAGAGTTCTTGAGATCGGAGGAAAAGACATGTTGAAGCGAGTTGTTCTCGTCGCACTGGTCGTCGGGGTTGCAAGCCTTCCGCTAAACGGCCACGCGCAAGAGAAATTGGCTCAAACTGGTTTCCAGTTTCTGAGTGTGGGCCCCGACGCTCGCGCGTCAGCCATGGCTGATGCTTTCACAACGGTTGAAGGCAGTGTCACGTCCATTTTCTACAACCCGGCGGGCATGGCGCGCTTGGCATCGACGGCCGAACTGGTTGTCAGCCACACGAATTGGATCGCCGACATCAAACACTACTCGCTCGGAATTGCCGTGGCGCCCTGGGGTGCCCGGTACGGCGTATTCGGTCTGAGTTTCCAAACAGTCGATTACGGTGAAATCCAGGGCACCATGGTGTGGGGAAACCCGCAGGGATTTGTCGACACGGAAGTCATGCAACCCAGCGCCATTGCGGTCGGCATCGCGTACGCCCAGTACCTTACGGATCGCTTCGCAGTCGGGGGTCAAATCAAAGAAGTTGCCCAGTCCCTCGGCAAGAGCGTGATCCCAAACGAAGGCGTGCACAAAAACGTGGCTTCCGCCCTCGCTTTCGATTTCGGGACGGTCTACCGAACCGGCTTCAAAAGTCTGGCCTTTGGCATGTCGGTGCGAAATTTCTCCCAGGAGATCAAGTTTGAGAAAGAAGGGTTCCAGCTTCCGCTCACGTTTCGCATGGGTATTTCCATGAACATACTGGACTTTCTCAGTTCGATGCCAGAGGGGCACTCTTTGCTCATGGTGATCGACGCGGTGCACCCGCGGTCGTACCCGGAATTTCTGAGGATTGGTACAGAGTACACTGTTCTGAACACCCTCTCTCTACGAGCTGGTTACGTTACCGGCCAGGATGAGTACGGTTTGACGCTTGGTTTTGGCCTGCACATTTCACACGTGCATTTTGACTACGCTTACGTTCCATTTGGTGTTTTTACACGTGTGCATCGATTCACCGCGCACGTGTCGCTCTGAGGGGCAGCTCCAGCACAGGCCAACGTTGGCAATCGAGAGGAGATTGGCAATGCGAAAGAAACATTTTTCCCTGCTGTTGACACTTGGCATTCTGGCTGGCCTTTTGGGAGGGTGTGAAAATGACTACCCACCCAGCATCTGGCAGCCGGAGTACAAAGGGCGGCCTGATCCGGTAGTTACGGCTGTGGAACCACCCGACGGTAGCTTTGCTGGCATCGGCCACGTGAAGCTGATTGGGAAGAACTTCTCGCCGGTGAAGGAAGAAAATCATGTCTACTTCAACGGCACCGAAGCGACGGTGCTTTCCGCCTCAGAGACGGAACTCGTCGTGCTGGCGCCTAACCTGCCGGCGGATTCCATTCGAATCAAAGTGCGCGTGGTCGGGGCGCTACTTTTTGGCGAATACTATCCGTACCGACTGGAGAGCGCTGTGGTGGAGTACGGCGACTTTACGGACTACGACGACGCCTACGGTATCGCTTGCGACAAAGACGAAAACCTCTACGTGTCTCTCGCCGGCAAGAAGATCATCAAAGTTGCACCGGACGGTACCCAGGAAAGATACGGCACCACCCTCATGGACAAAGCATCGAACATGAAAATGGGACCGGACGGTTACCTGTACTACGTGAATATCTTGAGTTACGTGTTCCGCGTTTCGCCCCAGGGTACGGATGAGCTGTTCGCAAGTCTGCCGGGCGGTGCTTTCGACCTGGACTTCGACTCGCTTGGTAACATCTACTGCGGAGGCAGCGGCGGCGCTCTGTACAGAGTCAAGCCGGACAAATCGGTGGAAAGCGTTGCGGACTACAGCAACATTTACATCCGGTCCGTGCGCGTGTTCAACGGCTACGTGTACGTCGGCGGGAAGGACAACAGCACCGGAGGCCAGGCGGTTTGGCGCAACAAGCTTTCCACTGAAGGGCAGCTCGGGGAGCGCGAACTTTACTTCGACTGGAGCAGCAACATGGGTGCTGGATCAGAGGTTCTTTCGATCACTTTCTCCGAGGACGGCGACCTGTACGTGGGCACGAACGCGCCCGAGAGCATCGTTGTGGTACACCCCGACAGGACGTTCGAGCCGCTTTATCCCGGCGTTTTGGAGCCAGAAACCTACGCCATGAGCTGGGGTAACGATGTGTACCTCTACGTCAACCGCAGGAGCGATGACCCGTCGAAGAAACGCATCCTGAGGATCAATATGCAGAAGAAAGGCGCCCCGTACTACGGCAGAGAGTAGTACCGGGCGTCGTAGCAGAGCCCATCGACTGAATCGAGGAACAACGGAAGGAGGTGATGAGCACTCGGTTTAAGCAGCGCCGACGAGACACGCGAAGTGAGCAGACGAAAGGAGGTGATGGAACATCGCAAATGAGCACCCGCGGGGGAAGAAGTTTTTCGTTTGAGCGGAAGGGTTTACAAGCAACTGGAGGTCCAAGACAAAAGGAGTGCGAAATGAAGAAGGGTATGGTTGTAGCACTGGGAGTCCTGCTGTTAGCTGCCGTTGCGTACGGTCAGCCGGGGAACTGGACATTCGAGAAGTTGCTGGTTGATTTTCATCTGCCGCAAAGCAATGCGTACGGCGTTCACGCCGTTGTGGTGGATCCCGATGACCACATCTGGGTTGGCCTCCACGCCATCACCACGGACACGATCTTCACGGCGGCGGGAGACACGATTCCCCTCAACCCGATTTACGTCTTCGACAAAGACGGAAACCAAGTTTCTTTCTCCCCGATCAAATTCCTGACGGTCGATGGCGTGACCGACACGTTGAGTACAGCCCTGAAGTGCAAGGGCATGCATCTGGATCACGAGGGCAACATCCTGTACTCGGCCGGTGCGGTGGGCATCTACCGGATCAACTACAAGACCGGTGAAGCCATGGCCAAGTGGGAATCGCCCATCAAATCCTCGCTGACCGAAGCCGCGTGCGATGCCCAGGGGAACATCTACGTTGGTTACGTTTTGGGCAAGGACAAACCGGTCTACATCCTGGACAAAGACTTCAACATGATCGGCACAGCTATCGACACACTGGGTTACATCAACCGGACAATCGAAGTGACCCCGGACGGCAAAGACCTGTACACCGGCTCCACCTGGATTGGTTTCGGCATTGTGCACTGGCACAGCGACATTCCAGGCGTGTTGAAATACGCACCGGTGGACACCTTCGGCAACTGGTACAACGTGACGGTTGGCGACACAACCTACGACGTCGTGTACCTCTGGGCCAGCTGCCTGGACTGGGGTCCGCGTGGCTACCTCTGGGCCGGCAACCTTCGTCCCGACTGGTCCGGTCCGAAGGGAGGCATGTACTACGCGTACGACGTGGTAACCAAACAGTGTGTGGACAGCGTCGGCATTGCCATGGGTGACTCCTCCAAAGGTGGCATCTACAGTCCGCGAGGTGCAGCCTGGAGCACCGACGGCAAGACCATGTATCTGGGCGACTACGACTACAACGTTGTGAGCGTGTGGAAGTACACGCCGACCGGTGTGGCCGAAGCTTCGCACAAGTCGCTACCCACCACGTTCAAGCTTGGCCAGAACTACCCGAATCCGTTTAACCCAACCACGGTGATCCCGTTCAGCCTGGTGAAAGACTCGTACGTGGAGCTGAAGGTTTACGACTCGATGGGACGCGAGGTGGCCAGCCTGTTGAATCGGAAACTCGCGGCAGGCAATCACAAGGTGGTCTTTCACGCCCAGTCTTTGCCCTCTGGCAACTACTACGTGAGCTTGGTGGTCAACGGCACCGTGCAAACCCGAAAGATGGTGTTGATCAAGTAGCTTTGCCCAGCTACTGCTCCTGCACTGCTGAAGAGAAAGGGCTGACGATGTAGCCGTCAGCCCTTTCTTGTTAAGTCTTTCTCCACCCCTACCCGGATCACATCGGGTGCGTCTCCGGCAGGAAACTCCCTCTACCCGGTCTGCGGGAAGCGTAGAATTCGCCCCCGCACGTCAACTCCCCACAGGGACACGGCCTTTTACACCCAAACTCGGCAACCCAAATTTCCCAACGTTGCCAAGCCCTCGGGTCCGCAAGGAGCTACTTGCCATCCCTTTTGGCTCCAACCGCGGCGGTGCTTCCCGCCTGGACCCGCGCCAGGCTATCCCGTGTGGCCGCCAGAAGGCTGTCCAGCTGGCGGCGCTTGCGCTGCAATTCCTGCAACTGCTCCAGGCGCAGCGCCTCGAGCTGGTGCGTTTTGTCCTCCAGCGCCCGTAACCGCTTGAGTGCAAGGCTGTCCAAGGCAGGGCGCAAGGTGGTGTCGAAATGCACGGGCACACTCAGCCCAGCGTCAGCAGGTCTGGTGCGCCCGAGTCGAGTCATGACCACCTGGGCTGCCCGTACCCTGCGTTCCACCCGCGTCCACTCCCGCTGGGCAAAACGCGAGTCCGGCCGCGGCGTCCAGTTCCTCGGGCCGTTGGTCACGACAACCAGGCTGCGACGCAGCTCGGCTGCCCGCTGCTTCGACAACCCAGAATCGGCAAAAGCGAGATTCAAGGCCTGCGCCGCGACTTTCAACACATCGCTTGGGCCCAACTGGCGACTGCGCACCAGTTCGAGGAAACGCCTGTACTCCGCTTCGAGCTGCTGCCTTTCCTGTGGACTGCGCACAACCGCAACAGCCCTGCGCCCTACGCGCTCAAGCGTCCTGACCAGCGGATCCGGCCTGGATCCCCGGTTGTACGCAAACAGGTAGAACAGCCCCAAAGACAGCAACACGATGAATGCCCCCAGTAAGAAGCTCCGTACCGCCAGCCACAAGTTCTTCATTGCACTTTCGCTCTCGCCTCACTCGTCAAGAATCATGCTCAAGGCAATGCGGCCCCGCTCGGGATCCACTTTCAGCACTTTCACCTCCACCACATCGCCCACGCTGACCACATCCAGCGGATTCTTGACGTAGCGCTTCGACATTTTGCTCAGGTGCACCAACCCGTCCTGCTTCACGCCGATGTCCACGAAAGCACCGAAGTCGACAACATTCCGCACTGTACCCTTCAGGATCATGCCAGGGGCAAGGTCCTCGATCTTCAGAACGTCGCTGCGGAATATTGGCTTTGGCATTTCATCCCGCGGGTCCCGGTTCGGCTTCTCGAGACTGTCTACGATGTCCGTCAGCGTCTCCAGGCCAACCCCACAGATCTCGGCGAGGTGCTCCAGCGATTCTCCCTTCTCCTCCATCCGCTCCCGCACTAAGCGTCCGTTACGCCGAACGTCGTCCACGGTCAGACTGAGCTCTTGCAGCAGCTTTTCCGCAGCCTCGTACGACTCCGGGTGCACAGCGGTTGAATCGAAGAAATTCTCCGCCTCGGGGATGCGCAAGAATCCAGCCGACTGCACGAACGCGTGTTCGCCAAGGCCCTTCACGTTTTTCAGCTCTTCTCGCGATCGGAACGCCCCGTGTTCTTCGCGGTACTTCACGATGTTCTCGGCCACGCGGCTGTTGATTCCCGACACGTACCGCAGCAGCGACGACGAGGCCGTGTTCAAGTCCACACCCACCAAGTTCACGGCTGACTCCACAACCCTGTCCAGGGCCTCAGCCAACCGGTTCTGGTCCACGTCGTGCTGGTACAGACCAACGCCAAGGCTGCGCGGTTCGATCTTGACCAGTTCCGAAAGTGGGTCGAGCAGACGACGGGCGATCGAAATGTTCCCCCGCATCGAGGCTTCCAGATCCGGAAACTCCTTCTTCGCCACAGGGGACGCCGAGTACACCGAAGCACCCGCTTCGTTGACGATCGTGTAGACAACCTCACGATCACCTTCCAACTCGGAAATCACTTCCGCCACGAGGAGCTCTGTTTCCCGGCTCGCTGTACCGTTACCAATCGCCACGATGTCGACGTCGTACTTTTCAATCAGGTCCTCGAGGATCACCTTCGCCTCGTTCCAACGTCGCTGGGGCTCGTGTGGGTAGATGGTCGTGCCTTCCAGGTACTTGCCCGTCGGGTCGATCACGGCCACCTTGCAGCCGGTCCGGTAACCTGGGTCAATGCCCATGATGACCTTGCCCCGCACCGGAGGCGTAAGCAGCAAAGCGCGCAGGTTACGGGCAAACACTTGGATGGCGTGCTCTTCCGCTTTGTCGGTGAGCGCGTTGCGGATTTCGCGCTCAATGGCCGGCGCCACGAGCCGATTGTAGGCATCGGCGATGGCCGCACGCAGGTGTTCTGTAAACACGCTGCGGGGGTTGCTCACGTAACGTTCCTCAATCGCAGCCACAATCTTGCTTTCTGGCGCCTCGACGTGCACGCGCAGGTAACCCTCGCGCTCGCCACGGTTGATCGCCAGAATCCGGTGGGGCGGGATCCTACGTACGGGTTCGCTGTATTCGGCGTACATGTCGTACACACCGAGATCCTCGGGATTTCTGGCCTCGGATGTGAGTACCCCCTCCGCCGTAGTCATCTCGCGGGCAAGTTTCCTGACCTCGGCGTCGTCGGAAACCACCTCTGCCACGATGTCCCTGGCTCCGGCCAGAGCAGCTTCGGCATCGGGAACGTCCTTTTCAGGATCCACAAAAGGCTGAGCCAGCTCGAGCGGGTCACCCTCCTCGATTTCCTGCGCCAGAATGCGCTGGGCAAGCGGTTCCAATCCGCGCTCCTTGGCGATCGTGGCCCGAGTCCGTCGCTTCGGACGAAACGGCAGGTAAAGATCCTCCACCTCCTGCAGCTTAGTGGCAGCTTTGATTCTCTCCGCGAGCTCGGGAGTAAGTTTGCCCTGTTCCTCGATGCTCCGCAGCACCGCCGCCTTGCGCTCTTCCAGCGAGCGCAGGTAACGAATCCGATCCTCGATCGCCCGAATCTTCTCTTCGTCCAGGCTGCCCGTCCGCTCCTTGCGGTACCGTGCGATGAACGGAACCGTGTTCCCCTCGTCCAGAAGCTCCACGGTGTTCTTGACCTGGATCCAGCGAAGCCCAAGTTCTTCAGCGATCAGCGTGTAGAGCTCTTCTTCCTGCAACATTCCTCCCTTTTGCTTTGGCACGTCCACACCACCTGTCAAAAAGGCCGGGGGTCTCACTACACCCGAGGGCGTACGGTACTCCCCAGACCCGCCGGACCGGATTTCACCAAAACGGCAGCCCAACAGCTCGCCCGCCACCCAAAACAACGCCTCGAATGTAGGAATTCGCCGGGAATCGGTCAAGGGGCAGGACAGAGCAGAGCTCCGCGTTTCATTCGTTTCCCCGATGCACGCAACGAAGAACACGTTCGCTCGTCCCACGGGTCGTCACGAGTCAGCGGAGGAGACCGAGGAAATGCGAGGAACTCCGGGGACACCCCACTCTGACGCCCCCAATTCGAGCAGCATTTTGCACGGACACACCGCCTTCGCAGCTCTGAGGGTCGCATCCTTCCCGAGCCCCAACATCCCCCAGCGACGCCCCACGTCACCTCTGCTCAGATCAGACGTTTCCAGTCTCGATTTTCCGGCCGTTCACCCAAAGTCCTGCCCCACAACGCGCGCTCTGCCCATCCTGCGCCAGAGCAAGCTCCTCCGATCCGCAGTCACACGCACGTGCGCCGAAACGCACGCTTCGAGGTCGCCCTTCAAGCGGCGTTCTCCTCCGTAGCCCGGGGATTGGATCCCCAGGGTGAAGTGTGCACTGAAACTTGAACCGTAGTCGGTACCCGTGGAGCGGAAGGATCCCAGCGTGAGTCGTCTTGCCCTGAACCGGCCTCGTTTGCGCATGCTTCACACGCAGCAGAGTAAACTCTGCTGCTGAATCTCCCCCGCCTCCGTCTGCGCGAACGCACCTGTGCGGAAGCGGCCTTCCGTCGTCTGATCGTTTGGCGGGTTTTCTTGAGTTTCCTGTGCCGGTAACGGCTGGCGTAGCACAAGCGTCTTTTCCGATCGCTGAAGGAGATGTTGGGGACAATTGGAGATGTGGGGACCGGACCGAATGCCACCAACTCGGTAAACCAGCACCCAAGCCGCCTTCAGGTGGAGGGCCCTTCCCGTAACCCGGGGATCGAACCCCCGGGCGGAGGGCATGCCCAAATCCCCATTCAGCCCTACAAAAAGGCATCCCCCAATCCCCATTCATCCCCACATGTCCGTTGCCGACTACGGGATCGTGCAAGTAAAATCGCGTACTAACTCGGACTTCCAAGGTTGAGAAGTAGGATCTGATGTCGCATCGTTCGCGGAGGGTCGATTCGTGAGCCCTTTTTGCCGCCGCGGAGTGAACTCCGCAGCTGACCAACTCCGCGTCCGCCTGCGCGGACGCTCATTGGCAAGCCGCCTTCAGGTGGCGGGCTCTTCCCGTAAGCCGGGGATCGAACCCCCGGGCGGAGGGCATGCCAAATCCCCATTCAGCCTTACAAAAAGGCATCCGCCAATCCCCATTCATCCCCACATCTCCGTTACCCACCGCGGGCTGCGTGGCAAACCTGGAAAGGCAGTCCCACCCGTGGGACTGAGAAATCCGACCGAAAACGTTTCGACAAGAGCGGACACGGTTTGTGCGCGTTTCACACGTTGACCAGACTCCGGTCAGCTGCTCTCAGAAGATTTCTCGTGCGCACTGGAGTGAGAAAAGCGTGCTTTGGACATCCCCTTCCGCCTGTCGACGGTCGTCCTCGCGGTCGAGGTTTACGGTGGCGGTCAGCTCCCAGCCTCTCGCAAAACGCCAGGAAGCGAGGAGCAGTGAACTCGAAATGAGACGATCGTCGTACAAACTCAAGCCCGGTGAGGCGTACGGCGGCCCGTAGGGGTGGATGCGGTTTTCGAACGTGTTGGTCACGTGCAAGGACCAGGTCTCCCCCTGCAAGAGATCAATTTCAACAGCGAGACCTAAGGAGCGGTAGTCCTCCCAACGGCTCCAGGTAACGTCGGGGAAAGCCGGGCTGGTTCGCCAGCGGACTACCGGCCCCACATTTACTTCACGACTAAACGCAGGCTCCCACACCAGTAGCAGCCGAGCCTGGGCCTCCACAAAGTCTGGTGTGGCGGGGTCAGGTACCTGGTAGCGGCGTTTTTCAAAGGAAGTCCGGAACTCAAATCCCCAAGGCCGCCGAATCAACCAGCGCAGGCGTCCGTCCAGGTAAACCTCCCGGTAGCTCGCGCTACTGGACCAGCGTGATGGGGTGAACACAAAGTCGCGAGCTTCGTAGCCCAACCACAGTGTCGACGTAAGGCCCCCCGACGCGTAGCCGAAATTGGACCAGAGGTCAGTACCTTCGAAATCGGCCCGAGCCCTGGAAGCGTAGTGCCGGGCTACTC
The DNA here is from genome assembly GCA_964644845.1 of uncultured Cytophagia bacterium. Taxonomy (GTDB): domain Bacteria; phylum Zhuqueibacterota; class Zhuqueibacteria; order Oleimicrobiales; family Geothermoviventaceae; genus Geothermovivens. The sequence continues at coordinate 224,517 of CAZXXS010000097.1, read as the reverse complement.
GGCGCACATCCACGTCTAACCAAATTCCCACAGGCAGAGAAACGCTTGTCGCCAGGCCGTAGGCGCTTTCCCTGAAACTCACGAAAAAAGCCCCTGTGCACTGCGCGTAGCGCGTGTCCCAGACCTCTCCAACGGGTGCGAGCACAAGGTTACCGACGGGTTTCACTTCCCACCGACCTCGCAAGCGCCCCTGCAAGTAGTCCGTCCCTTCGCCAGCCCGGTAATCCGTACCGGAGACACGCAATTCCAACCTTGGTCTACCGGCACCCGTTTCCACACCCGTCAAATCCACATCCGCGAGTGCGAAGGTGTAGTCACGGCTGTAACGTGCTTCGGTGTAACTCAAAAGCGTACCAGCGCCCCCAGAGGTCGAGAAATCCGCACGCAATCCCCCAAACGGGTTACCCGCCCCTTCGGCCGCCACACCGACGTCCGATTGTTCCGGCAGACCAAACTGCTCTTTCCACAAGTCGACTCCAGCAAGGGCTTCAAGTGTAAACGTCGTCTTCTCTGCGGCCCGTTCGGAGTCAAGGCCAAAATCAAAATCGGCGTTCTCTCTCGCGGGTTCAGTGCTGTCCAGACCAGCAAACGTCTCCAGGTACACCTCGGCTTCGAGAAGCCGCACACCAGCCAGATCCAGATCACCGGCGCGGTAAGCACTGTCGGCCTCGGCCAGGAGTCCCTCCACGTAACGCCTGTCCTCATTTTGTGCCGAATCAGACAGACTGGCCGCTTGCAGACGCAAGCGCGCAAGACGCAGTTCAAGCAAGTCGTTGGAGAGCGTTTCCAGCCTGCCGGATGGAACCCCTTCACCAGCAGTTTGGGCCGAGGCACCGATCGCCCCGAGGCCAACCGTAGCCGCCCCGACCAGCGCCACACCTGCCGCCAGGCGCAGGCTCATTTTCCCTCCCACTGGTCGCCTCGGGGCAATCTTGCCGTACCACGAATTTCCACTTACCGCACCTCCACCACCCTGGTTGTTTGTGCCGTCCCCGCGAGCAAGGCTCTCTTCATCTGCAGAATCGGCAGAATTTCTGGGTCAAGCAAGTAACGAGCTGCACGATCCTCCGGCGCAACGGTTGGTCGCCGTTCCACGGGCTGCCCCCTGAGTGCTTCGGCCAACCTCGGCAATTTCCGCAAGAAGGTGGGCTCGTCCATCTGTCTCATCTCGTCCAGCAGCCCCTCAAGAAATCGCCGCCGCTCAACAACTTGAACTGAGTCCGTAAGGAACCCTTCTTTCTGCTCCCGCTCCAAACGAGTGCGAACAAACCGATCGCGCAGGGCCCCGTAGCGCCAGTCGGGCACTCCGCGCAGGCGCCGGAGGGCATTCTCCAAATGTTTCGGAACGGCGCTCTGGTCCTGGCCGATGGCCCCCACTGTCGGTGGGATGAGGCACGCTTTGAAGTCGCGAACCAGATACAGCTGGTTAGTCGTCAACACGGCCACGCTCCGGCGGGCCAGTCGCGCCATCGCCACACGGAATTTCGCCTCTTCTGGATCCAGCACAGCCTTCGCTCGATGTACAGCCCGCCTCAGCGAGTCAGGAATGGGCATTTCTTTCTCGAGAAACGGCTGCAGCGCCAGCACCGTTTGTTCCAGACGCCTTCGGGCGCTTCGCGTCTCGGCCTCGTGGCGCGCCCGCAGCGTTTCGGCCTCGCAGTTGATGGCCAGCAGGGAGTCCAGTTGCGTTGCGGTGAGATGAAGGCCGTTCACGAAGTTCAGGAGAACGGTGTGCCGCCTGAGAGCCGACAACGTGTCCCCACCCTTCTCTCCCCCAGCCCACACAAAAACCGGGACCAACGCGAGCACAAACGCCGCCGTTGCCCAGCGTTGTTTCGACACCGTTTCCTCCTCCCGTTGTCTCGCCAACACGACAAAGGCCCCCGCGAGCACAGGCGGTACCCGCGGGGGCCGCAAACGTCAGCGGATCAGCGACATCTTGCGAATTTGCGTGAAGCTGCGTCCGTCTGTACCCTTTGCTTGCAAGCGGTACAGGTACACGCCCGAGGCCAAATTGTTGCCAGCCTCGTCCCGACCGTCCCAGGTCAACACGTGTACACCAGCCGCCTCACGTCCCTGCACCAGGGTGCGCACAACCTGTCCGCGCAGGTTGAGGATTTGCACCGTTACCTCCGAAGCAACTGGCAGCTGGTAGCGGATCTGTGTGGTCGGGTTGAACGGGTTCGGGTAGTTCTGGTCCAGACCGAAGGTGGCAGGAACCGTGTTCTCGCCCGATTCCTCCACCGCGGTGGCGCTACTCGTCAGTTCAATTTCAACCTGAACTTCCGGGTTTTCCTGGTCGACAGAGAGCTCCTGGGCCGCCGCCGGATCGTCGCCTCCGCCGTAGTACACGTCACCGGAAGCCGGGGCGGACACCCTCAGCTTGTAGGAACCGTCCGGCAGCTCAGCCAGTGCAAAGGCACCAAAACCATCCGTCGGCACCGTGGCGACTTCCTCGGAATCGTTTTCCGCAACCACAAGAGCACCCTCAACCGGTTGCCCCTGGGCGTCGAGCACACGGCCCATGATGGCGAAGAATCCGTGGTGCCGCGGTTTCAGAGAGAAGTTTACCGGCCCAACCACGTTCGGCGCGTTCACAGGCACTGGTTTGGCCGAGCCGATCTGGCGGGCGTCGTCGTAGAACTCAGCCACGTAACCGCGAGCCCACGCCATCACGATGTAGAGACCGGTCCGCACACCACCGATCCGGTAGGTACCGTCCGGCCCGCTGATGCCCCAGTACACGTTCCCACCGCGGATTGGCAGCGCGTAGATCCACGCACCTTCGATCGGGTTCTGGTCAGCATCCGAAATCACACGTCCAACGATGGCCCCGTGTTCGCCGGTGTGCTCTTGCAAACCAATTTCGATGCCAGTGATCTGCTCGGAGTCCGTTACCTGAATCGGCTTGGCCATCCGGATGCTGGGGGCGTTGTCGTAGAACTCCGGCCGGTAGCCACTTGCAGCTGCCGCCAGGAAGTACGTGCCGGGCTTCAGCCCGCCGAAGTTAAAGGTCCCGTCGTTAGCGGTTCTCACCTTCCGCAACTCGCCGTAACCCTTCCGGTGCAGAACGACCACCGCACCCTCGATCGGCGTGCTGTCAGCCTCGGAAAAAACCAGGCCCGAGATACTGGCCCCGTGCCCCAGCGCGAAATCAATGCCAGCCGTTTCAGTGCTGTCCTTCACCACAACCGGTGTGGCTTCGCGGATGTTTGTCGTGTTGTCGTAGTATTCAGCCACGTAACCCTGGGCTCCAGCACGCACCAGGTACTTGCCGGCCGGTAGCCCGGGGAAGCGGTAGGTCCCGTCCTCGGCCGTCTGGGTGTGAAAAACGGGCTGGGTCAAGCGTGCCAGAACATCCTTCGGGAAGTCAGGGACTCGACGTGGGTCAAATGGCCAGCCCGGGAAAACACGCCGCCAGTCGTGGTGCTTCGAACGCCCGACTCGAGCCGCGGTAATCTTTGCACCGGCGATCGGCTGCCCAGTGTCTTCGTCCAGCACGGTTCCCGTAATCGTGCCAAATGGCACCAATGCGATGTCGACGTCGGTAGTGTGCTGATCCTCCAAAACCGTCACCGGGTCGGCCTGGTGTGGATCCAATTTTTGCTGGTAGAAAACGGGACGGTGTCCACGGTGCACAGCACCCACCGCGTACGTGCCGGCCGGAACTGGCAGGATGTAGTGCCCAAGCGAATCCGTGTTGGCCAAGAAGACTTCCGGGTGTGCTTCAGGGATGGCCGACAAACGGTTTGCGAAGACGAGTGCGTGGCGCAGCGGTTCACCCGTGAGCAGGTCGGTGATTGTGCCCTCGATGGCGCTTCTTGTCGCCAGCGAGAAATCGATACCTGCAACCTCTGCCGGCGCCTCTACGCGAAAATCAGTAGCGTCCCGTTCATTTGCGGCGTCTTGGTACCACTCCAACGCGTAGCCCCGCTTCGCTGCAGCGGCTTTGTACGTGCCCGTCGGTACCCCTTCGATCTCGTACGCCCCATCCGGCCCCGTGATGGCATGCAGCTTGACGTGCGGCTGAACCACCAGCATCGCCATGACATGTGCCCCTTCCAGTGGCGTACCGTCTTCTTCTTTCGTTACCGTACCCAGGATCTTGCCACCGAGATTCAGGGCGAAATCGTAACCCTCAAGGGTATCGTCTTCGGCAACCTGGACAGGCGTTGCTTCTGAAAACTTGGACACTCCGTCGTAGTATTCAACCAAGTAACCCTTGGCCTTGGCAACAAGAACGTAGATCCCTGGAAATAGCTTGTTCAATTCGTAGTTTCCCAGCGAGTCCGTTTCCGCCTTACGAATCCATTTCGGTTCGCCAACACGGTAGGCAGCCACGGACGCCCCAGCAATCGGTTCCTGCGTTGCCTCGTCCACAATGGAACCACGAATCACACCGGTAGGTAACGGCCCCACGATGACGGCCGCCTTACCGCGTTCCACCTGACCGTTCACACTGACGACAGCGACAATCTCGCCGTAGCCGGGTCGAGGCGCTGCGCGAAAAAGGCCACGAGCATTGATGCGGCCAATTCCCTCCGGCCGTACACGCCACTCCACTCGGTCCGGACGGACCTTCTTACCCTGAGCGTTTTCAACCCTCACGTGAAAGCGAAGCGTGTCTCCCGGTGGGACAACAGCTCGTTTCGGTTTCACAATTACTTTGAGTGGTGGCGCCTGAGGGACACCAACCTGTACGTCTGCCTTACCTGCGTACTGAGCACCGCCCAGCTCGGCCACAGCGATTATGTGGCCGCGGCCGGCCTGCCGCCCGGCTGTGAAAAACCCATCTTCGGTAATTTCGCCCAACTCCTTCGGCTCCACACGCCAGCGGTAGGTAGCACCAACTACAGGAGTGCCATTGTCCGCAAACAACTGAGCGTGAAACTGTACACCATGCCCAGGCTCTACAATGACCTCATCCGGGCGAACAAGTACGCTGTAACTTTGCGCCGAAGCGATCCCTGCCAGGGTCAGCAGTCCCAGCAAGATGCCCAAGACAACCGCCAATTTTTTCATCGCCAACCACCTCCACCTTGATCTTCAACATGCCCTTGACATTGGCACAGTCTTGGCTTACATTTCGACTGTGCTGCGGTCCAAGCCGCGGTACGGTAGTTCTTCCTTTCTTCCTTCGTTGCGACGCCGGCCCCGCTACGAGGTGCTCCCCTCACGCGGGGCTGTGCGCTTCTTGGCCTGACATCCTACCACCTCCTTTCCGACTCGTTTTCTTTTCAAGGCGATTGGGCCACGCCCGCGTTGCTGAGCAGGGCCCGGGCGGCCTCCAGGAGACGGCTTGCAGCGCCCACTTCACCTTCCTGTGAAGCCCGTTCGGCCTGGTCCAGGAGGCGGAGGGCCGTTCGCGTGAAAGGCCGTTCTCCCCGTTCCTGAACCACATCCTGCACCCGGGACCTCAGCAACTCAATCTCTTGCCGAACCTTGTCGACACCGAGGTCACCTCGCGTGCCACCGGAGCGCAAAGTTTCCAGCAAACGGTAGCCCACAAGCAAGTGCCGACTCGCGAGCCGGGTACGCCCCTGTTCAAGGGAACGCTGCGCCAGCCTTCCCTGACGTGCCGCTTCGCGCAACAGCTGACGACCGGCGAAATCGTCTTCCGCCACTCCCCGCCGCAGCTGCACCAACGCAGCACGGTAGCGCTCCAGTTCCCGCTGCACGATTTCACTGCGCGTCCGCGCGCTCCCACTCGACTGGAGACCCGCTGATTCGAGAAGTCGGCGCGCAAGAAGCGCCTTTCTGGCAGCCACCTTTGGTTTTCCACTCTGCAGAGCCTGCCACGCTTCGTTGCGCAGGTTCTCGATCCGCTGCCACAGCAAACGGTTTGCTCGGCTCTGCGGCATCGTGCTTTCCCAGCCACGCAGCAGCTGGTCGAGTTCTTCAAGCGCACGCTCCGCAGACGGTCCAGCCTGGTCCAGCACCCTGTACAACAATCGAATGGCCCTGTTGTAGTGCTGCAGCGCAACGCTCCAACGCTCTTCTCCTTCAGCCTTTGCGGCACGTTGCACCTCGTCCTGAGCTTGCCGAATCAAGACCCGACTCCTGGCGTCCCGCCTCAAGCTCTGTGGACTTGAGCTGAGACGCTCTTGCAGGGTCTGCAGTCTTTGCCGTGCTGCTCTTACCTGGTCCTGCACCCGTGTCCCCTTTTTGACTCTTTCGAGGCAGGTCTGAAGCAGGAAGATGGCTTCTCTGTACTTACTCGCCGATTTTTCGAACAGCCCCTGGTTGGCCAACTGGCGAGCCTCACGAGCAGCCTTTTTCGCGTTGTTCAGCAGACGCTCCGTTTCCTTGTCCCCACTTCCGGGCACAAGCAGTTCAGCCTGCCGCAGGAGGTCTTGGTAGCGTTGCACAACCTTCTCAACTGGGCCACTCAGCAGTTTCGAGCGAATGTCGTCCAGCAGTCGCAGGGCCTCTTTAGCTTTGGCACTCGCCACGCTGTACCGTCGGGCTTCAAATGCGGCCTTCGCTTCGGTGCGCAGACGCTTGGCCCGCTCCAGTTCTGCTTTCAGCGCCTGATTCGGGATGAGCGCCAGCGCTCGTTCCGCCGTTTGGAGTTCGGTGTCCAGTCGCTGGAGCAGAGCCCGAAGGTCGCGGGCGTGCTGTGCAAAGCCTTCTTGCGGCACAAGGAAACTCGCCGCCACCGTCAGCACAGCCAACCAGGAAATTTTTCTGAACCAACCTCGCATGTCATTCTCCGTTTGAGCCTCCCACTCGCCTTTCGCAAGCCGCGTGCCAGATTGTTCCGGAAGCTGAGAACTCGTTGCGCAAACCACAATCCTACTTGTTTGTTAAGGACTTACATCCACTCACTCCAAGCAACCGGTTGCTCCAAACCGCTTTCTCCAACCCGCCAGAAACCCGCTTTGAACAACCGGGTACACGCAAGTGTACCTCTCGGTACATTCCGTCCAGGGAAAACCGGCACAACCAGCATGAGGACTACCCCGAAAGCAGGCCTTACCGAAGGGCAGGAAAAAACGGTACGCCGAGAATCCTGTGAAGAATCTTTTTGTCTGCACGGTTGCTTCTTTTTCTGGAAGGAAGGTAGGCGGTCGCGACAGCAACAAGACTGTAGGCAGACTGCGACGAACTCTGGCTACCCCGAAGCCTGCTCCCCCGTGGCTGCCCAGCCGGAAGAGCCGCATCCCGCTACAAGACGTGTTCTGCTTTCCCGAAGAAACCGCCGCGCTCGGGCCTCCGTTCAGGACGGCTCGAAGCATCCAGCACGAGACAAGGCGACTAAGGTAGGAAACCGAAAACACGGCGCACCGGACTTTCTGCGAGCTGGGCACGAGGGATCCCGGTGGCAAGGGATCAAAGCTTGTGGGGCTTCGGACGGCTCAAACGGCATCGAGACACGCGGAAGCGCGCACTCGGCCAGCGCGCTGTTTCTTCAGGTCCCACAGCCTCAAGCCGTGTTCGACACCGTCACCCGGAAATCTCAACACGCAGCCCACCGCCGACGTCGCCCCGCCGCACTGCAAGCCGCGCAGTGCTTTGCGCCTCGCCTGCAGAAAGTGTAACGTGGCAGTCCCCCTTTGTGGCAGTACAGAGACAGTTTCGACCTGGGCCCTCTCCCTCTTCTGGGTCGACTCTTGCCTCACTGAGATGCGCCGCGCGAAGGTTCGGTTGGCACAAAGAGACCACGGACACGAATCTGCCCCCCTTTGGGTCCCAGCCCAGTAGTGTTGTTCACACACTGCCAGCAGTCAGAGCGACTCCGCCAGCGCTGCGAACAGGGGTCCAGCGTTCGCTGGGGCTCGAAAGACCAGCACGTTGCGTCCGTTGGTCCGTAAAGCTTGTTGATCACCGATCGCCTGAGCAATCTTGAGCTGACCGAAGGTGAGTGTCCCTTCGGGCCTGCCGGGCTCGTCCGGAATGACAACGTCTTCGTCAGCTTCTGAGACGAACTGGACGAACAGGCCTTTGCCAGCGTCCCCTTTGTGGAGCTGACCCGTAGAGTGCAGGTAGCGCGGTCCGTAGCCCGCGGTGCACGCAAGGCGTGTCCGCTCTCGCAACGCCAGTCGAAGCAGTCTAAGGCCCTCGTCCGCTCTCGGCGTCGGTGCAACGTACGCCTGCAAGGCAACGTAAGCGCCCTCTCGGGCATCGGAAAGGAATTCCGCCAGGATGCTGGCATCAGGCTCAGGGAAATCCGCAACCCCGAGAGGTTTGGCTCCGCAGCGCTCCTCCAAGGTCTTGCGAGCCATCGCTTTGGCTGCCTCCACATTCGGCTGGTCGAAGGGGTTGATCCTGAGTTGTTGGCCCGCAATTGCCGTCGCCAGCTCCCACAGGAACATCTGGTACCCGAGGTCAAGTTTGTCCTCAAACGCCAGTTGAACAACGGGGTGACCGGCAGCGCGAAGGGATTCGAGTGCCCCTCTTTCCTCGGGATTGGTCGAAGCGCCAACGACCACAAAAAGCCTGTCGTCGCCGTACACAGAAGGTTCACCAAGCGGCTCCCCAACCACAGGCAGGATCCCTTTTCCTTCCTTTCCCGTGCTCTCGGCGATCAGCTGTTCCAACCAGTCGCCGAAGCTGGCGATCTCCGGCGGGAGAACAACGGTGAGTTTGTCACGGCCGAGCAAAGCAAGCTGTCCCATCGCAACACCAAGCTGTGCGGCCGGATTCTGCGCTGCCGCAACAGAGGGACCGCAGTCGGTCATCGCCTGGCGTGCGCGGTTCAGCAAGCCTTCAAGATCCACGCCGACGAGGGCGGCAGGCACCAGTCCAAAATACGACAGGGCGGAGTAGCGGCCTCCGATGTCGGGATTGTTCAGGAAAACGCGTCTGAATCCGTACTCCGCGGCCGTAGCCCCGAGCGGTGAGCCGGGATCGGTAATGGCGACAAAATGGGCCCCGGCCTGGTCGCGCCCCAGCGCTTCTGTTACCCAGGTGTAAAAGAATTTGAAGAACGAAAGCGTTTCAACCGTCGAACCGGATTTGGTCGACACCAGAAAGAGCGTTCGGCGCGGGTCATGCTTTTCTGCCTGCGCCCTCACAGCTCCGGGATCCGTGCTGTCGAGGACGGCAAGGTCCAGATGATCCGGTGCCACACCGAACACTTTCCGAAAGACCTCGGGAGCAAGACTCGACCCACCCATCCCGAGCAACAGTACGTGTGTGTAACCCGCAGCCCGAACTTCGTCGACAAAAGCTCGAAGTTCGCCGAGTTTGGGCCACATCTCCTCCACGATCTCAAGCCAGCCCAGGCGATTGGCAATTTCCGTTGGTTCGGGTTTCCACACCGTGTGGTCGTGTTGCCAAACGCGCTCCAGAATGCGGTCGGCCTGCAGGCTGCGGAGAGCCTGCTCCACAGCTTCAGCGTAAGCGCCCAAATCCTTGAGCACTACTTTCTCGTCCATCCTTGACTCCTTTCGCACAATCCAAACCTACTGCGTCACACTCGCTTAGGGGGGAAGCTAAACGCAGGGCAGGCTTCGCGCCCGCACTTCAATTCCCGGACTCCCTGACGGGGCACTCGCCGAAACAACAATGCGCGGCACGCCGGCCCTCAGCAGCCCGACGGGGAACAGGTTGAACCACACGCCCACCAGGCGTACACCCGCTGGGAACGAAGCTTGCCCGCACACTCCCTTTTCGCGCTGCTACCCGTTGTCCAAAATCCGCGTGTCAAGAAGCGCACTTTGTGTTCACCGCTGCCAACTCCGGGCCAATCGCTCCGGGGTGTGCTGAGGCTGTGGCTCCACGGATCGATTTCCGAATGCACGGCGGAAGCCGGACTTCATTCGGCACTGATGAGCTCCAAAACCCACTGTGTCTCGTCTGGCCAGTGGTACGACAAGGCAATGCGCTCGAAAACACGCTGGGGAATCCCGATGTCCGCCAGGTAAAGGAGTCCCGGCTGCTCACGGAGCCCAGTTTTCGGCAAACCCAACGTCACTGTGTGCGTTGGCACAACCACCGGGTCGAAAGCTTGGCCCGTGGTCGCGTCCACTCCCGAAGGAACGTCCAGGGACACCACTGGTCCGTCGAAAGCATTTGCCAGCGAGGTCAGTTCGGCCACGCGCCTTTCTGGGGCACCGGAAAGATTGTAGCCGATCAAGGCATCCACCACGAGACCAGTTCCTGAAAAGGCCCACACCCTTTTGGCATCCACCGGCTTCAGTCCGTCACGCTGTAGAACCTCGAACTGCAGTCGAGCGGCGTCGCTGAGATCTCGGGGCGGGAAGGCAAGCACCACCTCAACGCGCACACCGCGGTTCCGAAGATGCCTCACTACGCACAGCCCTCCCCCACCGTTACCTCCTCTTCCCGCCAGTACCAGTACGCTTCCGGGCGTGGCTTCCCGTAGCCGCAGTACGACAGAGGCCAGGGCCCAGCCCGCATTCTCCACCATTTGAAGGAGATTCAAGCCGAATTCGCCGGTTGCAAGCTCATCCACCCGGCGCATTTGCTCCGCCGTGACGGCGGGAACACGCACACCGCTGTGCGTCAGAAAATGCACGGCGTACCCCCCGGAAACACGCGAAGCTCAAGGGTTGTTTTTCCGATCGGCTACAGGCCCGGACCGGTTGTCTTGAGCGAGTCGTGGGCACAGTCTCTGCGCGGGAGAAGGCCCTACCGCTCAACCGTTTCGCCTTCCAACGCTCTCGCGCCCGATTACGTACCGAAAACCAGTTTCCATTCGATCGGTTCTTCCTTTCCCTGGAGCAGCACCTTGACCACACTCCCGGTTTGCGTGTGGTAGAGGACTTTGGTGTTTGCCGTCACCTGGCTCAGCTTCTTGCCGCCCGGTACGTAGACGAAAACAGCGTACGGAACACCGTTCACAGCCTGCGAGCGGCCGCTGAGGGTCGCGGCACCCTCATCCCAGCTCACGGACTTCACACTGTAGGCCCCAGAAATGTGCCGCGAAGTGGCAATCACCTGCGGTGTTGGTTCCACCGGCCGGATGACGAGAGCCCGCACGCCGTGCACGGGAATCTCGACACTCAGGGAATCCGTGAAAATCCCCAAGAACTTTTGCTGCCAGAAGTCAAACACCAAGCGCGGCGCACGGTCAAGGCCCAGGTCACGCGCGAAAGCAACGGTCCTCATGACAGGCTGGTCCGACCAGTTGTACACAGCCACGACGTCGTAGGTACCTGTCGCTGCACTCACTTTCAGGTCCAGCGCTTTCGGAAAACTCTTCGGCTTGGGGCAGCAAACCGGCTCCGTGCGGAAGGGAAACAGGTCCACAGCGTGAATTGGCATCGTGGGCATGGTTTTTTTGTACAATTCCATCCGCTCGTCCGGCAGTTCGGCCATGAAATCGCTGATCATGTACGTTTGTCCAGAGAGGGCAATCGTTGTCACGATCGTCCTGGCTTCCTCCATGGTCAGCGGCGGTCTGACCATCACAACGTCCGGGTCTGACCACCAGCAAATGCCGTTCAGGTAGTTGGCCCCGAAGAGCGAGTTGAAAAACGTTTGCATCGACATGGAATTGCGGTTACCCTTGCCCTTCTCAGGGGCCCAACGAGCGTAGTCATCGCCACCCACACGCGAACCGTCGTAGTAGCCGAAGCCAACACCCACCTCGTGCATCGCGCACCCGTTGATGTAGTTCGTCGGGCCCATGATCTCGCGGATGGCTTTCTGAACCCGGCGGTAGACAACCCGGCTGTCCAGCGTCGAGTCGAATGCGTTGGCGCGGTTCTTTTCGTAGTAGTCCATCCACGTGCCCCAACCCGCGTCTTTCAGGTAACGCAAACCCCAGTCGTCCACAAGGGTGTGGAAAAGCGGTTTGAGGTGCTTCTCGAGAACGGCAGGGTTCGTGTAGTCGAGGCGCACAACCGTGGTGTCCGCCGTGCAGCAGGCGCCCGAGAGGCGACCGTTCTTGTCTCTCAGGAAGAAGTTTTCCGGGTACTTGTCGGCCATGGCTGGTTTGGCGTAATTGGCACCGTAAGCGTTCACCCACAGCCCGGGTTTCAACCCTTTGCTCGAAATGTACTGAAAAAGCCACTTGCCACCGTGCGGAAACAGCTCCTTGTTCCACTCCAGCCAGTTGGCCTCTTTGCCGCGGGTGTAGCAGGCATCCAGCTGCACGTACTCCAGACCGTAGGGCTTGAGTTCGCGTGCAAGCACGTCCGTTTCTTTCACCATGTCCTTTTCGTTCGCCTTCATGTAGTAACAGTACCAGCTGCACCAGCCCGTCGGCGCCCGTTTGAAACGTCCCGGGTAGGGAACGTAGACCGGCTTGAATTTGGTCTTCTGGTAGTGGGCAATGCCGACTACGTCCGTGTAGTAGTGCCGTAGGAGCGAGATTTCGGGAGCCTTTGGCGAGACACTGATCTGCACAACCATCTGGTCCTGCTGGGACGGGTTGCGGCGGAGCCGCGACATCTCGGGGAAACAGATCATGATGTCGGTCTGACGATCGAAGAGGTGGTGGATGTTTGCGGCTGAAATCGGCCCGAGCGCGGTGTACATCACGCCGTTGTCCTGACTGCGGACACGAGCCGGAATTCGCTGTTCTGACGCTGGGGCGACACCGAAAAGCACGGCGTTCGATGCGGAAACGCGGAAATCGACCGCGGAATCCGAAACAGTTACCGTCCACGTGGTTTTCTTAGGCCTGTCGGTCTGAATCTGCAACGCCGTTCCACTGCGCTTTACATGCCAGCCCCGCAGCGTGTCGACAACGCCCGTGGAGTCGTTGAGTAGAGCCAAACGAACGTCGCCGAGAACGATCCCGAGGTCCGCGTTTTTCACAGCGAGTGAGGCCTTACGGGTATTTGGCACCACTGTCCAGCCCCTCTCGCTCAGCTGTTTGCCGCACCCGGCCAGCAACAAGACCACGGCCGCGACGAGCGTTCCTCCAACCAAAACCTTGACAATCCTGGGTTTGCTCACGGCAAGCTCCTTTCTGACTTCTGGTCCAACAAATGCACACAAACAGAAGTTTTGTCTTCAATTTAACGAAATCCTCGGACGAAATCCAGTGAGACGTGTGCGAAGAAACGCGGCCCAGTTTTGGCCGACTGAATCGCGTTCTCGTAGATCCGCTGCAAAAAGGGACCCTTCTGGGGCGAAAGCGGTGAATTCCTCGAGGTCAAGGTCCTGAGTCAGCGTGGACGAGCCAAATCAACCTCGTCACCCGAAGCTTTGCCTTCCTTTCAGCGTCACGGCCTTGCAGCGTTTACCGAAGCGGGTGGGAGAAAAGAGTGTGCCCCCTGTTTTCAGGAACGAAACGCATTCCGACCGGGAACAGCAACAAGGGCACGAACCCTTCTCGGCGCCTTCAGAACGAGGGGTGATCCGCTGAGAGCTTCCGGAAAAGCCAACCGCAAAGAGCAACCTCAGCACCGGGGTCTAACCGCCACGGCTTCGCGTTGGACGTGTCCGAGGCTCTGATCCCTCGACGCTGCGAGATCGCGCCGAGCCCACACAAGAACGTACAACAACGTTTTGATCCAAGAGAAGCCCCTCGGCGCTCACGAGGACCAAGGATCTTCTCACGCACGGACTCACACGCACCCGTTCTTCACCTGTGGGCACTCTTCGTCGGGTTCACCCCGCTCAAGCTGGATTGTGGTGTGCTGGATGCCAAAACGGTGACGCAGCGCGTCTGCCACCTCGTTGAGGAAGTGATCGCCTCCCCCGTCGGGTCTTACCAGGTGCGCCGTCAACGCCACTTCGGTGGTGCTCATGGCCCAGATGTGGAGGTCGTGAACATCCTGAACTCCCGGCAAACTTTTCAGAAAACGGCTTACAGCCACGGGATCTACGTTTCGCGGTACAGAATCGATCAGCAAGTCGACAGAGTCACGCAAAAGACTCCAGGTACCAACCACAACGATGACCACGATGGCGAGACTGATGGCGGGATCCAGCCAGGACCAGCCTGTCAGGGTGACCAGCAGTCCCGCCAGCACAACTCCCAGAGACACTCCAGCGTCGGCGGCCATGTGGAGGTAGGCTCCTTTGATGTTCAGGTCACGATGGCGACCGGAGGCAAACATCAAAGCAGTGGCCGTGTTGATGAGCACACCAATCCCCGCAACCAGCATGATCGTTCCACCGGGCACCTCAACAGGGTGACCGAAACGCCGCACAGCCTCCCACGCCACACCGCCCATGGCCACAAGCAGGATGACCGCGTTGAGGAGCGAGGCCAAAATGGTCGCTCGTCGGAAGCCGTACGTCCGGCGCAGTGTCGGCTTGCGGAGGGTAAGCCTGCTGGCTCCCCACGCGAGCAGGAGTCCAAGGACGTCGCTCAGATTGTGCCCGGCATCCGCGACAAGGGCCAGAGAACCAACCAGGAGACCAAGCACAAGTTCGACGGTTGCGAACCCCACATTCAGCGCCACACCGACGGCAAATTGCTTTTGGTAGGCAGCCCCCTGCGGAATCTCCCCGTGCGTGTGTGCGTGTCCATGGCTCACGCTTTTTTCTCCGATGTTTGTGCAAACATGCCTTTACGTCTCCACGTCGGCGGTGGTGTCTGGTCCTTGCGTTGCACTGCAAGGCGGACTTTTCGCACGCGCCACTTGTCGACGTCGCCAGGCGCGCGGGGAAACTCCTCCAGGGAGCGCCCGCAGCCCAGCGAACAACTTGACCGCCGGGCAAGTGCGGCCACCCGTTTCCCACTCCAGGCTCCCAGGAACCTGGTTGCAAAGACTCTGCCTGGAAACCGCCTTCCCCCACTTCTGCGCAAACATCACCACGGTAAAGAGGCACCCCTCAAAGGGATCCCCCACTGAGCCGTCGCAACTGTCCCCGTTCAACACCTGCTACCCCTGCGGCGACCTTACGAGCCCCTCTCGGGGCCCAGAAGAGGAGCCCTCACCCTCTGTTCTGTAAACGACCCAGGTGGAATCTTCACTTCACACCGGTCGCCTCCAGTTCGCGCTGCAGCGTTTGTTCCTGGACCACGGCGTACATCCGGTGCAAAACCGAAAGCCAGGCCAGTGTGGATTCAGCGCCCTGGTTCTGGTTCACACCGGAGCTCTCCAGCGCGTCCCGGCACCCGCCTGTACTGAAATCGTACACCGGCTCTCGGATGTCGTTGTCGCCAAGGAACCAGTTGAACGCGGCTCGGACCAGGTCCAGCCATTTCCTGTCACCCGTGGCTTCGTAGGCCTCGTGAGCCGCGTCGGCGAGGCTGGCCACCTCGACGGGCTGCTGATCAAACTGAGCACGCTCCTGCCCTTTGCGGTACCAACCGTCGTTGCCAACCACGCTCACGTAACCCGTGCTCGGGTCGGTTTCCACACCCACCAGCCACTCAAGCGAGCGCAGGCCGGCCTCGATCAGGTTTTCCGAGCCCAGAACGCGTCCCGCAGCGATCAGGGCCTGAGGCAACCGAGCGTTGTCGTAGGTGAGCACATCTTCGAACCAGTACCAGTCAGCGGTAGCATTTTCCGCCAGAAGTTCCGCCAGCTTGTCCGAAAGCACCTCGACTACCTGACGAGCCTCGCGAGCCCCACCGAAGCGCTTCAGTTTGTCCGCCGCACCAAGAATCGAGAATGCCAGCGCACGCGGGGCTTTCAGGCTGTGCACAGCCGGCAGAGCCTCACCGAACAAACGCGTAGCGAAGGCCAAAATCGAATCCGTGGGCGGGTGCGCAATCACGTAGCCCAGCGCCTGGAGTGCACGACCATGACTGTCCTCGCTACCTGCGTCTTCCAACCAGCGATGGTCGAAGCTCATGAAATTCCGAAAGCGACCGTTTTCCGGGTTGAAAGCGTGGTGTAGAAAAGCCAGGTAACGGTACAACAACGGTAGAATCTCTTCGTTCCGAAACAGGTCCCAGTGGGCCGCAGCGACCATCACAGCGCGTGCGTTGTCGTCGGTGCAGTAGCCGTGCACCCTGTTGGGAACCGTGTACGTGGCGTGTTGCAAAATGCCCGTGTCGTCGCTGAGTACCTTCAGGTAGTCGAGTTTCACCTCCGGAAGCGCCGTCTGCGGCAACACCTTCTTGCGGATGGCGTGGCGCACTGTGAGTCGTCCGTACTCTTCGACCGCCCGCGCGAACACACTTGCGTACTGACGCGCCACCTCCGGCCAGATCATCTTGCGCCCGTACTGGTAAGCATTCTTGCGGAGACGGTTGCGTTTGTTCTCGTCGCTCAGCAAATCGATCAGAGCCTCGGCCAGAGCGTCTGCATCCTGGAACGGTACAAGCACGCCCCGTTCATCTGCCAGCGTTTCTTCCGCGTAGAAGTACGGCGTAGACACAATGGCCTTACCGGTGGCGATGGCGTAGGTCAGCGTGCCAGACACGATCTGCTCCCGCGAGAGGTAAGGGGTCACGTACAGGTCGGAAGCAATCAAGAAATGCGTAAGCTGCTCAAACGTCACGTAGCGGTTGTGAAAGATGACGTGCTCTTGCAATCCGAGTTCGTCCACCAAACGCTGCAGCGACATGCGGTACTGTTCCCCGAAACGCCGCTTGATCTCCGGGTGCGTAGCGCCCAGCACAACGTAAGCCACGTCCGGGTGTTCGTCCACGACCCGACGCATGGCCCGGATGGCGTACTCGATGCCCTTGTTCGGACTGATCAGGCCAAACGTCAGAATGACCCGCCGCCCCTCAAGCTGAAACTGGTCCTTGTAAAACGATGGATCCAGGAAGGGAATGTCCGGTGCGCCGTGTGGGATGTAGACAATCTTGTCTTCCGGAACGCCGTAAACCTCCGTGAGGATTTCGCGGGCCTTGTGTGCCATCACAACCAGCAACGTCGAACGCTCGCAAACCGCCTCGAACACACGCCGCATCTCGTCGTCGAATGGCTCGCGAAGCACTGTGTGAAGTGTCGTCACCACGGGCTTTTTCAGATTTTCCAGCAGGGTGATGAGATGGCCTCCCCAGGTACCGCCAAAGATCCCAAACTCGTGCTGAATCGAGACGACGTCGACGGGCGAAACGTTCAGAAAGTCGGCCGCCTCGCGGTAGTCCGCTTTGTGCTGATCGCGAATTTCGAAATGCACCTCAGGCCCGTACGGGTACCCTTCCTGCGTGTTGTTCAGCGCCACAATGTCCACGCAGGCACTCAAGTCGTCGGCGTTCCCCTGGTGTTCACAAAGGGAGCGTACCAAATCGTGCGTGAACGTCGCAATGCCACAACGCCTGGGAACGTAGGTACTGACAAAGCTCACGTGCGTCCTGATTTCGTCACGGTCTGTCATGTAAGCCTCCGTTGTCCCCTTGGTCGCTCAGTTGTCAGTTGCGGAGATTTCGACAGAGAGAAAGAAACCGGGCAGTGTTCATCTGCCGGAACCAAGGCAGGAAAGCAAGTGCAGCAAAACCCCAGGTTAATTAACGACCGCACGCCCTTCCGGGGTTCCCGAGCCCTGTTCAATTTCCGTCGCAGGTGCACTCCAGGCGTTCGCCATCTGGCGGCAGAACGATTCGCATCGGCACCTTAGCCGCTCCCCTCAGCCACACGGACACGCTTAGCAGGCAAAGACACCCCGCGACGAGACCTCTCTTTCGGCTGCACTCGCGCGGTCTCGGCCGAACGTACTCACCCCAAGCGGGTCGAACGTGGCAACGTTTCGTTTGCTTTTCTCCGCTGCCGGACGTAACCTGTGGCGCACACAGCACGCTGCCAAATGTCTCGGACGCGGTCTGTTCGCGGTCTAACAGAGCATTTAGGAAGGTGTCAGATTTTCGCGCTAAGGAGCGTACGGAATGCAGGCGACAGGCAGTGAGCACGTTGGGGCGTCAGCAGGTCGCGGCACCACAAAGGGACAGATGATTTCGGCCATGGTGCTTGCCGTCGGCCTTCTGTGCACGGGGTACGGCTTCCTCCGGTCCCAGACCGCCGCCCTCTACGCGGGGTTAACGCTTACCTTGGCTGGCGTCTTGACGGGACTGGCGCAGCTTCTCTGGCCGACCAGGAAGTGAACCCGGCAGCCCCTTCGTGGCACCTGCAGTCTGAACCCCGGCACACACGGTCCGCCAAAACGGCCTACCTGGAGACAACTGCCACCCAACCAAGAACGCCGTCAGCCGCACAGGTCCAGGACCGACAACGCCCGCCCGTAGGCCAATTCCAGATTTCACGCCCCCCAAAACGAGAACGGATTGGCAAATGGTTTTCCGATTTGGCCAAATTTCACCGAGGCTCCGGACAACTCAGCACGTAGTCCAGCACCTCACTGAATTTGGCAGTCGCCAGAGCGACGGTCGAATCGGCAGCACCGTAGTACATGCGCAGTTCGTCTCTCTCTCTGTCCACAATCACCCCACACGGGAAGGTCACGCCGGGCACGTCGCCGGTGCGCTCGTAAGGTTCTTTCGGACCGAAAATCCACTGGTCCGTGCGCCTGAGCACGCGACTGGGGTTTTCCAGGTCCAAAAGAGCCGCCCCCACGCGGTAGAGGCTTCCGGACGCGGTGACGCGCACGCCGTGGTACAAGATGAGCCAGCCCTCCGGGGTTTCGATCGGTTGAGCCCCCAACCCCACCTTGTTGGCGTCCCACCAGCCACCGCGCCGTGCAGGCAGCAGAATGCGGTGTTCGCCCCAGTGCGTAAGGTCGCGTGAGAAGGAGATCCAGATGTGCGCTCCTTCGCCAGCCGACGAAGGCATGGGACGGTGAATCAGGGCCCACAAGCCGTTGAACCGGCGCGGGAAAAGCGATGCATCTTTGTCTTCGGGCGGCATGATCGGTCCCAGTCTGTCAAATGTCTTGAAATCTTCGGTCATGGCCAGCGAGACCAGGGGGCCACCCATCGAAAAAGAAGCGTAAGTCACCGCGTAGACGCCCTTCTCCTCCAGGTAAACAATTCGTGGGTCTTCGATCCCCCAGATCTCTTCCGGGTGATTCTCAACATCTGGAAGAAGAGTCGGCTCCGGGTCGATCTCCCAATTCGTCCGTCCATCCCTGCTGCGAGCCACGGTCAGGTGCGACATGCCGCGCATGTCTTCCACCCGCACCAGCAGAACCGTCTCGCCGTCGATTTCCACCGCGCCGGCGTTGAACACTGCATTTGCCAGGTACGGCCAGTCTTCCGGTGTCAGAATCGGGTTACCTTCGAAGCGCGTGAAAAGGTCGATCCCGTCCATGCCTCCACCCTGCTTCAGTTGCCTTTCCCTCCGGTTTTCTACTACCAGTGCCACAGCGACACACCACCAGTTTCCATCTAAATTTTCGGAATTTAGGCCAGATCTTTAGAAATTGCTGCTGCTTGGGCCCGTTTTGACACAGGACTCAAAAACGGGTTTTCTGCAGATGCTTCTCAAGGGGTGCTAACGCAAGTACGTCAGCTTCAGATCGCGCCGGTTTGGGCTAACTTCGCCCGCCAAGTCAAAATCAACTCTCCTTCTTTGCCCAGGTTCCAGGTCAAAGAAGTTGTCTGCAAACACCGCGCCCGGCAATTCCAGCTGCAACCCAAGCACAAGCGTCTTCGCTTCCAGTTCAACAGCACCAGAGCGTCCTTCCAGAGCAAAGCTCGCCACGTTCACGTGCGGCACAGGCAACTGCAGGTGTTTCAATTCGACGAAAAACGTCCGCGCCCGAGTCACCGGGAATCCCGACCCGCGGAACTCCGCCAGAATGTACAGACGCTCCTTAGGGGTGTCCTCTGGCACGTCAATCGGCACGTCCCGGATGGTTCGCACCGTTTGCGCCGGCACCTCGACAAGAAGCTTACCCGAAGTGATCTGTTGACCGTCAGTGCTGCGTAGTTGCCAGAGCAGTTCACCCGAGGCGGCTTCGAACGTATCGTTGAGCAGTGTGAACACCACGCCGTCATCCACCTCAACCAGGAGCGAAACCGGGCTGAAGAACCGTCGGGCCCAGTAGTAGGCAGCCTTCGGAATCAGGTTGCCGTCAATCAGGGCCCAGCTCGTGACAGGCCAGCAGTCGTTGAGTTGCCAGATCAGCACCCCCGCCGTCCGCGGCCAACCGGAGCGCCAGTGCTCCACACAGGTCTTCAGAGCTAAGGCCTGATTCAACTGCGCAGCGTGAATGAAGCGGCCAAAATCGGTTTCAACCTTCAAATGCCCAGCCAGGAAACGGAACAGACGCTCAGTGCCTTCGACCTGTTTGTTGTGAAACTCGAAAAGCCTGCTCTGGGGCCAGCGCTCTTCCTCGGGCAACACGGCTTCCAGGGTTTGTCGATTGGCGGGTCCCTGGAAACCGAACTCGGTCACGAACAGGCTGTGGTCGCGCTTCACCTCACGGTAGTCGACCCAGCGGCTCCAGATGTCCCACTGGTGCCGGTTTCCGGTTGTCTCTGAGTCTGGGTCGTCCGGATCTCCCCAGGGGGAGGTCGGCCAGTAGGGTCGCGAATCGTCCAGTTGGGAGAGCCATTCGGGAATCAGGTCGTGGAAAATCCTGTAACCGGGCATGTGCTCCACGGGCTCCTGTGTTTCCCGGCGCCAGATCCACTCGCATTCGTTGTTCCCGCACCACAGCGCCACGCTCGGGTGGTTGCGCAGTCGTCGAACGTTCTGTTCCACCTCGGCACGAACGAGGTCAAGAAAATGCGCGTCCTCCGGGTACACACCACAGGCGAAAGCGAAATCCTGCCACACGAGCAAACCGAGCTCGTCGCAAAGGTCGTAGAAGGCATCGTCCTCGTAGATACCGCCGCCCCAGACGCGCAGCATGTTCATGTGGGCATCACGAGCGTAGCGAAGAAGCGTTTCGAGCTTGGCGCGTCCCACGCGCGGCAGAAAGCTGTCGGCCGGGATCCAGTCCGCGCCCTTTGCGAAGATCTCGCGTCCGTTCACTTTGAAGGCAAAGGCAGGTGCGCCGTCGCGTTGCAGAACCAACTGTACTGTGCGTAAACCGACACGTACGCGCCGTTCGTCGACCACCTCGCCGTTGCCGACGAGCCGGACAACCAGATCGTACAGAGCAGGCGCGCCGTAGCCGTTCGGCCACCACAGGTCGGGATTTGTCACATTCAATTCACAG
Source organism: uncultured Cytophagia bacterium (assembly GCA_964644845.1). Classification (GTDB taxonomy): domain Bacteria; phylum Zhuqueibacterota; class Zhuqueibacteria; order Oleimicrobiales; family Geothermoviventaceae; genus Geothermovivens. Next base: position 203,625 of record CAZXXS010000097.1, on the reverse strand, counting down.
GTCACCGCGTCGGGCTCGGCAGCGACACGGGTCTCCGCCACTTTCGTCCCCGATCGCCACAGGGCTACCTGAAGTTGCAGCCCCTTGGTGTTCCCGTTCAGTTCAACGCTAACCGCCAGCCGCGCTTCTTTTTCATCGGCGCGCAGGACTTTCGCCCACACGTCCGTCAATGCGGGTCGGTTGGTCACCTCAAGGTAAATGGGCCGCCAGATGCCCACCGTGGGAAACGCAGGACCCCAATCCCAACCGAACGCGTACTGCGCTTTGCGGATGTAAAGGCGTGGCTCGTCGTACTCTTTGTGCATCGACCGTAGCAGGCCGTAGCGTTCGCGGTAGGCCTCTGCGGCACGCAAGGGCGACCGAAAGGTAACTTCCAGTGTGTTGCGCCCCCGCTGCAAGAATCGGGTGACATCCCAGCGGTAGACAAGGAACATGCTTTCGGATTGTCCAACCAAATTGCCGTTGAGCCGTACCTCCGCCACGGTGTCCAACCCTTCGCAGACGAGGGTAACCGGCCCTTCGCCGCCAGAACAGTCGAACTCCCTCCTGTACTGCCAGTCTTGCTCGTGCACAGGCTGGATGACGCGCTCGTTGTCCGCGTAGAAGGGTTCCGGAATTAGTCCGTTGGACAGCAGGTCCGTGTGGACCACACCTGGCACTGTTGCGCGGTGCCACTCGGCCCAACGGGCGTTCGGACACCCGGGCGTTACGCAACGAAAGTGCCAGTCACCACCAAGATCCAATCGTTTTCTCAAAACGGACTCCGCACTGGGTTCACTGCACCTCATTTTGGGTGACGCTGCTTCTTTTGCTTGAGCACTCCGCACAAGGTAGCTCCGTCACGCAGTGCCCCGTTCCCCCGTCCCTACTCCGTGCCAGCAAACACGGTTCGTCGAAACGTCGCCCTCTCAGTCTACCGGACGCCTCTGACGAGTGCCTCCGGGAATTGGGTAGATTTCTTGCGCTTCGCCCCTGTTCCTTTTCGCACCTCTGAAAGGTTTGGCACATCCAACGTGCACTGCGCACAGCACACACGCCTCACCGCGCAATCTCCAGGAAGAGTTGTGACGTTGTTGTAAAGTAGCAAACCGCTGGCGTTCGGTCAAGAGGAGAGTTGAGCAGAGGACCGGGTAGACTCAGCAAGAACACTGCGCCACCTGGCGAACTAAAGCACAAGTCTTTCTTTACCCACGGGGCAGGCTCGACGGGCAAGATCCAGCCGGTCAAGCTGCAGCGACCTCGTCGTAGACAGCACTTTCCGAACAAAGGCAGTGGGCACCCTCGAGGAGTTCCTGCCGAGTTCGTCGCGGCTCTGTCCGACGACAAAGCCATTGACTTTTAGCCGAGCTTGGATTATATTCGATTGCTTTTTGTGAAATTAGCGCCTGTCCTGAGACGCGTTCACAAGTGCGGTTTTCCCGGTAACTGAGTTGAGCCAGGGCAAGCACCACAAGGAACTAACTGCAAGACCAGGGCAGCGCTCCATCCTTGACCAACTGGCGTTCGGACCGGTAAAAAGCAACCGCGGAAAGCGGTTCTCCAGTCATTTCGCGAGCGGTACTACGCTTCGAGGACAGTTGAAGAATCGGCGGCAACAAGGAGGCCCTACTGCATGGCAACCACCTCAGACTTTCGGAATGGTCTGACAATCCTCTTGGACGGCGAGATCTGGACAATCGTGGAGTTTTTGCACGTTAACCCCGGCAAGGGAACGGCTTTCGTACGGACCAAGTTGAAGAACCTGAAGACTGGCCGCGTGATTGACCGCACGTTCCGATCCGGCGAAAAGGTCGAAGACGTCCGAATCGAGCGCAAAACCATGCAGTACCTGTACCAAAGCGAAGGCCAGTACGTTTTCATGGACACCGAGACCTACGAGCAGGTACCGATCAGCGAGGAGATGCTCGGCGACAAACGTCTCTTCCTGAAAGAAGGGCAAGAGGTAGAAGTCCTTTTTCACGGTGAAACACCGGTTGGCGTCGAGCTGCCGTTTTTCGTCGAACTGGCTGTGGCCAAAACAGAGCCTGGTGTTCGTGGCGACACAGCCTCCGGGGGGTCGAAGCCAGCAACTCTTGAGACAGGGGCTGTCATCCAGGTACCGCTTTTCATCAACGAGGGCGACGTTTTGAAAGTGGACACGCGAACGGGAGAGTACATCGAGCGCGTCCGCTGATTTCGGCCATGGGGCGTACCGTTGGGAGGTGAAATGAGAGAGGAAGAAATTCGGCGACTTGTCAAGATCGTCGAGGAAAGCAACATCGCTGAGCTTGAGGTCTCCCGGTGGGGCAGAAAAGTTCGCATTCGCAAATACGCCACTCCTGGCAACGGTTCCGTGAACGGCGCAGAAAATGTCGTTCTGCCAGCGGCACCCGTTGCGCCAGCACCGGCCCCTGCCCAGCCGACACCTGCTGCAGCATCCCAACCTGTACAAGCGCAGCCTGCTCAGAGCGAGTCTGAACCCGGGGAAGCGAAGGAACTCATCGAAGTTCGTTCACCAATGGTAGGTACGTTTTACCGGGCCCCCGCTCCAGGAGCCGAGCCTTACGTGAAAGTCGGCGATGTGGTCTCGCCTGGACAGGTGCTTTGCATCATCGAAGCCATGAAGTTGATGAACGAGATCGAGGCCGAGGTTTCCGGTAAGATCGTCGAGATTTGCGTCGAGAACGCCCAGCCTGTGGAGTACAACCAGGTACTCTTCAGACTGGAGCCGGTGAACTGAGATTCCGTACGAGGCGCCGAGGTTGTCTGAGGCGCCTTTGTCGTGTCAGTTGGGCCCCAAGGTGTCGCTTACCTCGCGGCAGGCCCAACTGATGCGGAGTCGCTACAGGACGACAGCAACTCAAGCTCGAAGGGAAGGCTTTGTTCAAGAAAGTTCTGATTGCAAATAGAGGCGAGATTGCTCTTCGAATCATTCGCGCGTGTAAAGAGCTGGGGTTACAGACCGTTGCAGTCTACTCTGAGGCCGATGCGGAAGCCCTTCACGTTCGGTTCGCGGACGAAGCCGTTTGCATCGGTCCGGGACCAAGCCACCAGAGTTACCTGAACATCCCGCGCATCATCGCCGCAGCCGAGGTGACAAACGCCGAAGCCATTCATCCGGGCTACGGTTTTCTGGCCGAAAGTGCCCATTTCGCCGAAATTTGCGAAGCCTGCGAAATCACATTCATCGGGCCCGCTCCCGACATGATTTCCAAAATGGGTGACAAAGCCTACGCCAAGAAGACCATGCGTGAGGCGGGAGTACCTGTGATTCCTGGTAGCAAGGGTGTTGTACACGACCCCAAAGAAGCCCGCCAGATCGCCGAAGAGATCGGCTTTCCCGTCATCCTGAAGGCGGCAGCAGGAGGCGGAGGGCGTGGCATGCGGGTGGTACCAAATCCGGATGAAATCGAACAAGCATTCCTCACTGCCAGCAACGAAGCGAAAGCGGCGTTTGGTAACCCCGATCTTTACCTGGAACGCTACTTCGACCGGCCACGGCACGTGGAGATTCAGATTCTCGCCGATTCGCACGGGAATGTCGTGGCACTAGGCGAAAGAGAATGCTCCATCCAGCGGAAACATCAGAAGCTCGTGGAAGAATCACCGTCGCCAGCCGTAGATGCTAACTTGCGTCGGCGCATGGAGCAGGCAGCGGTACTGGCGGCAAAAACGGTGAACTACCGGAGCGCCGGAACAATCGAGTTTCTGCTCGACCAAAACGGCGATTTCTACTTCATGGAGATGAACACCCGCATCCAGGTGGAACATCCGGTAACCGAGATGGTTACCGGCGCAGATCTGGTAAAGCAGCAGATTCTGGTGGCAGCCGGCGAGAAACTGGACGAGACGTCGCTGAATCACACCCTCTCAGGGCACGCCATCGAATGCCGCATCAATGCAGAAGACCCCAAACATGGTTTCCGGCCGTCGCCCGGAAGGATCGAGAGTTTGCATTTTCCCGGTGGGCCTGGCATTCGGGTAGACAGCCACGTCTACGCTCAGTACGTCATTCCACCATTCTACGACTCCCTGATCGCCAAGGTAATCGCTCACGGCCGCACACGGGACGAAGCCATCCGTAGGATGCAGCGGGCCCTTGAAGAATTCGTCATCGAGGGTGTAAAAACAACCATTCCCTTGCACGAGCGCATTCTCGGCAGCAAAGCTTTTCAGGCAGGGGATCTGGACACTTCGTTCCTCGCACGCCTTGAGGAAACGTCCGCTGGCGATTCCGAACAGTCGTAGTCAAGACCTGGTTCGCACGCATTGCAGGGGGAAGCTACGGCAATCTTCTCGCGACAAAGGTAACCCGCACAATCGCTGGGGAAAATCAGAGGACCAAACGGGCAGATGGAGGTTCACATGAACATTCCGGACGATCTTTTGTACACCGAGGAACACGAGTGGGTGCGCGTGGACGGCAATGTGGCCACAATTGGCATCACCGATTACGCTCAAAGTGAGCTGGGCGACATCGTTTACATCGAATTGCCAAACGTTGGCGACAAAACGAAGCAAATGGAACCCTTTGGCACGATCGAAGCCGTAAAAGCTGTGTCGGATCTGTACGCCCCGCTGACGGGAGAAGTGGTGGAAATCAACGAAGCGCTGGCGGATTCTCCGGATCTGGTCAACAAGGATCCCTACGGCGACGGCTGGATGATTCGGGTTGAGATGGCCGATCCTTCCGAACTTGAGAAACTACTCAGCGCCGAAGACTACAAACAGGTGATCGGGGAATAGGCAACAAGCCAAAGCAAGAGGCCTTCGATGCATTACATCCCGATGACGGACGCCGATCGGCAGCGCATGCTTGCTGCGATTGGCGTTTCCAGTTTCGATGAGCTCATCTCGCACATCCCCGACCAGTTCAAGTTGAAAGGGCTTCTGAATCTCCCCAAGGCTCTATCCGAGTACGAAGCGACGCGTTTGCTTCGCGATCTCTCCGAGCGAAACACGACAACCGAGGAATACACGTGCTTTCTCGGAGCGGGAGCCTACGATCACTTCGTCCCCGCCGCGGTTGACCACATCCTGCTGCGGTCCGAGTTCTACACGGCCTACACACCGTACCAAGCTGAAGTCAGCCAGGGTACCCTGCAGGCCATTTACGAATACCAGACCCTGGTTTGTGAACTCACAGCAATGGACGTCGCCAACGCCTCGATGTACGACGGCGCTTCGGCTCTTGCAGAAGCAGCCCTGATGGCTGTGGCCCAGACGCGCAGGCCTCGTGTTGTAGTGGCCTCAACACTGCACCCGCTTTACCGCGAGGTCCTGCGCACCTACACGCGCGGCCAGAACATCGAGGTAGTTGAGGTTCCTGAGGTGGACGGCACGACCGATGTCTCTGCGCTAACAGCAGAGGTTGTGCACGACACAGCGTGTGTCCTGATTCAGCACCCGAATTTCTACGGCGTGCTTGAAGACGTAGACGCGATTTCCCAAGCGGCACATGAAGCTGGCGCTCTGCTCGTCACGTCAAACGATCCGATCTCTCTCGGTGTTCTCAAACCTCCGGGGGCGTACGGCACCGACATCGCTACGGGTGAGGGACAACCCCTTGGCATTCCCCTCAGTTTTGGCGGACCGTATCTGGGACTGTTCGCCGTGAAACAGAACCTGGTGCGTCGCATGCCCGGTCGCTTGATCGGAATGACCGTGGACACGCAGGGAAGACGTGGCTTTGTCATGACCCTGCAGACCCGGGAGCAACACATTCGGCGAGAAAAAGCCACTTCCAACATTTGCACGAACCAGGGTCTGCTGGCGCTGGCAGCCACGGTGCACCTGGCCCTGCTGGGGAAGCAAGGTTTCCGCCGCGTGGCCGAAATGTCTCTGCAAAAGAGCCACTACCTTGCTCAGCGGATTGCAGAACTGCCGGGCTTCCAACTCGCACACAATCGACCTTTCTTCAAAGAATTCGTTGTGCGCACACCCATCCCCGCCGAAAAGCTGGTTCAAAAGCTCCTGAACGACAAGATTTTCGCGGGGGTGCCGCTTTCGCAGTTCTACCCGGAACGCACCCACGATTTGCTGGTAGCAGTTACCGAGAAGCGAACGCGCGAAGAAATGGACCGTTTTGTGGAAGTCTTGAAGAGGTTGCCCTGAGATCTGCAAGGTGCACCAAGCGGATTTCGTCGTCACCGCCCCGTCGTAACGGCTCCCGTAAAGACCCCACTGCGCTGTAAAAATAAAGCCCCGAAGCGCTCAGCGCTCCGGGGCTTCTTTCTACTGCAGGGTGTTGCGGCTTCTTAGTACATGCCGCCGGCCGGCATTGGGGGCGTCTTTTCCTCTTCCGGTTTCTCAACCACAGCGGCTTCGGTCATGAGCAGCAGACTCGCCACGCTCGACGCATTTTCGAGTGCCACGCGCACGACCTTGGCCGGATCAATCACGCCAGCCTTGTACAGATCCTCGAATTGCTCATTCTCAGCGTTGAAGCCAAAGGCATCTTTGCCTTCCTTCACGCGCTGCACAACCACGGAGCCTTCCCAGCCGGCGTTCTCGGCGATCTGGCGCAGCGGCTCTTCCAGCGCGCGACGCACGATGTTCACGCCGATGGCCATGTCGCCTTCCAGCTTCAGGTTGTCCAGCGCCGGGATTACCCGGATAAAACTCACACCGCCGCCCGGCACGATGCCTTCTTCAACCGCCGCACGGGTAGCGTGCAGAGCATCCTCAACCCGAGCTTTCTTCTCTTTCATCTCGACCTCAGTGGCCGCGCCCACGCGGATCACAGCCACACCACCGGCCAACTTCGCCAGACGCTCCTGCAGCTTCTCACGGTCGTAATCGCTGGTCGTGGTCTCAATCTGCTTCTTGATTTGAGCAATGCGAGCCTGGATGTCTTCGGTCTTACCGCCGCCTTCCACAATCGTGGTGTTATCCTTGTCAATCACCACACGCTTGGCGGTACCCAGGTCCGACAGCGTGGCATTCTCGAGTTTGAAGCCCGCTTCTTCGGAGATCACGCGACCGCCGGTCAAAATGGCGATGTCTTCGAGCATGGCTTTGCGACGATCGCCAAAACCAGGCGCCTTGACCGCTGCCACCTTCAGCGTACCACGAAGCTTGTTCACCACCAGCGTTGCCAGAGCTTCACCCTCAACATCCTCGGCGATCACCAACAGCGAGCGCCCCATCTGGGCCACCTTTTCGAGGATGGGTAGCAGGTCCTTCATGGCGCTGATCTTCTTGTCGTGAATCAGGATCAGCGGCTCTTCGAGAACGGCTTCCATCGTGTCCGGATTGGTGATGAAGTAAGGCGAAAGGTAGCCGCGGTCGAACTGCATTCCCTCAACCACTTCCATCGTGGTCTCGGTGCCCTTAGCCTCCTCAACGGTGATCACACCGTCTTTCCCGACTTTTTCCATGGCGTCGGCGATCAACTCACCGATAGCCTTGTCGTTGTTCGCCGAAATTGCGCCAACCTGGGCAATCTCTTGCTTGCCGGGAAGCGGTTTGGCCAGCTTTTTCAATTCCTCAACCGCAGCCCTCACGGCCTGCTCGATGCCGCGCTTGATGTGCATCGGGTTGGCACCAGCCGTCACGTTCTTCAAACCTTCACGGAAAATGGCCTGCGCGAGAACCGTCGCAGTCGTGGTACCGTCGCCTGCCACGTCGCTGGTCTTGGAAGCCACTTCCTTGACCATCTGCGCGCCGAGGTTCTCAAACGGCTCTTCAAGCTCAATTTCCTTGGCGACCGTCACACCGTCTTTGGTCACCGTGGGCGCACCGAACTTCTTGTCCAGCACCACGTTGCGGCCCTTCGGGCCCAGCGTAACCTTCACAGCCTCTGCAAGCGTGTCGACGCCCTTCTTCAACGACGCACGCGCTTCAGCCTCAAACTGGAGAAGCTTCGCCATATCGCAACACCCTCCTTGTGTTTTTGTTCTTTACTCCACCTTTGCCCCACACACTCACACAACAGCCAGAATGTCGGCCTCACGCATGATCAGGTACTCCTGACCATCCAGCTCAACCTCCGTGCCCGCGTACTTGCCGAACAGAACCTTGTCCCCGACTTTCACTTCCAGCGGGATGCGCTTGCCGTTGTTGTCCACCTTCCCAGGTCCAACGGCAACCACTTCGCCCTGCTGCGGTTTTTCTTTCGCAGTGTCGGGGATGATGATTCCGCCCTGTTTCTTTTCTTCGGGCTCCAGAGGTCTAACCACAACGCGGTCCGCCAGAGGCTTGATGTTCATGGCCATCCCTCCTCTCTCAATTGGATTCTGCTCGGAAGTCAAAGAACAGGCGGCTTTGTTAGCACTCGCCTGCGTCGAGTGCTAACACGCCCTTAATTTAACATCCGAGCAGACAAGATCAATCCGACCCAACAACGCAACGGACAAGTCACATGCCTGAGTTCGCAGACCTAACTGATTGTTGATTGTTTCGGCCGTTATCGCAAATATTCGGCGGCTTATGTAGATTTTCGCATGCCGTTAGTCGAGTAGCGTTCTCCAAACGTACTGCCACGATGGCTTACGCCTTAGCCCCCAAACGGTTCACCTCAAATAGCAATGAACCCCACAAACCTTCCGCTGGTGGGCTCCGATCAAGGCTTCGAGAGACAACGCAATTCACCGGCTTGGAGAGGATGGGCTCAACTGAAGCTCAGATACCGACTGACCTTCCTGCCGATCGTGCGATGCTCCCAGGGGGCCGATCTTTCTGCAACCGAACCGCGGCCTTGCGAAAACTCCTCACCCGTCTCCGACACCCAATGTCCGCTCGAAATCCCAACAGGTCCCGGACCACTTCCCCGTAAACGCCCGGGCTTCACAGGTACGCTAACACCGATCTGGTCTGCGACAACACGCCCGTACCACAATCTGGCCTTGCTTTAGCGGACGCCAACGCCTCCGCAAGAGCGAATCGTTTGCCTGCCAGCACCGGGCCCAGACTCCGTACATAGCCCAGCCTCGGCTGTTTGAGGGTACAGTTGCAAAAAGCGACGGAAATTCGATTTTCTCCTTGACATTCAGGGGTTTACGAAATATATTGCGTTTGAAGGAGGTCCAAACCATGGGTCGAGGGCCGGCCAGACCACTAATCAGCCAGCCACGATGAACAGAAGCCTCAGCACGCGCTCTTACGGCATCCTGTGTGCCGTTCAGCTCCGCTCGTGCAGATGCAGTCGCTGCCGGGCATCCCCGCCAAGTAAACCCACCTTTACGGACTCAGCGAGATTGTCAAATAGCAAGATCACTTGAACGGGGCAGAACGCCATGGTCCAGGCAGGGGAAGGTGGCATGAAAGAATTCGTAGAATACGTCGTGAAACACCTGGTTGATCATCCGGACCAGGTCCGCGTCTCCGAGGTTTTTGGGGAAACCACGACGGTCTACGAGCTTCGCGTGGCCCAGAGGGACATGGGCAAGGTCATCGGCAAGAACGGTAGAACCGCGCAGGCAATCCGAGTTCTGCTGAACGCAATCGCCAGGAAATCAGGCAAACACGCGACACTCGAGATCCTCGAGTAGGACTCCACGGGAGACAGGCGGGTCACTCCAAGACGGAGCGTTGCGCAGGTACAACGGGCTTCCGTCACTTGTGGTACGGGTGCCCCGAAAGGATAGAAAACGCCCGGTAGAGCTGTTCTGCAAGCACCAGTAGCGCCAGGTCGTGTTGCAGCGTGAAGCGCGAGAGGGACAGAACTACATCTGCCCGGCGCTGCAACGCGACTGCAGTGCCCCAAGGTCCTCCCACAACGAAAACAACTCGCCTCGCGACCGTCCGCTGTTTTCCCAACCACTGCGCCAGTTGCTGACTGCTCCACTGCACGCCCTTCTCATCCAGGAGAACCACAACATCGTCCGATTTCAGGCGGCCAAGCAGCTTTTCTGCCTCGGCACGCATTACCTCCTGTTTCGGCAACGTGGCACCCGCTGCTTTTACAACCTCCCAGTCCACCTGGGCGCTTCCCCGTAAGCGACGCAGGTAGTCGTCAATCAAGCTGGTCATCCGCTGGTCTTTGACCTTGCCAACACTGAGTAGTGCGAGCTTCACGTCAGCTCCCCAGTACCACGCTTCGCAGACGTCGCGTTCTCCAGTACCCCACGTTGTGGCTTGTCCTGCCGTACCGGGTCCAACCGCACCCATTCCACTCGCTTCGGACTCGAAGAAAGCACCCGAATACGCCACTCGCCGACGACCAGTTCCTCATTTGGCGCTGGAATACGCCCCGCCCTTTCCGTAAGAAGCCCGCCAATCGTGACGTAGTCGCCCTCCGGGAGATTCAAACCGAACGTTTCGTTCAGCGAGGCCACTTCAGCCCGGGCTGAAACGACGAACGATCTCGGCCCGAGCCGACGTACCAGACGTTCTTCGTTGTCGAACTCGTCCTGAATCTCACCGAAAAGCTGTTCCACCAGATCTTCCAGCGTCACCAGGCCTTCCGTGCCACCGTACTCGTCGACCACCACAGCGATGCTTTTCTTCTCCCTTTGCATCCGACGCAGCAGCTCAACACTGGACAGGCTTTCGGGCACGGCCAACACAGGACGAATGACGTCCTGCCAACGCTCAGGCTTCTTGAGGAGGTCGAGCACGTGGACAAAGCCGCGCACGTCGTCGAGGTTGTCACCGTAGACAAGCAAGCGCGAGTAGCCTGTCGATTTGAACTTCTGAATCACCTTAGCAAGGGGTTCATCAATTCTGACCGCCTCGATTTCTGTTCGCGGAATCATGATGTCGCGAACGCGCTGGTGCCCCAAACGAAATACCCGGGTGATAAACGCCCGTTCTTCTTCTTCAACGGGAGCCATCCCCTCGCTTGAAGCCAGGAGGTACTCGAGATCGCGGCGCGACAGCAAGAAACGCATCCCAGCACCCCCAGGCTTGGCGCCGAAAAGTTTCGCGAGCACGCGCCCTACTGCCCTCACAAACCACACCATCGGGTAGAGAAGGACCTCAGAAACCGCGACCCCAGCGGCAATCCAGCCGGCCGAGCGGTCCGCCAGCGAACGGCCCAATGTCTTCGGCAAGATCTCCCCGAAAATCAACATCACCGTGGCGGAAACCAGCACGATGGTGGAACTGGCCATCACCGGCTCCAGCTTGATCGCCACAAGCGACGACCACGCAACTACCGCAATGTTGGTACCCACAACGCAAATCGTGAGAAAGCGGTCGGGTTCCTCAAGCAGCTTCACAACCCGTTTGCCTGTACGCGAGCCCAGGCGGCGTAGAGCTTCGAACTTGAGGCGGTTCGCGGAAACGAGCGCCGTCTCGCTGCCCGAGTAAAAGGCGGAAAGCACAAGGGTCAAAAGGATGCCCAGGAGGTCGATCATTCAATCCTCTCGAGTTTGCCAGACGTTGCGTCCAGGAGGGCTTCGAGCAGGCTTTTGAGGTTCGACGTCCGCACAGCCACAACCAGCGTAACTCTTTCTGAGAAAGCGGAGTGCAAAACTCGGGCACCGAACTGACCCAGCGTTTGCTGGACGGCACTGTAGAAGGGGTAAGGAAAACTGACGCGAAACGTCTCCTCGAAGTACCGGACCACCGGTTCGGCCGCATCCAGGGCAGCTGCCGCAACGCTGGCGTAGGCTCGCACAAGTCCGCCAGCGCCGAGCTTTGTGCCGCCAAAGTAACGGGTAACGACAACAGCAACGTCCGTCAGGCCCTTGCCTTCAATCGCTTGCAAAATTGGACGCCCTGCGGTCCCCCCAGGTTCGCCAGCGTCGTCGAAGCGGTAAACCAACCCAGGGCCCGTTCCGATTCGGTAAGCGAAACAGTTGTGCGTCGCATCGCGGTAGTACTGCCGGATGGCGTCAATCTTTTCCTCGGCTTCCTCCACCGTGCTCGCTGGCAATGCGTGGCCGATGAATCGGGAGCCTTTGACTTCGATCTCCGCTTTCCCGACCCTGGAGACCGTGCGGTAAGCATCCTCGGGGAGGAACACGTTACACCCCCGCGAGCTTGCTGGCCTGGACTTTGTTCAGGAAAGCGATGATCCGGCTGCGTTCGCGTTCGTCGATCTCCACGAATTCCACCCCGTAGTGCGCGGCGAGGTTCTCGTCCTTGGGTTCGTTCTGAACACGCACAATCTTGCCTACGGCCTCGACCGGCGGCTTACCATCTGGCAGGAAAATTTGAATGGACAACAAATCGCCGATCTCGTACCGCCCGGCCACCTTCAAGAGCAAGCCCCCGCCGCTCAAGTTTTCCGCCTGAGCGGGGTACTCCAGCGAAACAGCCCGCCGCACCCGGCCGTCGTCAATGAGTCGTGCCACAACCCGGACACGAACGTAAACACGAAAGTACTGCCGTCGCTGAACGCGACGTACTTCCGCATCCCGCCGCTCCAGGTAAGCCACCTTGTTTGCGCTGTCCACCGCCGCCACACGGGTGCGAAAGTTGTAGAGGGCATCTGGCCGGATGAAAATCACGTAGACCCAGTCGCCGCTGGAAAGCGCCAGCTCGTCGCCCGTGAGCGTTCGACACGCCACTGCGATTTGCTCGTCGCTGACGTCCAGAACCACCGTTTCCGAGCGAAAATCGATTACCTCAGCGTCTTTTTGAAGAACAACGTTCTGTCCCTTTGTGAGATCTACTTTCGCCGGCATCCTGTTCTCTCTTTTGTCGCACTGCCACCGCCCGCGCTCGAGGGCGGGCGCCCCGTTACCGCGCTGGAAATTACACACGCCCCGGCACAAAATCAACGCGAACGTTCACACCGGAGAGCGCCCGATTTTCCCACACAGGCCGTCGAAGGTAATAAGCCTGGTTCACAAAAACACCTCGCTCACGAGCGCACCAATCGGCAAACATCTCCGGTGTCCACTCTCTGTGTTCGGACTCGGGTTGTGTCTTTGCTGCGCCGGGACACCAAGGGACTCGAGATCGACTGCGGAAGATCCCACGGGCGCTCGTGAGACCACCCGACGAACCGATCCCGAAGAAGCAACCAAGTTTTCCAGGCCAAGGCAAGAACTTTGCTCCGTGTTTTCTCCGTAAGCTACGCATTCCCCACCTCGCCCTAACGGGTCGCGCCTGCCGTTGGGTACGGCTCCAGGAAAAATCGGCTGCGGTGAAGGCATGGGGCGCAGCCGCCGTTGTCAGAGGGGTTTCTTCCGACAAGCTCTGCGGCCACAAAAAAGCCCCGGCCCGTGTCTCAGGACCGGGGCTAAACCCCGCCGCCCCACCACCCCGATTCGCCTACTTCAGCAGCAGAAGCTTTCGCGTTGCTTTGAAGGAGCCAGTCTCGACCCTAACGAAGTACACACCGCTTGGGAGAGCTTCGCCCTGGTCGTTTGTCGCGTTCCACGTGAGCGTGTACAGTCCCGCCGGTCGAACGCCGTCCAGCAGTTGCCGCACCGGGTGTCCCAGCAGATCGTACACCACCACGCGAACTCGACCCGCCTTCGGCAGAGCTAACTGCAAGTTAGTGCTCGGGTTGAAGGGGTTCGGGTAGGCTTGCGACAACTTAAATTTCGAAGGCATGGGTGTCCTTTCGCCTTCCACGGCCGTGACTTGTTGGACGGTGGCACCAGCCAGAGCAAAATCTGCCGTTGCCGTACCGCCCTCCTCAACGACTACGGCCGAAGCGCCTGGTACAGGTGTGTCCTGGAACGGCAGCGGCAGGTAGAACGGAATCAGGTCATCCTCGTAGTCCTCGGCGAAACCGTGACGCACAAAAGCCAGAATCGTCGTGTACAGGGTCTCCAGGGTGATCTTCGAATTCTCGACAGGCACGTTGTTGTACCACTCGTCCTGGTACAGATTGAAAAGTCCGAAATTGCCGTTCGCACCCGACAAAAACGGAAGCTCTCCTCCACTGAGATCGAACTCAAAGTTTTCGAGATCGATCGAAGAGACTTGAGGGAAAACGTGCGTAAAAGCGAATGTCCGCACGTAGTAGCTGCCGGGCCGCAAGCCGCGAATGGTGTACTGCCCGGGCTGATTGCTCGGCACCATGCGTTCCGGATCCGCGCCAACCAGACCGAAGCCCGCGGCGTGCCCAGTAACGTCGTAGGCCATGACGACAGCAAAGTCGAGGGGTTCACCGGTGCCTTGCTCAGTTACTGTGCCTGCAATCGAGCCTGAGCCCTGCTCCAGGGTAATGCTTACATCTACTGCCGCGCCGGGGCCAACGTTCACTGTCCCAGTTGCCTCGTCGTCAAACGAGTCGCCACCACCCACGTAGGTCACCGCGTAGCCGTACAGAATCGGAAGCGCAGCAACTTTGTACTGGCCCGGCAGCAGCTTACTGATTCGGAACCCACCGGGAAACTGCACGTACGCGTAGTCCACCATTAACCCGGTGTTGGCGTCGTAAGCCACAACCGGAAAACGGTAGGTCGTGTCCGCTCCAACGGGCAGACCGTCCGGCAGGTGAACAAAGCCGCGAATCACACTACCTTCGTTCAAGGTGAAATCGATCCCGTCGGTGGCGTTAGGAGCGTCCACATGAACGAGGTTGGCATCCTCGAGTCGGTAGGCGCCGTCGTAGAACTCAGACAGGTGTTTGTCGTCAGCCGAGATAGCCAGCAACTTGTAGTCACCGGAAGGCAGAGGAGCCAACGTGTAGGCCCCGTCCGTTCCCGCTTCGCCGTACGCGAATTCCGGCAGATTCGAGTCAGCGTTTAGCGCCAGAATTGTTGTTGCGGGGACTGGGGTAGTGCCGTCGCTTCCGTACACGTGCCCCTGCACACTCCCGCCTGCATCCAAGGTGAAGTTGATTCCAGAGACCTTACGAGGCGCCTGAACGTGCACAACATCCGCCTCCCGGAAATCCCAGATGCTGTGGTGTCCGTCCCAGTACTCGTCCAGCACTTCGCCGACGTGCTTGACCACAGTCAGTGTCCGGAGTACGTAGTCACCCGTCCGAAGGCCGGAGAGTGAGAATTTCCCGGCATCATCTGTCAAAGTAACACCGAGTCGGACGTGGGTCAAAAACGGGTCGTCCGCGGCATCCAGGATTCCCGCATCGGCTACCACAACAAGGACAGAATCCAGCGGCTCCCCAGAAGGTCCCGTGACAGTCCCCTCAATCTTACCTCCCTTGTCCAGTTCGAAATCGATCCCGAAAGTTGTGTCGCTGTTGCTCACTTGGACCGGGGTAGCCTGGTCTGGAGTTTGTGCGTCGTCGTAGAATTCCCCAACGTAGTTCCCGACCCCCAGGATGTCACCCAGAATGTCGTCAGCGTAAACAAGGTACTCTCCGTCTTGGAGGCCTCCGATCACGTACGGATTCCCGAGCATGGACATGCCGAATCCGGCCACCGAACTGTCGGCCAGATCGAAAGCCACCGTCAGAGCAGCGATCACGGGGAACAGTCCGCCTGGTCCTTTCACCACACCAGAGATCGCACCACCCTCACTCGCTGAGGGCAAGCCAATCCCTTCTCCACCCTGAAACGGCAGGGAAAAGTCGATGCCAGCCACCGTAGCATCCGCAGACGGTACCAGAAGCGTGTCCGCCTCTTCCCACGTGTCTTTCTGGTCGTACCACACCTGCGCGTAACCATCGCAGCTGGCCGCCAGTTTGTACTGACCCGCCGCAGGCACGTGGATTCGGTACTCACCAGTGGCGTCATCCGTCCAGGTTTCGTACTCGAGCAGCGAGATCGGACTCTGCACACTGGTAAGCTGAAACGAAACGGTTGTACCCGCCAGTGGGTACCCATCGGAGTCGAAGATTTTCCCAGTGATCGTAGCGCCAACGTCCAGATCGAAATCGATGTCCCCAACCTGTTCGGCAGCATTCACAGTCACCAGAGTTGCCGCACGCCACCCTTCTTTCGAGCCAAAGGGGGCCGGGATGTCGTCGTACATCTCGTCGACGTACCCCGTGCTCACCGTCATCAGGTAGTAGCGGCCCGGGGGAACTGTCAAAACGTACCTGGCGTTTCGCGGGCCAACGCGTGCAACATCCGCCACGTACCCAAGCGTATCAAACGCCACCACCTCGACGTCGCCCTCCGGAGCCTCTCCGGCCACCGTCACTTTGCCCGAGATTGTACCCCGCCCAGCCACATCGGCGACACCGTAGGCCTTTCGAGCTTTTTCAATTTCCAGGCCGACACTCTGCCCTCTCTGGAGCATCCCGCGGACAGCCAGCACCGCCGCACGGACGCGTACATCTGGAGAAATCGCCTTTCGTGCCGTTTGAAGTAACGCCTGCTTAGCCCGCACCCCTTTCAACGCTGCCTGAACTCGAGCTTCTTGCTCCTGTTGGTACGTCTGAACCCGCTGCACGACTTGCACCAGCTGTCGCTCCGTTCTGGCGTTCTTGAGATCTTCAGACAGGTCTTTTGCCAGATTGCGGGGAGCCGTGCCAGCATACCCAGAAAACCCGAGTGCCAGGAAAAGCAGCCCCGTCGCGCCAGTCAGCAGACATTTTCGCAATTTCAGCATACTTGTTCACCTCCTTGGGAAAGGTTCACACCCCTTCATCCGCCGCCTGGCTGGACTGTCAATGCAGCGGACCCCGCACCAAACCGCACGACAACAGCTTTCCCCCACAAGTCTCCGAGAAAAGTCAACAGCACCAGTTCCCCTGTTCAGAAAAAGACCACTGAGAAGCCTGACAGCCCCTCAAAACCACTCCCCGAGTGCCGCTACCCGTTGTTGCGTTTCGGCAAGACTTGCCGAACACGACCAGCCCGCGCCGGTCTGCCTCAAGCGCCCCCAAACGGAAACTCACTACTCCACTGGAGACCCGGGATCCAACCTCAAAATGCTGCTGCAAACTTTCTACCAACCCGGCCCGTTACGCCGGAAATAAGCAGCTCCGCCGCGCCCGGACTCACACCTCTTTCGTAATCCCGGAAGCGCTCGCGAGGAGGATCACCCGCATTCCCTTCTTGCTGTTCTCGAACCGAGAGATTCTTCCTAATGTACGCACAAACCCCTCCAACGATCGTGAGTCCCGTCACTTTCTCCACTTGTGCTCGGTTGATCCTTTCGAATTTCGAAAGGCAAAGATCGTCCCCCACGGACCCGATCACCAAAGCCGGTCAGCTCGAGCAAAATCTGGAACAGGCGCCCCCGTTCCTCTTGCGCGCGATTTCCTTTCTTCAAGCGTTCCGCCAGCGTCTTCGCCTCCCCGGAAACCCAGCGCTTCAGTTCCCGGTAGTTTTCCACCGCGAGTGGCTCCACCACCACTGACACACTCACAAAATACCGTCCCGGCTTCAGGCTACGCACCGGCGAGAAAACAAACTCGCGCCGTCTGCGTTCGCAACGACGAATCGCTTCTTCCAATTCTACCGGCAATCCGGCGCTCGTGTCCGCTTCGAAAAGGAGGTATTTTGCCTCAAGGTGGTCGTAAACGATGCGCACACGCCACCGGCGCGTGGAAATCAAAGCGTCAGGTACAAATTTCCGGTCTCGCCACAGGCGAATCTCGTACTCCACGGCACTGGTCGCTCCACGGCGAAGAGCTCGTAGCACGGTGTTGTCGAAGAGTCCCGGGGCCTGAAACGTCACGAAAACGGAATCCCCGTGAACGCCAACGGAATCGACCAGGATGGGCCGGGTTCTGGCGTTCACCCCGGTTGTCCACAGGGCAAAGAACACCAGCGAAAGGATCAAAGCGCCAAACGCACGCGTTCGACGGCGCCACGTCACCTGCTCAGGACACCTGCTTCGATGGCAGCCCACTCTTCCCGCTCTCGTACGCGCTCGACGGTGAATCCCTCTTGCCGAAGCAGCTGGTTCAATTCAGCCGTTTCGCTGCGCAAAACCCCAGACAGCACAACGCGCCCCCGCCTGCTCAAACGCTGGCGGTAGAAGCCAAGGAGCTCGCGATGTACATCCGTGCGGATGTTCGCCAGCACAAGATCGAAGCAACGGCTTGCTGTCACGCATTCTGGTCCGCCCGCGTAAATCCACACACGATCCTGTACCTTGTTCCGGCGTAGGTTCTCCACGGCATTTCGCACGGCTGTCGTGTCTACGTCGAAGGCCACCACACGCCGGGCTCCCAAAAGCACAGCCGCGATGGCCAAGATGCCACTGCCCGTCCCGACGTCCAGCACGTCAGCACGCTTTTCCAAGAGATCTTCTTCCGCTTCAAGAACCAGCTGCGTCGAAGGATGAGTCCCGGTTCCAAAAGCCATTTTCGGTTCGATTTCGACTACCACGTCGCGCCCTACCAACTCAGACGGAATTTGCCCCCATGGAGGTTTCACAATTATTCGCTTGCCAACGGCAATTGGTTTGAAATACTGCCTCCAGCCTGTCATCCAGTCCTGTTCATGCTCCCAGCCAACCGCCCAGGAAACGTGGCTCTTTGGCGTCAGGGCAGAGGACACGAGTTCCTTTACCTCCTCCTCAGAGAGCGCTGGGGGGAAGTAAATCACCGTGGAACCTGGGGTATCCCATGCTCCTAAAGCTCCGTGTTCAAGAAGCGCAGCTGCCACAATCTCGCGCTCTTCCTGCGGTCCCCGCAGAATGACTTTCGGCCAACGTCGAGGCATACTTCACTCCATTTCTCAAACACATTGCGGGCAGATCCTCGGGGGAAACCTGGAGCCGTATTTCACGGGTGTGTCCTGGTCGTGGCACTCCGCGCTACGTCGTCCAGCTCAGTACCCGTAAATTACGTGCTCCAGAACACGGCCCACTTTTTCCAGGCTCGCGGCACTGCATTTGTCGGGCGTGTCCTGCAGCGTGTGCCAGTAGGGGTAGTCGAAGTCAATGATGTCGATGCAAGGCACCCCAACCTTCAGTAAACGCACGTGGTCATCCACCACGTAGTACTGTGCACGAGGAATGAACTCCGGGTAGCCCAGCTGTTGCGCGGTTTGCCAAACCAGATCCACGTAGGCTTTGGCGTAGGTGAGTGAGTAGCCTTCTTGGTACAGGTTCAGATCGGCGTCACCGACCATGTCAAGGAGGATCCCGAATTCAGGCCGTTCGGTTTCTGGCAGATGCTCGGCGTAGAACTTCGAACCGATCGCGTAGCTGTCGTCGTCTCCTTCCACCCCCTCATCCTCGGCGTCAAAAAGGACAATTACCACGCCCTGTCGCGGCGGTCGAGTGTGCATCACCCTGGCCAGCTCCAACAGCACGGCCACGCCTGAGGCACCGTCGTTGGCCCCGAGGATCGGCTTCTGACGGTTTGCGGGATTGGGGTCGCGGTCGGCCCACGGGCGCGTGTCCCAGTGCGCACAGAGAAGCAATCGAGGGTTACCCCCAGGCCCAAAGCGAGCAACGACATTGGTCGCCTTGGCCGTTACACGCTCCGGTCCGTAGGTGAAGGTGAAACTCTGCTGACGAACGTCGTCTGTGTAGCCACGGAGGGTTGTAACCAGGTAGTCCAGACAGCGATCGTGACCTGCGGAACCCGGGAACCGTGGTCCAAAACTCACCTGACGCTCGAGCTCCGCAAAAGCTTTCTGGCCGTCAAAAGCACCGCGCTTCTGCCCGCACCCAAAACTGGGGAGCAGAAAAAACAGCAAAGCAGCGAGAATCAGCAGTCGTCTCACAGCGCCTCCCTTGCGCTCCCGTCAACTGCCGCGAATGGAGATTTGGACGTTGATCCCCAGCTCTTGGATCTTGGTTTCGCCCATCAAGGAATTCTTCGTGTGGCCAATCTGCAAATGCGCGCCACCGCGTACCTGGGTGCTGAATGAGTACGTCACCTTGGGTTCCAGAGTCCACTTGGACGTTTCCGCAGTCGGCTGGAAACGCCCCTCGGTACCGCGACTCTTGTACGTAACGTTGCTGCCGTAGATGAAACTGAGCGAAAAATCAATGCTGTTGCGCAGTTCTTTGTTCTTCCAGAAAGGCAGGCGAAACCCCGAGCGTTTGGAGTACGTGGCCGTGAAATTCAGATCCCGACTCACCTGCTTCGTGGATCCGAGACCGCCGGTCATGCTCTGGCTCAGGTTTTCACTCATGTTGTACCGCAAGTTTACGGTTACACCATTCTTCAAACGAGCGTTTAAGCCGATCAGTGGCCGAAACCCAGACTGGAAGTCAAGCTTGGTGATGTTCTTTTCCCCCTCGGGCGTCAGGTTCCAGGTCTCATTTCGCTGGCCACTGAAGGAATGGTCCAGGGTTACCTGCTGTACGTACTTCTTGAACAGTTTGACGCGGCTCAATCCGGACCACCGGAGCGTCCAGTTCGGGAAAGCCATGTCAAGATTGCCAAGTCGTAAGTACGTTTCGTTGTAGCCGCCGGTCGTGGTTGTCGTGTTGTTGCGTTGCTCAGAACGATTGTAGCGGAAATCAATGCTCATGCTGCGCATGGGCGAAATGCCCGTCTGGATCGAAATCGCCTTGTTGAAATTTTGAGAACCACGGTTTGTGCCTACATTTTGCAGTACTGGTACGCCTGTGCTGTCGTCGAGACCAAACTGGAAGGCCGTCGTCGGCATCTGCGTGCTTTGCAAACCGTAGTAGTTGTTACCTGTTCGCTGCTGGATGCTAAACTGAATGGGATCGATCATCTCGAACACCTTGCCGAACAGGCCGAACACGTGAAATGGCGAACCAGACTTCTTCTCCTCTTGTTTCTTCTTGTCCTTTGTACCGGGTTTTCGCCGGGACCCCGGCGGTGCCCTTCGGGAGCCTGGAGGTCTCCGGCCACGAACGGCTCGCGCCCCCGGACGCCGTCTCGCCGTTGTTCCGGTACGAAAGATGGAACTCCACAGCCGGGCCGGATCCAGCGTGACCTGCGCCGAGAGATTAGCATTGTTAGCGGCACTCCGGCCGGTTGCCCTTTGCTGGAGGTTGACGTTGTATTTGTACCCCGCTGTGTACGAGAAATTGTTGGTCAGCCACGCAAAAATCTTCGGGTTGTACTTGACGCTGAAGTTCTGATTGATCCCTGTCGTTTGGCCGAATTTTCGCTTCCAGAGGTCGCTCATTGGGCGCCCGCGCATGTCGGAGACGTAACTACGGCTGAAGTCAAATCCCAACGTTTCAAAGAGGTTGTAACCAGCTCGAATCTGGCGCTGCACGTTGAACGTTTCGCTCCCCGTTAAAGCGCCGGTTCGTGTCAACGAACTCCGCCGGGACCGGGTTACCGAAGCCTGAACCGAAAACGTACGCGGTGTGTAGTAAAGCTTGGTTTCGCCAAGGACGCCGAGCACCGGAACTTTGCGAATCCAGGCAAACGGCTGGAAAAACTTACCCCGACCGAAGCTCAGATTGTACCCAAATCTCCCGGATTGGGAAAAGTTGGTCGAGCTCTTCGTGGTCGAATTACTTCCTTCGCTCCGCGTTTCGCTGTAGCTCCCGGAAATCCGGTCGATCGTGTTGGCCAGAATCCAATTTTTCGATTTTGTACTTCGCCGGATCGACACGCTGAAGCCAGATTGCTTCTGGCGCGATTGAATGGTTTCCAGGATCTCCGGCGGGATTCGATCCTTTCTAACTTCGATGTCCGTACCCGGTTTGTATTTTGGTGTCGCTTCTGACCGGCCAAATTTGTAACTCACCGGGATCGAAAATCCGAGCCAGGCGGGAAGCAGCTTGTCCAGGGACAAACTGGCGTTGAAATTCGTCGAAAGCCGATTGTCGCCCCGGCCGAATCGTGTTTTGATGTCGTGGAAATCGGCGTCCTGACGGTTAATCTCCGCATTCACGTTGAGTACGTCGGCAAGACCGAAATCTACCCGGGCACGCATGGCCTTGCCCCGCTCCTTCTTGACGTAACTCAAACGGAGCTCGTTCATCCAGATTTCGCCAGTGAAGGGAATCGGCGTCGTTACGCCAGTGGTGTCCAGCGTTGCACCCATCAGGTTCCGCACGCCCGCGGCCAGCATTCGCACGTTGGTCAAGGACGGCCGCCCCTTGATCCGGTACTCCTTGCCGTTGGAAAGCCGCTTGATGAAAACACCCGAGGAATCGTAGAACGAAGAGTCCAGCTTCGTCGCCGTCAAGTCCAGGAGGTCAATGACGATTTCGTTACGGTCGTCCCAGCCGGGGTAAACCCGCTCGCGGATCTCGTAGTAGTTGTTCAAGTCGGAGCCAAACCGGAAGAAAAACTCGATGTAGCTGGTGTCTGGTCGGATGTGCACACCGAAGGGATCCCGCCCGTACACGTACATCTTCATCTTTTCGTAGTGAATGTAATTCTGCGGGCTGAAGAAGGTTTTTTGCACCAACCCACTGTAACCCGGCTGAAGATTCGTGATCTTCAGTACCAACGACTGCTCTTTGGCCTGCACGCGGGTCACCGGATCGATTTCACCAGCCACACCTTTTGGCGGCTTGTATTCAGGGTTGTCGTGCGTGTTTACAACCGTCACCGCCACAGTGCTGTCGTCGTTGGCGTCGTAGTTTTCGGGATCGTTCGGCGGCGCCACGCCTTTTTCCTTCCAGTCGTTGCCAACCAGGTTCAGCTCAGCGATGCGAATGCGACTCGGGCCTTTAAACCCCTCAAACCACAGCCGAATTGATTCGATCCGTGTGAAGTCCGGGTTGCCGATGTCCTTGCGGTGCGTCAGGTCGTCCAACGGAATCCGGTACTGCCACCATCCACCTCCAGGTGCGTCCGGGTTGCCGCCAGAAATGTAAGCCGTGTCGGGGCTGGTCTTGTCCAGATTGATGGTGTACTCGAAGTAATTGTTAGCCAGGTCCACAGCGCCGTTACCGTTGATGTCTTCTGTGTCGGGTCGGCGCCCGCCTTCGTCGTTCGCGTTGTTCTCAGTACCGTCGATCTGATCGTAAACGTAGCTACCACTTTGGTAATTCCAGTCGTCCCAACTGATCGGTTCGCCCGGATCTCGCACACCGTTTCCGTTGATGTCCCAGAAGTCGTTAGGATCTTTGGCCTTCATGCCGTCAAGCCCGACGTCTTCCCCTTCGTCCAACAGTCCATTTCGGAATCCGCCAGGCGGCGCCTTGTCCTCTGTGTCCAGCTTTCCGTTCGGAATAACGTCTTCGGAGATCTGGCCCAAGTCAATGTGCAGGATTCCCTCATTGCCTTGCACGAGGATTTCGAGGAACTTGCTTTCTGTCTGATCGTGGTACCCGGCGGACAGCGCCTGCATGATGGAACCCCACGAACTGTCGGCCGGGAAGTAGTAAGGCGAATCTTGCGGCAAGTGGGAACTGTCTGCCGGGGTAAACTCGATCGACAGGACATGGACACGTTGGGGCACGTTCGGGTTCACATCCCGATTCGGCCAAATCTCCTTGATGGGAACTTGCTCCCACGGGTTGTACCAGACCACATGCCCCATCCGCAATGTGGTTAGCGGATCGCCTGCTTGGTAGTACTTGGCGGGTGGCGACCCGAGGGTCCAGGCGCGCCGCATGATGCTCAAACCGATCGTGCGCTTTGAACCCTCGAAGTCGTCGATGTACGCAACGCCGCTTGGATCGCCGGTGTCTTTGTTGTTGCTGGTGTTGGGATTCGGCAGCACCTGTGCAATTTCACCCTCGATGTTCAGCTTGGAGGGTGCTTGCGTTTCGACGAAAGGCAGGAAATTCACCGCCTTTGTAAGGAAGTTGGGCCTGAAACCGAGCTTCCCGTTGATGTCCCAGATGAGATTGCGCATCGGGCCCTGCCCAACGCGGATTTTGCGCTCAATGGTGCTCTGATTCATGTACAACAAGGTACCGCCAATGAATCGATCCTGCCCGAAGTCGTACTGAGCGCGTGTACCAATCAACGTCTTTTTTTCCAGCTGAAACATCTGATTACTCTCGTACGAAATCTGGACGTCCGCGGTCGGCAACGTTGCCTCTTCGTTCAGAATCGTGAGGTTGCCAGTGTAGTAATCGATGACGTAATCGGTTCCGCGCTGCAGCTGGCGCCCGTTCAGGGTAACAACCTCGGACCCCTCGATGATGTTGAAACCAAGCTGGTAGTTGGCGCTCTTGTTCTTCGATTTGACTTCGATGTAGAACTTGCTGGCCGCTGTGATGGCCGTCTGACTCGTGGTGTCGTAAAGCACGGGACTGAATTTGTCAGCACTCAGTTCCGGTTTCACCAGTTTGTCACCAATGTAGATCCCGATGGGATCGAAAGGCTGCAAATCCGGGAAAATCAGTTCACCGCGGGCCAAGTTGATGATGTTGGGGTCGAAATCGATTACACCGTCGGGATGAGGCGCACCATTCTGATCGTAACGGTCAAGCCCGAAAATCTCCAGGTACGTCTTCGCTTTTCCGTCTACCTGCTGTGTCTCTTGAGGATCGCCGGACGGCGGCTTGTAGTAGATCTTGAGTTCGAATCCCTCTTTCTGAATGTTGCTGGCGCCGAGGTAGTAAACGTTTTTCCATTCCAGGTCCCAGGTACTGTCCTTGGGGGTTGGCTTCATGGACTTGAGCAGTCGCAGGACGATCGTGTTCGAGGAATCGGGATTGAAATCGATGTCCCCAACTTTTCGACCGTTCCGGGTCTCAAAAGCGACTGCCAGCACCTCGCCATCCCGTACAGGCATGTTCAGCTGAATGTAGCCGAGATCGCGATCCACGAAGTACTCCGTTTTTTCCATCCGGCGAAAGTAACCAAAATAGTGATTCTGGTCCACGCCGTGGGTCGTGTCGGCATCGAAGCTCCTCAAACTGTCCGGCGTCTCGTCGATGACAGCCCACCCGCGAATCGAGTCCGAGTAGCGCGTGTCGTAGCCAGCTTCCGACTTGTACAACTCAATGCGCGTGATGGCAAAGTTGGGATTGTAGATGTGCAAGCCGTTTTCGTCGTAGTGGCGGAATTGTTCGCGGTACAAGCGATCCAGGAAGAAATAGGCCCCTCTCCTGTACTGGTAATCCTCAATCTTCTGGGTGTTCTCCTGGGCTCCACCGGAGAGGCTCATCCGTTTGCTTTCGCCTTTCTCCTGGCTGGCGATGGTGGTGATTTTCAGGTTGCCGAGCGCCATCTGTGACTTGATGCCGAACAATCCGGAGTTCCGGCCGCTGAAAGTCACGAACCGGGTTGCCGGTAGGGACAACGAGATGTTCCCAGCCTCGATCGACGTGATGATTTCGTCCTCGAAACCCTGATACTGCAAACGGATGGTGTTCTCGAAATCAAACGGGCGTTCCGAGTCCTGATCGACGCGCACCTTGACCTTCTCGCCGATGTGCCCTTCAACTCCGAAACGCTGCTTTTGCTCCATCTTGAAGTTGTAATCGGAGCCCTGCGTGAGCGCGGTTTTCACTTCGCTGCGCTTCTCGTGCCGGAAACCGCCGTCAATCGTGATGTCCCCGGTAACGCTCAAACCGACCTTGGAGCCACCAAACAGCGTTTGGAACGTTTTGCTCCGGATTTCAACCGGCAGGTCAATTCGCACGCCCTGCTGTCTCCGGCGCCGGCGGCGCAGTAGCTCTTCGGGAGGTTTCAAGAGCGTGGTCCGCCACAGTTTGGCCAGCTCCTGCTGTCCACGTAGACGCCGAAAATCCTCCACGCGCATCTTCAGCGGGTAGAAAATCTGGTCGCGGCCAATGCTGTACTTGATTGTGACAAACTGATGCGTGGAGTCCACGGACGTCGTCATCCGGAGGGCCCGGATGGACGCTGGCATCGGCTGAATGTGGAGGGAATCGATCGGGATGCCGTGGTACTGAGTGTCAAGAAGGGGTGCCCTAAGGGGATCAAGAAGGGGAGGGCGTCGAAAAAACACACGACTCCCTTCCGCAGCCCGCACAGGTGACTGCCACGCGATGACCAGACACACTGAGAGAAAAACAGCGCTCAATACAGCCTGAGCGCCGCGACGTGGAGGGCGCAAATGCTCGAACCCGTTACTTTTTTGCAGTTACCAGTCTACCAACCCCGTAGGAAATAGCGCGGGTTCCAGGCAACCCATGCAGAAGTTGGACCCTGTAGCAACCTCCGATACACCCTCCGTCGCTTGTTTTCTCCCACCGTTGCAACTCTCTCTGCCTGACCATCGCGCGTCAAAAAGTACACAACAACGCCTTAAAAATCAAGCGAAACGCACATCTACACAGTTCGAATTAGGGACGCCGTGGTACCACTCCCTTAGACCGCTGCACCCACACGAAGGTTCCCGGCCAGAAGCTTCAACTCCTGTGACGGCTTGTTGGGACATGTGACGGCTCTCAACTCGCTGGTCGTGCCCTCGATTTCCGGCCAACCGGTCCACGGCAAGTACCCCCCACCAGCGGTTTCGGTAGCTAGACCTGAGGGCACAAGAGCATCGCCTTGTTCCGCACGTTTCCCAATCTCTCCCGGTGCACTTGACTTGGCGAGTCCGGAAAATCGCCCAAGCACCACGCCAGATCTTACCGACGTGCGCGCTTGTGAGACAGCATGTGCGACTGATGCACAACCCGAAACAAATGTCAGGACCGGGTTTCCGGGGGCGTCGCTGGTGTACACAGACTCCAAAGCACGTTGCCCCTCTACAGGCTGAAGGCGAATTGCCTTTTTGTTTGGAACGTCGGAGCACCATTTGTACATTAAGAACCGGGAGGTGTTGGGTGGTTCCGCGCTGCAACACGATCGACCATTCGTGGGCTTTCCCGATTTGGGTCGCTGCAGCCGTGTTGTTCGGACCAACGGTGTGGCAGATTTAGACTCGATTACTCGCGCGCTCAGCCAGTTTCTGTAGAGTTTACTCACGGCGAGCCGACGATGCGCTCGCTCAGAAAAGGGCCACGCCCCGGTCCGGGTTCTGTTTGCGGACATCCGAGTCCCCCAGTCCCGTTCTGTTCGGCACTTTGTACCATTACAAAAACCGGGCCACTCGTGAAGCTTTTTTCGATAACATCCCGTTACGTTTTGCGTGAACACATTCCACCATTCGTGTTCG
The DNA here is from genome assembly GCA_964644845.1 of uncultured Cytophagia bacterium. Classification (GTDB taxonomy): domain Bacteria; phylum Zhuqueibacterota; class Zhuqueibacteria; order Oleimicrobiales; family Geothermoviventaceae; genus Geothermovivens. The sequence goes on along the minus strand of CAZXXS010000097.1, from coordinate 176,950 downwards.
GGTTCGCGCTTATTACCCTGATTTTCCTGCTCAATCTCGTTTTCAGGGAATTGGGGCGAATTTTGAGCAAGGGGCTTCCCATCGGCATCATCGCGGAATTTTTCGCCCTGAATCTGGCCTGGATCGTGGCTTTGGCCGTGCCGATGGCTGTCCTGATGTCGGTACTCATGGCCTTTGGCAGGCTCTCTTCGGACAACGAGATCACAGCCTTCAAAGCGGGCGGAGTTAGTCTCGTACGCCTGATGCGGCCAGTGTTGGTAGCCTCAATCCTGCTGGCGCTGGTGCTGATTTGGTTCAACAACCACGTGCTTCCGGATGCAAATCACCGCTTACGGCTGCTGGCGGGCGACATTTCGCGCAAACGACCAACACTCGAACTTCAGCCAGGTGTGGTGTACCGCGGCATTCCACACTACGCGCTGGTCGCACAGAGAATCGTCGAACGCGAAAACGTGTCCAAGGCCTGGGACGTGATCATCGACGATCACAGCCAGGAGAACGTTCGCAAAACCATCACCGCCGACAGCGCCGAGATCCGCGTTGACCCACGCACCGGTTTGCTTTACCTGACTCTGTACAGCGGCGAAATTCACGAGGTCCATCTGGACGACCTTAGTTCGTATCGGCGTCTGAAATTCCCCAAACACCGGATCACACTGCAAATCCCCGGGATGGTGCTCGTGCGGCGGGAGTCCGATTACCGTGGCGATCGTGAGAAGAGTGCCGCCATGATGCTGGGTGAAGTACGGAAGTACCGTGAAAAAATCGACCAGCGGCGCCAACAAGTGAAAAAATCGGCTCTTCTGGTGGCACAACGTTACCTGCCCTGGCTGTCCCCCCCCAACACCAGAACACCGCGTTATTGGAGCAAACCCGATTTGCGGCAGGCCCGCGCCCAGCACCAACAGCTTCTCGGCCAAATCGAGACCGAACAAGCCGTCATCCGCAGCTACCGGCGTTCGATCAACAGCCTGATGGTGGAAGTACACAAGAAGTACTCGATTCCTGCGGCTTGCATTGTGTTCGTACTGGTGGGTGTACCTCTTGGCGTAATGGCTCGGCACGGTGGGATGGCGGTTGGCGGAGGGATTGGGTTACTTTTTTTCCTCTTGTACTGGGCCTTCCTCATCGGAGGTGAGGAGTTGGCCGATCGCGGATACGTCACGCCTTTCATCGCCATGTGGTCACCGAATTTCATCGTCGGCGCAGCCGGGGTTATCCTGCTTCTTCGATCAGTACGAGAAACGTCATTCATCCAGTGGCACCGGATCGCTACCCGGCTTCATCTTGCACACGAAGACGAGGAAACGCCTGCGTGAGGCTTCTGGATCGCTACATCCTACGCCGGTTTCTGTTGACCGTTTTCTTCGCATTGATCGCGTTCACGGTAATCTTCGTCGTGGTCGACCTCATCGAAAACCTCGACAGGTTCATCGACCATCAAGTACCTCGGCACGTTGTTGCTTCCTACTACCTGTACTACCTGCCTTACATCATGACACTTATCTTACCCGTGGCCATGCTGCTTGCGAGCTTGTTCAGCATCGGTCAGATGGCCCGGTTCAACGAATTGATCGCTATCCGCAGCTCCGGCGTGTCCATCTACCGAATCTTGGCTCCTGTTTTCGTAGCCGCGTTTGTCGTCAGCGTCGTGGACTACTATTTTTCGGAAACGATCGTACCGATCACAAACGACCGCAAGTTCCAGATCAAACGAACGTACCTGGACCGCGTGCCAAGGCGCGTTCAAATCCGCAGGGCAAACGTCTACATTCAAGACACGGCCGACCGGCGTGTATTCATCGGTTTTTTTGACCCCCGCAAGAAGATCGGCCACAACGTGAGCATTCAGCAGTACAAGGGCAGCCGCATGGTCAAACGCTGGGATGCTCGCCGTCTCGTTTGGCAAGACAGCATCTGGGTGCTCGAGTCCGGATACTTGCGCGATTTCGAAGCGAAAGGAGAGAGGGCCCAACCGTTCGCCAACGTCCACTTCGCCGGGCTGAACTTCCGGCCCTCGGACCTGGCCAGCGTGCAGAAACCTCCAGAGGAAATGTCCTACAGAGAACTCAAGCTTTTTATTCGGGAAGTGAAACGGAACGGCGGGAATCCGCGGCAATGGTTGGTCGATCTTTACATGAAGATCGCTTTCCCGTTTTCAAACCTCATCATCGTGATGTTCGGTGCGCCACTGGCGTCCACCAAGCGGCGGAGTGGAGCGATGGTGGGATTTGGCATCAGCCTGGCGATTTGTTTTTTGTACTTCGGGATCATCCGGATCGGCCAGTCCCTCGGTCACAATGGGCGCTTGACCCCCTGGTTAGGGGCTTGGATCGGGAACATCTTGTTCGGCAGTGTCGCCGTCTACTTGCTCTACCGGGCCGAGAGGTGAGATTTACGGTCTGAAACGGTAACGATCGTACTGGTGGCTCTCCTGAATCCTCGCCTTCTGCAGCAGACGCACGTCCAACCTATCGATCTCGAAACGCACCCCTTGATGAATCGAGTCAATGGTTACTACGAGCCGTCGGGCCCCTCTGATTTCTTCCAGTCTCCCCATAATCCCCGTTAGCGGACCACGCACGATCTCAACCAGATCGCCTACCGAAAACGGTTCGCAGGCTTCCGCTTCAGGAAACTCTTTCAAAATCCGCTTGATCGTCTCAATTTCTTCGTCGCGCACGACCGCCGGGCGACCATCAAAGCTCACAAATCGCACAGCCCCGTATGTCTGTAGGGCACGCACTCGTTGCTTCTCATTCGTGTGTACAAAGACGTAACAGCGAAAAAGCGGCTCTTCGACAAGTTTTCGCCTGTCGCTCCACTGCCGCCACACACCTCTTAAGGGAAGGTAGGATTCGAAGCCCTTCTCCCGAAGTTGCAGATCCACCTTCTTCTCGTGGCGCGATTTTGTGTAAAGGGCGTACCAGCGGAGAGTGTCTGACGACTCGTAGTGCATTTCCAGACCCGGCAGTTTCGTCTCAGGAAAGAAGCGGATGACAAACCTGCTACAACAGCGGTACGGAGTTTGCCTCAGCTACGCTTGAGGTAGTAGCTAAACAGGGCGTACGCCTGCACGATCACGGCGATCCGCCACACATACTCGAGGACACGTTTGAAACCGTATCCTCTCCCCGCCCGAATCACCACAGTGTCGCCAGGCCGCAACGTCGGCAAGAGTGAGCGGTCCCCCTGCTCCAGATACTTCTGCAAGTTCACGGTGAAAACCGTGGGTTCACCGTCTTTCGTTGTCCCCCGAATCAACTGCACGCGCTTCAAGCTCGCTTCTTCCAACGGACCACCGGCGTAAGAGATCAAAGACACGAGATCCGTTTTCACCGGGACCATGTACTGCCCGGGTTTCAACACAAAGCCCCACACATTAACGTTCATCAAGAGCTCTTCGGAGGTTCCACCGAGCGAACCCAAGTAGTACCTGGCTGCACCCTGCGTACTGGCAGCTACCTTTTTCTGCCTTTCCTGGGCATGCGTAGCTGCAGAAACGAGAAAAATCCCAAGAACAGCGAACGCAACAATTGTCTTCGTTGACCGCATACGTTCCTCAAGCCTTCGTAGAGCCGCTTTGCAAGAGCCACTACAGCAACAACCAGGATCTGCCTCAATAATGCGAGCGTTTCTTCTTGCGCTTGCGAACTTTCTTTTCTCCGTCGCGCGTGTAGTAATAGTAGTGGTAGTAATAGTAGTACGACCCGTAAAGGTTCTCTACGCGCACACCGTTTAACAGACCGCCGAGGACATGTGCACCCACCTTCCGCAGGGATTCATGCGCCCGCACGGTGGCTTGTCGGTCTGTCTTACCTGCCCGAACCACGAGAACTGTACCGTCTGTTTCTGTTGACATGACCGCTGCATCCGTGACCGCAAGCACAGGGGGACTGTCGAGAACAACCGCCTCGAACTTTTGGCTGGCTTCGGAAAGCAGACGTTTCATCGCTTCGGATCCCAACATTTCCGAAGGGTTCGGGGGAAGCGGTCCACAGGTTAGCACGAACAAGTTCTCAATCTCTGTGCTATTCACAACACTTTCTAGCTGCTCCCGCCCCACGAGACAATTGGTCAGGCCCTTGTTCCGATCGAGACCGAACACTCTGTGCATCACAGGACGCCGCAGATCGGCATCCACAAGCAGCGTCTTGTACCCGAGTTGCGCAAAGGTGATGGCCAGATTGGCTGCAGTCGTCGACTTGCCCTCGCCTGGGCCCGGACTTGTGATCAACAGCGATCTGATGGGATCGTCCGCCCGACTGTACTGAATATTTGTCCGGATCGTTCGATAAGCCTCTGAAATCGGCGACTTCGGTCTGAAATGGGCCACCAGGCGCCGGGACAGTTGCTGCGCTTCGTCATCACCATTCGCCGAGCCTGGGCGTAACCTGAGGCGGCCGTTGTTTCTTGAACCATCCTCCTCTTCTTCGGCAATAACCGGAATTGTACCCAGGAGCGGCAGTCCCATCCGCTCAACTTCCTCGGGACTGCGGATCGAGTTGTCCATGTATTCGATCACAAAAGCAATGCCCACACCCAGCATCAACCCGATGATCGCCGCCAGCATGAGGTTTAGTTTCTTTTTCGGCTTGACAGGATAACGAGGCGGTCGTGCAGGATCGACAATGCGTACTTTACCGAGCTGTCCGACCTCTGTAATCCGGCTCTCCTCGTACTTTTCCTGCATCATCGTGTAGATCTTCTCGTTGACCAGAGCTTCCCGCTTGAGGCGAGCCAGCTCAAGTGCTTTCGCGGGCACACTTTCCAAACGCTGGCGGTAGTGATCACGAATTGCCTTGAGCGCTCTCACCCTGGGTCGAAGAGACCTGAGTTCCGCTTCGATCTCGATCTTGCTCTTGAACACGTCACTGGACACCGCCAAAGGATTCGGCATTTCCGCGGCGGCAATCTTCGCGACTTCTTCTTGAAACTTCTTGTTTAGCTGTTCAAGTCTACGATCGTACTCTTGAAGTTTCGGATCGTCTTTTCTGTAAACACCGTTCTCGATCAAAGAACTGATGTAGTCTGACCGGGCGATTTCCAGCTGGGCAATCTGTTTTCTGATCTCCTCGAGGTACGGCTCGCTGGCAATCGTTTCCACATCGATGTTCGTCTTGCTTGCGGCCAGCAGGGAGTCCACGTAAGCCAAGCGTTTCTCGTTCGACTGCAGGTCCGTTAGAGCTTCCTGGTAGAGTGCCTCGGCCTCGGAAATTTGCTCTACGAGTTTCTCCGTTTCTTTGTCGAGAGCGTAGACGCCTCGTTTCTCCTGGTACTGCTTGAGACGTTCTTCTGCAGATTCCAGCTGCTTCTTGATTGCGGGAAGCTGCCCTTCCAAGAATTCCTTAACCTGCTTCACCTCAGCCCGACTTTCCTCGATGTTCTGTTCCCGGTATGTCTGAGCAATGGCGTTGGTTACATAAGCTGCTTCAAACGGGCTGGGTGCATCAAACTTGATGTGAATCATGTCGGTATCCCGTACAGGGCTGATCTTAATCCGCTTTTGGAGATCCTCAGCCAGTACGGATACCAATTCATCGCCGCTCGGTTGGGCGGTCTGCTGGTTTCTACCCCTGAACAACCCTGACACAAGCCCCATCGCCGCGCTGACCGGATTGAAGCTTCGTCGCACATCCTCCGGGACGTTGCCGAGAATCCGCAATTTGTCTGCGTAGGGTGACTGCTGAAGGCGCCGGATCACGGCCTCTGCCAGAGTCCGACTTTTGAGGATTTGCACCTGATTGTTGATCTCAGTCTCCCGGCGAAAGGCACTGGCCACACCCCCAAACAACATGTCCGAGACCCCGCTGCCCTCTTCCTTAACCATGACGGTAGCGGATGCCTCGTAGATTGGTTCGGTCGTGAACGTAAAATAGGCAGTAGCCAGAACCGTAGCGAGGAAAGCAATCGCGATGATCCAGCGGCCGCGGTAGAGAACTCGGAGATAGTCGTTCAGCGTAACTTGTTGCTCAAGAGGCTCCTGCATCATGGAGGTGACTCCCCTCAGGCTGATACAAATCTCTCCCGGTTACGGGCAGAATAATAGCGAACTTGCGGCTAACATGCAATCTATTTTTTCAGCACAAAATAATCGTCACTCAGACCGCAAATCTACAACTTCAACGCCTTCGGGCACTTTGAAGTGAAAAAGCCGATCGGGCAAAGTACTGGGCTCTTCAAACACCGTAATCTTGTAACGATTCACGTTGCCGTTTGCGTCTTTCTCCTCTACCTGCCAAATGATGTACTCTCGTTTGTCCACCCAAACTTTGATCTGAGGAACAAACTCACCTTGATCAGAAGCCGACAGCTCCAGCACCCAGCATTTTCGCCCTGCAACGGTATCCTCCCCAGCCAGCGTTGCTCTGTAATCCTGAGTGTAACGAAGAATCAGGTCGCGAAGCAACGGGTTTCTTTGTGTGCCGAGATTGTCCACAATCACTTGATGCGTGGGCTTGTTGTACGTCCACAGTGTCTTACCATCCGACACGATGACCTGGGTACTGGTCTCAACGCGGTAGCGATCGCCGGGAGCAACGAAAACTTGGCCCCTGAGCTCTTGCACTTCACCTGTCAGTGTCCATTCAAAACGCTGCTGAAATCGAAGCGACAGGTATTTGATCGATTCGTACTTTGCTCTCGTCTTTTTGATGATTTTCGCGGCGTCTGGAGGTGTTGAGGCCTGTGCGTCCGCAGGCGAAGCCACCACCAAAACCAGGAGAATCGCCGCTGCCGTTGTTTTCCTCAACGAAATCTCCCGCTCTCAGAATTGAGCAACAGTCACCTTAGTGCACCTGAAAACGCACGTGCGTGCGATTCTAATCTTAGGCAAGCGAATCATGCCTCAGCTTTCACCGTACGGCGCGATTCCCATTGCCATGAGCCCCTCCTGGTCAACCAGTACCTCGCGCGCTTTGCTGCCGTCAAACGGACCAACGATCCCGGCATCTTCCAGGGCATCAATCAGTCGCGCTGCACGTGCGTAACCAATCTTCAATTTCCGCTGCAGGATCGAAATGGAGCCTTGTTGCGTCAGCACGACGATCCGAGCGGCGTCTTCAAACAAGGGATCCTGCTCGTTCGCTCCGAACATGGTTCCCGCACCGCCTTGCTGTTCCCGGAACGCAACAAGAGGTTCCTTCGGAACCGGCGGCTGGGCAGCGATCCAGTCAATGATTTGCTCAGATTCATCAGTTGAAATGTAGGCGCCGTGAACCCGTACAGGTTCCGGGCTACCGGGGGGAAGAAAAAGCATGTCCCCACGACCAAGCAACTTCTCGGCCCCGTTCATGTCGAGGATGGTCCGCGAGTCGGTTTTCGAAGAAACCTGGAAGGCGATTCGGGCCGGGAAGTTTGCTTTAATGACCCCAGTTATCACGTCGACCGAGGGCCGCTGCGTCGCGACCACAAGATGAATACCGACAGCACGGCTCATCTGCGTAAGTCGGGCAATGGGTTCTTCCACCTCCCGTGCGCCCGTCATCATCAAATCGGCAAGTTCATCGATGATGACCACCAGGTAGGGCAAAGGCTGCGGTTCTTCGTCGCCTTCGGCTTTCACACGTCCCTGGCGCACACGGTCGTTGTAGTCCTCAAGATTACGTACCCCAGCTCGCGACAAAACGCCGTAACGGCGTTCCATTTCGTACTCTACCGCACGAAGTACCGAGATGGCGTTCGCCGGCGTCGTTACAACAGCCTCGCCAAGTCCCTCCAGGTAGGTTACGTGGTGATCTTTCAAGCGGCTGTACATGGAGAGCTCCAGCCGTTTGGGATCAATCATCACGAATTGCACCTGATCGGGACGCGCCTTGTAAAGAATGCTCGCGATGATCGTGTTCAAGCAGACACTCTTGCCCGAACCAGTAGCCCCCGCAACCAGCAAGTGCGGCATCTTCGCCAGGTCCGTAACGTACGGCTTCCCCGAGATCGTTCTTCCCAGTGCGATCGTCAACACCGACGGTGAACTCAAGAATGCTTCGGACTCGATTACGTCTCGAAGGGCTACGATGGCCGGATTGCGATTCGGCACCTCGATGCCAACAGCCGCCTTGCCCGGAATCGGAGCAACGATTCGGATTCGCGACGCCCGAAGCACACGGGCCAGGTCATTCGAAAGACTGAGGATGCGAGCGACTTTGACCCCCGGCGCCGGCTCAACCTCGAAGCGGGTGATTACAGGACCGGGAGCAATTTCTACCACCCGCGCTTCAACACCAAATTCCAGCAACGCCTGCTCGAGCACCCGAGCGTTCTCGCGCAGTTCTTCGTCCGTCAGCTCATCCTGAGGTTCAGAAAGCGCCAGAACGCTCGTGGGCGGAAAACGGTAGTTCTCCGGGGAATAGGGCTCGCCACTTGGCGTTTCCGCCGGCGGCGGCACTTCGTCTTCTACCTCCAACAGCTCAAGCTGGCGAAGCGGCGTCTTGGGCGGGACTGGTTCGGGTCTTTCGATAGCTGCCTCACCAGTTCCTGGCTCCCAGGGTAGAACACCGGGCTCGCTGTCAAACTCTTCCTGCTCACTGATGTCTTCAGTCTCCGCGCGGGCCGCAAAATTCTGCTCTACCTCCTCCAGTTCCCCGTTTTCCTGGTACCCAACGTCGGCAGCGCGTTCCACCGGGGCTTCTTCTTCCCAGGCCTCCTCGGCGGCCTCGTGCTCAGCCAGACGCTTTCGCACCCTGCTCTGTCTCCAGCGGTTCAGCTCCCTTTCAACCAAAATGCGCCAATCCGCCCACAGGCCGACAACGCCCGAAACCCAGGCAGACAGACTCACCTGAGTTGCCATCGAGAACAAGATCAGCGCCAGGACAAAAAGCAGAATCACCGTACCAGCAAGCCCAAACCAGGTGACCATGATGCGGCCGAGTCCAATCCCAAAAGCGCCGCCCAGACGGTAATCCGGCGCCCCAGCCGAAGGCCTGAGCACCTCGGGCACAGCCATCACAGTTCCCAAGTAAAGACTGAGAAGCAAAACGTACGGTGTCCAGCGGACGAGAGCAGAAGGGTCGTTGTGGCGGAAACGGTTCCATCCCCAGGCGATGAGAAGGAACGGCATCGTAAAAGCGGCGTAGCCAAACGTGTAGCGAACCACGTAGTGCGCCAGGTAGGCGCCAATGAAACCCATGGCGTTGCGGGTGGTACCGGGGTGAATCTTACCGGGAACCTCGGCCGGGTCGTAGGTAAGCATGGCCAGCAGGAGAAAAACACCGAATGTCATCAAGAGAAGACCGAAAATCTCCTGCTGACGCTGGGCACTCGTTTTTTCACGACGTCTCAGCAAACGTCTCTCACCTCGCAACTTCGTCGGTTAGAGGATCCCCTGACCTGGACCAGATTTTCCGTGGTTTGCAAGCAGCTTGACCACGTTCGTTCTCGGCTTGGGAAATCTACCCCTCGTTTGGAACGGCCGGGGCATCGCATTCAAAGTGAACCAGCGTGTTTTCCCCCGCTGGGAAAATCGCAGGACTCCCCAGCTACTTCTCAGCCTTTCTCACCTGGCGGATGGCCTCAACAAAGCGGTTAGCCTGCTCTCTAACGTCCTGCGCGCTCAGCAGAGCCGAAATGACCGCCACTCCGTCGGCCCCAGCTGCTACAACTGCGGCTGCGTTTTCCGGCGTGATTCCACCAATCCCCACAATCGGGCAAGCAACCCTGGATCTCACCTTCGCAATTAGACCTGGGCCGGGAACGGGGTAGTCGGGCTTTGTGGCCGTCGCAAACATGGCTCCGACCCCCAGGTAATCGGGTGAGTACGAAACCGCTTTGTCTACTTCCTCCTCGGAACTCGCCGACAGTCCAAGCAGTCGCTCACTTCCAATCAGCCTACGCACGACCTCCGGCGGCAAATCGCTCCAGCCCACGTGCACACCGTCCGCGTCGACGGCAAGCGCCACGTCCACACGGTCGTTCACGACGAAAGGCACCCCGAAGTTTCGCGTAACCTCGCGGACCTGAAGCGCCTCGAGGTAGAAATCTCTGCTTCCAGAAACTTTATCACGCAACTGAACGATCCCAGCACCCCCTTGGATCACCGCCTCGGCGATCTGACCGAAGGATCGGTTGCCGATGAATTCACGGTCGAGGATTGCGTACAAGGACCAATCAATTTCACGCGGATCAAATCGCCGTTTGGACACGTCGGAAGGTCCAGATTTGTGTCAAGATTTGAACACTGGTGACACCGAAATGTAGTCCGTGAAAGAACAAAACGCAAGGCCTAAGTGGAGGAGCTTGCACTGCGTCACCCCCGAGGACCTGGCACAAGAGCTTCGCCGTTGAAAGTGGGGACTACGTCGACCGTGTTCAGAGCCGCACACAGGGGGAGATCAGCCTCAAAGCCAATCGAACACAAGTAGCGGCCGTGCGTTGAAGCGGCAAGCACCCCCAGCGGGTCTTCCCGCTGCTCTGCGGCAAAGTTCGCTGCCATTCTGCTGGCATCGTCAAGGTCATCGTCGGTCAAGGCCAGTATTTGCCGGATGGCCTTTACCAGGAGCCCCGCGGCCAAGAAATCCTCCAAGCCAAATCGCCCAAGCCGCCCAGCGCAAACAAGCGTAATTTCGAGATCAGAAGAAGCTGCGCTCTGCGCAACGCGACTGACGTTCACAAGGCCAGCAAGAACCACCTCTTTGGCCTCACGCGTCCGCGCAAGAGCGCGGGTGGCGTTCGAACTCGTGAACACCAGGTTACGGCCGGCCACTCGCTCCGGGGTGTACTCGCGGGGCGAATTCCCAAGGTCAAAACCTGGCAAACGAACGCCGCTGCGTTCCCCGCAGAGAAGCACGTTGCTGCGCCCCAAAGCCGCGGCTTTTTGTCTGGCAGACCGCACGCCAGCCACAGGGATCACTTTGCGTGCTCCGTTGGCCAGCGCAACAGCCACCGAAGTCCCGGCCCGCAGCACATCGATCACCACGACAAAACGTCCCCGCAATTCTCGGGGCCGAATCTCCCCCGGCACAAGCACGACCTCGAGCTGAGCCACCTCGGCGCCTCTCTCGCAATTTGCCCGATTCCGCCCGATCAGTAGGGACGCTTGTAGAATGGGGTTTCCACGATTTGTCCCTTTGCCCTCCGCCCCCGGACATCCACAAGCAGGGGAGTCCCCACCTCGGCGTAGTCGATGGAAACGTAGCCCATCCCAATGCTTTTCTGCAGCATGGGTGAGAACGTACCGGAGGTCACGTAACCCAGCTCAACACGACCTGTTTCGTCCAGGATCTTGTAGCCGTGACGGGGAAAGGCTCGTCCCTCGACTTCGAACCCAACCAGCTTGCGTTTCAGGCCCTCTTCTTTGACTCTCAGAAGTGCGTCCCGGCCGATGAAATCCCCTTTTTTGAGTTTAACAATCCAGCCCAAACCGGCCTCAAGCGGGTTTGTGGTTTCATCGATGTCGTTGCCGTACAAACAGTATTTCATTTCGAGTCGAAGGGTGTCGCGGGCACCCAGTCCCACAGGCTCGATGTCGTACTCCGCACCGGCCTCAAAAATCGCCTCCCAGACGGGCACCGTTTGCTCACGGGCCACACAAACTTCGAAACCATCTTCCCCTGTGTAGCCCGTCCGCGACACCACTGCGTCCACACCCGCCACCTTCCCTTCGTCCAGCCAGTAGTACTTGATTTGGGACAGATCGAGATCCGTGATCTTTTGCAGGGTGGCTTCGGCGTAGCGTCCTTGGACGGCAATCAGACTCAACTCCTCGCTGCGGTTGATCATTTCAACGCCGTCAGGCCTGTGTTCCGCCAGCCAGGTCCAATCTTTCTTGATGTTTGCAGCGTTGACGACCATCATGTAGCCGTCGGGCAACCGGTAAACAATCAGATCGTCCACAATGCCGCCATTCTCGTAGCACATGGTTGAATACTGAGCCTGGTGGACGTGCAACTTGGCAACATCGTTTGTCGTCATGAACTGCAGAAAATCCAAGGCGGAATCGCCCCTGAAAAGGAATTCGCCCATGTGTGACACGTCGAAAACGCCGACGGTCGTTCGAACACGTTTGTGTTCCTCGAAAATGCCGCGGTACTGGATGGGCATCCAGTAACCCGCGAACTCAACCATTTTCGCACCGAGCTGTTTGTGAACCTCGTAAAGAGCGGTCTTCTTCGGTTCCACTGTGCGTCTCCTACTTGCGGACCTTCTTGAGAGCCTCAGCCATGCGATCCAGTGCCTTCTGAATGTTTTCAACCGAATTGGCGTACGAAAAGCGCAGGTAGCCCTCGCCGTAGGCGCCAAACGCTGTACCGGACAAACTGGCAACACCTGCCTCGTAGAGCAGAAAATTCTCCAACTCCGTCGTGCCCATGGGGATGCCCGTGACATTTGGGAACACGTAGAACGCCCCGTGTGGACGCAGGCAGGTAATCCCTTCGATCTGATTCAAACCGTCCACGATCACATCCCGGCGGCGGCGGAACTCCTCGGCCATGCGACGAGCTTCATCCTGCGGCCCCGTGAGAGCCTCCACACCAGCTTTTTGAATGAAAGTTGCTGTGCACGAATTGCTGTTCACCATCAAGCGGGCGATTTTTTCTGCCAGGGGAACGGGCATCACCCCGTAACCAAGGCGCCACCCCGTCATGGCGTAGGTCTTTGAAAAGCCGTCGAGAATGATGGTCTGCTCAGCCATGCCCGGCAGGGAAGCAATGCTGAGAAAATCGCCTTCGTAAAGGATGTCCTTGTACACCTCGTCAGACAGAACCCAGATGTCGCGTCCCCGGACCATTCCGGCGATGGCTTCCAGGTCGCTTTTCGACAGAACGCCGCCGGTGGGATTGTGGGGCGAATTGAGGATAATCATCCTGGTTTTGTCAGTAATCAGGCTCGCGAGCTCGTCGACGTCAAAACTGAATTCACGCTCCTCACGGAGTCGGATTGGCACAGGTTTCGCGCCGATGAAGTTGATCACTGACTCGTAGATCGGAAATCCCGGGTTTGGGTAAATCACCTCCTCACCTTCATTTACGCACGCGAGGATGCCAAAAAACATGATCGGCTTCGCGCCGGGTGTAACCACAACGTTGTCCGGTCCTACCTGAATGTTCCGCCGTTTGGCTGCATTTTGCGCAATGGCCTCCCTTAGTTCTGGCAGCCCCGGCGCAGGGCCGTAGTGTGTGTAGCCTTCTCGCAACGCTCGCACGGCCGCCTCCACGATGTTGCGCGGCGTGTCGAAATCTGGTTCGCCGATCTCAAGGTGAATGATTTCCTTTCCCTGCGCCTCCAGAGCCTTGGCTTTCGCCAACATTTCGAATGCTGTCTCGGTGCCAAGCCGCTTCATTCTCTCAGCGAATTTCATGACACCTCCTTAGCTTGTTAAAGGTCCCTTGTTCCCTGAGCAAAACAGAAACAAAAAAGGACAGCCAAATGTGACTGTCCTTCAGCTGGCAAAGCGCAAACCAAGCCACAGACGGTACCCCAAAACTAAACACCACACAAACATCGAGCGGGCCTCCACACAGGTCCCCTTGACCAGGCCAGTCATCATCTTGTTCGTGCGTCCATCCGCAACCTCTCACGGCTCAAGCTCATGATAAGAATTGCCCTTCAATTTGTCAAGCTGTATCTGGGCGAGGGTCTCCCCGCAAACACGTTGGGGGCACGGCAGGTAACGGTTGCTGTTGAGCTTTCGCTGTGCCCAGAAGTCGGACCTTGCCCGCACGGTCAGGCTTACCCCTGCAAGCAGGGGGAGCTGGAAGTCCCGGACTGCCTGCAGAGCGCCCGTGAACCGGAAGGCCCCGCCGGAAACACAGAACGCTCTTTCAGCTCCTGTCCTGGAACCAATTTTACCAGCAGGAACCAAGCCGCTCCGAGGTGTCGGCGAGTTCACAGGCAAAAATGGGGAGATCCCTGGTATCCGGGCGCGCCACTCCGTCCACCCCTCCACAACGCCTGCTTACATTCTGAGGCTACTACACCCTGTCACTGGGAACAACCTTGGGCAGTGCACTTTACTTACAACGTCCGGAATTTGGGACCTCGGGCTTGGACAGTCCCTGCCGCTTGAAAGTAGCTGCCACCAGCTGTGCACCACGTAGCCGTTTCTTCGTGGACTCTGAGGCAAGTAGCACCTTTCCCCGACTTCCCGAAACCGTGACCCCACAGGGGACTCTTACCTACGCACGTTCGTACCGTAGCAAAGCACTCACGTGCGTGGAGAGGTGTTCGCTGCCGGAAGCGCGCGCAATCAGTGTCGAGGTCCTGCCGCTTTCCCCAGGGTTCACACCCCAGATTCAGGGAATGAGCACTGTTTGAATGGGACTCGCCGGGAACGACGTGGCCAATTTTGTGTTCACTCTCCTCCAGCCTGCTGCAGTCTCTTTCTGATGCGCTAAATCGGTCGTAGCGACTGCCACCGCAGTTCCAACGTCCAAGCGCAACGGTCAGCCGACGCAAGCTCTCCTTTCCGTTTGACGTCCACCACGTAGGCAAAAACGGGTTCTTGCAACCGCTCCAAACGGAGAGTGCGTCCCTGAAACCGTCTCACACCCTCAAGTACATTTCAGCTGAGCATTGTTTAGCACACGCAAAATTTGCCCTTGCTCCGTTCAACATTCTACCGTACCTTCACTTGAGCAAACAAGTTCGTGCACTGGCTTCCCCAAGAGTCGCGATTTTTCAGGCCAACAAGCAGTGGTTTCTCAGGAATCCCTGAGCCAAGGAGATACGCCATGAACCGCCGTCAAAAAATAAGCCTGATTGTTGCGGCAGCGATCGCGGGCATTTTGATCTTCCTGCGAAGCGGTGTAGGGCTGTACATCAATGCCATTTGGTTTTCCAAACTGGGGTACCTCAGCGTCTACACGAAATCGCTGACCGCAAAATGGGCTTTTTTCCTGGGGGGATTTTTCGTCTCGAGCCTTTTTCTCTACCTGAACGGTTGGTTCGCCCTGAAGGCAGCTCCTCAGCGGATTGTTCTCACTCTGGATGACGTCAGCATCTCCATTCCGAAACTCATCAAACTGCAAAAAACCCTTGTAGCCCTGGCGGCGCTTTTCGTCGGTTTGATTTTCGCCGGTGCCATCTCCACGCGGTGGCTGCAAATTTTGGCTTTCTTCAAGCGTCAACCGTTTGGCGCCACGGATCCAGTGTTCGGGAAAGACATCGCCTTCTACGTGTTCTCGCTACCTGTGTACGTGCTGGGAACAACCTGGCTCATGTGGCTCTTCATCCTCGCGTTCGGGCTTTCCGCTGTAATCTACTTCCTCGGGGGCAGTTTCTTGAGTCGCCTCAGGGAACTGCGGGCCATCGCAAAAGCTCACCTTTCCATCTTAGCCGCGTTGACCCTCTTGGTGCTCGCGGGACGTTTTTGGTTGGAGCGTTTTCAGCTCCTCTACTCACGCACCGGAGCCGTGTTCGGCGCGGGTTACGCCGACATCCACGCCAAGCTCCCAGCCTACTGGATCATGGTCATCGCCACGCTGGTGATCGTTGTGGGAATCCTCTTGGCCATCACCAGACGTGGGTGGAAAATTGTGGTAGCGGGTACCGCTCTTTTTGTACTCATGCTGGTTCTCGCCGTAGGCATTTATCCGAGCCTTGTCCAGAAACTGGTCGTCGAACCCAATGAGCTGGAAAAAGAAAAACCCTACATCGCCCACAACATTCGCCTGACTCGTTTAGCTTACGGGCTCGAGTCCGTTGAAGAAAAAGGGTTTGACCCAAGTGGCTCAATTACCTACAACGACCTTTTGAACTACCGCTCCACGGTGCGAAACATGCGGCTGTGGGACTGGCGGCCACTTCACGCCACTTACAGCCAGCTACAGGAAATTCGCCTTTACTACGACTTTCACGACGTGGACGTGGATCGCTACACCTTCGGAGACGACTACCGCCAGGTGATGCTCTCAGCCCGCGAGCTGAACTACGACCAGATCCCCACCCAGGCGAGAACGTGGGTGAACCTGCACCTCAAATACACACACGGTTACGGCGTTGTGATGAACCCTGTGAACCTGGTTACCGAGGAAGGGTTGCCCTATTTCTTCATCAAAGACATCCCGCCTGTGATCAACGTCGACATCAAGCTCGATCAGCCCGCCATTTACTACGGCGAAGAGACTACCGAATACGCTCTCGTGAAAACCGCAACGGAGGAATTTGACTACCCTGTTGGCGAACGGAACAAGTTCACAACTTATTCCGGAAGTGGCGGTGTCAGGATCGGTTCGCTGTTGCGACGTCTTGCATTCGCGTACGAATTCGGGAGCGCAAAGCTCATCTTGACCAGCTACCTTACCAGTGACAGCCGCATCATGTACCACCGCACGGTCTCGGAGCGAATCCGCACGATCGCTCCATTTCTTCAGTACGAAGGCGACCCCTACGTGGTCATTGTAGACGGCCGTCTCTTCTGGATCGAAGACGCCTACACAACCAGCAGCACTTTTCCCTACTCCGAGCCTTACCAGAACAGGTTCAACTACATCCGCAACAGCGTCAAAGTGGTGGTCGACGCCTACAACGGGGATGTCACATTCTACATCGCCGATCCCAAAGATCCGATCATTCGTGCCTACGCAGCAATTTTCCCGAAGCTGTTCAAACCCCTGAGCGAGCTTCCGGACGATTTCCGCAGACATCTTCGGTACCCTGTAGGTCTTTTCTCCGTGCAAACGAGCATGTACGCCACTTACCACATGCGTGACCCACAGACTTTTTACAACCGGGAGGATGTGTGGCAAATTCCACGCGAGGTCTACGCCGGCTCGGAGCAGCCAATGGAGCCTTACTACGTGCTGATGCAGTTGCCAGGCGAACCGGATGGCGAGTACATCCTCATGCTTCCATTTACTCCCAAGGAAAAGGACAACATGATTGCCTGGATTGCCGCCCGCTGCGATCCTCCCAACTACGGACAGATGTTCGCCTACATGTTGCCAAAGCAGCGTCTGGTTTATGGCCCACGGCAGATCGAGGCCCGCATTGACCAAGACCCCGACATTTCCAGGTTGCTCACCTTGTGGAGCCAACGCGGGTCCCAGGTGATCCGTGGCAACCTGCTGGCCATCCCAGTGGATAGCGTCCTGCTTTACGTGGAACCCGTGTACCTGCGCGCTGAAAATGGGCAACTCCCGGAACTGAAACGCGTGATCGTGGCCTACAAGAATCGGATCGTGATGCGCGAAACACTGGATCTGGCCTTACAGGATGCTATCGGCACTACGGAAGTCAGCACTGAGCGTCCGCGTGAGGTGGGAACAGTGCCCGCAGGTGGCACCATTAGCCCGCAAGGCACAGGCGAACTCGCCGCCGAAGCCATGCAGCACTACGAGGAAGCGATGCGCCGATTGCGCAACGGGGACTGGGCTGGGTACGGCGAACAACTCGAGAAACTGCGGGCCGTTCTGGAGGAATTGGTCAAGCAAACGCAATCCGAGTAGTTTTGCGGCCTGACGGAACGCACACGGTTTCTGCAAGTTGTTTGATCTTGCAGGCCAACAGAACCGATTCGGGGTGTGATTTCCGGACCAAAAGTTTGGGATGAACCACGCGTTTTCCGGCGAGTCCGACAAAACGGGCCACCGAAGCTCAGGTGCAGCAGTCCTGGCGGACGGCTGTCAGCATTTGTGGCAGCGCCTCTGTGTAGCCTCTCTGTGAGAAATCTGATTGAAGAAGCCAGTGTGCAGTCCCGCGGGTTTCGACAGTCCCATCGCAGCCAAACGTTGATTCGTTCCCACACCTCTGTCAAAACTGGAGGATCTTGATGACCGAGGATTACGCCTCCCGCATGTCTGATCTCGTTCTGCGTCTTTACGAACTATGCCAGGAGCGACAGGTGCACTTCGCGGCACGTTACGGACTGCGTGTCGCCGAGTTCCGGTGTCTTCGCACGCTGTGGAAGGAGGGCAATTCACCCATCAGGCACCTTGCGGAGCTCATGAACCTTAGTCCGGCACGCCTGACCCGCATTGTGGAAGACCTGCGCAAAAAAGGACTCGTTGAACGCCACGAACCAGAGGACGACCGACGGTTCAAGATTGTAAACCTGACCCCGAAGGGCCGGAAGCTGGCCGCCGAAATGACGCGCGAGTACGACGAAATGCACCGCCAGATCCTCGCCTTGCTCCAAAATCCATCTCTGGGGACCGTGGTCGACACGTTCGAGGATCTCATCCACGCCATGGAACTGTGGTCCGACGAACATTTGGCCGACCATGCCGAAAAACACTCTGGAGAAACCTCCTAAACCGACCTGCCTCAGCCTTTCAGCCCGGGCCCAGGGGAACCACTTACCACCAGGCAGGCAAAAAACCACCGCCTGAGTACCACTTTCGCAAACACATTCGCCGAAGAGCACGACAAGTTCTCCAACGGCGGAGTTCATTCCGCCGCAGAAGAAACACAACCAGCGTTACGTGAAAACCGCTTCTTCGCACGCCCGGAATCCCGGCACGGTAGACCCCGAAATTTGGCTGCACTGAGAGGAGATGGGGGAACAAATGCGCATTTGGAGACACCCCTTCGCCCGGGGATCCAGTCCCCGGGCTACGTCAAAAAACCGCCGCCTGAAGGCGGTTTCCCCGCGGCAAATGCATCACCTCACGGGGAGAACCGAAACCTCGCACGACCAGAAGACGGCCTCCGCGCTGAGCTGCAAAGTACACCCCAAGCAAAACCGGCTTCAGCCGGTTTCCACCTGACGCAGCCGGGGACTTCAGTCCCCGGCGTACCAAGCGCGCCCGCGAAGATGGACGCGCAAAACAGCAGCCGCACTCATTCTGCTGCGCCAAAAAACGCTCGCGAATCCAGACCGCCGCCAGCAATGTCGCGTCACCTCGTACCCCTCAGCGTTCGATGCCTGGGTCGCCTTGCGATTTTCTCCGCACGATCTCGTAGTCGGTGAAGGAGATGCGGGGATGAATGGGGATTCGGAGATGCCTCTCTCTGCGGCTAAATGGGAATCGGAGACGCCCCTTCGCCCGGGGATCCAATCCCCGCGTTACGTCAAAAAACCGCCGTCCGAAGGCGGTTTGGCTACGAAAAGAGCCGAGGGAATTTTGGGAAGTCTCCAAACGACCCAGGAAGTGAAGTTCAGAGCCATTTCCGGCGCAAAGCTGCCAGGGCGAGTTCAAAAATAGAGCTGCTACAAAGCCTTTTTCACCCTGCTTAGCCAAACTCTGGATCCACACGGGAAAAATAGCGGCCTCAGGGGGCTCCTAACCTGGCCACGCCACCAGCCCGCAAGTGAGAGCCATTTCGCTCGGGCGTCAACAAACGTCAACAGAAAAGCAGGCATCTTCCGATTCTCGCATTCTCTTTCGTGGGTTCTTAACAACAACACTACGTGCTACTGGTTAGTATTGCTGTGCGCATCTGATTTTAGTTGCAATTGTTGCTTCTATTTACTAACTTTTGCCCGTTCGGGTTCGGGTGAACAGCAAGATTGCCTCGCCCGTGAAAGGCTTCAATCGGTGGCAACCGACTGCACGCCTCAAACACAAGAACAGCAACATCCTGAGCCAGGCGAGCCCGAGCGCGAACGCAGAGCATTTGCTTTAGATCGCCCAGCTCGGCAGGCGGCTCGGCGTACAAGACATGACACAATAGGGATGTCACTTCGGTGCTGGGCGAGAGGTCCAGGAACAAACAACGCAAGATTTTGTCGGACAAAGAATTACGAGGAGAGAAACAACGATGAAGAAGCTTCTGATTCTCGGAGCTGGCACTGGCGGCACCATCATGGCCAATAAGTTGAGGCCTGTTCTTGATCCACTCGAATGGGACATTACCATCGTGGATCAAGAGGAGGTCCACTACTACCAGCCCGGCTTTCTCTTCATCCCCTTCGGCATTTACAACCGGAACGACGTCATCAAGCCCAAGCGTGACTTTTTACCCGCTGGTGTGAATGTGGAAATGTCCGGCATCGAAGTCATCGAGCCAGAGAAAAGTCGAGTAAAGCTCGAGAACGGCAAAACGTTGGAGTACGACTATTTGATCATCTCCACCGGTTCCAAAATTCACCCCGAGGAAACACCAGGGATGCTGGAAGGGGGCTGGAGACAGAACATCTTCGACTTCTACACGATCGATGGGGCAACAAGTCTCGCCAATTTCCTAAAGTACTGGGAAGGCGGGCGAATGGTGTTGAACATTGTGGAAATGCCCATCAAGTGTCCAGTGGCGCCCCTGGAATTCGTGTTTCTGGCCGACTGGTGGTTCACCGAACAGGGCATTCGCGACAAAGTGGAGATCATTTTCGTTACGCCGCTCCCGGGCGCTTTCACAAAACCGTTGGCGTCGAAGTTCTTGGGCAACTTCCTTGAAAAAAAGAACATCCGGCTGGTACCGGATTTCAACGTTGAACGCGTAGATCCGGACAAGCAGAAAATCATCTCCTACGACGAGCAAGAAATCGAATACGATTTACTCGTACCCATCCCGACGAACATGGGCGACGAGGTGATTGCGCGCTCGGGAATGGGTGATGAGCTGAATTTCATCCCGACCGACAAGCACACCCTACAGGCGAAGAACTACGAAAACGTTTTCGTGCTCGGGGATGCCACAGACTTGCCCAGCTCGAAAGCGGGTTCTGTGGCCCATTTCGAGTCCGAGGTACTGTTCGAAAACATTCTGCGAGCCATCGACAAACGTCCGCTCCTGCCCAAGTTCGACGGGCATGCTAACTGTTTCATCGAGTCCGGTTTCGGGAAAGGCATTCTGATTGATTTCAACTACGATGTCGAACCTTTGCCGGGAAAGTTTCCCCTACCGGGAATCGGTCCCTTCTCGCTTCTTGAGGAGACAAAGATGAATCACTGGGGCAAGATGATGTTCCGCTGGATGTACTGGAACCTGCTGCTCAAAGGTGCAGAGTTACCGATCGAGGCGCAGATGAACATGGCAGGAAAGAGGCGGGTAGCATGAGTGGAAACGGTCTCGAGAAACAGCTGGCAGAAATCAACCGAAAGCTCGACTTCGTCACCGAACAGCTGGCTCTGCAACGAAGGCGCGAACGCGAAGCACAGGAGTTGAAGGAAGACCTCAGCCGCGTTGTTACAGACATGTTCCTAACCGCTGTAGTTGAGCTTGACGAGGTAGCCCATCATTTCGACGCGTCTGATCTGTGGCACCTTGGCAAGAAGCTGCTTCGTAATGTGCGGAATCTCGCGCGCACCTTGGACCAGCTGGAAAGCGCCAACGACTTCCTGCAGGATGCGAAACCAATCGCACGGGACGCCTTCTTCGATCTTCTGGCCACACTGGACGAACTTGACCGGAAGGGCTACTTCGCTTTTTTCAGCGAACTCGCGAAAGTGCTGGACAAAGTGGTTACCGCCTTCACTGTCGAAGACGTACGGCTTTTGGGTGAGAACATCGTTACCATCCTAACAACCGTCCGCAATCTCACGCAGCCAGACATGCTGGAAACCATCAACAACGCCGTTTCCGTGTACAAGAACCTCACCATCAGCGTGGACGAGGAAATCTCGTACCGGCGCCTTTTCAAAGAGTTCAGGACTCCAGAAATGCGGCGGGGGCTCGCGTTTGGCATCCAATTTCTGAAGAACCTGGTCGCCAACGAAACGGCAGCCACAACGGATTCAACACTGCGAACGACAAACACGGAGGAAGTTACCCATGCCAGTTAAGGACTTCAACGGCAGGCAAGTAGAAGTAGACGAAGAAGGTTACCTGGTAAACCAGGCCGACTGGGACGAGGAACTTGCCAAAGCCATCGCTAAAGAGGAAGGCATCGGAGAACTGACAGAGGCACACTGGAAGGTGATCCATTTCATGCGTAAGGAGTACCAGGAAAAAGGCACCGCGCCATCCATCCGGCGCCTCAAGAATACCGGCGGGGTTCCTGTAAAAGAGCTGTACCGCCTTTTTCCGGGCGGTCCGGCGAAAAAAGCCGCTAAGATCGCAGGGCTACCCAAGCCACAAGGTTGTGTGTAAGTTCACCTGCCTCAAGGAGGAAACCGCCATGCCTACAAACGAGGACCGCATCAAGAAAGTGTCGATCATCATCTCAAAGGGGTCGCTCGAGGGGGTCTACCCCGGACTCATCATGGCTAACGGCGCACGCATGGAAGGCATCGAGGCCAACGTTTTCTTCACTTTTTTCGGCCTCGACGCGATCGTGAAAAAGCGCATGAAGAAACTCAAAGTGGCAACAGTTGGCAATCCAGCCATGCACATCCCCAGCTTGATCGGCATCCTGCCGGGGATGTCCGCGCTTGCTACGATCATGATGAAACGGGAAATGGAAAAGCTGGACATCCCACCGGTGGACGAATTCATCGAGATGATCCACGACGCCGGGGCAAAATTGTACGCCTGCAAAGCCACAGTGGACATGTTCCATCTGAAACGGGAGGATTTTTGCGACGAGGTGGACGACATCATCACCGTGGGGCAGTTCTACGAAGTGTCAGCAGGAGCCCAGATCATCTTCACTTAGGCGTACACCGTCCGCTTCCCAAGACGGCAGGCAACGCCGGGTTCTTCGCACAGGGGAACCCGGCGTTGTGCGCTTTGGGCTGGTAAACCCCGGATCGCAAACAAAACCGGAAGCAACTCCGACGCGGGACAGATCCGGGAAAAAATGCGCCCCGTAACAAAAGCGGCCTTTCGGTACTTTTTCGCTCTCACTACGGGCCACAACCGTTACCCTGGTTGGTTGACCCCCACAACAAACGACTCCGTGCAAGTAGTCAAAGGTGAACAGTCGTGCCCCATCGTCAGTCCCCTACCCTTCGGTCATCCAACGGTTCGGCCTTTTGGATCCAGGTTCAGGCGAAACTTCTCACTCCGAATCCCTTCGGGTAGGGCCCAAACAGCCTGATGCCCGCGGCACGGCAGACAAAGACTAAAAGGTGACAAAACCCGTCGTTACGCTGCTCTTAGCCTTTTAGCCGCGCAGCCTCACGTGGCATGCCGAGAGGGGCAACCGCGTTCCCTAACGCGTGTCTAGCGATCTACCCGCTCTTGCAAAATCTGTGTACGCGCGCACGCTTGTGATCTCTGCTTTTCGGGAGCGAAAGCGTCATGCCGCTCCATTTCTGCAACCAACCGTGAAAAGCCCACCGCGTCTTTGGCGCAGGCCGACCGCTCCGCACGTCCACAACGCACCACGAATGGCCTTACCTGGGCGAATGCCCGAAAAAAAGCCCATCCCCGTGCACGGAGATGGGCCCGTCTCAGCGAGATTGAACAACAGGCGGTGTTTGCTTTACCTCACAAGCACCATCTTGCGAATCTGAATGTAATCACCGGCCACCATTTTCGCGAAATACATCCCGGAACCAAGCATCTGCCCGCGCTCATCGCGGCCGTCCCATGTCACCGAATGTTGCCCCGCTGACATTTTTCCTTTGACCAGCGTTTTTACCAGTCTTCCCGTGGCGTCCAACACCACGATTTCCACATCCGACTCCTCGGGTAGCTGGTAGCGAAGCTCAGTGGTCGGATTGAACGGATTGGGGTAATTTTGACCAAGTTCGAAATGATCAGGAAGCTGCACGGCCTGACCTGTTAGACCAAAGGTCACCGAAATGGGGCCGTGTTCGAATCGGGAACCGTCGTAGGCGACCGACTCCAATTTGTACCAGTAAGTTTTTCCCTCGAGAACACTCTGGTCCACGTAGGTGTACTGATGCCGGCTTGAGCTCGTGCCAGCACCGTGAATTAGACCGGCGTTCACCTTCGTGTATTCTCCCGTTTCCTCGCTGCTGCGGTAGAGATTGAAACCCAGGTTGTTCACTTCCGTCTCAGTCACCCAGCGAACGACCACGCCGTTCTGGCCCGTTTTCGCGGTGAAGACTGCCAGCTCAACCGGCAGTGAAACGTCCGTCAACTCGGGTGGGATGGGTTCCTCGTTGCCTGTGATTTCCGCGTTGACCGAATTGGTAACGTAGTAATTAGGATTGCCGTCGTACCAGCTCACACTTCCCGAAGCGTCCGTCATTGTGTACTCGATGGTGACACGAACTACCCGCACCCAATCCGTACCAATCGAAGCAACGGTGCCGGAGTTGTACGTGTAGATGTAACGAACCCGACCGTCCGTGTCTCTGTAGTCTTCAGTCGTGGTGTACACAGAAGAAGGGAAAAGCTCGTCCGAAAAGCTGACCGTCGGATTCTGCGCACGGAAGGTAGCGTCCAGTTGAAAGGCATCCTGAAAAGCGTGGATTTCCTCCGTACTGGCATCGGATTTTGCTTCCACGTCGATCACCAGCGTGCCCTTCCCGGCTTCCGGGTAGTTGGACGTGTTGCTGACGTACACAAGCCGCGTGTCCACCACGGCCTGAACCTGTGCAGTCAAACCGAAGACAAACAGGATCAGCGCCACCACGGCCACACCTGCTGTCAGAATTCGTCGCATAACCAACTCCTCCTAAAGTTTGTAGGCCATTTTCTCCCCTGGAGTTAACGCCCTCTCCCTGGTGTCATGGTACACTCGTTTCTTGCCCTTGATTGATCTGGTACAAGGTGTAATCTTCCGCGTACACACCACCGTCCAGGTTGAAGTCTGCACTTTCGCTGTACCCTTCGTTACCCTGGCTCGTTTGGTAGCTGGTGTAGTCCTCAGCGTACACCCCGCCGTCAGCGTTGGCATCGCCGGCGATCATGCCCCAAACACCCGTCTCGATTTCCTTCGCGCCCCCTGCACCACCGTAAAACTGATCGCTGGCCGAGGTAAAATCGTACAGGGTAGCAGAGGTTGAGGTCAATGTCACAGGGTTCGCCGTCATCGCAGCAAGGTGGTTGCGGTGGTAAACAACTACGTAGTAGTCACCAGCCGCTGCTTCAAACTCCACTGCGCTCGTACCATCGAGATCCACGATCGTGCCATCGCTTTTCAGGAAACAAGCGCGTTTGGCCACTGACGTACTCGCAGCCGTCCCGCTGCGAAGTTCGAGCAGCACCCAATCGACCACTCCGGCCGGTATCTCGCTAACACTCTCGTTGCCATCGTAATTCCACGGAGCTGTGTTGTACGGCTGGGAAGTTGGGATCAGGCCCTGGCTCTTCAAAGCCGTCTTCATCGTGTCGCCGTTCGCGTCGTACGGTCCCTCCAGGAACACCTTCACGCTAACCAGAACGGTAGCGCTCTCACTCACCGTGAACTTACCAAAAGCCGTTCCGTAACGACCATCCTCGTCCGGGTAATCGCTGAGCACCGTTCCACGTTCGATGGCGTACTCGTTGTACACCCAGAACGTCACGTCGTCCGAAGGATCTACGGCCGCACCGCTGTAATCGCCCCAGCGATTTCGGCTTCCACCGAAAGCGCGGTAGTAGTAGTCGATCCCGGCTCGAAGGGTCTTCGGTGTCTGCATGGTTCCGGCCGGGTCATCCGGTTTGCGTCCCGTGTAGTAGGCCCCCGGGTAGATCGTCGCCGCCGATGCCGAAAAGCCAATGCCAACTTCGTCGTTCTTGTTCACCGCAATTGCGGGGAAGAAGGTGTAGCAACTCGGGGCAATTTCCTCGCCCCCAATGTAACCATCGTCGGCAAGGCTCAAGTTGTTGGGATCGCTGGTGTCGATTTTGAACCAGAACGCTGTTGCCTGTCCCTGGTCGGTACCGCTCGGCGGATTCACCGTGTACACACCGTAGAGAGCGTCGTGGCGCCAGACAGCCTGGAGTGCTCGACTGTCATTCGCCGAGATCAGCTTGTCTGAGTCCTTTTGAGGCGCATCCGGAACGCCGTCATCCTCGTTGTGAATATTCCCCAAATTAATCCAGAAGTTCGTGAAGGTGGGGGTCCCGAGGGGATCGTCCACGCGAATTACGCTTAGGTAGTCCGTGGTCTGGTCGTCGCTATCCACCCAGCCCGTGCTGAAGAGGTAGGTACCGGTATTTCCGGGAGGCGTACCAAACATCTGCGCCGGTTGCAGCGTGAAAGCCTGCGAGCCCAATCCCGCCTCTGTTGACGGATCGTAAACATTGACTGTAGACGTTCCGCCGTCGTAGAGCCCACCGGTACCCAGGCCCTTATCGATGATCCACAACCGCGTGCCCATGAAGGAGAGCGTAAACATGTTGCCTGTAACGTAGATGGCATTCGGTCCTACCGCGAGGCCCGGGAAATCCAGCCAGCTGGGCAATGCGCCGAAGTACACGATGGTACTGAACTTCTGGAAGTACCAGCCGTCGTTCGGATCGTCTGTTTGGGACACTGCCAGGTAGATGTCCGACGTGAAGGGACTGGTGGTCTGCCCGGCGACGAGCACGACAAACCGATCGGCGTACTGGTCGTAAGTCGCTTTCGGGTCGAACAGGCTCCCATCGGCAGGATTGAGCGAGCTAAAGAAATCTTCCAAATCCTCCCGGTGCTGACGAGTCCCGTCTTTGGTGTACCACTCAATGCTGGTGTTCACGACGTTGAGCACGTGGTTGTGGCCTGCAACACCCATTGGGTCCGGCGGGACCTCGTACGCACCCACCGTGGCCGCGTTCTCATCGAAGTTGATGGCTTCGATCGACGTAACCAGATCCGACACAAGCGGCGAATAAGGCATCGGCTGGATGGCCTGCAACGCCTCCACTGTTGCTTTTGTCTTCTGCCACGCTGGCCTTTTGCGATTGATGACAGCCCACGCCCCACTCGAGATGGTCGGTTTCAGAACGCGAATGGGCCCAGGCCTCCTGGTCCTGGCCAGTGCCTGTTCGCCCACTGCTGTGGCGAGGGTGAGAAAAGCAAGCACAGCTGCCAATCTTGCCCCATTTCGATTCATTCGTACCTCCCGTTAGAAAGTTTGTTGAACACCTTCTCGTAAACCCGTGCGGTTCCCTCTCCTTCCTCGGCAGCCACAGGAGTAGCCCTGTCGAACAAACCGACAGGATGTACGCTCACGCCCCCTCAGGTGCAGAGCCCGAATTCACCTCACCTCCTCTCACTCACACTTGATTGCGTCCCGTCACCCTCCGTTTGTTCACTTAGCCTGCATCAGGCCTGTTGCCAAATCGGACCGATCCTCCTTAATCAGGGCATTCCCTCACGCATCTTCACGAAGGAAGGCCAAGAGGTACACTTGAGCGGGGGGAACACTGCTCCGGCCCCAAAAGCCCCAAGCCCTGCCAGAATCACAAACCGTTCCTCTCCCGGTTCCTGAAAAGGCTCCCCCAGAGACCAAGTCACACCGGCCACCTCAGGGAATTCCTGGATCCTTTGCACCGGCCTCGCCAGTCCTTCTAAGACCGCGCCACGGCTAGCCCACCTCCAACTGACAGGTGGTAGGACAGGAGAATTCCGGCCATTCCGGTCGTACGAACTGCACATTGCCATGTTGCAAGTGATTTCTTGAGGCTGGAGAACACCTCGAGCAGGGAACACGAAGTGGCGTCGATGATCAGATCAGCGGAAGGAGAGATTTCCGGTCAGGTTCGCACTCGACCAGCCCAGGGGAAGGCAGCGTTACCTGCTCACCACCAGTAAGATTCCAGACCCACCTCAGATTGGGACCTCAGTTCACAGCCTCACACATTTCCTCGTAACTCGTTCAACTCATTTAGGTGCAGACCCTGGCACGGAAGTGACACGCTCTTGTTCCCGGCTCTGGGCGCTGGCCGTCGGCTCAACCTGCAGAGGGCTCTCCGACTCCACAGCCTCAAGGCTCTGGTCCAGACCAAAGTGGCAAACCCCACGCACCCAACTCAAATCCACTTCACCAAAAGGCCACGCCCCTCGAAACGGGCTCAAGCAGCCAGTTTTCTGCACCCGTTCGGGTTCGTCCTGAGGACCTGGTAGAGCCCACGACCTCTTGACAGTTGCCGTGCAAGTGCGCCCTTCGCGGTCGCCATTCAGAGCCCTCGAACCAAGACCCAACACCGTCTCGCGAAAATCCAAGCAGCCGCCACAAACGTCAACACCAGAACAGCGGTCCCGGCCACAAACACACCTTTGCCCCAACCGCAGAACCAAAGGAGTTCGCCTGCAAGCCCAAGCGTCATCCCGGCCAACACCAACTGCGCAACGCGGGAGAGTGCCGCCGTTTCGTGGCGAAAATACCTTCTGTTCGCAACGAAAGCAAGAAGAAAAGCCATCGCGGTCGGCAACAGCAGAAACGGGTACAGCATGTGCGCCCGGACAAACACTTGATCCTTGAGAGCGCCGGGCGCTGGCAACTCCCCACTGCCGTAGTACACTTCGCGGAATTCGATGTAGACACCGACCACGACCGCCCCCAGGAAACCAAACACCAGGTTCCAACGCAGTGACGTGCGAATTTTGACCCACTGTTTACCTGCGTCCCACAGACCATTCGCCATTCCGAGGGCCACAGCCAGGAAACCCATCCACATTAGCGTCAACAGAACGTCATCAAGAGGCATTCCGTTCGGCGGCGAAGCGAACAGCGCCGGCGGTTCCCAGCCCGTTGCGGCAGACACCAGGTACAGAGCCGCTGCGGCGACAAGCGCCAGCCCGGCCAGCCAGAATCCGAGAACACGCACCCGTGAGCGCCAGTGCGCCTCCCGCGTGGAAGCAAACAGCACGGCCGCAAGAGCCGTCAGGCCACACAACAACGCCGCCACGATGAGATGCGAATGGGAAGCGATTAACGCATCCTCCAGGGCCTCGGGCTGCAATCCCACAGCCCTCAGCCATTTTGGCGCCCCAGGAAAAGAAATCAGCCCAAAATCCAGCGACCAGCCCGCGAGATGCCCTAAAGGAGCAGCCAGCAGTACGCCGAGAACCGAGGTAAGAAGAAGCAAAAAAGCCGTTCGCTCGCTTCCCAAGGCGCTACCCCTCCTCCGCCCAAGCCGTACCAGTGAAACAGCCACGGCAACTCCAAGCACATCCGCTCCGATCATCCCCGCGATCCGCAACACCGCAAAAAGTGAAAAGCCCGTGTGACGTCCGACCAGAGCTCCCAAACCGGCGAACAGTACCGAGAGAATTGCTCCTCCCGGGAACCAGCGTGTGGCGCAGAGAGGCAGCCGCAAGCTCGAACTTACAAGCAGGTAGAAAAGCACGAGGAGCGGCACCATCACACTGTGGTACAGCATCGCACTCGAGAACTCGAAATCCCCTGGCCCAAACCAGGACGAAAACCAGAGAAAAGGCAGTCCCGAGGCAAGCGCAATCCAGCTGAGGGCGAAAGCGGTGGCTTTCTGCTGCCACGGGTACACTACCTCCCTGGACGTCGCGTTTTCTTCTGGTTTCTCGGCCATCACCGAACCTCGCGCTGGAATGCACTGCGGTCGATGCCTCATTTCGGGCAGCCAAGCGGTCTGTCAGTCTGACAGCACGACACACCGCGAAGCAACACCGCTCAGCTCAAGCGAAGCGCCAAACCTACACAACCACGGTTGCTTTCTGCTGTTCCACCGTCAGTCTCTCCGGCTTCCTCAAACCACGTGCAGCCTGCCCGGTCCCTCTGCCACCACTTCCCCAATTCGGGCGGCACCCGCCACACCTTCAGACTGCAACGCCTTGACAAAATCCTCAGCCTGATCTTTCGGCAAAGCGAAGAGAAGTCCACCGGACGTCTGGGCATCGCAGAGGAGCGTTTCCAGCACCTCTCCCACGCCGGTGCCGAACTGTACCCACGGCGCAACGTACTCACGATTGGCCTTGGAGCCTCCGGGAACAACGCCCGCCGCCGCCAGCTGCTGTACCCCAGGCAACAGGGGAACGCTGACAGCCGTCACTTTCGCATTCACTCCGGATGCCCGTGTCATCTCGAGCAAATGACCAAGCAAGCCAAACCCGGTCACATCCGTACACGCGTGGATTTCAAAGCTTCGTGCCACATCCGCCGCAGCGCGGTTCAAAGTAGCCATCGTCACCACAAGCACCTCGACCAGCTGGGGTTCGAGCATGCCTCGCTTCAGCGCTGTGGCCAGAATGCCCGTACCAATTTTCTTCGTGAGCACCAACGCGTCGCCCACCCGGGCCCCACGGTTCGTTAGGATGCGGTCAGGGGCCACAACCCCGGTCACCGCCAGACCAAACTTCGGTTCAGAGTCGTCCACTGTGTGCCCACCGATGATGGCTACACCCGCTTCAGCAGCCTTCTCGCGGGCTCCTTCGAGAATCCTCTCGAGTACTGCCGTGGGCAAACGATTTGAAGGAAACCCCACAACGTTGAGTGCGAACAAAGGTCTGCCACCCATGGCGTAAATATCGCTCAAGGAGTTTGCGGCCGCAATGGCTCCGAACTGGTAGGGATCGTCCACCACTGGCGTGAAGAAATCCACCGTCTGAACCAGTGCGGTGTGCTCGTCAAGCTTGTACACCGCTGCGTCATCCGCTGTTTCGACACCGACCAGGACCCGTGGATCGGTGGTCGTGGGCATCCGCGCCAGCACCTCTTCCAGCACCTGGGGCCGTAACTTGCAGGCGCAACCGAGACCGTGCGTGAAATGCGTCAGTTTCACGTCCGGTGCGCCCACGGCCACGAAAACGCGATTTTCGCGGGGCTGCAACCTCTTCACTGTCTCCACCACAGCCTGCGCAGCACGATCCACTTCGTCTTCCGTGGTCATCCGCCCAACGGAAAAGCGAATTGTGCCCATCGCGTACTCAATTGGAACCCGCATCGCCTCCAGAACGTGGGAAACGCTCACCTCCTCGGCGTGGCAAGCCGCCCCTGCCGAGGCCGCTACCGTCTCCAGTTCCGACAAAATCGTGTTGGCTTCGAGTCCCCGGAAACTGATGCTCAAAGTGTTGGGTAAACGGTCCTGTGGGTGGCCATTAAGGCGAATGTCGTCCAGTTCGGCTCTCAAACTTTGCCACAGCCTGTCACGCAGGCGCTTCAGTCGCGGCGCTTCACTTTCCAGTTCCTCCGCAACAAGCTCGGCTGCCTTCCCGAGGCCGACAATTTCGAGCACGTTCTCCGTGCCAGCCCTGCGGTTCATTTCGTGACTTGCACCGTGAATGAGTTTCTCAAGCTCAACACCCCGGCGGAGGAACAACGCACCCACCCCCTTTGGGGCGTAGAACTTGTGTCCCGCCACGGAGAGCAAATCCACACCGAGCTCGTCCACCCGCACGCGGATCTTCCCCACAGACTGGGCTGCGTCCACGTGCAGCAAGGCACCGTAGGCGTGCACGATTTCCGCGATTTCTCGAATGGGTTGAACCGTGCCCACTTCGTTGTTGGCATGCATCACCGACACCAGGATGGTTTCGCGATCGATGACCTCCTTCAAAGCATCGAGGTCCACCAGTCCGGTGTCGTCCACGGGCAAAACTGTAAGCCGGTAACCTCGTTTTTCGAGGTAGCGGCACACCTCCAGGACAGCGGGATGCTCAATTGCCGTTGTGATGATGTGCCGTCCCTGGTTGCGTCGAGCCCACGCAACACCTTTGATCGCCGTGTTGTTCGACTCCGACCCCCCAGAGGTGAAAACGATTTCGTCAGTGGCACACCCCAAAAGTTCTGCAAGTTGCCGCCGCGCTTTTTCCACCGCCTTCTTCGTCTGAACACCGTACCAGTGCGAACTGGAAGGATTGCCAAAGTGTTCGCGCAAGAAAGGCAGCATCGCGTCGGCCACGCGCGGATCAATGGGCGTCGTGGCGTTGTAGTCCAGGTAGATCGGTTTCATGGCAACAATCCGTGGCAGACGGGGGTCTGAGCTTTCCTCGTGAACGGACTTGCGGTTTGGCTCCTCTTTTACCCGAACCGTACCGCTATTCAATCAAGACCGTTACCGCAGAACCCAAGTCCACGTCGGGTGACGTGAAGCGGGCCGTCAGCTTCCGATCAGCCCTTCCATTTCCGAAACCAGTCGGGCCAACAGTCCAGTCACGCTTCGTACGGGTTCAGGCGACCGCATGTCGACCCCAGCTTTGCGCAGCAGGTTAAGCGGGTAATCCGAACTGCCGCTACGCAGGAAATCCAGGTAACGCTCCACTGCGCCCGCCTCTCCTGACAGAATTTTCTGGGAAATGGCCGTTGCGGCCGAGTAGCCGGTGGCGTACTTGTAAACGTAGAAAGCGGTGTAAAAATGCGGGATTCGTGCCCAGTTGATTTCGTAGGGAGAGTCGAGCGTGAAATCGGGACCGAGGTAAGTGCGGTACAAATTACTGGCAAGTTTGTTCAGCACATTCGCGGTAAGCGGTTGCCCACGTTCTACCATCTCGTGTGTGGCTTTTTCGAACTCGGCGAAAAGCACCTGGGTGTACACCGTGCCCCGAATCTGATCCACCCAGTGGTTCAGCAGGTACAGCCGCCTCTGGGGCTCTTCCGTGCGCCCAAGCAAGTAGTGGGTCAACAGCGCCTCGTTGACCGTCGAGGCGACCTCAGCGACGAAGATGCTGTAATCACCGTAGATGTAAGGCTGAGTGCTCCAGGTGAAATGGGAATGCATGGCGTGTCCCAATTCGTGGGCCAGCGTGAACACATCGTCCAGGCGCCCGTTGTAGTTCAGCAGGATGTAGGGATGCACACCGTAAGCTCCCCAGGAGTAAGCACCGGTGCGCTTTCCGCGATTTTCAAACACGTCGATCCAACCTTCCCGAAAAGCGCGTTTGAGCTGTTCGCCGTATTCTTCACCTAAGATACTCAACGCACCCAGCACCAACTCACGGGCTTCTTCGTACGGCACTTCCCACTTCAAGCTGGGCACGAGGGGAACGTACAGATCGTAGGGGTGAACCGCCTCAACCTTCAACGCGCTTTTTCGCAAAGAAATCGCCCGGTGCAACGGTTCCAGCCCGGCGTGAACAGCGTCAATCAAGTTGCTGTAGACTTCGTCCGGCACGTTGTCGGCATCAAGAGCCATCCGCAGCGCCGACGGGTACCGTCGAGTCCGCGCGTAGAACACATCCTTCTTGACGCTGCCGTTCAGCATTGAAGCCAGCGTGTTCGGCCATTTGCTGTACTCGCCGTAAAGCGCTCGAAAAGCGTCGCGGCGCACACGGCGGTCCGGCGATTCTTGAAGCAGTGCGTAACGGCCTTTTGTAACCTCGATCTCATTCCCCCGCTCGTCGAGGATCTTGGAGAAACGGATGTCTGCATTGTTGAACATGTTAAAAATGTCGTGCGGGGCCCGTGCCACTTCCGACGTGCGGGCAAGCAGTTCTTCCTGCTCGCGGGGCAAAACGTGCTCCCGCGTGCGGAGCAAATCCTCCAGAAAGTGCCGGTAAACCCGCAGGTCCTCGTTTTCTTCCACCCACTGCCAGAGTTTTTCCTCCGGAATGTCCAGGATCTCAGTGCTCACGAAGGCGGTTGCCTCCTGGACACGTGCTGCGAGACTGGCGGCGCGGTCTCGCAAAGCCTGGTAGTGCTCGTTCGTCGTGTCTTCGTCACTACGCATGGCCGCGTAGACAAACACCCGTTCAAAACGCTCTTCGAGTTCGTCGCGCAGCTTCAGCACCTTCAGAAGGGCCTCGGCCGATTCCCCTGTCCGCCCCTTGAACTCGCCGATGGCTTCCAGGCCTTGTTCAACGCGCCGGTAGTCGGTCTCCCAATCATCATCAGAAGGGTAAATGTCTTCAAGCCGCCACCTGTATTTGGGATCGATTTGCTCACGTGCTGGCAGCTCGTTCAGCCTGGTCGACGTCGTTTCTCGATCCGCAAGCAGCAGTCTCCATGGTGCCAAGTCGTGCATTTTGGGTTGTCCCGTTGTCCTGTCAAAATTACTGTGTGCTAAATCCGCTCGAAATTGCGGGGTTTCTTCTCTCGCCTGTTGCCCCCCGTCCCTACGAATCCAGCTGTCCGTGTTCGCCAGTCTTCCGCCCCCGCGAACGCCGTCTCGAGGGCCGGTTCGCGTGCGGCTTTCCAGTCGCCTGTGCCCGAATGCCGCCCCCCTGCCCTCGCGTCCCCCCGGCGGAGGTTCAGAAGACCAAATCGAATGTGGGAGCCCACCTCGCCCCGGACGTCCCCACGGCCCCGAAACGACCTTCCGCACGCCACCGCGGGGTCCTGCACTGCCCCTCCCCGAAGCTGACGCATCCGAAAGTACAAAAGGTGGTGAGCAAAAACAAGGTCGGCTTCTCCCGGGAACAGCCTCTCCCCGGCCGTAACCCACTGGCTGCGACAACAGAACAGCGAGTAAAGAGTTCAGCACCTCTGCCTCAGCGCCGGTCTCCACTCTTCGATCCGCCTTGTCGCGTCAGAGCGCCGTCGGCTACCTGAAAAGCTTCGCCCGCTTTAACGGGTGTGTTCCTGCGCTGTTCGAGAATTCAGTTCACGGACGCAGTCGCGGCGTCACACCGCGCTTTTTGCTCGAGCGAGTCTACGGCTTTGGTACCGCTCAAAGCTCTCGGGCCGTCAACGAGTGAAAAGCCCGTCCAGCTCAGGGGAACACCGCGAGGTTTGCAAGGGTCGTCTTACAGGTTGTGGACGCCCCGCGGTGGTGGCAGTCGGTGTGCTCGCACTCACTTGAGTGCGTGTACACACGCTACGGTGTGAGAAAACCCGGGAACCGACCCGCGCCGCAAATGTTTAAAGAGCGCAAGCGGTCGGCCGATAATCAAAGTGGAAGTCCCTGAAAAGACTTGACAAATTCAGAGCGCTTTGCTAAATTGGCCGCGCGTTTCGCAGAAGGCAGTGACCTAAACCAGGAGGGCGATTCATCGAAAGTTCGCTAACGGTTTCCTTCGGAAGTACCATTACCCTGAAGTGACACACAAGCAAATCTGTACCCGGTTTCGGTGGGTCATGGTATTTCCAGTCACCTGGAGGCGGACTGCGTCCTTCTGGATGAGTGGACCGAATGTCTTAAGGTGATTCCGTCCGACGGGAGGGAAACCTGAGTCATTCGGTTTTTTTGTTTTGGGGAGCGACTGGGCCCCGCAAAAGGAGTGGAATAAGGAGGTCGTCAAAATGAAGAAAGCAGTTGCCGCACTGGTCACCGTCCTGACGGTTGGAGCCTTCGCTGTGAACGCCTTCGCCGTGAGCGAAGCCGCCGTCCTTTTCCTGCTCATCAGCCCCGGGGCACGGCCGTCGGGCATGGGCGAAGCGTTTGCGGCCATTGCCGACGACGCTACCGCCGTGTACTGGAACCCAGCCGGACTGGCTTTTCAGACAGGTCGGGAACTGACGTTGATGCACGCCAACTGGCTTCCTCAGTTGACAAACGACATGTTCTACGATTTTGCAGCTTACCGGCAATCGGTTGAGGGGCTCGGTACGGTTGGCTTGAACGTCACCTACCTGAACCTGGGGAAGCAGTACATCACCGGTGAAGACAGCCCCGAAGTGCTGGGCGAGTTCACCAGTTTCGATTTCGCCGTTTCCCTGACGTACGGGACTCTGGTGGGGCGAAACACAGCGGTCGGCGTTGGTCTGCGCTACATTCGGAGCAATCTGTCCACAGTAGGTGCAGGTGCAGAAAAGGGATCCGGCAAAGCCAACGCTTTTGCGGTTGATCTGGCGGTGCTGTACAAAGCCCCCTGGCTGAAAGGGCTCAGCTTTGGGGCAAACCTCTCCAACATGGGCCCCAAGATCACGTACATCGACGCAGCTCAAGCGGATCCTCTTCCCACGAACCTGAAAGCCGGTGTTGCCTACAAGGCCATCAATTCGCCTTACAACAAACTCACTTTTGCTCTCGACGTCAACAAACTGCTTGTGCGGCGCTACGCAGACGGCACCTCGGATCCGTTTTACAAAGCGATTTTCACTTCCTGGACAGATCAACCAATCGGTGACGAATTCAAAACGATGATCTACAGCGGCGGCTTCGAGTACTGGTATGCCGATCTTTTCGCCTTGCGAGCGGGTTACTACTACGACGAGGAAGGCAAGGTGAAGTACGCCACTTTTGGAGCAGGAATTCAGTACCACAAGTACCGCTTCGATTTCGCGTACGTTTCCGCGAAAGAGGGACATCCGTTGTCTGATACGATGCGGTTCTCCCTCACCCTGGGCTTCTAATTCAAGTGAACAACGCTGAGTTGGCTGCTGCGGACGCGCTGGCAAACTGCAGCGACTTTTGGCCGTGCAGCCCGACGTGAACCGAAAAGTGCAAGAACGAAGGCAAGGGCTGGCGGGTTGCACTCGCATCCCTTGCCTTTTTTCGTGCCCGACGTTACCACGGGAGACAGTGAAAGTCATGTTCAGGCTGCTCAAGACGTTTGCTCTCACGAGTTTGTTTTTCCTGTTGCTGTTCACGTTACCGGCATCCTCCGGCACAAAGTCCATCCCCAAACCCGCCTACGTTCGTAGCGGAGTTGGCAGCTTGCTTCTGCGAACCTCGCACTTAGCACTGGCCAAAGCAGAAGCGGGAAAGTCCCTCGACAGAAGGGCTGCCGGCTTTTCGGAACAAAGTGACACAGTGCGCGTGCTGGCGATTCGGGTCGAGTTTCAGCCAGACGACCGCAGCACAACCACTGGTGACGGTAGTTTCGACCTGTCCACGAGTAGCGACGCAAAGCTCGATCCACCCCCACACGACAGAGCCTACTTCGAAGCCCAGCTTAAAGCACTGGGGAACTACTACCGCGCTGTTTCCGGCGGCAAACTGGTCATCCTTGGCGACGTTTACCCCCTCGATGCCAACGCAGCGTACAGACTTCCCAACCCGATGTTCTACTACAATCCTCCCGAAGCAGACCAGGACGAGGCCCTTCGGGACCGGCGGCTAAGTGAACTTCTGCGGGACGCTGTCGTGGCCGCTGACGCCGACACCTCGGTTCATTTTGAACGCTACCAGAGCCTAGTTGTCTTCCACGCCGGGGTAGGCCAGGACTTCGCTTTCGACTTTGACCCGACCCCGAACGACATCCCGTCCGTTTATCTGGACCGAAAAACGCTGGCCAAGGCCCTCGGCGACACTGATGCTCCGGACACCTGGCAGGGGATCCCGGTGCAAAACGGAAACCACGCGATTACCGACGGCATCATTTTGCCGGAAACCCAGAACCAGGAAGGCTACGACATCGCCCTTCTCGGCACAGCTTGCCTGATGTTCGGCCACCAGCTCGGTTTGCCAGCGCTGTACGACACCCAAACCGGACGCCCCGGGATCGGTATGTGGGGTCTGATGGATCAAGGTTCAGGCAATCTGGGCGGCTTGGTTCCGGCGCAACCCTGCGCGTGGTCGCGGGTGTTTCTCGGCTGGGCCCAACCTGTGACGGTCAGAAAGGGGCAACATTTGCCGGTAGCCGCCTGGCAGGCGAGCGAACCGCACAAGATTTACAAAGTGCCCATTAACAGCGACGAGTACTTTCTTGTGGAAAACCGGCAACGCGACCCAAACGGCGACGGCATTGTGGTCGGACACGATGCTAACGGCAACCGTGTGGAAATCCGTCTGATGAATGATGGCACGCTTCGGATCCTTCCGGATGGGTTCCAAGGCGTCGTCGTTCAGCTGGACGACTACGACTACGGGCTCCCTGGCTCGGGCATTCTCATCTGGCACGTAGACGAGTCCGTGCTGCGGGCCAAACTGGCCGACAACAAGGTGAACACGGACCCAGAACACAGGGCTGTCGATCTGGAGGAAGCCGACGGGGCACAAGACATCGGCCAGCAGTACGGGTTTCTGTCCGCAGGATCGGGAGCCGAAAACGGGGTCCCGGAAGATGCCTTCTGGGCTGGGAACGACATCAACAAACTGGTGAACGATGCCGAAGAGGTGGCTTTTACGCCCTGGACGGAACCAAACACAGACAGCTACACCGGTGCCCACAGTCACATCTGGTTCACCGATTTCAGCGATCAGGACACGGTGATGCACTTCACCGTAGCCACCGGAACGCTGCAGCCAGGTTTTCCAACCTATTCCGGAGCGCCCCTGGTAACCCCTCCGGTCTTGGCGGACCTGGACGGCGACGGTGCTGAAGAAATTCTGGCTGCGACCGAAGATGGACGTCTCCTGTGCTGGCGCGGCGACGCAACACCCTTCCTGCCGGGTCGGTCCGAGTTAATGTACGTGTCTGCCACCGGCGACACAACGCTTTACCCCGACGCCACTGTTTACACCCTGTCTAACCCGGGTACGATTCTGACACCTGCTGTGGTCTACGACAGCGCCGGAGCCCAAATCTACTGGGGAACCGACGCGGGTCAAGTGGTACTGCTTCGGCCACAAAGCGCGTCCGGCTCACCCTCGTTCAGTGTGGAAGCCCGGATCGGTAGAGAAGGCCAGGCCGTGCAGCCAAATCTTGGACCAGCGGGTTGGTGGGCCGACAGCCTCTGGTTCGTTGTTCTCCCTTTCTCCGGTGCGCTACACCTGAACGGCCAGGTTTCCGGTTGGGATCCAACCACGGGCCATTTCAACCGCACGTACCCTGTGTCGCTGTTTTCGGGAACAGATTTCCTCGCCTTCGCCAGTCTCGGTTCGCACGGGTTCGTCGCACTCGATGCGACTGGCCGCCTGTACGAGGTCGGTCCGGATTTCTCGATCGGCTGGGAAGTTTCGACCCTGCCCGGCGCGTTTTCGCTGGGCGCTGCCGACCTGGATGGGGATGGAAGCCCCGAAATCGTTGTGCTCAGCAAAACGGGTGCGGTTGACGCGTTCACCGTCCGTGGGGAACGCCTGAGCGGCTTCCCCACGCGAACCTTCGGCACGTGCTCGGCTCCCCTGGC
Source organism: uncultured Cytophagia bacterium (assembly GCA_964644845.1). Lineage (GTDB taxonomy): Bacteria > Zhuqueibacterota > Zhuqueibacteria > Oleimicrobiales > Geothermoviventaceae > Geothermovivens. The sequence goes on along the minus strand of CAZXXS010000097.1, from coordinate 138,515 downwards.
ACTGGGGAATGTGAACGGTAGTGGCCCTCTTGAAATTGCTTTCGTCACGGACGAGGGGGTTGCCGTCGTTTTGCAACACAACGGTGTCCTTCTGGAAGGTTGGCCCGTTTCGCTTAGGGGCAAACAAACCACGGCTCCCGCCTCACCTATTTTGGTGGACGTAAATGGAGACGGAGCCGCGGAAGTGGTCGTACCAACGCAAGAGGGTGGTCTTTCGGCCCTGGCCGCAGATGGTAAACCTGTGGCTGGTTTCCCGTTCGCAACGGCTGGGCGGTTGAAAATCGGCGCTGCTGCAGGTGAACTGGACGCCGACAACCACGCCGAGCTGGTAGCCACCGGCGAGGACGGATTCGTGTACGCCTGGAAGCTCGAAGGGAAACTGGCAACGCCAGCGTGGACACAATTCAAAGGAAACGCCCCGCACAGCGCCCTCAGTTCAGTCCCGGGATCGAAACCGACGCAACCACCCGGGACAACGGGTTTGTTGCCCAGGAACCGGGTGTACTGCTACCCTAATCCAACGGCCGGTAACCGCGCCACCATCCGATTTACGCTTACAGACAACGCGGACGTTGTTGTCCGCATCTACGATCTCTCGGGAACAAAGGTCGCTGAACTGAAAGCACAGGGTCAGCGTTTCACCGACAACGAGATCGTGTGGGATGTTTCCGGTGTAGCCAGTGGCGTGTACCTCGCAAAGCTGGAAGCGCGTTCTCCACGCGGCACAGGGACGGCGCTGATTAAGATCGCGGTAACGAGGTAGCAAGCCGGCGCACCTTGGGCGAAGGAGAGGGAAAAAGAGACCGGCTGCGAAGGGTGCACACGGTCGCAGCCCAAGCAGCTAAGGCAGAAACGGCCAATCCGTTGCGCTTCGCATTTGCTAACCCGGAGAGATCCGGTCGCAGCAGGTGAACAGGCGGTACGGAACGTGCTGCAACACACGAGAGCCGTCGAGGGAAAATTGAGACTCTATCTTGACAACCGCGTTTTCAACAGGCCTTTCGATACACAGGCCTCGGTTTCGCCTTCGTCTCGAAACGGAAGCCAAATTGTACGTTCAGTTGAGAATCCAGGACGGTTTCGTGGAGCTGGTTTGGTCTCACATTTTGGAATTCGAAAACGCTCAAAATGCCTTGCAAGGAACGAAAGTCAGCGTTCCTTGCAGGGAGATGGTCATGCTAACTGATACAGAATTAAAAACCAAAGCCCTGGAAATCCTTCTTCGTGAGCTCGGTTTGACCGAAACCGAGAGGTTTGTTTCCCTGCTGCAAAGGGATTCTTTTGACTACACTGAATGGCGCAGATCCCTCTGGCAAAACAAGAGCGTTGAACATCTGAACAACGAAGCGATGGCTTTTCGCAAGAAAACCCGGGATCCGTGACTTTGGGCAAACGGTCCGGGGGAACGGTTGTTCTGGAAAAACTCACGGAAGACTCCCCAGGGGTCGCTGATCACACACAAGCGCACATACCAGGGAGGTTACACGTTGCGCGTTCTCCCCAGAACGGTACTCATTTTTGCAGCCCTTGCTTTTGTTTCTGCGGCACAACGAGCGTACGGACAGTGGGAAGGTTACAACCACCCGGAACTGCACTGGTACACCATTTCCACCGAGCACTGTGAGGTGCATTTTCACGACGGCACTGAGCGCACGGCGCGCGAAGTTGCACGTGTCCTCGAAGAAGTTTACGAACCCATCACGAGTCTCTACCAGTACGAGCCCGACGGCAAAGTGCACTTCATCATTCGCGACCACGATGACAACTCCAACGGCGCGGCCTACTACTACGATCAGAAGGTGGAGATCTGGGCACCTGCCCTGGACTTCGAACTCCGGGGGACACACGACTGGATTGCTAACGTCGTCACACACGAGTTCTCGCACATTGTTTCGCTGGGCGCAGCGCGCAAATTCAGCCGTCGCCTCCCAGCTTTCTACTTCCAGTGGATCGGTTACGAGAAAGAGCGCCGACCGGACGTGATCTACGGTTACCCAAATGTGATCGTGTCGTACCCGTTTGCGGGCACCGTCGTACCAATGTGGTTCGCTGAGGGGATGGCCCAGTACCAGCGCGCCGGCTTGAACCACGACTTCTGGGACACCCACCGCGACATGCTTTTACGCACTGCCGTGCTTGCCGACAGCCTCCTCTCCTACCAGGAAATGAACGTCTTCGGCAAGAATTCACTCGGCAACGAACGGGTCTACAACCAGGGGTTCGCCCTCACGCTGTACCTTTCCAGGCGCTACGGGGAAGCAACGGTGGCCAGATTGGCACGTGCCATGCGCTCACCGTTCCGTCTGACGTTTGACGGGGCCGTTCGGAAAGTGCTGCACAAGAGCGCTGAACAGCTGTACGAAGAATGGGCAAGCTTCCTCGCCGAAACGTACAGCGTCGCTCTGCGGAACCTCCGGCAGAACACCGTAGAAGGGCAGATCATTTACGGAAAGGGGATTGCGAATTTGCACCCCAGGTTTTCACCGGACGGGCGGAAAATTGCCTTCACCAGCAGTCGAGGCGCGGGTTACTTCTCTGCCAGTAGTCTGTGTGTTTACGACGTGCGAACGAAGGAAACCAAAGTGCTGGTCCCGGGTGTCGTCAGCCCGGCATCCTGGACGCCGGATGGCAAGTCACTCGTTTACGCGAAACTGACGCGTGTGAACCGCTACGGGTCTCACTACTTCGATCTGTACCGCGTGGATGTGAAAAGCAAGAAAACGAAACGCCTGACACACGGTTTGCGTGCCTACGCGCCCGACGTCAGCCCAGACGGGAAACAAATCGTCTGTGTCGTTCAACACGACGGAACCCAGAATCTGGCCCTCGTCAGCAGCGACGGGACGACTGTCCGCAGACTGACGAACTTCCGCAACGGGGAAACCGTCTACACGCCCCGCTGGAGTCCGGATGGCTCGCAAATCGTCTTCGCTCTTGGAAAATCGCACGGACGCTTACTCGCCGCAGTTGACCCACAAGGCGGCAAACTTGACACTCTGTTTGCTCCCTCTGGAGACGCCCGCGACCCAAGCTACAGTCCAGACGGTTCCCACCTTTATTTTGCCTGGGACGGCAGCGGCATTTTCAACGTCTACCGAATGCCAACAGCCGGAGGGGCGCCCAAACCGGTGACCAACGTGCTGGGAGGAGCCTTTTCGCCCAGCGTGGATCCTGAAGGAAATCTTGTCTACTCGGATTTTCGAGCCTCGGGTTTCAAACTGGCTCTACTCGAGGACTCTCGTCCCGTGTCCAAGGGGCTCTTAGCTTACGGTCTCCGCGAAAACTGGCTGGAACCGGAACCGACCGTAGCACCTGGCGGCGACGGAGCTGGGCCAGTTACCACGGCTGCTAGACCTTACACACCGGAGTACGGGCAGGTTGCCCTCCTGCCACGGTTTGCCGTCGACTACGGGGAACCGAAGATTGGTACTTATTTTTACTCCTCCGAGATGCTCGAGCGTTACTCCGTCCTCGGGGGTGCTTCTTTCAACAAAGACCTCGACTACGACCTGTTCGCGATTTTCGAGTACCGTAGGTTTGCACCAACGATTTTTCTGGAGCTCTACGGCTTTTCGAGGCATCTGGACGAACCCATCGAGGTCCTGGAAGGTTACCCGAAGGTGACAACGCGCATTCGATTCAACATGCTCGAAGCCGATCTGGGACTCCGTTACCGCGTAAGCGACGCCGTAAGAACGCAGCTCTCGTACGCCTACAGTCGCTACACCAGCCAGATCGGCGATTTCGTTTTTCAGAACATCCAGTGGAAGTCACCCCGTAACACCTACTTCAAAGGTAGCGACCTCGCCCTAACCGTGAGCATCGATCGGGTTGCGCGCACGCTCGACTTCAGCATTGCCCCGCGCGCCGGACGCTACGTCAGCTTGCGGTTTCACCGCTACTGGAATTTCTTCTTCCGCGATTTTTCCACAGACAACGCGTACGGCACCGTAGTGACGAAGTACAACCGCTACGCCTACTACGCCACAGAACTGGACTGGCACGAGTACCGCAGTTTACCAATCCATCGACATTCGCTGGCGTTGCGCTTCCGTGGCGGCTGGATCGATCGTCCCGTGCATTCGTTTTTCAACTTTTTTGCGGGAGGGCTACCCGGGCTGAAAGGTTACCCTTACTACAGCATCGAAGGGCGCAAGTTGGTGCAAACCAGCCTGACCTACAGACTACCTCTGTGGACCCAGATGAACCTGTCGCTGGGCATCATTCAGCTTCAGAAGCTCTACGCGGGGATTTTCGCCGAAGCAGGCAACGCGTTTAATCAGGACAGGTTCGACTGGCGCCTGCTCCGAAAAGATGCCGGACTTCAGCTTCGCCTCCAGGCATTTAGTTTCTACGCTTACCCAACCATGATTTTCTTTGACGTTGCCTACGGCTTCGATCGATTTGAACACATGGGCCAAACGTACGGCAAAGAGTTTCGCTTCTACTTTGGCATGGCGTTCGACTTCATGGACGATTGACGGGAGGGAGTAAGAATGAAGAGGATTGTTGCGTTGTTCGTTGCAACCTTTGCGATGGTCGCAGCGCTGCAAGCCCAAACCACCGGGATCGCAACAACGGGCTCCGGTGCCTGGCTTGCGTTCTGGAACGGGCAGGACACAGAAAGTGCCACTCCGGCAGAGAGCACGATTGTTCGTCCCGAAGGATGGAAATCTCCCCGAAAAGCTCTGTTGCTGTCGGCTGTGGTACCGGGAGCAGGAGAATTCTACGCTGGCAGCAAGTGGAAAACCCCGATTTTCCTGGGAGCCGAGGTAGCCGGTTTCGTGATGTACTTCACAAACACGAAGAAAGGCGACGACAAAACAGACGAATTCGAGGCCTTCGCCGACGCACACTGGAGCGAGCAGGAGTACTGGGAAGCCGTTGCGCGCGAGGCCGGGCTGGACCCGAATGACATCGAAGCGCTACGTGAGTACGAAGCGCAACATTTCAGTCACAGCCTGCACCGGGAAAAAGACCAGCAGTACTACGAGATGATCGGCAAGTACGACCAGTTCAACGCTGGCTGGGACGACACCGACACTCATCGGGGTCGCGATTCCAAACATCGCCTCCAGTACGAGGACATGCGGGCTGAAGCAAACAGCTTTTACAAGAAAGCGACCACCGGCGTCACAATCGTGATGATCAACCACGTCCTGAGTGCGATTGACGCAGCGTGGACCACGGTGTACCACAACAACAAGCTGGCCACAACGTCACTACGAGCCAGCGGTTTGGTTTACAACAATGAACTTGTACCAATGATGGGAGTACAGGTTGACTGGTAGAGCAAAATGGTGGAGCAGCGTTGGCCTTACCCCGGTTTTCTTGTTGCTTTTGTTGCTTGCAACCGGCATCACAGCCCGGGGTCAGTCCGCAACGTCAATTCTTCAAAGCAGTGGAAAGGGCCTGTTCACACTGGAGTCCCTTGCTCTTGAGACGCCCCAGCAGGGAGCATTCGAACCCGGCGCTTCTCCAGAGCACGGCAACGGTTTGCGGCCCGTTCCACCCGGTCGGGCGCTTTTGTTTTCTTTCTTGGTTCCAGGGCTCGGACAGTACGTACAGGGAAGTCGGAAAAGCGCAGCGGCCTTTTTTGCCGCCGAAGTAGCATTCTGGGTCGCAGCAGGGTCTTTTCACGCGGCCGGCCAGTGGAAGGAGGACGACTACCGGCTGTACGCCCGCGTCCACGCAGGCATTGATCCAGCGGGCAAAGACAAAGATTTCTACGTAAACATCGGCAATTACAACAGCCTGAACGACTACAATCAGGCGAAACTCCGCGCTCGAAATCTGCGCGACTACTACCGTGACAAACAGGCCTACGCCTGGCAGTGGGACAGCCCCGAGAATCGGCAGTTCTACGAGCAGCTGCGCGTTACGAGTGACCGGTACTACAACCGCGCCGAGTTGATGCTCGGTGGTGTGCTCGCCAATCACCTGATCAGCGGGCTCCACGCGCTGTGGGTGTCGCGCCGGCGAGAAAACCAGATAACCAGTCGGCGCGGGTGGAACTGGTACGCACAAGTGCTGCCCTACCCACGCCTGCGTGTGACGGCACATTTCTGAGCAACCAGCGGGGAGACCCCAGGTTTTCCGTCGCTAACAATCGGCGAGCGAGAAGGTACACACCGCGGGGAGAGCCGCTGGCAAGCCTCGAGAGGTGTTGACGTGGGGGGCTACGCCGCCTTGTGCGCCGCACAGCGCCATCCAGCCGGACGGGTCCTTGCCAGCGAGGTTAGCGCCACCACCAGATGCTCTGTAGCAGGGCTGAAGGCGTGCGCCAACGGAACCTGGCGTGAGCAGCGAGCCGGCTCAGCCAATTTCGTCTTCCACAGCACTTCGACACTTTGTGGCGGCAAGAGAAATCACCACAAATGCCGACCTCACAAGAGGAAACCCGGAAGTCACCGCTTCAACGGCAAGGTCTACATTTCCTCCGAGAGTTGTCACCCCGGTTGCCGCCGCAACCGTCGGGGCGATCAAAGCTTGCCCAACCGAAGGAACGAACACGCCAAGAAGACCTGCTACGACCACCAGGTCGACGCACGCTGCTTCGAACTGAAGGACGAAAGATCCCAGCAGACAGTGGAGGCGTCAACCTGGGCGCCACATCGGCCAACGAAGGGGTCGGCTTGAGATTCTGACCGCTTCAAAGAGACGCGCTTTCGAGACTCTGGCGGCGTATCCGGCCGAAAGGGGAAAGGACCTTGTTCTTGCACACACTTCTCAACCACTGCTCGTCAGTGCACGCGAAAATCGAGGGAGTTTGCCCCCACCAGGACGTTGCCGTTTCCACGAAAAGCGGGAAGCTGTTGGAGATTCACCCCTGAAGGATCTTGTGCTTCACGGGCCTTCTGTCCAGAAGGCGTCGGCTTCCCTCGACGTTTTCCGCAAATTCCAAATCCGCCGCAACTTGATTCCTGGGTTCTCCACTCTTGCGTCAACCTCTTGATCGGACTCTTGATGTCCTTCCCTGTTAGAAGCGACGCCAGGTCTGACCGCTCCTGGGGGTGCCAACCCATTTTCCGGATTCCGCCTGAGAGAACAAACCGGGTCATCCATGGTCCGGGTTGTCTCCCTCCACCGGAAGAGAGCCAAGCCCTTCTTTGTCTGGGTGCTGCTCCACCGTTCAGAAGCAGGATCCGCCTGCTCACTGGCATCACCCCGTTCTACGGGTGACACCCCTTTTTGCAAATTACCGCACGCCTTGGTGTACAGGAACGCACGTCAAAATCAGAGACAAAACCGCTTAACAACGTCGCGACTTCAAGAGCCTCCTGGCTCTTCACCCGGAGGTTCGGCTTCCACCGGACCTGGGATTCCACAAAGATCTGCAGGCCCGTACGTCTGAACCTCTTCAACCCCAAACCCAAAGCTTAGGAGACCAGCTTCTTCAGGCTTGGCCAGCTCCGCTCTGCTCGAGACTTTCGGCTCACGCTCCTTGTCTCACCTCTTCCGGCATCCAGGCGTCCACGGACCGGAGCCACTGGTGGAGCTTTTGGCGCAGGACCTCAGCCTTGTCCGGCATTTCTGGTGCCAGGTCGTGCCGCTCGCTCAGATCCTTCTTCAAGTTGTACAGTTCCACCTTGTGTTCCTGGTAGAACTCAATCAACTTCCAGTCGCCCACGCGAATGGCACTGCTGGGGATGCTTCCGGAACCGTGGTAGTGCGGGTAATGCCAGTGTAAAGCCTCGCGGTCCAAATGCTGGCGCTCTCCACGCAAGAGCGGCACCAGACTCAGGCCATCCCGATGCTGTTCCGGACGAAGCGGCAATCCGGCCATTTGCAAGATTGTTGGGTAGAAGTCGGTGCTCATGACCGGCTCCTGGCAAACGCTGCCAGGATGAGTCACGCCAGGCCATTTGATGATCATTGGCTCACGGATACCGCCTTCGTACAGCCAGCCTTTTCCCGCCCGCAGCGGCACATTGGCGGTAGCGCCCCACTTCCAGAGCAGCGTGCTCAGTCCTCCGTTGTCGGACATGAAAATAACCACGGTGTTTTCGGCCAGATTGAGTTCCTCCAGCTTGTCCAGAACGCGGCCAAGACTCTGATCCACGCTGTGAATCATCGCCGCGTAGGTCGGATTGTCCTGTTTGAGTTTGGTGTACGCATCCCGTTCACGCTCGAAATCGGGCCCCGAGGCAGGCGGCACCTGGGCCAGTTTGGCCTTGTAGTGCTCAACGTCCGGGTCCTTCGCCTGAAGGGGCACGTGCACCGCGTAGTGCGCCAGGTACACGAAGAACGGCTGCTGACGATTGGCTTCGATGAACCTCAGCGCTTCGTCCGTAAGGCGATCCGTCAGGTACTCGCCCTCCGTACAGTCCTCCAGACCCGGCACTTGAAAATAAGGTTCCTTCTCTCGGCGGTACGGACAGAAGTAGGAACCCGGGTGGCCAATCTCACAACCGCCCACGTTCACGTCAAATCCTTGATTCTCGGGAAAGTAGGGTCTCTTGCCCAGGTGCCACTTACCGAAAAAGCCCGTGGTGTAGCCCGCTTCTTTCAAGGCTTCGGCGATGGTCACCTCTTCCAGCGGCAGCTGGTGCACGTAATCCGCACTCAGTAGCGCTTTCTTGTGGCGCTTCGCGCCAATCCAGTCGGTAATGTGCAGTCGTGCCGGGTTTTTGCCGGTCATGATGCTGGCTCGCGTTGGCGAACACACCGGGCTGGCCGCGTACGCCTGGGTGAACCGCATCCCTTGACGCGCCAATCGGTCGATGTTCGGCGTGTCGTAAAATGTGCTCCCGTAGCATCCTACGTCCTTCCAGCCGAGATCGTCGACAAGGAAAAACACAAAATTCGGCCGCCGTCTCTTCGCCCCCACACACCCCGGCACTGCCAGCGCACCAAGCCCCAAAGCCGACAACCTGAGAAACTCACGTCGGTTCATGACTCGCCTCCCTCGTGGTAAAACTAACCGGAGAACCCTTGCCGCTTCACTCCCGACTCGATCTCGACCGTAGATGCTCCCCTTGCGGGCTCACGGCCGGTACGTCGGATTACGCTGCGTCGGAATCGGCGCACCGATTTCCCGGCGCCAGGCTACAAGGCGCTCGTGCAACTCACGCGTTTTGCCAGGCAGTTTTGCGGCCAGATTCGTCTTCTCACCGATGTCCTCGCTGAGGTTGTAGAGCTCGAGGGCATCATCTTCGAAGTACTCGATGAGTTTCCAATCGCCAGCGCGGATGACGCTGCACGGACGCGTACGAAAGTACGGGTCACGTGCTTCACTCATGTCGAAAGCAGCCTGCAGGTAGGCAGGAAAGTGCCAGAAAATGGCTTCCCTTCGGAGCGTCCGCTCACCCCGAAGCAGGGGCACAAGACTTACGCCGTCGATCACGTGCTTCCGAGGGGGTGCAACACCGGCCATTTCCAGAATCGTCGGATAAACATCCATCCCCAAGATCGGTTCCGAACACTCCCGACCGCCGTCGGTAACGCCAGGCCAGTGGATGAAAGCCGGTATGCGGATCCCGCCCTCGTACAGCATGCCTTTTCCACCGCGCAACGGCGCCATCGAAGTAATGCCCTTCACACCGCCGTTGTCCGAGAGGAAAAAGGTCACCGTGTTCTTCGCCAGACCGAGGTCGTCCAAAGCGTTGAGCAGGCGGCCCACGTTCCAATCGACGTTCTCCATCATGGCACCGTGGGCCGGATTGGCCTGTCCCCCATCGGGCTTCTTGCGCCGGTATTTGGCTACCAACTCGGCTGGCGCTTGCAACGGTGTGTGCACAGCGTAAGTCGGAAAATACAGAAAAAACGGTCGGCTCCGATTCTTCCGCAAGAAAGTGATGGCTTCGTCGGTGAGGCGGTCAGTGAGGTACTCACCTTCTGGGCCGTCGGAAAGGAACGGATTGTGGTAGGGACTGAAGTAGCTCACCGGATGGCCTTTGTCGTAGCCGCCCACGTTAAGATCGAATCCCTGGCTCACCGGACCCGACTCGGGATCTCGCCCGAGATGCCATTTACCGATGGACGCACTGACGTAGCCAGCCGGTTTCAGCGCCTCTGCCAGAGTGACCTCACTGCGGGGCAGTACGGTCCGGTTCGGAACCGGGATAAGCTTGCGAAAGCGAGCTTTGCCCCGCGCCGAATTGCCCACTGTGTAAATCCCGTGTCGAGGGGTGTACTGTCCGGTAAGAAGGCAGGCCCGCGTCGGTGCACAGTTGGGCGCGTTCGCGTAAGCGTTCGTGAAAACCACACTGTCTCGGGCCAGGCGGTCCAGATTGGGCGTCTCGTAGAAACGACTGCCCATGAATCCGACGTTGTTCCAGCCCAGGTCGTCAATCAAAATGAGCAGGAAATTGGGGCGGCGAGGCGCCGACGTGAGCCACCGCGGCGACACCGCCAAAGAACCCAGTCCCAAAGCGGAGATCCGCAAGAAATCGCGACGTTCCACGGCCGCATCCCTCACTCAAATCGACAACATCCTTTGAAACTGACAACCGCAGCCCTACCCCTTGCAACCCAGAAACCGAAGGATGTTTCCACTCTCGACGCTTTTCCTAAGGGCCCTCACTGGCAGCCCTGCGAAATCCTCAACCGCCGTTCCCTTGAAAACGCGCTCTGGCCCCTTCCAGGCCACTCCTGATTACAAACAGCCCGAGCCGTGACGACTGACGGACGTCCCCCTGCGTAAGAGCAGCGGCCGGCAAGCACCCTTGGGCCCGGCACAGTTTCGGCGCTCGTCCTCACCACGCCCTTTGGTAAATTTCCGGGAAGGGAAACAGCTCCGACCTCGTGCGCGAGGCTAACATCAATTCTCTTGCCCGAGCTACGAGGTCCGGGTGTTTGGCAGCCACATTCTGTCGCTCACCCACGTCTTCGGCCAGGTTGTAGAGCTGAATCCGCGTGTCCGAATCTGGACGTCGCAGACCGGTCCGCACAGCCTTCCACTCGCCGAAACGAAGCGCCTGCTGCCCTCCGTAAGAACGAAACTCCCAGTACAGGGCCTCGTGCTGCGGCTGGTGGCCTTGACCGAGCAACGTGGGCAAAAAACTGAGGCCGTCGAGGCCCTTTGGAGTCTGCGCGCCGGTCACTTCGCAGATCGTCGGAAACACATCCCAGAAGGCCGAGACATGCTCCGACACTCGGCCGGCCGAGATCACCCTCGGCCACCAGGCGATGAACGGAACCCGGACACCGCCCTCGTACACGCTGGCCTTACGGCCACGCAAGGGACCCGTGCTGTGGAAGAAATTAGAATCGGCCCCGCCGACACGGTCGTACGTTGGGCCGTTGTCCGACGAAAACATCACCAGTGTGTTTTTCTCGAGTCCCAGCTCCTTCAGCAGTTGCAGAATTTCGCCAATCCGCATGTCCAGGTGGGTAACCATTGCGGCGTAGCCGGCGTGCGGGTACGGATGGCGCAAGTAGTGACCCCGGTGTTTGTAGGGTGTTTCCGGCAGCTTACCCTTGTACAGTTCCAGCGTCGCTTCGGGCACCTGGATGGACACGTGCGGGGCTGTGAACGCCAGGTACAGGAAAAAGGGTCGATCTTTGTTTTCCCGGATGAAGCGTTTGGCCTCTTCAGCGAAAAGATCAGTCGAGTAGTGCTTGCCAGTCAAACCTCCCGTGTTTCCCTCCAGTTCGACTTTTTGTCCGTTCCGCCACAAGAACCGAGGGTAGTGATTGTGGGCGTGGATCTGACAGATGTAGCCGAAAAAGAGATCAAATCCCTGGCGATTCGGGTCGCCGGTCGAGCCTTCGTAGCCCAAACCCCACTTGCCAATGCACGCTGTGGCGTACCCGCGCTGTTTCAACGCTTCGGCCAGGGTAAACACCGCATCGGGAATGGGGTTCTGTCCCGGGAAAATCCCCCTGTCCGGATCGTAGGGGCGCCCAGGTGCGCGGCCGTTATCGCGGATGTAAGAGTGACCTGTGTGTTTACCCGTCAGCAACACACAGCGCGAGGGAGCGCACACGGGGCTGCCCGAGTAGTGCTGCGTGAAACGGACACCCTCGGCAGCCATTCGGTCCAGGTTCGGTGTCCGAATGATTTCCTGGCCGTAGCAGCCAAGTTCAGCGTAGCCCAGGTCGTCGGCCAGGATGTAGACCACGTTCGACTTTGTGTGACCTTTCGTCCTGCAGGAAAGAGCACCGGAGACAGCCAAAGCGCCCACTCCCAGGGCAGAGGTGCGCAAAAATCGCCGACGATTCACGGGTGTCTCCACAGTTTGTTTCAAGCGGTGTCCAAACACCAGCCGTCCACATCAGCGCGGCATCGCTCCAGCCCCTGCTCTCACAACCGTCAGATCAGGAAACAAACGCATCGCGCTCCCCGAACCTTTGGATACTTGGCGTGAAGCACCGCACGCAGAGAAGAGCCGGGGTGCACCCACCAGCAGCCAGTTCGCGTCCCCAACAACTCGACAGAACCCGTCGAGTTTGCCCCGGTGTTTGGACACAAGGATGCAGCCGGTCTCGTGGGCTCCCTCGCGCCGCGGCAAAATGCCGCTCGGAACGCTCGGGGGCAAAGGCTGCCGAATTCCCCGTCGCAAACCCGCCAACGGAACCGATCGCAGACAGCCCGGCGTCCGCGCACAGGAGTAACAGGAAACGCCGCCGCGCGCAAAGCCGAACTGGTGGTCACCGGTGGCCACGCTACCAGCGCGACCCCCCCTTTGACACTCATCCTCTACCCCGGGACCCGCGCTGTTCCGTCCGCTGGGGCAAGTGTTCTTCAACTTCCTACAGGGCGTAACGCTTCGTCGATCATGGCCAGGTAGTTTTGCACTGGAACGTAGCTTGGAATCGAATTGCCCGAGCCCAAAGCGAATCGCCCCAGCGGTGCACACGCGTCCACAAGCCGGCGCACCGTCTCGCGAACCTCCTTCTCGCTTCCGTTGGCAAGCACGTTCACGTCCACGCCGCCCAGGGTCGCTACACGGTTGTGGTAGCGTCGATGAAATTCGTCTGCCGGCAAAATGGCGTCTTCAAACGAGTGTTTGGCGTCGATGCCTACGCTGTCGATCAGGTCGTCCATGATGGGCACCACGTTGCCACAGGAGTGCAGGTAGTACGGGCGTCCACTGGCGTGGGCCATTTCAGCGAATTTGCGGTGCCACGGCAGGAAAAATCGTCTCAGGTGCTCCGGGCTGATCAGCGTACCGGAGCGGTGGCCCATGTCGTCCCCCTGAAAAACGGCGACCAGAGCATCGAGTTGGAGTAACTTCTCGTAGAAGCGAACCATTCGGGACCCAACCGCTTCGCACACAGCCTCCACCAGCGCCGGATCGTCGTAGAGCATCAAACAGAGCGTTTCGTAGCCGAACAGCTCGCTCACGTGCTCGAAAATACCGGCAGCGTGGCAAGCCACCAAGCCCATGCCTTCGGGGAGACGCGCCGCAATCGCTTCGAACGGTTTGAACAGCGCGTCCGGCACATCCGGCCAGGGGTAGCGCTCGTAATCATCCCAATTCTGAATGGGCCCCTTGCCCGTTTCGGCCCAGCGGCGGCGTCCATCCGCCGCGTTGGGATCCTCACCCTCGCGAATTCTCGTCGGGTACGGCGGGCTGACTTCGTAACGAACAAAGTCGTAGCCCATCCGCTGCCAGAACGCGACGAAGTTGTCCCAGTACCCTGGCGCCCCGTGCGACACCCAACGTACACCAAGATTCTCCAGGATGGGTCGCATCACGGCGTCGTCGACGATGTACTCCACCAACGGTGGACGCTCCGAAATGGGTTTGCGACCAGCCACGACGTCCAGAAACCAACCAACGTCCGGTCGCGGGTCACTAAGAGGTACATTCATGGCCCAACCTCGAGACAGAAGACGATCTCCAGAACTCCTGCGAAGAACACACGCCAAGCGCCCAAGCAGGGGCGCCGCGGAGCGTTTCGCAACGGTTGCTTGACTCCGGTCTTCGTGCCGGGTAGTCGGCACAGCCGATTTGCCAGGTCACGGCACCCTGAGCGGCTCCCCCCTGCGTTTCTCGTGGCAAAAACGTCTCCTGAGCACCGTCCGTCAAATCGCGTAGCCGCACCTGCGTCTCTGTGCCCCCTCGTTTCCGATCTGGCCAGTGCTAACCGACGTCTCCCGATTTCAGCCGAAAAAATCGCAAAATCCCCGGGTACAACGCCCTGTGTTCGTACCTGCGCACAGGATCGCCCCCACAAGAGACTTGCAAGCCTACCCAGCACCGTTTGCTCTACCGAGTCCATCCGCCCGGTGGCAAGCCCCAGGTTGGCACGAGAGGTCAGCCCCCCGACTCCGGAGCCGTAGCTCTTCGTCCACCCAGGATCATTCGCCGAGAACCTGCTGAATCAGCCAATCTTCCATCCGTTTCCGCTCTTCCGGGTAGGTCCAGTGCCCCGTGTCCAGGTAGAGCCACAGCTCCTTCGGCCCGGGGATCACGTTGTAGGCCGCGTACATCGACGTCGGCGGGCACGTCGTGTCATTGAAGCCCCAGGCATACCGCCCCGGGATGTTCACAAAACGAGCAAAGTTCACCACGTCGTAGTACTTCGACGTCTCAATTTTGTCGGGCTTCACGTTGAAGGTGCGATTGGCTTGGTTGAACATGTGGGGCCAGCCGCCGGCCCGCCCGTGCAGGTAGCCTGTCAGATCGCACAGAGCCGGGTAGTAAGCCGCCAACCATTTCACTCGCGGGTCCAGCGATGCCGTGATGATCGTCAACGCACCGCCTTGACTCCCACCGGTCACAGCCAGCCTCTCGCCGTCGAACTGCGGCAGAGAGAAAATGAAATCCACAGCGCGCACGCATCCGAGGTAGACCCGCCGGTAGTAGTAGCGATCGCGGTCATCCAAATTGTAGAACCAGTACCCTTGCAGAGCTCCCCAACGCAAATTGTTGTAAAGCCGCCGTTCGTAGGTAACCGGGATGCCGTGAATTCCGATTTCCAGTGTGATCACGCCCCGTTCTGCCAGTGCAATCTGCCCGAAGTAGGGCCGAACTCCCGCTCCAGGGACCTTCAGGATGGCCGGGTACTTGCCCGCCTGCTTGGGCACACAAAGGATGCCGTAAATCCGGCTGTCTCCACCCGGGACGTTCGCGAAACTCACGTGGTAGACGTTCACCTTGGATGTACAGCGGTCGGGAAGCAAGGTCATCTCGGCGTCCAGCGGGATTTTCTCCAGATCTTTCTTGCCCGCTTCCCAAAAATCTCGGAAATCTTTGGGCAGCGTCGTTGTGGGCTCGATTCTGTCTGGATCCAACCCGGCCGTGCCCAGGCCGGTGTACGTGCGTCCTTCCACCTCCACGGAGGCCCAGCAACGCAGGAAACCCGGCTCTTTCATCGTCACGCCGCCGACTTTCCCCGTCCCGTCCCTCAACACAAGGTCAACCTCCTTCACGGGATCCATTTTCTCGGGTCCAATCCGGACGTGCACTCGCGCACCAACGAGAGGATTTCCAAATCGGAGCACCTGGATTAGAAACACCGGCTTTTCGCCGACGTGGTAGGTCCAGTCCGGGCGGTCCGGCGTGACGATTACACGGATCATCCGTTGCTCAGGCGCACCCAGTGCAACAACGGCAGCAACCAGAAACAGAACCGCGAGCAAGGTAACGCGCCGTTTCATTTCTTCACCCTCCGCAGTTTGTGGACCATCCCCACTTCTGGGCTTCCACCTTTGGCAGGAAGTTGCGGAAGACGAACGAAAATGTCAAGGACAGGCGCAACGGAGCCCCGATTTTTTCCAGCGGGTCCCCGCGCTGAAGCGCAGGCAACAGAGAAGCATCAGACCGCACGCAGTCCTGACCAGCACGCAAGCCTGCTTCACCGCTTTCGAACGGCTTCGGGCACCCACCTCCGGCCTCCGCCGCGAGGCAAGGCTTTTCCGTCTCTCGCAGGTCGTGCAGGCAACAGGTCGGCCCGACCCGCTGAGGGGGCTCACCGAGGGGTAAGGCAACACCCCCCGAGGCCTCGTGCGCCCCCAGACCGCGGTCATCCCGGCAGGGCCAGAACGCAAGAAACTCTCGGGGAAGGGCCTGTTTCAAGCGGCGAACCGACGCACAGCACCCGGATTCCGTTCCCACATCCCGCCAGGCGTACAGGCCGAAACGGCCTGCCTAAGGCCTCCGCCCAGAGATTTCCACTGCCAGAGACGAGCTGGCCCCGCTTCGCGCTTGTGGGAGTACGTTTGTGCACCAAGGATTCAGGAGGAAAGATTCGGAGAGCAGCAAGGGTCGGGGCCTTCGTGGAAAACCTTCTTCGCACATCGGACGGTCAGGGGACGCAAGTCCTGCAGACACGGTTAAGCCCTTTCCGAGAGACCGACATCGCCTGCACGGCCAGTCAACCTCTCGCGTGGAGAGGGATCGCGCTGCGAGGTCCCTGTGTCCCGTGCCCTCCAAGCCCCTGGAATCGCAGGACAGCCTTCGACTCGTCGTGGCCTCGAAATAGGGCCCGCGCACGGTTTCATGGCCCTGTGGGAATTGGAGAGTTCTCGGGTTTCCACCACGCGTGGTCGTCTCCTGAATCCCGGGGACGATCAACACGTCAGCCGCAGTCGAGTCGTGTACGTTCACAATCCCGGAGCTGGCCGTGTGTTGATGGGCAGCTGTCGAGACTCGCGGTGGAAAGGCTACTGCTGGAGGAGAAGCAGCAAGAGCGGGGAGGTTGGCTTCCGCCCCGATCGAAATCGATCGCGGTCCAAAAGGGATCGGAGGACAACGGCTTCGCAAATCGTGCGGGCCCGGTCAACCCTGGGCTCCGCCGTCTGAATGCGGCCGCGCCCCGAAGCCGAGCCCGCTGGAGTCCCCACAGCGTGTCCCGACCGACAAAACACCCTTGCGTACAGGCGCCCGCAATCTGGAACGACGGAGTTCAGCCGGCAACAGAGCAAACCAACCCCACACCGTTCGCGATGACCCTGCGGCGATTGCCCCCCTGGAAGAGCCGCCGTTTCACTTCAGCAACAGCAGGGCGCGCGTCCCCAGATTCTTGCCGTCCACCTTCAATCGACAGAAGTACACGCCGGACTCAACAAGAGCACCGGTCCCGTTGGTGCCGTCCCAGTGTACACGGTGGACGCCCGCGACCACGTTGCCGCTAACAAGAACCCGGACCGTCTGCCCGAGCGCATTTACGATTCGCAGGTCCACGTGAGCCGGGTAAGCAAGTGTGTACTGAATCCGCGTAGACGCGTTGAAGGGATTCGGGTAATTTGGCCAAAGCTCCGCCTGAAGTGGAGAGCGTGCTTGAGCTGCCCCGCGAACACGGGTTGCGCCTCGATCCTTGAGAATCACGGCACTGGCCGGAGGTAGGGTAAGCATGCCGCTAACCTTCTCGTAGCGGAGTCTACCGTCGCACTGTCCGTCTGGACTCACAAAACCGCCCCCAACAGGAACAACCTTGTCGTACGCTTTTTCCAAAGGAAAGAGCTTAGAGCGAGACGAGAAAGGATTGACAACCACAAGGCCCCGCTCGAACCCGCGAACAAACAGAGAATCAGCCCGCATGCTGAAGTCACCGAGGGGCTCCCCAAGGCGTATTTCGAACTCCGGGTAGTACTGGAGGGAGGTGTTGTGTGCGTAGTCAGAAAGGGACAGCACAACATTGGCATTGCTGATCAACAGGTAACTGGCTACCGAAAAGATCCGGGCCTGGATGTCGGAAATCAGGCCCGGTTTCTTCACCACCAGCACCAGGTAGGCCCGGTCCCGATTGGCTTGCATGCATTGAATGGCTCTCCACCAGCTCCCCTCGCCTTTGTAAGCCCCGGTTTCGATGTCGTACGCGAAGTCTTCCCACATGCCACCGTCCGTGAGCGTCAGGCTGGAATCCGCCCCGTTGTCCGAGTGCAGCCCGTTGAAGATGACCCGCTTGTCCGGTAAATACGATTTGATGAAGCTCAGAGCGGCGTAGCGTCCGTCCCGCCAGGTGTCGGGATCGTAGTCCCACGGCAACACTCCGTTCTTAAGCCAACTTGGTCTGAGCATGTGGCTTGCGGAGTCGATGTAGAGACCGTCGTAGCCGTACGTGTGCACTTGTTCGGCCGCCGTCACAGCAAAGTAGTTCACCCAGTGGTCCAGGGCGTCGGGCGCACTCCTGGCCACCAGATCGTTGCCGTCCATCAGCCAGGAATCCCAAATCGTCAAAATGCGCGTGCTCGTGTCCTGAACAGTGCTGTCCGTGTGACAAAACATGGTTTCGTGCGCGTTAATGTGGTTCCAGTCAAACTGATCGAACCCCGTCCAGGTGCCCTGGATTGAGCGGTACAGAAACAACCGGGCCCTTTTGAACGAGGAACGAACCTTTTGACTCAAGAAGGGCGTCATCACGAAATCGAAGTGCTCATCCACGAACTGCATTTGCGCGTCTGTGATGACGTACGACACCCGCACTCCCCTCCTGACGTTCTGACCTTCTGCCACGGCAACACAAAGCGCCAGAGCAAAACTTACCAACAGCACATTCCGCATTTGTGGACCTCCTTCCGTCAGGCTCTGTCATCTGAGCAGCAAGACTTTTCGGGTGAGGGTCGTCTCACCTGTTTCGAACCGAAGCACGTACAGCCCAGAAGGCAACGCTTTGCCAGCCGCATCTGTGGCGTGCCAGAAAACGTGGTAGGTTCCCGCGGGTAACCTGGCATCGACGAGCCTGGTTTCTTCCTGGCCGAGAATGTTGAAAATCCGCACCCGAATCCGCACCGGGTGGAGCAGACGGTACTCGAGCCTCAAGCAGTCGTTGAAAGGATTCGGGTACACCGCAACGCTCACGGAGGACTCGCCGCTTTTGCCGGTAACCGAAGTGACCGGCACGAATTCGTACGCACCGAGATCGAAACCGGCGCCCTGGGGTCGCGGTGTCCCCACAATGTCCGTAGTCGGCGCAAGCTCAGGGTTACCCGAATCGATGGCCGGACTCCCATCCCTCAGGGAGAAGTCGGCGCCACGCCAATCGCTGAACAACGGATCGGCAACCAGCGAACCCACACCCCAGTGCGGATCAAAAAGAACCGAATCGACGGTGAGGGAGAAGCTCTGGAAATCGGCGAGGGTAAGGGCCCAGTGCTTTTCCTCCCCCGCGACGTGCAGGGTTACTTCGAAAAGCTCGCTGTCCTCTGAACCGTTTCGCACACAGTAGAGGTTGTGGTCGAGCAGAACCTCTTCAGGAGGGTTCACTGCCGAGTAACTGATGTGGAGAACAGGTGCCTCAGGCTGGGCACCGACCAGGATGTTGTTTCTGAGAACAACATGATTGGAAGGCATTTCAGCCGTTCCGATGATGTGGCACTCGTCGTTCCAGCCCGGATCCTTGAGAAAATTGTTGAACGATGTGTTGTTGATCAGAGACACGTTTGACGACTGGAAGACACCAAAGCCAGCGCCCGCGTTGTTGTAGGCCACGTTGTTCACCAAAAGCGCACCGGCTTCAGGGGGACAGGTGTCGACAACAATCCCACTGCCGTCGGTCCCGCAGTGAAGGCTGTCTGCTCCGTCGTAGTTGTCGTGCGAAATGTTACCCCGAAAAACGATGTCCTTCCCGAGAACGTGGTAGGCGGTGATCCCCTGCGAGAATCCGATGCCCGTGCAGTTCTCAAAAGCCTCGTTGCCCTCAACCAGAACGTGATTGCAGAAGGCCACTGCGATCCCGGCCCGGCCGTTTTTGAAAGCGACGTTGTTGAGGACGCGCACGTAGCTCGAAGTTACCGAAATCCCGTTCAAGCCGAAGTTTCGGGCCACGAAGCCCGAGACCTCCACGTAGCGTTGGGCGGAAAGGTCAGACTTGGTCAACAGCCACACACCGTTCTTCAGCGTCACGTGCCAGTCGTGTCCTACGGGTTTCTCTCCCCGCGGTAGCCACACGAAAAGCGTCCCGGTGGAGTCTACGTAACTGCGGCCGGGGGCGAAACGCAGAGGGTCGCATGTGTAGGGGTAAGGGTACGGGAGGCGTAAGGTGTCCATCCAGGCCTCGGTAAAAGCAGAGGAAACGAGCTTCCGGTACCAGATGTTGCCCGTGTCGGGCTGGACATGCCGCCACTGGCTCGTGTCCACCGCCACGCTGTCCAGCGGTACCCAGCCATCCAGGATGGCTTCGTGTGGAGGTTCGGACCTGTAGACAATCCACTCTGAAGCAGTTCCGTTGTGTTCGGGACAGATCCAGTCGTGGTAGATCCCGGCCTTCACCACCACGGTGTCTCCGGCCATCACCTTTTGGTTGGCTCTGTGAATGGTCGCCCACGGCAAGGTTTCAGTGCCAGGATTCTCGTTACGGGCAGCCGGATCGCTTGAATCGACGTAGTAGGTCCTGCCCTGAAGCAAGCCTGGCAAGAGACTCAGGCAAAGCAGCCCTGCTACTGCAAGGAACTCACGCAACCGCCAGCCGGAATCAACTCCCAAAAGCGACCGC
Source organism: uncultured Cytophagia bacterium (assembly GCA_964644845.1). Lineage (GTDB taxonomy): Bacteria > Zhuqueibacterota > Zhuqueibacteria > Oleimicrobiales > Geothermoviventaceae > Geothermovivens. Next base: position 118,187 of record CAZXXS010000097.1, on the reverse strand, counting down.
CACCCTCTACGCACCAACCGTGGTTCACGCATTTCTTCACCTCCCTGACTGTTCTCTACCGTTCGAGCTGCCTGCAAAGTAAACAGCAGGCAGTGAACCAAATGGTACACTCGGGTGGACGCTTCGGAGCAGGTTCGGCACCGCCTGGCGGTCGCTCGCGTACGCGCCATGAGTCAAGCACACCGCCCGCCCAGCCACGACGAGGAGTGTTCGGCCCCAAACACCCGCAAATCCAGAAACATCAAATGCCTGACAGCCACGGCTGAGGGTGTAACAACAACATCTGTACCCGGCCTCGGATTGTTACATTCTCTTAATCAAACCCCGAGCGAGTGGGGACAACGCCAAGGCTGGTCCTTTGAGTGACAACCGCTGGCCCGGCGATTCTTCCTGCTCGAAGTGTCGGTAAGCTCTGGCCCCACTGAACCCGTTCGGCAAACACCGCCTCAAACCGCCGCTCGCCCACTGCAACCGGGAACCTTCGCCCCTGCGCACTTCCTTGCGCCTCTGCAACTGCAAAGGAATTGCTACGCCCCTTGATCTGAGACCTTACAGTCCCGACAAAGCGAAGTCACCGGCGTGCAATTGCAAGGCGCCGAGTGAACCGAATTTGCAAAAGTCCCGTTCAGTGTCTACATTCAGAGGGTGTCAGTTTCGTCCACAACTCAGGGGAAATCCCGTGCAACCGAAATGTTTGTTGCTGGCGACCACGTTGTTCCTGCTGTGGCAGCCTGGGCAAGCAGCCACACACTACGTGTCACCGACCGGTAACGACACGAACGAAGGCAGTCGCGACCGTCCCTGGGAGCACCCTGGCTGGGCCACACGCCAGTTGAGCCCGGGGGACACGCTGATCCTGTTGCCGGGGGTTTACGTGCTGCGAGAGTTCGACGGGGACATTCTACGGCCGCCCTCCGGGACACCGCAGGCTTGGACCGCCGTGCGTGGAGCGGCTGGGGCACGACCCATTTTAGCGGGCCGAGACAATTTGCTCACCGCTGTGGACCTTTCCGGCCGGCACCACGTTCTGCTGGAGAATCTGGAAATCACCCACGATCCCAACGCGGACCGGGAATCCGCCTGGTTTCGGGATGGACTTGAGGTACTGGGCCAGCCTTCCAGCCATCTCATTTTGCGCGGGCTGGTTGTGCATCATCTGGACGAATTCGGGATGAATTTGCAGGATGTCGAGGCGGTGGAGATCTCCGGTTGCCGGATCAGCCACTGTGGATTCGGCGCCCTCGGCGGCCCCGCAGGTGAGCACGGCGGCTGGCGGAACGTAACCGTGCGCGCCTGTACGCTGTCGTGGAGCGGTCACTACTACCGCGGCGGGAACGGCCAGGACCGCCCTTACGACCGCCCCGACGGGCTGGGCACCGAACGCTCCGACGGGCCACTCTTGATCGAGGACACGGTAGCGGAACACAACTGCGGGGACGGCCTGGATTCCAAAACTGCGCGAACGACCATTCGGCGTTGCGTTGTCGCGAACAATCGTTGCGACGGCGTGAAGTTGTGGGCCGACAGCAGTGTCGTGCTGAACACCCTCATCTACGGCCGTGGCGATGGGGATCCTCAGCCCACGCCGTGGGCAGCGTTGGTGATTGACCAGGTGGAGCAAGCCGGCGCGCATTTTGAAATCACCAATGTCACGATCGATGATTCCCTCGGTCACGGCTACCTGGCCTACGTACAGTACGAAAATCCCATCCCACTGGACATCCGATTCCGGAACTGCATTTTCAGCGCCCGTGGGCCGGACTCCCCAATTTACGTGCACGGGGCAACCCATCTGCGGATGGATTACTGCCTTTTCCATTTTCCGCGCTCCGTCTCGTTAGTCACCCATGGAGATCGGTCGATTGGCTGTGCGAATCTTGACACGCTGGGCTACGGCAACCTCTGCGCTGATCCTCGCTTCGTGCGCACCGCCTGGGGCACCGAAGGTAACTACCACCTGCTGCCGGGCAGCCCCGCCATCGACGCCGGAGATCCCGCTCCAGCTTGGAACGATGCCGACGGCACGCGTAACGACCTGGGCGCTTACGGTGGACCAGGTGCGTTGCCGACGTCCGCCGTCTCTCACGAGCAAACACCCAAGCACTGGCCGACCCGTTTTGCGTTGCTTGCTGTTCAGCCCAATCCAGCCCGCGATCGAATCAGCCTCCGCTTTAGCCTGACGTCAGCAGCCACGGTGCAGGTCACCATCTACGATCTCCTTGGACGCCCGGTCTACGGTCCAAAGGTGCGTCGGCTCCGGAGGGGCTTCCACGAATTTCCCCTGCACGTCGCAACTCTACCAGCGGGGGTGTACGTGCTGCGCTTACGGGCGGGTTCCGTTTCAGCTACGGGGAAGTTCTGCGTGGTCAGATAACCCGCAGGGCTCCTCCAGCAAAGACCGCAACCGTTCGTTTCACCTGACGCCAGTCAATCAACCGGCGGAACTCCCCGGCAGCACCAGGATGAGTGCGACGCGTCCCTCTTGCAAGCAGGGTTGAGGGGTCTCCAAAGGTCCCACTCGCACAGGGTGCCAGTTTCCTACCAGCAGGGGAAGAAATACAGGCCCAAAGGGGCGCGATGAAATCCCGCGTGGAAGCGTAAAACGATTCCTTGGCCCCGGCCGTGGCCCGGAAACGGTTCGACTGAAAACAACGAGACGGCTTCGAAGTGCACGTGAGCTCGCGCGGGGAGAACGAGATCTCCCCGAGCGTGCGAATCTTAGGAGTTCCTCCGAAAATATCCAGGTGGGCACGAAAGGTAAGGGCAGCTGTCGGGGGTAGGCCGTGCCCAAGAGTCTGAGCTCGCCTGTACGGTAAGCGAATCTTCTGCGAGCAAGGGGAAACGGTGGGCGGGTTCGGACCGTCTCCAGATCGCCGGTGAGTTGAATTCCCGGGCTCTTTCAGGCGTAGACTCTCTTAGGCGGGTTCGAAACACGGCCAGTTTCAACCGATTCTCACGTGAATTGGCCGGGGCTTGGAAATCGCCAGTGGAAAATGCAGAGCAGCCTTTAGGTTTCCCGCCCCGGCCTGGAAGCCATTTTACCAGCAAGAGCCAAGCCGCGCTCAGGCGTCCGTGCGTTCCCACGGCGGAGTGAGAAATCCACTGAAGTGCAAGTCTTCATTGACATTTCCGGATGAATCTCCTAATTTACGGGTGTGTAACAAGCCAGCAAGGGATGCCTGCAGATACAGGGTTTCGGAAGACCCGCGGGCCAATCGTCAACTTAGAGAGTGAGGTACAGTCATGAACCGAGACCGGCGTGAACAGCGCGAACTGGACCGGCGTGATTTCTTGAAGCTCGGGGCAGCAGCGAGTGTTGGCGCGGCCCTGGCTTCCACCCAGGCTTTCGCTGCAGGACGTCGGCCCAGCTCACTGGATGGGCCAGCCAGGGAATTTGTCGCACCCCCGATCGAAAAAGTCCGCATCGGCTACGTGGGCGTCGGAGGGATGGGGACAGCGCACGTACGCAACCTCGTGCGCATCCCGGGGTGCGAAATTCGCGCTGTGTGCGACATCGTCCCCGAACGCGTCGAGCGGGCTCAGAAAATCGTGACGGACGCAGGCTTTCCCAAACCCGAGGGCTACACACGAGGCCCGTACGACTTCAGGCGTCTGTGCGAACGCGACGACCTGGATCTGGTCTACACAGCCACGCCGTGGGAGTGGCACGTTCCGGTCTGCGTGGCGGCGATGGAAGCGGGCAAACATGCTGCCACGGAGGTACCCGCCGCGGTTACTCTGGACGAAGCCTGGCAACTGGTCGAGACCTCTGAACGTACCCAGCGTTACTGCATCATGATGGAGAATTGCACCTACGACCGCGAAGAAATGATGATTTTCAACATGGTGCGTCAAGGGCTGCTGGGTGAGATTCTGCACGGTGCCGCGGGCTACCTGCACGATCTCCGCCACGTTAAGTTCAATTTCGCCGCACGTGGCGAGGCCATCTGGAGGCTTGCCCACTCGATCAAACGCAATGGCAATCTGTACCCCACCCACGGACTGGGGCCCATCGCCCAGGTAATGGACATCAACCGCGGCGACCAGTTCGACTACCTCGTCTCGATGAGCACAAAGGCCATGGGGCTCAGCCTGTACGCCGCCGAGGTGTTCGGGCCTGACTCCAAGTGGGCCAAAACCAAGTACGCACTCGGTGACGTCAACGTAACCCTGATTCGCACGAAGAAAGGTCGCACCATCACGCTTTACCACGACACCAACTTACCGCGTCCGTACAGCCGGATCCATCTGGTCCAGGGCACTAAAGGCATCGCTCGTAAGTGGCCGGACCCGCGCCGCACTTCCGGCGTGATGGGGTTCGTGTACATCGAGGGGCGCAGCCCGACACACCGCTGGGAGACCCTGGAGAGCTACCGGGCAGAGTACGAACATCCTTTGTGGAAGGATCTGGAGGAGATGTCCAAGGGTGCCGGTCACGGCGGGATGGACTACATCGAAGACTACCGCTTGATCAAATGTCTCCGCGAAGGGGTACCACTCGACATGGACGTGTACGACGCCGCGGCGTGGAGTGCCATTTCCGAACTGACGGAGATTTCCGTCGCCAACCGGAGCCGCCCGGTGGACATTCCTGATTTCACTCGCGGCGCCTGGAAAAACCGCCCACCGCTGGGGATTCTCAGGGCGTAGCACTTCGCGTAGGGAATAAGGCGGCCTTGGGGAAGCGGTCCACAGGGCAGTTTTGCAAGATTTCGGAAACAGGTGCACACGGCGGATTCCGTCCTGACGAGCTTAGGAACGTCACGGCGAAATGCTTTACAGGCACGAGGGGGAAACAGGGTTGACGTTCGTCAGATCGGAATTGGGAAGTCAATGGCAAGCACACGATCAAGCAGGAGGGACAAGACATGAAGCGCAGAGGCTTCTACGCGCTGCTCGTCGTTGCGGTGATCGCAGCCTTCGCCTGGAGCGTCGCGTCGCCAACGTTGGCCCAAACGCCGGGCAAAACGATTCAGCTTCTCTCCCAGCGACCGGATGGCCGCTTCACCAAAGCGGGCTGGAACCACTACGGACCCGGCTACTGGATCCTCCATCCGTGGGAGGGGACGCTCGAAGCGCACGGTGGCATGGGTCTTTTGTGGTACTCGAAAAAGAAATTCAAAGACTTCATCCTGGAGCTGGACTACATGACCGAGGCGAAGAACACCAACTCCGGGATTTTTGTGCGCGTGCCCGACGTACCCACCAGCGACGACTACATCCACCACAGCTTTGAAGTGCAGATCTACGACCCCGGCACCGGAAGTGGCGGCATTCACCAGACGGGAGCAATCTACGATGCCCACGCCCCCACGGAAATGGCTTCAAAGGGACCCGGCAAGTGGAATCACTACAAAATCACCTGCGTCGGAAAACGCATCAAGGTGGAGCTCAACGGCAAGCTGGTCAACGACTGGGAAATGACCGCACCCATTGGCAAAATCAAAGATTTCGCCCTGGAGGGCTACATCGGGATCCAAAATCACGATTGGCACACGCGCCTCTGGGTCAAGAACATCAAGGTCACCGAGCTGAAGTAAACACGGGAAGTTGGTCGGCTGCCGTGGCGGCGCAAGCTGTCCCCTGCGGTAACTGAAGTCCGTCGAGAGACGTTGTCCGCCCGTGGCACGGGCGAGGCCGGGAGTGGTCGGCGTCGCGTACAGGACAGACGCAGTAAAAACAAGCGGAAAGTGGGTAGCAGATCGGCGGTCCGAACATCTGTTTGAGCAACGGGAAACCCTGGCGCTGTGAGGGGACAGGAACGACTGCTTCCTAAACCGAAAAGGAGGTTCGGCGTGAAACGGTTCGTCGCGCTCTTCTTGGTCCTGGGGATGGTCTCCATCGCGTTGGCGAGCCCGGTCCGGGTAGCCTCGCCGGACGGCCGCATTGTAGTGACGGTGGACGTACGCACGTTCAAGGCGCCGGTTGCCCCGGGTTCGTACCTTTCGTACCAGATCGAGGCCGAAGGGAAAACCGTAGTCGAACCCTCGCCCATTCGTCTGGAATTGAAAGGGGCACCGGCGTTGGGCCTTGGCGTCAAGATCGAAGATGTGAGCAAGCGGAGCATCGACGAGACCTCTGAACTCCTCTACGGCAAAACCCGTTTTCTGCGCAACCACTGCAACGAATTGTTGCTCCTGGTCCGGGAGACGAAAGCGCCGCATCGTTTCTTTTACCTGACTGTCCGGGCGTACAACGACGGGGCTGCCTGGAGACTCACTTTGCCGCGTCAGCCCCAGCTCGCCAACCTGGCGATTACCCAGGAACGAACCGCGGTGTGTCTCTCCCCGGGCACGGCGTACGTGCTTCCGCTCAAGCTGCCCCACACGGGCTACGAAAACAACTACCAGGTTCTCAAAACCTCGGACATCCCTCAGGACATGCTGATTGGACTGCCCATGTTGGTGCATCTCGACGCAGGGCCCTGGGTGGAAATCACAGAGGCGGCTCTGGTGGACTACGCCGGTCTGTACCTGAAGCCGGCGAAAGGTGCGCCAGGGAGTTTTGTGGGCGTGGAGCCAACCCTGCCCGATGACAAGGCCGTGTGTGCGAAACTGACTACCCCACATGATCTCCCCTGGCGAGTGTTCCTGATCGCCGACGGCCCGGGACATTTCATCGAGAGCAACCTGATCTTTGCTCTGAATGATCGAAGCCAGATCGAGCGTCCCTGCTGGATCCGGCCCGGCAAGGTGGCCTGGCCCTGGTGGTCCGGGCGTACCGTGGAAGGTCGCTCTTTCCGGGGCGGCATGAACACGCAAACGATGAAGTACTACATCGATTTCGCCGCCGACGCCGGTCTGGAGTACTTGCTCATCGACGCTGGCTGGTACGGGGATCACCGCGATCCCAACGCCGACATCACAACGACCATCCCCGAGATCGACATGCCGGAGATTCTGGACTACGCTCAAATGCGAGGCGTGGGCGTGTTGCTCTGGGTAAATTGGCAGTGTGTGGATCGCCAGATGGACGAAGCCTTTCCGCTGTACGAAAAGTGGGGCGTGAAAGGCGTCAAAGTGGACTACATGAACCGCGACGACCAAGAGATGGTCAACTTCTACCGCCGCGTGGTTGAAAAGGCCGCTCAGCACCACCTCGTGGTGGATTTTCACGGCGCCTACAAACCCACGGGACTGAGTCGCCTGTATCCCAACCTCCTCACCCGAGAGGGGGTGCTGGGCCTGGAGTACAGCAAGTGGAGCCGGAAGTGTTCGCCCGAGCACGAGCTGATGATCCCTTACCTGCGGATGGTCGCCGGTCCGATGGACTTCACGCCAGGCGCTTTCAACGTCGGGAATCAGACCACCTTCCGGCCGCGGGCTAACCCGCCCATGGCCCAGGGCACCCGCGCCCACCAGCTCGCCATGTACGTGGTGTACTACAGCCCCTTGCAGATGCTTGTGGATCATCCAGCTTCGTACTGGGGACAGACCGGATTCGAGTTCCTGAAGGTCGTGCCCACCGTTTGGGACGACACCAAGTTCATCGCAGGGGAAGTCGGCGACTACGTGGTCGTGGCCCGCCGGGCCAGCGACGATTGGTACCTGGGCGCCATGACCGACTGGACCGCCCGGGACCTGAGCATCCCACTGGCGTTTCTGGGCGAGGGACGCTTCTTGGCGCAGATTTACGAGGATGCCCCCGACGCCGATCGCGTCCCCACGCACGTGCAGGCGCGTCTGCGCGAGGTCACACCCTCGGACACGCTGCGTGTGCACCTGGCGCCCGGCGGCGGTTGCGCCGTTCGTTTTCTGAAGACATGGGACCAGGAGTGACCGAAGCGGCCCACGCTCTGTCAAGTCGCCGTTGACATTTTCGGGGGAAAGCCTTACCTTGGCGCAGCTTTGAAGGGAATGTCGAAACGCGTTGTCAACACAAGGGCAGCTCGGAGGCGGAGGCATGTTCTGGTCGAATGTGTTCGTGTGGGACGGAAAGGGTGACGCTCTGGACAAACTGGCAGACGCCGTGTACCGACCGACGCTGCAACTTCTGCACGAGGATCGAAAGCGCCAGGCCACAGTGGCCATCACCAGTGAGCTGTTGCAGAGACTCCACCAGAAGGCTACACGCGACATCTTGCTGGAACTCCGCGACCTGGCTGTCCTGCAGCAGATCGACTTCGCCACGGTCGAGCAAAACGACTTAGCGCCCTCCGAGCTCGAATCCCACTTGGACCGCGAACGCACGGCCATTTTGGAAACCCTCGGCGAGGACATCATCCTGCGGGGGCATTTCGCTTTCGCCGAGAAGAACCCCTTCGAGCTCATCCCCACCTTCCACAAGCTGGGCTACCGGTGGGTTCTGCTGGATCCCCAGCACGTACTCGGTCCGTACGTCGATCTCCTCGACGACGCCGTGTACGAGCTTGGCACCGGAGCCACGGTGTACGCTTACTTCCCGAACCGCACAGCCAACCGGATTCTCCGCGAGGCGTCGGTGCCGACATCCCGCCAGTTCCTCGAGCGTTTTCCCACCAAAATGGACCGCAAGTGCTACGTGGTGACCACCCTTTCCGAGCAGGACATTCTGAACGCCCCCCAGGGTCTCTGGTCCCTCCTGGACGACCTGTACGCCGACCTGGCCATCCGCAGCTGGCGTGTGAGCGTGCTGGAGGAACTGTTCCAGAAACGGCGGAGGTTGGAAGGGGTGGAGGTGTGAGGGGGGTACAAGGCTGGGTCTCGAATTCCCCAGGGAAGAACAGTTGGCACCGGGTCAACTCAGACGAGATTTTTTTCGGCCGTAAATGTTCCAGCGCTGATGTGGTCGCGCCTGGGCCTGTCCCTACGGTATCGTTGGCCCCATGGGTCGCGGGGGTGGGATCGTTGATGATGATTATCCCGTGGATGTGATTGGGCATGACAATGAACGCGTCCAACGAAATGGTGGGAAACCGGGATGGCAACGCATACCACCGGTCCGCAACCATGCGTCCCGCATCGTTCAATTCCATCCGTTCGTCCACCACGCGCCCTAACAAACACCTGCGTCCCTGCACGCAAACGGTGACCAAATGCGCGCCCAGCCGGGAATAACCGTACCCACGCAACCGGATGAATCGCCGATGGGGTTTCTCAGAATCGCAGCGCATCGCTGCCCCCTGGCCTCTTTCTCCTAACCGCCCGTCTTCTCCGTAAAACCAGACACGTTGCGTACGCGTATTCCTCCGACCAACAACCACCCAAGAGCTCCCACTTTTTTGGCTGACAGCAAACCAATCGCCCAAGAACACGAGTTTCCTGAGAGAAGTATTGTTCGCCTCACCTTCCCCCTACCACCACATCCTGCACGCGGATGGTGGGACCGGCAATGGGACTGCGAAATTCCAGGTCGTTGCCGATGGCGTCCACCCGGCTGAGCAGGTCCAGCAGGTTCCCTGCGATGGTGATTTCCGCAACCGGGTAAGCGATTTCGCCGCCCTCGATCCACAGACCGTAGGCACCCTTGGAAAGTTCGCCCGTGGTCGGATTGGTTCCGTGGCCAATGGTCCGTGTGAGCAGAAGACCGCGGTCAGTGGACCGCACGATCTCCTCCGGATTCAGCGCACCCGGCTCCAGGTAAAAGTTGTGCACACTCACGCCCTGACCACTGGCGTGCCCGGTCGTCTTGAGCCCCAGACGTCTGGCTGAATACGCATTCAGGAGGTAGCTTTGCAACACACCCCCTCGCACCACATCCAGCCGCCGGGTAGCCACACCTTCCGAGTCAAAAGGGCGCGAGCCCAGCCCCCGGGGCAGCAGGGCATCGTCCACCACATGAATGTTCTCCCCGACCACCTTTTGGCCAAGCTTGTCGGCTAAACACGAACGTTGCCGGTACACTGCCATCCCGTTCACGCAGGACGCCAGAAAAGCCAACAGCTGACCCGTCATCCGGGGCTCGAAAATCACAGCCGTCCGTGTCGTCGGCAATTTGCGCGCTCCGAGCTGTCGAACCGTCCGCTCCACGGCGGTCTGTGCAACGGCTTCAAGGTCCTCCAGGTCCTCCAGATGCCGGGCGTTGCTCCACCAGAATTCCTCCACCCTCTCGTTCGTGTCGCCCGCTTGCAAACCTACTCCGACCGAGGTCAGGGTCGCCCGGTACTGACCGGACACCCCACGGGAGTTCGCAAACCACACGTGTCCCTGCGCGGTGGACATCCAAGAACCGAGCGAATTGCTGATTCGCGAATCGCCTTTCAGTGCAATGTCTTCCACCTCGAGCGCCATCTCGATCTTGCGCTCGGCGGACAGCTCCAGGACCGACGGATCGAACAGGTCCAGCTGTTCGGACGGCACCGGTTCACCAAATTCCTCCGGCGGTCCTGCGTAGGGATCCTTCGACCCCAGGGCGGCACGCTCCACGGCGCGCTTCACCAGCGTTTCCAGAACATCTCGAGACAGGTCGGAGGAGCGCGTGAGTGTAACCCGCTGGCCCACGGTCACACGAATGTACACGCCCCGCGATCCGGCCTCGACTAAGCGCTCAATCTCCCCCAAACGGACCTCGACCGAGAACTCCCGATGGCTGGCCAGTTCAATTTCCACGTCGTCGGCTCCGGCCTCGCGACCGTACCGAATCAGGTGGTCCAGTAGCGCCTCTTCCGTAGCAAACGTGTTGCGGCTCAAGCTTTTCCTCCTACCGTCATTTTCTGGATTTTCACGGTCGGCGTCCCGTCGGTGACCGGCACGGATTGCCCTTCCTTGCCACACGTGCCCGTCTGGCGACTGAACTTGAGGTCGTTCCCAACCATTTCGATCTTCTGCAGGATGTCCAGATTGGAGCCAATCAGCGTCGCCTGACGCACGGGCGCCGTCAGCCGACCGTTCTCGATCAGGTACGCCAGACTCAGGGAAAACGTGAACTTGCCCGTGTCTTCCACCTGTCCGCCCTGGTAGCTGACGGCGTACAGCCCCCTCTTCACCGAAGCCAGAATCTCTTGCGGATCCCACTCGCCTGCAGCCAGGTAGGTGTTCGACATCCGCGGGATGGGCACGTGCTGGTAGTTCTCGCGCCGACCGTGTCCTGTGAGTGCCATGCCCAGCACCTTGGCCGAGAGTCGGTCCATCAGGTAGCCGCGGAGAACGCCGCGCTCGATCAGAAGCGTCTTGCGGGGCTCAGTCCCCTCGTCATCCACGTTGTACGAGCCGCGGAAACGCGGAATCGTGGGGTCGTCGAAAATGGTGACGTTCGCGTTGGCCACCTTCTGGCCCATCTTGTCCCAGAAAATCGACTGCCGTTTGCGATTCGCATCGGCTTCAAGCAGATGCCCTACGGCTTCGTGGATCATCGTCCCGCTTTCGCCAGGAGCCAGCACCACGGGCATTTCGCCCGCAGGCGGATCCACGGCCTGCAGCAGCAAGACCGACTCTTCGGCCGCTTTCCGACCGATGGCCTCCGGTGTCTCTTCCTGCTCAAAATACGACAGTCCCACGCGTCCACCGTTGCCGTGGTAGCCCGACTCGCGCCTGCCACCGCGCTCCGCCACCACAGACACATCCAGGCGAACCATCGGGCGTACATCCCAGGTGAACAGCCCTTCGGAATTCGCGATCAGGAGGAAACGCAGGCTGTCGCCAAATCCAACGCGAATTTGTTTCACAGCAGTGTCCACACCGGATGCGGCCGCATGGGCACGCAGGCAAAGGTCCAGACGCGCTTTCAAAGGAGCCAGGTAGGAAGCTTCGGTAGGATCGTAGAGGTCGAGACGTGGAGGGTGCACGCGCAGGTCGGCCACACCCGGGGCTGGGGCAGAACCCCGCGCCGCAATCGCTGCCGCCGTTTCGGCCACTTCCAGAAGCGCCGCCTCGGCCAGATCGTTCGTGTAGCCGTACCCGGTCTGCTCGCCGGAGATCACCCGTACCCCTGCACCAAGGCTCACCCCCTCCGACGTATCCTTCACGTTCCCATCTTCCAGATTAACCGACGCCCCCAGGTGGTACTCTGCGTACAACTCGGCGAATTCGCCTCCCTTGGAAAGAGCACGAGCCAGAATGCGCCTCACCACTTCCTGGCCCAGTCCGAATCTGTTGGCAAACAAGTCCGCAGGATTTTCAAGGCCTTCGCGTCCGATCATGCACACCTCTTCGTCGAGTTCTCACCTTCTGACCACCTCTCGTCCCTGCATGCTTCGCCAACTTACAAATTCAAAGCCCGAATTGCAAGGGAGAGGGCTTCTGCTCGCGCTGACCTATTTTTTCTCGGCCAGAGCGTACGTCCCCAGGCGCCGGAACTTTGCCGCCCAAAGTGCCCGCACAGACACCCGGATGGACGCCGAATTGCCTTGTACCCACGACTCCTGCGGAGCGCCCAAACCGGCCCCGGCGTTGAACAAAAAACACGTTCTTCTCGTCGGCCTGGCAGGGATTCCAGTCTCCCGCAACGCCAACAGTACCAGTCCCTTAGAGTTTGACGCTCGCGGAGTTGCGGCCGAACGCAGCGAACAGCTACGCGCTCCGCCCCGAGGTGCCTGCGCCTGTCCGCCGGGGAACCAATTTCCCGGCTTATCCAGATGGCAACCTGCAGAAACACGTCGCCTGACCTCGCGGACAGTCGACACGGCTGTGGTGATGTTCGCAGCGTTTCAGGATCCACGGGTCAGTAAAAGCCCGGCAGGAACTGGGGAGACATTGTCCAGCGCTTTCTACCTTCAAGCCGCAAGAAAGCCAACGGAAACGTTCTTACCCAAGGATCGTCCGGTCCCCCCATCCCCAGTCATCTCCGTAACCCCCTCAGTCCCGCCGCAGGGGGACCTCGTCGAGATTGAGGTTACCAGTACCGCGAGCTGAAGAGACAGACCGACGATGGGCAGCGCTCAGGCTAAACGAACCTTGTCTAAAGAAACATGCGGGAATCCGTAGAATCGCAATTCAGCTTGAAAAGGGCAGGCTGGTTTCGTAAGTTTGCCGACGGTTGGCTGCACCTGAGGCAGGCCCACGAAGCAGAATTCACCAGGTGAGAATGGAACAAAATCGCGCAAGAACCTACTCCCGAGCCAAAGTCAAGCTCGCCGTGCTGAGTCTGGTTCTCGAGTTGCTGGTCACGGCGTTGCTGGCTCTCAGTCCAGCCGGTCTGGCGCTGTCACGGGTGGCAACCGGCCTGAGTACCAACGCTTACGTGCAATTCCTGGCCTTCGTTCTCCTGTACGGGCTGGTTGTGGCAGTCCCTACCACTCCCGTCAGCTTCCTTTCGGGCTACGTTCTGGAGCACCGGTACGGACTTTCCAACCAGAATCTGCTGCAGTGGTTGGGACGACAGCTCAAAGCGCTGGCGATCAGCAGCCTCGTGGGCCTGCCGCTGGGGCTGCTCTTTTACGCCTGCCTCCGCGGGTTTGGCTTCTGGTGGTGGATTCCCGTAGGGCTGGCGTTCTTCGCCGTCAGCGTTGCGCTCGCCCAGATCGCCCCGGTGCTCATTCTGCCGCTGTTCTACAAGTTCAAACCTCTGGAACAACCAGAGCTCAAACAGCGTCTGGACGCCCTGTTCCGCAAGGTTGGGCTCCAGTTAGAAGGCCTCTACGAATTCGACATGAGTCGCGAGACGCAGAAAGCCAACGCAGCGCTAACGGGACTGGGCAAGACGCGGCGTATTCTGCTTGGCGACACTCTTTTGAACAGCCTGAATCAAGACGAAATCGAAGCTGTGGTAGCCCACGAACTTGGACACCACGTGCGCAGGCACATTTGGAAAACGCTTGTGCTCGGTTTTCTGGTGGAATTGGGCGGACTCGGCCTGGCTGCCGCAGGGCACAGGGCTTGGGTAAATGCGCATGGGCTGGACGGCCTGTGGGATCTGCGCGGTCTCTCTTTCTTGTTCTTCCTGCTGGTGGTCTACGGCCAACTGGTTGGCCCGCTACTGTCAGCCGTGTCGCGCAAGCACGAACGGGAAGCCGATCTGTTCGCGTTCGAGGCAACCGGCCACCCCAACGCTTTCGCCACGGCTCTGCGAAAACTGCAGTCGCAAAATCTCGAAGATCCCGACCCACCCCGCTGGGTGATCTGGCTCTTTCACGACCACCCGCCCATCTCGGAGAGGGTGCGAGCAGCGGAATCTTTTGCGCACAGATTGGAACACGAACGTAGTGTAAAAAGTGAAATGCTCGAACCGATCTGATCCACGGCACAAGCGCGGCCGGCACTGACAAACGCAAGGCCAGAAGAGCCCGTAGTCTTTCGAACAACCGAATGGGCCGGAACACTGTCCCGGCTGTCTTGAGTGCGGAGATCAAAAAACTCGATCTCTGAGCCGATTAGAGAGGTGGTGGCAGTGATGCACCGAACCAGAACCATTTACCCAATCTCAGAGGCGCTGACCTCGCTCACGATTGAAGAGGTCAAGCGGATTGACCAGGAGGCCACTGGCGGTGAAGGCTGGGAGTTTTACACCACCGGCTTTCTCACCAAAGCCTCGGTCTTCTTAAACAAGATTTCGGCGCGCGTGCGCGAGGCTTTTGGCGAGTACTACGTAGAGGCCACTGTGGACGAACACCACATCTCCACGGCTTGTACCTGCAACGAGAAGAGTGGCATGTGCAAACACGCCGTTGCGTTGTTGTACTCCTGGGTGTTTGATGCCGAAGATTTCCTGGATGTGGGCGAAACGATGGAAGAGCTACAGGCGCGCGACAAGGGCGAACTGATCGAGATCATCGGTCGCATCGTTCAAAACGACCCACGAAACGTGGACTTCTTCGACGAGGAACCGGAGGAGCCGCCCCCGGAACTCCCAGGCCCTTTTCCCGCGCTCGACAGCGAGCTGGACGAGTAGCTCGCGCTCCTGGCGCGTTCCTTGCACAAAGCGATTTTTGCTGGACTCGAGCCGAGCCCTCCAGGCACGCCAAGGCTGTCCAGCCAGGAACAGATGGCTCAAATCGCACAAAACAGCCGGATCAGAACAGACTGAAGAAAACGGACGGAACGGGATGAAAGCAAAGGTCACCCTTTCAGCGCTTCTCGTCGCCCTGGTCCTTCAGACAGGTTCCGCCAGGTCTCTGACCATCACCGAGGCGGACATTCCGAGGAACGACATCTTCCCCCTTCCCAGTGCCATTCAGAAGAACGTGGAATTTTGGGTGAAGGTGTACACCCGTTGGGACAGCGACTGTCTGATCGTACACGACGACCGACGGCTCGACATTATCTACGAAGTCGTCGATTTGCGTAAGAAATTGGGTGTAGAGCACGCCAGCGAGCGCACCAAACGGCGTTGGGCCCGGCAGTTGCGTAGCAAGTACCGTCGCATCCTCCGCAACCTGGCTTCCGGTGGTGCCAAACATCCCGAAAAACTGCGTGGGGATGCCAAACGCGTGTATGAACTCTGGGCAGCCGTCAATGACAAACACAAGTTCCGCGATGCGAGCAGGCACGTACGGGTTCAGCGGGGCAACGCCAATTTCTTCCGCTACGGGCTTCGGCAGTCCGGTCGGTACATCGACCGCATGAAAGAGGTCTTCCGATTGTACGGTCTGCCAGAAGAGTTGACGGCCTTGCCCCACGTAGAATCGTCTTTCAACTACCGCGCCTACTCCCACATGGGTGCCGCTGGCATCTGGCAATTTACGCGCTACACAGGCCGACTTTTTCTGCGCATCAACTACGAAATGGACGAACGTTTCGACCCGGTGCGCGCAACCGAAGCTGCCGCCCAGCTGCTGAAGAAAAACTACGAGGAACTGGGCACCTGGCCACTGGCGATCACGGCTTACAACCACGGCCTGCAGGGAATGAAGCGCGCCATCAAGCGTCTGCACACACGCGATTTCAACACCATCGTGCGCCGTTACCGAAGCCGCAATTTCAAATTCGCCTCACGCAATTTCTACGCCGAGTTCTTGGCTGCCCTGTACGTGCGAACTCACTCTGACACGTTCTTCCCAGACGTGGAGCCCCTGCCACCGGACGACTTCGTGGAATTCACGGTGCCGGATTACGTCCCGGCCTCGGCAGTGGCGAAAGCGTTTGGGATTGACCTGAAGAAGCTCCGCGAGCTGAACCCGGCCCTGCGTTCGCCCGTGTGGCGGGGACACCGTCGGATCCCAAAGGGCTACGTGCTGCGTTTGCCGGTGGACCTTCCAGACAAGCCCGAAGCGCTGTACGCCCAAATCCCTGAGAAACTACGCTACAAGGGGCAGGTCCGACCGAAGACGTACCGTGTCCGGCGTGGCGAAACCCTTGGTCAGATCGCCAGACGCCTACACGTACCACTTCGCACTCTGCTGGCGTACAACGACATCCGCAACCCAAACAGAATTCGCTCCGGACAGTTGCTGAACGTACCGCCAACCAACTACAGGCCGAAGCCAAAACCGCAAGCCACCGAGCTTGCCGAGGCTCCGAAACAGCGCCAGGCTGCCCTAAAATCTGCAGCACCGGAACAACCGTCTTCGGCAAACCAGATCGTGCTTGCACAGGAGGACAAGCCCATTCTCGGCGGTGGCTCACCGGACATGTACTGGGTGCCGCTGCCGGACACGTCCTCGAGCGTGGCGTTGCCCGAGGGGCTACCTGAACTGGCGGAGTTCGTGGAGGTACCGAAGTCCGGCTGGGTGGAGGTTCAACCCGAAGAAACCCTGGGTCACTACGCCGAGTGGCTCAAAGTGCCGGCTCAGGAACTCAGGCGCTTGAACGGGCTTGCTTACGGGCAAGACATCCGGGTTGGGCAGAAAATCCGGTTGACATTCCGTAACGTAACGCCAGAGGAATTCCACCGCCAGCGGGTGGAGTACTTGCGGAGCATCGAAGAGGACTTCTTTTCCACCTACCGCGTCACTTCCGTTCAAACGCACATCGTGCGGCGAGGTCAGAACATCTGGTACCTTTGCAACCGGGTCTACGATGTCCCGTACTGGCTGCTTCGCAAGTACAATCCGGATAAAAACCTGGCGGACCTTCACACCAACGACCAGATTCTTGTTCCGGTGGTCGAACCCATTGACACCAACCGTCCAGAACCGTCGGAATCATGAGGGCACCAGAGGTGAGGAAAAAGCAAAGTCGGGTCCAGGGCAAGCTTGCTCTGGGCCTTTTTGTCGTTTTGAGTCTGTTTTTGATTGTGTCCGGCTGCCGCACGCCCGACTCATCCCACGTGCAGGTGGGTGCAGACAGGCTTCTCACCGAGTACCGGCAGCTGGTCGCCGGGAAAACCGTCGGTTTGATCACAAACCAAACAGGCGTCGATTCCCGGGGGCACCACATCGCTGACTTGTTGGCCGACGACCCGGAGGTGACCCTCGGTGCACTGTTTGGTCCCGAACATGGCATCCGGGGTCAGGCCGAAGCGGGCGCATCCGTCGCGAACGGCAAGGACGTAAAGACCGGGGTACCGATTTTCAGTTTGTACGGCAAGACGAAGAAACCCACGCCCGAGATGCTGAAAGGTCTCGACGTTTTGATTTTCGACATCCAGGACGTGGGCGCGCGGTTCTACACCTTCATCAGCACCATGTCGCTGGCCATGGAAGCAGCAGCTGAGAACGGCATCCCATTTGTCGTTCTGGACAGGCCCAACCCGATCAGTGGCAGTTTGGTCGAGGGCCCCATGCTGGACCCGCGTTTCCGTTCGTTCGTGGGCATCCACCCCATCCCTCTTCGACACGGGATGACCGTGGGCGAGCTGGCCCAACTTTTCAACAACCAGGGATGGCTGAAGAACAGCGTGCGCGCAGAATTGCACGTGGTTCCGCTAAGGGGCTGGAAACGCTCAATGCTTTACAACGAGACGGGTCTCAAGTGGATTCCCCCCTCGCCCAACATGCCACGTCCCGAGACGGCACTCCTTTACCCCGGGATGGGTCTTCTCGAGGCCACAAATGTTTCCGAAGGCCGTGGCACTCACCACCCGTTTGAGAACGTGGGGGCACCCTGGATTGATCCGGAGCAGCTCATCCAGCAACTCTCGGCTGAGCCCGTTCCCGGCTTGCACTTCCGCCCTACCACGTTCACACCCGTGGACCTCCCTGGGATGGCCATGAATCCCAAGTACGAAGGCCGCATGTGCCGCGGTCTTTGGTTCGACGTCTCTGACGGACACACGTTTCGATCCGCCGAATTCGGGCTGCGTCTCATTGCGACCTTGCGCCGACTCTACCCGGACAGCTTGAAAATCCGCGAGCGCGGCATGAACCTGATGTCGGGCCGCGCGGAAATCACCCGCGCGTTCCAGCGAGGTGCTCCGCTCGACTCCTTGTTGCAGCTTCAGCGGGAAGGCGTCGCCAATTTCCTCAAGCTTCGGCAAAAGGTGCTGCTGTACCGGTGAGCGGCATCACTCGCCGTCGGAATCCGGGGGCCTGACGCGACCCAGAGTAAGTCCTCGCAACGGTCAGAGGAGGTCCTGTCCGTTCGCAAAACCCACCCCGGAAAAATCGTTGAACCCCAGTGCGGATTAGCGCGTGTAAAACGTGGTGGTACAGCAGCTTACGCACGTGCCAACCCGATTCGATGGGGAAACCCCGTTTTTTCGGGCCATTCCCCGGGTCAGCGGCAGCCGCATGCCAAAATCAAAAAGCAGGCGAGGGAACCTGTCTGCCTACACACCGCACGTGGTAAACTCAGTCGAAACCGTGAAGCAGCCGCGTCTTTTACGTTTCTTGCCGGTGTTGTGCGGACTGGCTCCGGGGAGCGGGCTTCAGCGCGTCCATCTCCGAGATCGGATCTTGGAGGAGAAGTTCAGAACGAGCTCGGGACTGGCCCAAACCGATCCGACGGTCCACGTGGGTAGCCATCCCGGTTCAATGGGGAACGGGTTAGAAGCGAAGGAGGGCAGCGATGAGAGGGAAAGGACTGAGCCTCGCGCTGATTCTTGGGCTTGTGGTCATGGTTTCTTGCAGTCAGAAGCAAGAAACCCAGCAGGCACCGGCGGCCACCAAGACTTTCACGGTGACCGTCCTCAACGACAGCACCGTCTCCGTGGAAGGCCACACGGTGCCACTCGACAGCCTGGCCGTTGTTCTGAAAGCCAAGGGTTGCGACAGCACGGCGGTCGTCACGTTGCAACCGGCGGCAAACGTGCCGATGGGCACCATCGACTCGGTCCACGCGATTCTGCGTCAACTGGGCGTGGAGAAAATCACGAACAAGAGCCCAGCTTCGTGAGCTGATCCTCCAACTTCTTTTGCGGGCTCGAGCGCCAGGCATGCCACGCAGGTGGCGTCCTGGCGTTTTCTTTTCCGGCCGAAAAACGGCACTCAGCGTGAACCCGCCTCCTCCTTCGAGCCTTGCCACTGGTCCGGACCTACGCACCGCACGCGGCAACGTCAGCGTTCCGAATCCGAACGTCCGTGCGGGGACCCGACCACGGCGCTCCGTGTGCTCGCAAGCACGAGCTCGAGCTCCGCCCCCAACTGTGAGGAACGACGGTCCTGGGTTCCCCCATTCTCCGGGCGGGTTCTTGCGGGTACAAACCAGAGCCCGGCAGTTCGAGCAAACGCCATTTGCCTACTGCCCAAGGGGAGACCGGGCGGCCTCCTCCGGGCTGATGAAACCGTAGTAGCGCCCCATCCAGTAAGCCATTAGGTAGTCGACCCCTCCAACTTCAAATCGATTGGGGCTGTGTCGCTCAATCACCCGCAAATTGGCGAAACGCCAGCCGAGCTCCGGCCTGGCACTTGCGTACAGTCCAGCCGGAGTGCTGGCCCACACAAGTGGTTCCAGCGGGCTTGTGAACACAGCATCCGCAGAGGGAATGTCCAGCCCGTCCGTGGTTTTTGTCCAGTGTTTCCCACCGTCGTAAGTGACCCAAACGCCGTCCTTTCGAGCTGCGTACAGTGTGTTGGGCCGGTGGTAAGCCACAGCGACCGAAAGAACAGGCTGGTCGAAAACGTACCGCCAGTGTAACGTCTGCCACGTTCTGCCGCCGTCCTCGCTTTTGAGCACGCCGAACTCGTTTGTGGCTGCGTACACGGTGTAGGCGCGGTGGGGGTCGTAAGCCAGAGAAGTCACGCGCAGGAAACGCGGTTCGAGCTCTGCCACCTGCTGCCAGGCACCGTCACCCGACCGAAGGAACACCACATTTCGGGAAACAGCCAGAAGCGTGGGTACAGGGGCGTTTAGCGGAGTCACTTTCAGGTTTTCTCTCGACGTCAGGCCGGCTGAAATGTCCACCCACTGCTCGGCTCGATCCAGAGATTCGTACACGCCTTCGTTCGTCACGGCCACAAGCACTTCGGGATCCGACAGCAGCCTGAAAATCGTTTGAACATCCCTTGAGCGCAAACCGAGGTTCTTCAGTTCCCACGTCAACCCTCCATCCAGACTGCGGTACACACCTCGGTCCGATGCTGCGTACACGATCCGCAATCTCCGGCCGGAAAAAACGGCCCGCCGAACCGAAGCGCCGTTCAGCCCGTTGGACACATTTTCCCAGTGTAGCCCGCCATCCAGAGAGCGGTAAATCTGCCCCTGGTCCGACACAACCAAGCGAACCACGGGGTCTTCCGGGGCCAAATCCAGCGAGACAATCCGCTCAGCAAGCCAGCCATCCAGCTGTTTGCCATCGTTTTTCCACTCGTACTCGTTGTCGAGTGGTCTCACGTTGATGGGCAACACTCCGCCTTTGTAGCGGGCCCACTGTGGATCCAGGCTCAGCATCACCGGTTTGACTACCCGGTCCGTCGGAAAAAGGCGAAGGGTCTGCAATCCATCAGCGATCTGACTGGTATCCCCCACCGCGGCAGCGTACACAAAATCGAAAAAGGTGTTCCCATGCCCCTGGAAGAACCGGTAGAGATTTCTGAGTAACAGCGTGTAATTCTTCACCAGCTCTTTGTCTTGTTCCAGGCGGCAAAGGTTGTACAGCGACTCCAGGTACATGCAGGCATCGGAGGCACTGATGCCCGGGTTGTACGCAATTTCGGGGAGGTTCTCTACGTCGCGGATCTTGTACTGACGGACCAGCTCCCTGTACTTCCGCGCAAATCTGGGCTCGCCCGTGATGTGTTCGCCGACCTTCAGTGCGGCCAAAGCAAGTACAGCCGAAAACTGGCGCATTCGCCCCCGGGGGAGCTTGCCAAAATGAGAGGGATCGTGCAGCCAGCGTCCCCACTCAGTCACCTGACTGTCGACGTCAACAATCCGCATGCCATGCTCCACGATGTGCGTGAGCAACGCTCGCACTTCCTCTCGAATCTGCCTCCGCTGCTGCTCCGAAGCGGCGAGGTCGTAGTACACTGCGTAGCCAAACAACACCCCGTTGTAGTTGTCCACGCTCACGTCGCCGCGCCAACGGTAGTCCTGGTAGGGCCTCACACCCTGGTGCCACTCATCCTGGTGCGCTTCGTGAAATCGCTCTTCGTAAGAGGGCCCGTGCCCCTTGACGTAGCCGCGCGCCAGCAAACCGGGCACACCGGTCATGTGGTGCAACCGGGCCAGTGCGTCCAGGATCAGCTGGCCGTGCTGTTGCACAGAGGAATCCTTGGTGACAGCGTACCAGTAGCCCACGCCAGCCAGGTAGCGCCCCGTCCAGCAGGCTGCATGAGCCACGTCGCAAATGCCGGTGGTCGTGTGGTCCACCTCGCCGCCCGGAAGCAGCTCCACGTGGCTCGTGAATAAACCGTCGATCAAATGCCTGTCCAGCAGGTTCTGGTAGAAAAGATCGGCCTTCGCTTGAAGCGACATCTTCGAGCTGCGGTCCGGCGATGATTCGGCCAAAGCAGCGACTGCAAAAAGAACAACGATGGCAACCACACAGGGCGTACGCCAGCTCGTTCTCATGCCCGCCTCCTCAGCGTCGACTCCGTTCTCCCAGAAATTGCCGTGTTTGGCGCAAACAGACGGCGAACATCGCCGTACGCTCACGTTCGGCCTGCCTTCTTCGTTCGGCTCCCCAGTTACGTTGGCTCTGCTTCCCAAGCAGTGACTCCGCCCGCCTGCGCCTTGAGCACAGCCGAAGACCGAAAGGCACAGTTCCTGAAACAGCAAGAAACCCAAAATCGAAGAAGGCCCCGGTTGGCGGAGCCTTCTTCGGGGAATGACGTCAAACTTCAGATGCGGCGGGTCGCACTGTCGGCTCCAAAAGCCGGACTTCCCGCTTCTCCGTGTCGAGCTCCACTTGAATTCCCACGGGCATGGTCACTTTCACGGCTCCGTGCCCGTAGGGGAAATTCGCCAGAACCGGTACGTGCAGGCGTTCAAAGTAGTCGCGTAGCACCTCCTGCACAGAAAGACTGGGCGAATCTCCACGGGGCTCCGCGTCCAAAAACTGACCAAGAACGACCCCGTCCACGCGGTCGAAGACTCCGGCGAGGCGGAGCTGGGCCAGGTAGCGGTCCAGCCTGTAAGGTTCCTCGCCGACGTCCTCCAAGAAGAGCACCGCGCCGGTGAAGTCCGGCGCGTACGGCGTGCCAAGCAGTGTGGCGACCAGCGACAGACAGCCCCCAATCAGCGGGCCCCGACCCTTGCCGGACCTCAACACCTGCACCTCATGTCCTTCAGGCAGAGGTAGCGCCCCCGAAAGCCCGCCGCCCTCCAGTGTCTGCCAGAAGACCAGCTCAGTAAACGGGTCAATGCCCGAACCCATTTCCACAGCGGGCATCGGACCCGAGTAGCTAACCAGACCTGCTCTCCCCCAGAAAGCGAGTTGCAACGCTGTGATGTCGCTGTAACCGACAAAGATTTTGGGATTCGCTGCCACAACCTCGTAATCGATCAAATCCAGCAGACGCTGAGTGCCGTAGCCGCCCCTGGCGCAAAAAATCGCGCGGACGTCCGGATCGCGGAACATCTGCTCCAGATCAAACGCCCTGTCCACGTCGTCGCCTGCCAGGTAACCCCGCTGTTTCCGCACATGTCTGCCGAGGACAACCCTGTACCCCCGCTTCTCAAGGTAGTCTACCCCCCTCTCCAGACGCTCGGGCGACATGGGGCTCCCGGGCGCCACAATCCCAATTGTGTCGCCTGGCTTGAGACCTGTTGGTTTCGGCATGCCTCTCCCTTTCCGCTGTTGTTTCCCGGTTGCTCCTTCCACGTTGCAATTCTGCGCTTCTGAGAAGAAATTGTTTCTACCGCTCGAGCGTGCGGTGTCCCCACGACGCAAAAAGGGACAGCGAAGGCATCCCTGCGCTGTCCCCTGAAGTGGACGTCAATCAATTTTGTCGCGCAGCACCCTCCCAGCCCAAAAACCGCCGGAACCGCCTACCGCTGCAAGCGCTGCCAGTCCCAGAGTTCGTACGGGTTGTAGAGACGGTACTCACCGAAGCCGTTTTCATCCACAAAAATGAACTGCCGGTTGATGTGGTAGTAGTACCAGATCTCGTAGGGTTTGCTGTCGATTTCAAACGGATGCCGTTCGATGTCGTCCGGTGGCCCCAGGATGATGTAAACCATCCCCATGTCCGTCTTCCACCCTTCCTGGAAACCTTTGAAATTCTCGTTGGCGTACTGGACCCGCCGGTAGTGCTCCTCCATCGCCTCGTTTTCAGGGGTTCCCGGTGTGGGATCCCGTTTGGCCCAGAACTCTTTGAACAGCTTCAGCTTCTTCTCCGGTGGCGCCTTTTTCAACGCCTTGAATTCCTCACTCGTGGCAATGTAACGCAACTGATCGATGGCAAGCTCGAGATCCGAAATTGTGGCTGGTAAGCCGGACCAGTTGGCGTTGAACATCTTCTCGGTGAAATCCCGGTCGTGACCGTCTCTAACCGTCAGGCGCAGCAGGTACTTGCCTGGCTGAAGTTTCATCGAGTGAAGGTCCAACACTGCCTTCGTCCGTACGCCCGGCGTCTGTTTCCACAAGCGGCCCTTGCTGACCTTCTCGTTGTGAGCGTTGCGGACAACGTACTCAACCTGAACCGAATCGGAACCCTTGTGATTGTAAATTTCGTAGTAGGCCAGCAGGTTTTTTCGCACACCTTGTTGAGCGTCAGAAACCTCCGGACTGTACGAGCGGATTCCAAGCGAATCGCTCTCCACCGACGTGGCCAGCGTAACGTCGCTTACAGCCAAAGGCTTGTGCATGAAATCTCGCAGCACAAACTTGGTCTTTCGACTGCCGGTCTTGCGGGTCTCAAGATCCATCAAACCGATGGACAGGCGGTACTCCGCTGGTTTCAGATCAAACGAAGCCCGGGCCATGTCGAAATCGGTCCGTGAGTTGGTCTGGTCGTAGTCCTTCACGAAAACCTTTCGTTCGATGATCTTGCCCGCAGCCTGATCGCCGTGGCTGTCGAAGAGGACAATCGAAAGCTCGTAACGGGCCTGGTAGCCCGTGTCCACTTTCACGAAGGAGAGCTCGTCGTACGCAACCTTCACGTAAATGTTGGCACGGGACAGACTGGTGTCCACCGGACTGGCCAAACCCACGACGTCGTAGTGAAAAACGGGGATACCCTCGTCGCGCAGGCCGCTCATTTCTACCTGACCCTTGGCGATCGACCAGCCAGTGGTCAGCACGAAAACAAGCAGCGCACCAGCGCTCAAGAAACGTTTGGTAAACATCTCACCACCTCCTGAAATGGCGGGATGTCCCGCCTGCTACTCGCAACTCCCGGGTGAGCGTGTCCTCACGCCACTACAGGCTCCAGCTTTTCCGCCGGGGCTGGAGTGCCAAAAAGTTCGTACGGCAAAGCTTCTTCGATCTCAACCTCTACAAAGCAGCCCTCCTGCACCGGTTCATCCAGCCAAACGACGTGGTCAATCTCAGGCGCATCCCACTCCGTACGCGCCACCCACAGGCCACTCTCTTGGTCACGCCCGTCCACCAGGACACGCAACCTTCTCCCAACCTGGTTTTGACCCCACTCTGAGGCATTCTTCTCGTGCAGCCGCATGACTTCGTTCACACGCTCGCGAATCGTTTCTTCGGGGACCCGCCCCGGCAGCGTCCAGGCTCTCGTGCCTTCCTCGGGCGAAAAGCCAAACACACCCAGCCGCTCAAACTGCGCCCAGTCGAGAAAGTCCAGTAGCGCCTGGAATTCCGCTTCCGTCTCTCCCGGAAACCCTACCAGAACCGTGCTCCGGATGACCAGTTCTGGAATCCTTTGGCGGAGCTTTTCAATCCACCTTTTCAAACTTTCTACCGGAGTGCCACGCCCCATTCGGCGCAGTACTGCATCCGACCCGTGTTGAACCGGCAAATCGATGTACCGGCACACCTTCGGGTTCTCTGCCATTGCCTTCACAAGGGCGTCAGTCAGGTAACGCGGGTAGGTGTAAAGAACACGAATCCATTCGAGCCCGTCGATCTCACCGAGCCCGTCCAGCAAATCCACCAACCACTCGGGGTGGCCCACGTCGCGGCCGTAGTAGGTTGTGTCCTGAGCAACGAGCAGAAGCTCTTTCGCCCCCTTGGCCACAAGAGAGCTGGCTTCCGCCAGTACCTCCGACAAAGGTCGGCTGCGGAATCGCCCCTTGATCAGCGGGATGGCGCAAAAAGTACAACGATTGTCGCAACCTTCCGCCAATTTCAAGTAGGCGAAATGCCGGGGGTTGAGTCGCCAGCGTTCCGCGTACCACACGGGTGAACCGGGAACCGTCAGACCAAGCTCCCTGGCCACACACTGCGCCGTCTCCAGCGGCTCCACAGTCTCAACCACCGCATCAGCTTCAGGAAGCGCTTTGCGCAGCTCCTCTCTGTAACGCTGAGCCAGACATCCCGTGACGAACAGCTTTTTCCCTTTGCCGCGCTTCTTTAACTCGGCCAGTTCGAGGATTGTTTCTACCGACTCCTCCCGCGCCGCTTCGATGAACGAGCACGTGTTCACCAAAATCGCGTCCGCCTCTTCGGGGCGTCTTACGATTTCAGCACCCCCGCGCGCAAGTCGCGCCAGAATCCACTCAGCGTCCACCTGATTTTTGGCGCAACCGAGATTTTCCAGGTAAACCTTCACCGCCATTTCCAATCAACCCATTCTAAGGACTCTCTCCTCCACCCACCCCACAGCGGAAACCGAGGTCGCGTTCGAACCGAGCCAGAGCCACCCGTCGGTTACCTGCCGGACTCGCCCACAGACAGACCAGCGACGCCCCGACATGGGTGGCCTACGTGAACAGCGCCTCTGCAAACGTTTTCGGATCAAAATCCACCAGATCGTCGATGCCTTCGCCAACGCCAACGTACTGAGGCGGGATGCCAAGCTCGTGAACAACCGGCAGGATGGCACCGCCTTTGGCCGTACCGTCAAGCTTCGCTACAACAAGCCCCGTGACACCAACGGCGTCAGCAAAATGCCGGGCTTGAGCAAGAGCGTTTTGGCCCACTGTAGCGTCCAGCACAAGCAACACTTCGTGTGGAGCTCCCGGCATGGCCTTACCGATGACCCGATGAACTTTCCGCAGTTCTTCCATCAGGTTCTTTTTCGTGTGCAACCTACCAGCAGTGTCGATGATCACCACATCCACCCCACGGGCCTGGCCGGCCACCACCGCGTCGTAGGCCACGGCCGCCGGGTCCGCACCCGCTTTGGAGCGAACAATCTGGGCCCCAGCCCGTTCCGCCCAGATCTCGAGCTGGTCGCCTGCCGCTGCCCGAAACGTGTCGGCTGCCGCCAGCAGCACTTTCTTACCCTGGCTTGTGTACCGAGCTGCAAGCTTACCAATTGTGGTCGTCTTGCCACTCCCGTTCACGCCTACAACCATGATCACGTGCGGACGTTCCTCCCAGGGCAGACCCTGCCGGCTGGAGCGACCGAGCAGCGTTTCTACCTCCTGACGCAACACCTCCAGCAGGTCGCCAGATCCCGAGTCCGCTGCCTTACGCAATCGCTCCAGCAGAATTTCAGTCAGCTCGGGCCCCACGTCGCCAGCAATCAGCATTTCTTCAAGTTCTTCGAGCTCGTCGTCGCTGACGGCAGATCTACCCTTCAACAGCTTGCCCACGTTCCCGAGCAAGCCGGAACGCGTTTTCTCCAGCCCCTTCGCAAATTTCGAGAACAGATTCACTTAAGCCTCACTCACTGCCGTCACTTTGCCGATTCAACGGGTAGGATTTCGCCTTGTTCGGGCAACTCGGCCGTCGCCTGTGCCGGTGGCACAGGGATTTTGCCACGAAGCACGCCCACAAACCTGACCGTGTAAGCCACGCCACTCACCACAACACCAATTGCCGACGCGTAGATGCTAACCAGTTTCAACGGCTCAATGTCGAACAAGAACACAAAGACGGTGGCAATGAGTACGGCAACCGCAGCTTTGCCAATTACGGTCGACTCCGTGACGCGTTTGTAGCGACTGAGGATGAAGAGCCCGGCAAGCAGGATCAAAACATCCCGCCCCAGGACAAGGCCCACAAGCCAGAGCGGCAAGGCCCGTTGCCAGGCCAGTAGCACGAAAAGTCCACCCACACAAATTTTGTCGACCACTGGATCCAGCACACGTCCGAGTTCGCTTTTCTGGTGGTAGTGCCGGGCAATGTAGCCGTCCAGAATGTCCGTCAAAGCCATCAAAGCGAGAAAAAACGCTGCCTGCAAATTGCCTTTTACACCACCGCGCACCACCGACGATGCGGTCGGAACGAACAGCGCCAGACGCGTCAGTGTCAGCAAATTCGGAATTGTGAACACTCTCTTCTGCGTCACAGTTGGCCCTTCCCTGGCTCACCCAACGAAAACGCGGGCTACGTCCAGAAGCAGTTTTGGCTGTTTCATCAGCGCAACCCGAAACATGCGCTTCAGCGTGATTTCGTCCGGGGCCAGACCCTGCAGCGCCCTGGCTGTTCGGTCCAGCTCCTCATCTGTCAGTCGAAAAATGCCTTCTTTGATTCGGTAAAACAGCCGGTGGGTCTTACCAACCTCGCGATCCCATTCCTTCACGTACTTGCGAAGGCGCTTTTCGGACACGTCACCGTCGCGCACGGCCTCGGCAGCCACACGCCCCGCAATCTTGCCTGCAATCATGCCAGGCGCGATGCCGCCTCCGGAAACCGGATTGGCCTGGTGTGCGGCGTCGCCAACGAGCATTAAGCCGTCCGTTACCAGTTTCTCCACCGTACCCGAGCACGGGACCCCGCCGGCAACCGTTGTCAGAACAGCAGCACCTGGGAAGTGCTTGTTGAGCAAGTCCTGCAGGTAGTCAATCGGCTTTCGGGTAGCCGAGAAATCGCCCGAGAGCCCGAGACCCACATTCGCCAGCCCATTGCCCTTCGGGAAGACCCAGGCGTAGCCTCCGGGTGCCACCTGACTGCCGAAAAAGAAGTAAAAGCGATCCGTTTCGGCATCCACACGTGCGGCCGTCACCTGCACGCAGGTTTCCATGTCGTGCATTTTCGTAAGCGTCTTGAGGCCGGCCCAACGCCCCACGCGCGATTCGACGCCGTCCGCACCAATCACCACCTTTGCCGCAACCTCCACCTCCCGACCAATGTGTCGCACCTTTACCCCAGCCACGCGGCCCCTGTCGTCGCGCAGCAGACCGTACACGTAGGCCTTCGTCCAGATTTCCGCACCCGCGTCGGCCGCCATCTGGGCAAGCTCGTAGTCGAAAATCTTCCGGTTGAGCACGAAACCGCGGTCGCTGCCCACGTGCACCAGAACGTGAAGCCCACTTGGCGAAATGAACTCAGCGTTCTGGACGGTGTTCATGATCCAGTGAGAACGCGGCTCCAGCACCTTTTTCAGGGAGCTCTCGCCAACCCCCTCCGCGCACCGGACGGGGATGCCTACCTCCCGATCCTTTTCCAAGAGCAGCACGCTGACACCGTTCTCAGCAGCCAGGCGAGCTGCCGTCGACCCCGCCGGTCCTGCTCCGACAACTACGACGTCGACGTTCACGCGGTTACTCATCCCTCATCTCCAGCGCTTCGATTGGACAAATGTCGATGCAGAACCGACACAAAATGCAGGCCTGGGCGTCAATTCTGAGCTCCGTTTCGCTGAGCTCGATGCAGTCCACCGGGCACACGCCGACACAGGTCCCGCAAAGGTCACAAAGGTCTCTCTTTACCGCCACCAAACTCAAAAGGGTTCTCCTCCTCACCCGCTCACGGGGTTCGTTGCCGTTCTTTCCGCTTCAAGATTACGTTTCCAGGCTTGGGTAGTTCAGACCGAAACGCCTCTTGTAGTACCACTTTGACACGCCAAAAACCAGAACCAGCAGCAGCAAGTAACCCGGGTAGGCGATGCAAACCGTCAGGGACAAAAGCAAAATGCTCATCTTCGTGGCGCGCAACACGTCGTCCTGCGCACCACGACTGGCCGCCACCGCGAACAGCGGCAGCGACGCCACCGCGGGGAAAAGAATTACCAGATCCCGGTTGAGAGCGCCCGCCACCACCGACAGCGAGACCGCCGCCAGCGCCCAGGTTCGCGTGGCCTTCTCACCGTAGCGAACCACAAACGTGACTTTTCCCGAAGCCCGGTCGCCCGGTTCATCCGGAATGGTGGTCAGGAAGTAAACGGACACAACAGCCAAAATGTACGGGATTGCGTACTGAAACGCAACCGGATGCCACGCGTTACCCACACCCCACCCAGCCAGAAAAACAAACAGCGCGCCGAAAGCGTTCGAGAAAAGCCCGAAAAATGGCCGATTCTTCCACTGCCACGGTCGGTAGCTGTACGCCACACCGCCGACGAAGAACAACAGCCCCAGAATCACAAAAAGCGTGACATCGAGCCAAAGAGCCAGCAGCAGACCAAGTCCCAGAAGTGTGTAGGCCTCCAAGTTGGCGGCGCGCCGCTTGATTTCGCCCCTGGCAATCAGGTACAGCTTGTTGTTGGCCAGATCCGTCTCGACGTCTTGCAACTGATTGACGACGAACACGGCACCCATCACCGCCGACACCGCCGCACCAAAGAGCCAAATGCGCCAGGTGCTAACCTGGTTCGCAATCGGTAAGAAACGTAGCTGAGCCCACCGCCCAGCGAGGAAAACGGTCCACACCGCCACGAAGAGTGTGGGCCGCAGTACAAAGACGTAATCCAGAGCGCGCAGAAATCTCCCCATCGTTTGTAGCAAAGCCTCCCTTCCCAAAACCTCAGTCGGCGGGGCGGAACTTACACGTCCTCAGCCTCGGGTTCGAGCTGGTGCTTGTCCATCCCTTCTTCCGGTGGCACGGGGTATTCCCCCGTGAAACAGGCCGTGCAGTAGCCGCCTTTCTCGTGAGGCACCGCGCCAAGCAGTCCCTCCAGCGAAAGGTATTCCAGGCTGTCGGCGCCGATGAACTGCCGGATTTCTTCAACCGACATGTTTGCTGCAATCAGCTC
Source organism: uncultured Cytophagia bacterium (assembly GCA_964644845.1). Taxonomy (GTDB): domain Bacteria; phylum Zhuqueibacterota; class Zhuqueibacteria; order Oleimicrobiales; family Geothermoviventaceae; genus Geothermovivens. The sequence continues at coordinate 88,087 of CAZXXS010000097.1, read as the reverse complement.
GTCGCGCGTCGGGAAATCCATCCCGTAGTAGCAGGGCGAAATGATGGGCGGCGACGACACACGAACGTGCACCTCCCTCGCCCCCGCTTTCCGCAGCAACGTCACGAGTTGCCGCATGGTGGTGCCCCGCACGATCGAGTCCTCAATCACGACCACGCGCCGTCCCTCCAGCACCCCACGCACTGGATTGAATTTCACCCGGACGCTGAAATCGCGCAACGCCTGTGTCGGGTGGATGAAGGTGCGCCCGATGTAGTGATTACGGATAAGGCCGATCTCGAATTTGATGCCGGTGCGTCTCGAGTAGCCAATCGCTGCCGTGTTGGAGCTGTCGGGCACCGAAATCACAATGTCGGCCTCCACCGGATGTTCCAGAGCCAGGTTCTTGCCGAGCTTCCGACGGCACTTGTCCACGTTGTCGGAGAAAATGACGCTGTCCGGCCTGGCGAAGTAGACGTACTCGAAGATGCAGGCATGACGAGGCGCCTTTCTGGGCAAGAAGTAGCTGTGTGGCCCCTCACGGTCGATGACCAGAACCTCGCCCGGCTCGATTTCCCGCAGGTACTCAGCCCCGATCAGGTCGAACGCGCACGTCTCTGAGGCAACCACGTACGTGCCCATCTTGCGGCCCAGATTGAGCGGTCGGAAACCGTGCGGGTCACGGGCCGCGATTAGCTGATCCAGCGTCATCAGCACCATCGAAAATGCGCCTTCAACCTGCGACAGCGCGTCGATAATTTTCTCGATCAGCGTGGGAGCAGAAGAACGGGCGATCAAATGCGTCACGACCTCCGTGTCTGTGGACGTCTGAAAAATCGACCCTTTCTGCTCCAGCTCCCGGCGCAAGCGACCGGCGTTCGTCAGATTGCCGTTGTGGCCGAGGGCGATGGGGCCTTCTTTGCACTTCACCAGCAGGGGCTGCGCGTTGACGAACAGGCTGGAACCCGTCGTGGAGTAGCGGTTGTGCCCAATGGCAATCGTCCCCTCCAGTTTCTCCAGGGAACGCACGTCTGCGAACACATCCGCCACCAACCCCATGCCCACGTGTCGGTGCATTTTTTCGCCAGTGCTGGTCACGATGCCAGCGCTCTCTTGCCCCCGGTGCTGCAGGGCAAAAAGCCCCAGGTAAGCCAAGCGTGCGGCGTCGCGATGCCCGTAGATGCCCACGACACCGCAGTTGGACTTCGGTTTGTCAGACTCGCAACAGGTCATTTCGTTGAACCCAGCCTCCTTGCTCACCCTGCACCACCGCAACCGTTTCACAAAATACGCAATCTTGCGGTTTCAGGGCTCTCCGCCAAAAACCACACCGTCCGGCACAGCCACAAGGGCCGTGCCCACCAGGCAGCCAACAGCATCCACCACGAGATCTTTCCAGCTCGCCGTTCCTTGCGGACAGCGAGCGTCGCGCACCTCTTTGGCAATCCCAAACGAAAAGCCGAAAACCAGCCCAAACTGCTGCGAGGGACGATTCCGCCACTCTTGCTCCCGTCGCGCCACGTAGTAGCCAAACGCGCTCAGAAACGCACTGGCAGCGAAATGAGCCGCTTTGTCCCTGGCTAACCAGCGATCCCGAGGGCGGGCAGAGTGCGACGGGAGCGAGCGAGCTTCAGCCCCCACTGCGGTCAAAGCAGCGGCAACCGAATCGTTTTCCAGCGTGTAAAGCGACAACAACGCAGCGGGCACCACTGTCGGCGTTCTGACCACTCCGTGGCGCTGTCGACCGCCTGCCCCAGCTTCCGCCCATCCGCACACAGTTGTCAAGACCGCAAGGGCGGCGGCCCCCACCGCTCCTGCTCTGAACAAACGCACCTTCAAAGCCCGAGCTCTTCGTTGATCCCCTGCATAGCCTCCAACGCGATTCCCAGGAATTGCTCCAGGGTCAGACCAAATTCTTCGCACGACCGGATCTGGTCGCGATTGGCGCCCGCAGCAAAGCGTTTTTCTTTGAAACGTCGCAGGATGAACGGCACATCGATGCCAGCAAGCTTCTTGCTCGGGTGCATCAGAGCTGCCGCCACGATCAAGCCCGTCACCGGATCCGCCGCGTAAATCGCTTTGTCCATCAACGACTCGCGCGGCACGCGGTTGTTGTGCGCCTTAATGGCGTGAACGATCTCCTCGTCCACGTCGTAGTCTTTCAGCAGCTCTGCAGTCACCAGCGAATGCCGCTCCGGTTCGTTTTTTGTTTCCTCGTAGTCCAGGTCGTGCAGCAGCCCGGCTAAGCCCCAGCGTTCTTCATCCTCGCCGAAGTGCCGCGCCAGAGCGCGCATTACCGCCTCCACTGCCAGTACGTGCTTAAACAGGTTTCGGTTGGTAAGCCTCGATTTGGCCAGTTCGTAGGCTTCCTGTCTCGTCACCTTCTTTCTCCCGTCACGCTGGAATACACGTCCTTCGCCACATCAGAAATACTGACCCGTCAACAGGATGTAGCCGAGAATCACCGCAACCGCAACAGGACAAATGAACCTCACCAGAAACGCCCAGTGCGCCGCCAACGCGAAGCGCGTTCCGTCCTGCTCGATTTCGCGAACCGCGTTCCGTACTCCCCACCGGTAGCCGACGAAGATGGCAATGAGCAACGATCCAACGCTGAGCGAGTAGTTGCCGAACAAAGCGTTCATCAGATCCAGGAAACCCATGCCGATTTTTGGCAGAGCCGACAGCACACTCACGGCTCCCTGCGAGAGTGCAGACGGGATGCCGAGAACAAAAGCGAGCGTTCCCATACTCAGCACAGCGCGGCGCCGGGGCCAGCGTTTTTCATCCACCAGGTAAGCAACAGGAACCTCCAGCAGCGAAATGGTGGACGTGAGAGCGGCTAAAGCCAGTAGCAGGAAAAACAAACTGCCAAAAACAGTGCCTAACGGCATTTTGCCGAAAATGGTGGGGAGCACAACGAAAACGAGTCCAGCCCCACCAGCCGGGTTCAGTCCCATGGCAAAGAGGGTTGGGAAGATCACTAAACCAGCCAGCAGGGCAATCACCGTGTCGAAAAGGGCCACGTAGCCGGCGGATACGGCCAGATTTTCCTTCTTAGAAAGGTAGCTCCCGTAAGTGATCATCGTGCCCATGCCCAGGCTGAGCGAGAACAGGGCCTGCCCCAGGGCCTTGGCGAAGGTGCCCGCCCGCACTTTGCTGAGATCGGGCTTGAGGTAGAATTCCAGCCCCTTACTGGCACCTTCGAGCGTCAGGGCGTAAACCGCCAGCAACACCAGGATGCCAAACAACACCGGCATGAGCACTTTGGACCAACGTTCGATCCCGTCGGCGATACCACCGGCCACTACGTACATGGTGATCGCGATGAAAGCAAACAAAAGCGCGATGCTGACGCCTGGGTTCCCGATGAACTGTCCGAAAATCCGGGCCGATTCTTCCCCGGCAATCTCGTGGCTGAACGCGCCCGTAAGTGTCTTGAAAAAGTAACCTACCGTCCACCCGGCCACCACCGAGTAGAACGAGAGAATCCCAATTCCTGTGACAACCCCGAGTACGCCAACCCATCGCCACCAGCTACCCGGCGCCAGCGTCTCAAAGGCTCCAATCGGGTTTTTCTGAGTGCTGCGTCCGATCGTAAACTCGGCGATCATCACTGGGATGCCGATCAGGACGACAAAGGCCACGTAGATGAGCACGAACGCAGCGCCACCGTTTTGACCCGTCACGTACGGGAAACGCCAGATGTTCCCCAGACCGATGGCCGAACCAGCGGCAGCCATCAAGAAACCTACCCGTGAGCCCCAGGTGCCGCGTTCGACCTTGTCAACCCGTCTTCCCTCCATGCTCTCTCCGGAATTTTGAACCCAGCCCTTGCTTTTCCTACGCTCCCTCAGTTGGGGCGCTTGCGTCTGCGAAGGCTCAGTTTTGCTCCCACAGTCAGTCCGCGCCCGGGTACCCAGCTCAGATCCGGCCCTACGTCGAAGCCCGCCAGCTGTGCGTCCACGTAAGCATCAAGACTGCTGAGCAAGACGGCACCGGCCAACCACCACAGGGATTGGTTGCGCCTGTCGATGTACACAAACCGCTCCCTCTCATCCGTAGCTCTCGAGGCGAGCGAATTCTGGTAAACAGCGTTGGCCACGAGGCCAGTTTCCACGGCGAACACGAGTCCTGCTTTGAGTTTCTTGCCGTTGTACCACTGGCCCCAGCCGGGGAAAAGGATGGAGCGAAGCATGGCACCGCGGGGATCGGGCAGCCTGGTGGTGTCCCGCACAGCGGTCGTGTCCACCTGAGCCTGCGCCACGCGCCAGACCAGGGACGCAGACACCAGCACCAGAGCAAACCGCAGCCCCCTCTTAGTCCACAAGCGCGACAGCCTCGATTTCCACAAGTGCATCTTTGGGAAGCCTGGCCACTTCCACAGCCGATCTTGCCGGCGGCGCCACGCCGAAGAATTCGCTGTACACGGCGTTCATGGCCTGAAAATCGCTCATGTTGCGCAGGAAAACCGTGGTCTTCACCACGCGTTCCAGCGCCGAGCCCGCTGCTTCGAGGACCGCTTTGAGATTCAGGAGCACGCGGCGGGTTTGTTCCTCCACCGTTGACCCCACCATTTCACCGGTAACAGGGTCAATCGCAATCTGTCCGGCCGTGAACACCAGCTGCCCCGAGACGACCACACCCTGGCTGTAGGGCCCAATGGCTGCCGGCGCTTCTCCTGTGCTCACCACCTCACGTTTGGCCATTCTCGCACCCCTGAGTTTCGTCAGGCAGGTAGTACCGCTCAAAGAGTTTCACTTCCGGCGTGGGGACGTTGGTCTTCAGCAGGTTCACAAGTGTCCGCAGGTCCAGCCCAGCAAGAACCTGCCGTTCGCTGTTGCTTGCGAATCTGAGCTCACCACCGTTCAAGATTTCCAGAAATCGCGCTACGGACAATTGCTCAAGCGCAGCTACGTACACGGGGTCGTAAAGGCGCCCTGTACCTCGCCGGAGTTCCTCCATCACGTCACGCAAGTCCATCCGACCGCGGTAAGAACGCCTGGACGTCATGGCATCAAACACATCCACAACGGCCAGAAGACGCGCCAGCGGCGGAATCTGATCCCCGGCGAGTCCATCCGGGTAGCCAGAGCCATCCAGACGTTCGTGATGAGCAGCCGCGATTTGAGGGACGTCGCGCAAGGCCTTCGGGAAATGAATTTCTTCCAGGATCCGGCGGGTGAAAACCGGATGGTTCCGCATGGCTTCTTGCTCGTCTTCGGTCAGCACGTCCGCCTTGTACAGAATGGCCTCGCGTACGGCGATTTTTCCGTAGTCGTGAAGTAGCGCGGCAATCCGCAACTTTTCCGTGTCCTGAGCCGAGAGATCAAGCAGTTGTGCCAGCTCCTCACAGTACAAGGCCAAACGTTTGGAGTGACCAGCCGTTTCCGGATCCCGTGCGTCGATGATGCTTGCCAACGTTTCGACAAAGCTCTCAAAGCTGTTCTTCAACTCCGCGTACAGCCTGGCGTTCTCGATTTGCGTGGCCGCGATCCCCGAAATGGCGTCCAGCAGCAGCTCATCCTCGCGCGTGAAAGGGCCACTCTCCTTGTTCAGCACTTGGAAAACCCCGATCGTCTCCCCCACGTGATTCCGCAGCGGAGCCGTCAGGATTGAGCGGGTCCGGTAACCCGTTTCGCGGTCGATGGCCGGATTGAAACGGGGATCGTTGTAGGCGTCGGGGATGTTGAGCACCTCACCCGTGCGCAAGACGTGCCCAGCGATGCCCAGCGACGCTGGAAAACGGATCTCTTTGGCCCCGTGGGCGGCCAAGGCCCAAAGTTCGTCGGTGTCCTCGTCCCACAGAAACACGGTGCAGCGGTCTGCCTCGAGCGCCTGGCGCACTTCGTCCATGATCAGCCAGAGAAGACGCTCGAGATCCAGCTCTCGACTGATGCTGAGAGCCACCCGGTAGAAGACCGAAGACCAGTCGCGCTCCGCTTTCGAAGCGGCCCGCAACTCTTCGCGGTCGCCTTCGGCTACTTCAGAAGACTGTCCCTTGGCAGGTTTCAATCGGGCCCAATTTCCTCAACGACCGTTTGCGCGCTCAGCCGCCAAACAGCTACGGCCAATCCCACCACAAACCAGAATGCCGTGACCACCTCGGCGTCGCCAAAGTTCCACTCGAAAAGACCGTTTACCAAAAACCCGACGAACACGGCCATCGCACCGAGGGCCACCCCAGCCAGCAGGTCGTCGCCCCGAAGTCGCTCGAAGGTGCGCCAGAGGAAGCGTCCCATGATCACAAGCATGGCCGTAAAAGCAGTCAAACCCACTACTCCAAGCGTCACGGCGATGTGCAAAAAAATGTTGTGCATGTGGCCTACCGGCTCTTCGTCGGGGCTCCGTTGGTAGCGGCGGTACATTCTTTCTGTACCAACGTCGCCAATGCCAAACACAGGGTAATGCTTGAAAATCTCGAGGCCGGTTCGCCACCACATCAGACGATTGGCATTGCTCTCCCACCTGGGGCTGAAGAAGCCCCGCACGCGCGCCTTTTGTGCCGGCGGTACAGCCAGGTAGCCCAGCGCTAACAACACGGGAACAACCCACAGAAGCCGGCGCTTTGTGTACCACAGGATCACCAGCAGAGCAAAAAAGAAGCCCAACCAGGATCCGCGCGTGTTCGTGAGAAAGAGGGCCAAACCTGTCAGGAAGGTAGCAATTGCTGCGCCCCAGCGCAAGCGTCTTTCGTGCACACTCAGCGTCAGGGCAAGGGCCAGTCCTGCCCCAATCATGGTCAGGCCCCCGGTTGTCATGCTGTTCTGGATGTGTCGTAGTCGGATGTCGGGGTGCTGAAAGAACCACACGAGCCCCCACAACGAGTACAGCGACATGCCAGCCAGAAATCCCCAGAGAACACGGCGAAGCCAGCGCTCATCCCGGATCCCGGAGCCCACAAGATACACCATGATGATCAGTAGGAAACGCTTCAAGTAGATCACGGATTGAGGCAGATTCGTGGAGAAAGGCAGAGAAAGGAGCTCTGCGGCCAGGTAAAGCCCAAAGCCCAGATCCAGGGGAGTCCCCAGCCGCTTGAACCCATGGGAACGGATCGCACCAACCAGCCACACGAGCGTCGCAAGGGCAAACAGATTCTGCTCGATGGCAATGTAAAAGGGCAACGCAAAGGCCACGGCCACCAACAGCCAGCCAAGTATCCGATCCAAACCGTTTTCATCTTTCTGCTTCACCTTCACCTCGCTCTCTTCAGCGCTACCCCCTCTCAAGCGCCGGCACCTTCTGCGGCTTTCGATGACTGCCCAGCGCGGCGGTCGGCACTCATCTTACCGCTCGAGAACAACCCCACAAGCCGTTTCCAGACGGGTTCAGTCCACACCGCCAGTTTGCGGACGGGCCAGAACCGCAACGGTGTGCGTGGAAGAGAAAGGGTCCAATCTTGTTTCGCCACCCGCCCCGCCATGACGGCGGGGTGTGTACCGCGGAACGGCACGAGAAAATAGCGATCCGGGTAAGCCCACTCGACCACGCCACCGTAGCGTTGCTCGATTTCTTCGTCCGTGTGCCAGAACTGATCGAGCAGTCGTTTCTTTTCCAGCATCTTCCGCGGGTGCTTTACCCAACCGTAGTGGTAGATTTCTGCGTGCGCGGGTTTCGCACGGAGACGCCGTCCGTCTTTGTGGCGAAAATCCATGGCATCGCCCCAGGAAACGATGTTCTCGTCACGTCGCACCACACGAACTTCGCGTGGGTACCAGCGTCTGAAGTTGTCCTGGTAAACCCAGTAGCTGCCGTAGAAATGCTTGTACCGAAACCACAACCCTTCAACCCGTGGGTCGTTCACGTGTCGCAGCATCGCCTGCCGCACGGGCTCCAGGTAGCGTTCATGCATGACCTCGTCGGCCTGGATGTAGAAAACCCACTCACCCGTGCAGCGGGAGAGTCCGATATTCGTCTGCTCAGACAGCACGTAGCCTCCACGCCGCACGTTCAGATTCCACTCGGTTTCTACAATCCGGATTCGAGGGTCAGCAATTTCGTGGATGCGATCCAGCGTGTTGTCCTCGGACTTACCAACGACAACCACAAATTCGTCACACAGAGGCAGCACCGAACGGATGGCTTCCACGGCGGGGTAATCCATGATCTCGATGTTTCGCACGATGGTAAGGCCGCTAACCCGCATGTTCGTACTCCCCGGCAAACTGCATCAGGTACAGCTTCCGGTACACGCCGTCACGTTCCAGCAGTTCCTCGTGGCGCCCCTCCTCCACGATTCGACCAGCCTCGAGAACTACAATTCGGTCCGCGTTTCTCACGGTGGAGAGCCGGTGAGCGATTACGAACGACGTCCGGCCTTCGAGCAAACGCTCGATTGCCTGCTGAACCATGATTTCGGATTCCGTGTCCAGCGCCGACGTTGCCTCGTCCAGAATCAAGATGGCCGGATTCCGCAGAATGGCCCGCGCAATGGCCAGCCGTTGACGTTCCCCGCCGGAGAGTCGCACACCACGGTCCCCGATCACCGTGTCGTAACCCTGCGGCATCTCCATGATGAAGTGGTGCGCGTTTGCCGCCTTGGCAGCCTCGACGATCTCTTCCTCCGTCACATTTTCTGTGCCGTAGGCGATGTTGTTGCGCACCGTGTCGTTGAACAGAATCGTCTCCTGCGTCACCATGGCCATCAGCTTCCGCAGCGACGCCAACTTAATCCGACGCAGATCAACACCATCGATCTCGATGTGCCCGTGGGTCGGGTCGTAAAAACGGATGAGTAAGTCCACTAACGTGCTTTTTCCCGCCCCGGACCGTCCCACGATGGCCAGCATTTCGCCTTTACGCACCTCAAGATTGATGTCGCGCAGGACGGCCACGTCATCGTAGGCAAAGGAAACGTCCACGTAACGAACCCTGTCGCGGAATCCCTCCACCTCCACCGCCTGTGGGTGGTCTTGAATCTCCACCGCTGTGTCCAAAATGCCGAACACCCGCTCCGCAGCAACCATGCCCTCTCGCAGGCTGTTGTGAACCTGGCCAAGGAGTTTCAGCGGCTGCATCATGGAAAACAACGCCCCCAGGAAAAGGACAAAACCACCCGGGCTCAAAGCGGCCTGATTTCCCAGAACTTCCAGGCCACCGACGTACAACACCAGGACACCGACGAGCACGCCAAGGTACTCGGTGATGGCAGGCCCAAGATTGCGAATCCGGGCCATGCGTACCACGGTGCGGAAAAAGTCGTTGTTCTCCTTGTCGAATCGCGCCACCTCCCGCTCTTCAGTCCCAAAAGCACGAACCACACGGATGCCGTAGATTGTCTCTTGCAGCACCGAGGCCAGGTCTGCCACGCGCTCCTGCATCCTGAGGCTGTCGCGCTTCAAGCGATTGCCGATTTCGGCCATTGCGTAGCCGACCACGGGGAAAACGATCAACACCAGCAACGTCAGCTTCCAGCTCAGGAAAAGCATGATGCCCAGGTAGATGAGGATCTGCAGGGGATCCCGGAAAAAGCTGTTGATGGCCGCCGTAATCGAGGCGTTGATCACCGAAACGTCGTAGATAACCCGTGAAATGAGTTGCCCGGCGCGTTCACCCGCGAAGTAACGGAGCGAAAGACGCTGGTAGTGACGAAACAATTCGCTTCGGAGGTCGCGGATAACCCCCTGCTCCACGGGAGCCATGAAAAATGCCTGTCCTACGCGGAAAAGGTTCTTGAAAAAGAAACCCACCGCAATTACTAGGCACAAAATACCCAGCGACTGCTTCTTCGGCCTGCTGGCCATGAGCTGGTTCAACTTTTGCTCAAGCTTGTGGCGAAGATCGGGCAGCCTGGCTGTCGGAATTGGCAGGTCGGATGTGTCCGGCTTTTGCACCTGGCTGCGTTGTTGGCTCACCGCCGTGCTGGCCGTCTCCGACTGGAAGAGCACGTTGATGAACGGCATCACAACCGTCAGCGAAAAGGCGCTGAAGAATACAAAAAACAGCATCGAAATGACGGACCCAATGAGCCAGCGCCAGTAACGGAAAACGTATTTCAGAACTCTACGGTAAACACGCCACAAATTGACAAACCTCGCTCAACGTCGAAGTGAAAGTTCCTTCCACCCGGGGCTAAACAAGGAATCCAGCCCGCGCTAGAGCCGACTGGAATCCGGTGCCAGTTTAGCGTTCTCCCCACTTTCGCAGTCCAGGCCGAAACAGCGGTCAGACCTGCAACACCGACCCGAGTCCATTCAGAAAAACATCCGCCTCATCCTCCTTGCGGAGCCGGACGGATGTTCGGTTGATTCGCGGCCGTACCCTTCTCTGTCGAGGTCGCCGCTCTGCCCCGACTTCGAAAGCCGGTCGGGGAGTCTTCAGTCCTTGATCTCGCGGTACTTGGCGTCCTCGATGTCCTCTTCGGGCACTTCTGGGCGCTGCCGCCCCGAAACAGAGGGACGGTGTGAACTGAGTACCCACTTGACCACTTTGTAGATCAGGTAGAAAAGCAGGATTTCGTAGAACAGTCGAAACAACATCGCTCGCTCCTATCCCCGAACCGGGGAGTAAAATTCCACCCCGCGATGTGGGCGCATGATCTGGGCTGCCAAATCCTCGAAATCTTCCTCCCGGTTCACGAAATCGATTTGCGTTGCGTTCACCACCAGCAAAGGCGACTGCTGGTAGTGAAAGAAAAACCGGTTGTACGCTTCGCAAAGCGACCGGATGTACTCCTCAGACATGTTACGCTCGTAGGGTCTGTTTCGCTTCCGGATATTTGCCATCAACCGCTCGGGCGAAGACTGCAGGTACACAACCAGGTCCGGCACCGGCACTTCTTTTTCAAGCAGACTGGCAACCCGGTCGTAGAGGGAGAGTTCCCGATCGTCCAGGTTCAGGTGGGCAAAGATGCGGTCCTTTGCGAACAAGTAGTCCGAAATCACCAAATCGTGGAACAAATCACGCTGCGGGATTTCCTCCTGTTGCCGGAAACGACTGAGCAGGAAAAACAGTTGTGTCTGAAAGGCAAATCGCTGCGGGTCCCGGTAGAAGTCCTCCAGAAACGGGTTCTCTTCGGGTTGCTCCAGTACCAGTCTGCCGTTGAACCTTTCGGCCAGTTTCTTGGCCAAACTGGTTTTGCCAACCCCGATGACTCCTTCAATGGCAAGGTAGTGGAGCTTCAAAATCCGTCCCGTCCGCTGAATTCACGAAAATGTTACAAAGCAAACCAGCCCGCATTCATGTGGCGGCATTGCGACGCGTACCAGGGGCTTCCTTTTCCAGAAAACCCGCCGGAACTCTTGCATTGCGGGGCTCCGCTTACAACGACCGCGCGTGTTGCACCTCAGATGGACTGAGCAACTCAGCCGGGCCGAAAAAACGGACTGACCTGGTGTCGGAACAACCTGCTAGCAAAGCTGCTCCCGTTTTCCCGAATGGCTCGAGCAGCTCGTCGTGCGCCACGTCAGACAGTGGCTGCAAAACGAACCGTCGGCGCGTCAGTTCAGGGTGAGGCAGCTCAAGACGTGTCGTCCGCAAGTGCACTCCCTCGACAAGCAGCACGTCCACGTCGAGTGTTCTCGGACCCCAGCGCTCTTTCCGCACGCGCCCGCGCTCGGCTTCCAGCCGCAGGCACAAATCCAGCAATGCTTCCGGAGCCAATCGCGTGCGCACCGCAACCACGGCGTTCAGGTAGTACGGTTGAGAAACATCGCCAACCGGTTCGGTTTCGTAGACCGCGGAAACTTTTCGCAGCTGTACGTGAGGATGCGAACCGAGTGCGTGCACAGCGTAGCGCAAATTCTCAAGGCGGTTCCCAAGATTGGAGCCGAGACCCAGGTAGGCGTTTCGCCAATCAGGCTGGCCGGACAATTTCGACCTCTACGTTCTGGACCAGTCCGCGCATAGGGGGCGACGGTTTCCGCACGCGCACGAGAACCTCCTCCACGGGAAACCGCTCCAGCAAAGCCTGAGCAATCGCTTCCGCGATGGCTTCCACCAGGTGAAAACTGTTCTCCAGCATCACCTCCTCCACAACGTCGTAGACCTCACGGAAATCCACCGAATCGCTGAGCCGGTCGGTCCGACACGCCGCGGAAAGATCCAGAGCCATTTCAACATCGACCTCAAAACGTTGACCGTAGAGACGCTCCGTCTCTTCCACGCCGTGGTGCGCGTGGAATAGCATGCCGTTGATGCGCAGAATGTCCTCAGCCATGAAACCGCTTTCTCTAAGTCCTGGGGTTCGCACGCCGCAGCCGCTAACCTTTGAGCCAAAAATCTATCAAAAAAGGCCGACATTGTCAAGGTGAAAAACCCAGACCGATTGATCCAAATAATTGACTTTTCGATAGGTTGGAAGGAGCTTCGGACCCCACTGTTAAAGAAACTCTGCACAAAACCGATAGCTTTGTTGACAGAGGGAAACTGCCCGGGAACGCGCACCGATTCATCAGGAACACTTTGGAGAGTGTCAACACTGCCACACTCCAAAATCACTCTGTTGCGGAAACAGAGTTTGCGTTCTCGCGCCTCCCTCGGAATCTACGTCTGGTTAGCCGATGTCGCGGTTGGAACTCAACCAGGCGCGCGACCAAAACGTCCAGGACACCGAGCCGATGCTTTCTTCGAAACGTCAGGGAGACCTCGTTCTCGTTTCCTTTACGGGGGCCAACGCGCTCGACATCAGCAACGTGGACGCGTTCCGCGAGCAAATCGAGCGGCTCACTGCCAGCGCTCGCACCGTTGTGCTCGACATTCACAACGTGGATTTCGTCGACTCCGCTGGCCTTCGAGCGCTGATCTGGCTGCGGCGAGAGCTGACAAAGAAGGGCAGAAGACTCATTCTGTACCGTCCAAAGCGGAGTGTTCGGGACATCCTCGAGGTCACCCGTCTAATTCGCATCTTCACAACCTGTTCCGACGCGGGCGAACTGCGCCGACTGCTTGCTCAAGACGCTAAAATCCAGTTGCCGCGGGACAGAGCGAGGTTACAAACGATCATTTACCCTAACGGCGCGGTGCTCCAGGTGGACGCAACCGACACGCTACGCCAGGAAGACGCTCGCGCGATCGTCAGGCAAATTGGTTCGCTCACCAGACCGGGGCGCCCTGTGATCCTTGACTTGCGATCCGTTCAGTACGTGGACGCGGCGGCTTTGTGGTCACTTACCGAGGCCCTGCGACGGGCCAAGGAGACACGCAGCTCCGTCTACGTGCTGGTGAGTTCAGAAACGCTGAAACAAATCTTCGAAAACGTTCCCGCCTGGAGGGACCACGTGGTTCACTCCGAACACGATTTGCCCGAACTGCTTTCGGGCAAGCGGGAAACCGCATCGAAAGAGAAGGATTCGTTTGTCGACTTGAGTCTGATGCTCGGCCCAACCGGGGCGTAACTCAGACGGCACAACGTGGTTGGACACCTTGCAGTAGAGGTCCGATCGGCGGGCCCCTGAGATTTGGAAGCATTGACACACACTACGTCTTCGACCGCAAGAGTGTTCCCGGCGCTTAGGCCATCGCCTGTCGTGCCGCAGGCTGCGCAATCGGAAGGTAGCGTTGTGTCGGCACGGCGTTGCGTTCCGCGGAAAAGCGATGTCCGCTCCCTCACCAGGAGCTGGTAGCCGGTGGCAAGTTCTGGATTTCAGCGCAGGCGGTTGAAGCGCGACAAATGCGCGGACAAAGGAGTGCAGTCGTGAAAAGCTTGGCCGACAGAGTTGGCTTGGAAAAGGATCTGGTGCTCACCCTGGCCTTCACCTTTCTGGCGTTAGGTGCGGTCAACTTCTCCCTTTTTCCTTACGATCCCGGGTTCCTTACCGTCGCTCCAAATCCGTACCTGATTGCCGTACTCGTTGGAGCCGCCCAATTTGGCCTGGCCGGAGGCCTTTGGTCAGCCCTCCTTACACTGCTTCTGGTGCTTGCCCAGGGCTCCCTGGCTCGACCTGCGAGCTTTGGGGTTGGCTTTTCCTGGGCAGCTTACCTGCCTGTGGCCGTGCCCGCTGTGGTCGTCGCGCTCGTAGCAGGCGAGATCCGCGAACACAGCAAGAAACAAATCTTTCGCCTGCAGGACCTGCGCCGCAAACTGGAGGCCGAAAACAAGCGAATCAAGGAGCAGCTCCTGGCGGTTACGCAGGTTAAGGAGGAGCTGGAGCAGCGCATCCTTGGCCAGGAAACCACGGTGCACAGTCTCTACAAGGCTACCAAGGAGCTCGAAACGCTCGAGGAAGACCAGGTCTACCAGGGTATTTTGAGAGTTACGGCCAAATTCACCGGAGCCAGGAAGGCGTCGCTCTACATCATCGATTACTCTGTGGACCAAGCGCAAAAGGTTGCCTCGCTCGGCTGGGACCCCGACCCGCGGCCCACCCGCTTCCCGCTGGATCATCCCCTCATCGAACGTTTGCTGGAGCGACCCGGCATTTTGACGGTCAAGGAAATTCGCAACGATCCACAATTGGAAGCCCAGTGGCAAAATGGTGAGCCTCATGCCCTCGTCTACGTACCGATCGTGGCGCAGAGCGTTGTGCTGGCTTTCCTGACTGTGGAGGAAATCCCCTTCATCAAGCTGAATGCACCCACGATCCGCATTCTTGCCATGATTGCCGACCTCGCCGCTCCGGCGATCACAAACGTTGTAAGATTCGCCGAGTTGCAGGCCAAAGATCAGATCGACAAACTGACCGAACTGCGCAACGCACACTACTTTCGCCAGGCTGTGGAGAAGGAACTTCGTCGCACTATCCGGCACAATCTGCACCTTTCAATCCTGGCGTTCGAAATCACCAATCTGGACCAGATCGAAACCCGTTTCTCAGCCGAGACACGCGATCTGGTTGTGAAGGTAGTGGGCAAACTTATCCAGCGGAACCTGCGGGAGATCGACGTCGTGTGCGCTGGCCCACGCCGCGGCACCTACTACGTGATGCTGCCACTCACATCCCTGAACGACGCGATGAAGGTGGCCGAGCGGATCCGCCAAAAGGTGCAGAGCGCTTCCAAGTACTTCGGCAGTACCGACGTCATCATTCGACTTGCGTACGGTTTTTCCACGTACAGACCCTACATCCGCGAGGCGGGACAGCTCATCCAGCTTGCCGAGCAGTCTCTGGAGCTGGCCAAGAAGCCCGCTGTTGTACCAAAGTCAACCGTCACGAACAAAAACACAACGAGCCATGTGGCCTCTCAGGCGTGACAAAAACAACGACCTGACCCGCAATCTGGAAGAACCAGCGTTTCGGCCCGAGACGATTACAGAAGCCAAGCAAGCGCTGGAGCTTGGTCTGATCGACATCAGCGAGTACGTCGAGATCAGCCTGGCACTTGAGCCAATCGTGGATGCGCTGAGCGACCCGGATCTCAGTGTCCGCCGAAAGGCCATTCAGGATCTGGCCAAACATCCGAACCGAACGTGGGCGGTTCAGAAACTCCAGGAGCTACTCCGCGACGGGTCCGAGGAAGTGCGCCTGTACGCAGCGGAAACCCTGGACCGGCTGGACAGCGGCTACCAGAAAGCCATGTACGAACTGGAAAACGCGCTTCGCAAACGCGCCGACAGCAACGCACAGCAAAACTTGGCCAGGTTGTTCTGCGAGTACGCGGAAACGGGTCTCCCGGGGGAAACCATCGGCCGGTGGTACCTGGAAAGAGCAGAGAAAATCCTGGACCGCCTCTTAGAACAGTCGCCAAACAACGTGGCCAACCTTTTGCAACGCGGAAACGTGCGCAAGCTGTTGAAACGTTACACCGACGCTCTTGGCGACTACAAACGGGCTCTTCGCCTGAGTCCCCAAAATACCCAGGCGTTTTTTGCTCTGGCCGAGATTTACTACTTGCTTGGCGATTACGATTCGGTCGTACACAGCGTGAAGCGGCTCTCCCAGGCACCGTTGCCAGAAGAAATGGAACAGACCGTGGAGTTCTGGCTGAACCAATGACGGCAAAGCCACGAAAATTGCACCCGCTGCTTAGGCCCTGGAGCGCAGGACTTGCGGTTGCAACAGTCCTACTGTTCTTGGCAGTCCAGGTCGAGTCCGCCACACCAGTCCGCCGCGATGTCCTGGCGCTGTACAAATCCAGCGAACACCGCAACGAAGAGAATTGTGAAATCCACGAGTTACTGGAGCTGCCGCTGAACTTCCTTGGTTTTCGGGTGACGTACGCAGATGCAGAAGCCCCTCTGCCCGGCCCGGAGGCAATGCGTCGCTACCGGGCTGTTGTCACCTGGTTCCAGGCCGATGGCATGCGCGCCGCTTCGCGCTACCGTCGGTGGCTGGCCAACCAGCTCGACGCAGGGAAACGTGTGATCATCCTCGGCAGTTTCGGGGCCAATTTCGAGCTCGGAAAGCCGGAAAGCTCCCGAGACAGACAGGAAACGCGGCGTATTTTTGCTCGCTTCGGGGTGGTCTGCCAGCCAGAGCAGTGGGTCCCAGCAAGTCGGCTGAAGCTGCTGTGGCGCGACCCCAAGCTTGCAGCTTTTGAAAGGGACGTGGCAACGGCGTCACCAGCCGGCCTCGTACCGATTCACACCGCGGACAGTCGCGTGAAAGCGATTATCACGTACCGGGGCGATCCTCCCCTGTTGGGAGCCTTCCTTTCGCCAAAGGGTGGCTACGTGGCGCCAGAACTCGCCTACGTGCAGCTGCCCGGCGGCGAAGAGGATTTCAAAACTCAGTGGTACATCGACCCAATCCGTTTCCTGTCCGAAGCACTGGGCTGCGCAGAAGAACCAAAACTCGACTTTGCCACCCTGTTCGGACGACGTCTCTTTTTCTCACAGGTCGACGGCGACGGGCTGACTTCCGACAGCCAGATCAAACCCAACTACCTCTGCGGAGATGTCATCCGCGAGGAAATCCTGGTTCCCACACCCTTGCCTTTCACAGCGTCGCTCATCCAGGCGCGTGTGGATCCCGAGGTGCTTGGCAGCGTCCGCGACGTTGAGCTAGCCCGTCGAATCTTCAGTCTGCCAAACGTGGAGCCAGCAAGCCACAGTTTCGCACATCCCTTCGACTGGCGTACCGGCGATCTGCTGGTTTCCGACATCCCGGGTTACAGCCACCTGGACGCCGACAAAGAGATTTTCGGATCGTTGCACTTCGTCACACATGTCATCCTGCAAGACCGCGACAGTTGCAACGTGTTTCTGTGGACCGGCATGTGCAACCCGGGGGCAAATCTTCTGAGAAAAGTCAACGAACACAACATCCGGGCCCTCAACGGTGGCCGCGCCCGAGTCTACCCCGACGCACCTTCGATCAGCAACTTCTCCGCCGCTTTTCATCACGTCGGGGAGCAGATTCAGTACAACATGCGCGCCGCAAACGACTACGAATTCACCAACCACTGGCGCGGTCCTTTCGACGGTTTCCGCGAAGTCATCACCACGTTTGAGGTCGGCTGGGACAAATACCCCCTGGTGCCCATCGACTTGTACTTCCACTACTACAGCGGGGAGCGTAAAAAGTCGCTACGGGCTCTCAAGGAAGTGGTCGCCTGGGTGCGGGATCAGCCGATTTGCCCGGTGACGGCCGGACAGTACGTGGACATGGCCCGCGATTTCCTCCACGCTGAGGTCGCGGCCGACGGACCGAACACGTGGCTTGTACACACCGGCGGGTTCCTCAGAACAGTGCGTTTTGACACCGACACGCTGGTTGTCGATCTGGCCCATTCAAGCGGTGTGCTGGGCTTTGTGCGCAAACGTGGTTACCTGTACGTGCACCTGGACGAAGGCCAGAAACACCGGATAACCCTCGCACCCGCCAGTCAGCCCCTGGAACAACGGCCTCACGTGGTCGAATCCAGCAACTTGATTCGGCGCTGGGAAGCGGCGGCAAATGCAACGGACATCCGTTTCGAAATGTACGGCTTCGGTACCTCGGACGTGTTCCTCGCTGGCCTCCAACCGGCGGCCTATTACAAAGTTGCTAACCCCTCCAGTCGACAGGTGACCTACGCCAGCAGCGACTCGAGTGGCTTTCTGCGTCTGCGTGTTCCAGTCCAGGGCTGGGCACCGGTTGAGCTGAGCCTCACAACTCGCCACGGCTACTTGATGTCGTACGGTCGTTACGGGGTGCTGATGCTCGTGATCGTGCTCCTCTCCATCTACAGCCTGGCGATGGCGAAGAAACAAGCCCGCAAGCTAGCCCAGGAGGAGGACGTGGACGAACTGGTAAGGCGCCGACGTCCCAGCAAACGTACGTCACGGAGGAGCGGGCGATGAGCCGGATTTGCTTGATTCTCGAAGGTTCGTACCCGTTCACGGTTGGCGGCGTGGCCGAGTGGACCCACAGGCTCATCCAAGGTCTGCACGATGAAGAATTCGTCCTCTGGACCATTTCTCCGCGAGGGGACGAACCCTTTCGCTACGAACTACCCGAAAACGTGGTTGAAGTGCGGCGCGTCGCCTTGGGTGGCTCTCCGGAAAAGGACGCGCCAACCCACGGCAACAGGCAGGAAGGCTGGAACGAAATCGCCGCTTTTCACCTGGAGCTGATCGACGGAGACTACGACCGTTTTGCGTCCGTTGTGATGCAGGTTTCTGAACCCGGTACCCGTTCACTGAACTTGCGGCATCTGTTGCGCGACAAACAGGGCTGGCGCCTCGTGACGCACTTCCACCGCCGCAACATGCCGATCGAGCCTTTTGTCGACTACTACTGGAGCTGGATGGCCACCCACATGCCGGTTTTCAAAATGCTGCAGCAGCAACCGCCGGAAGCGGATCTGTACCACGCCGTCAGCACTGGCTACGCCGGGCTTCTCGGCGCCATGGCTAAAGTGCGTACGGGCAAGCCCTTTCTGCTCACTGAACACGGTATCTACGCCAAAGAACGCGAAATGGAAATCTACGGCTCCGATCTGGTGAAAGGCTACCAGAAAAAAATGTGGCACAAAATGTTTCGGGGGCTGGCAAAGATCGCCTACGACCAGGCGGACCAGATCGTGGCACTTTTCGAGCGCAACCGCAAAGCCCAGATCGAGCTCGGCGCGCCACCCACGAAAACACGCGTCATCCCTAACGGCATCGACCCGGAGCGCTTCGCCGAGATTCACCGTAACGGCAGACCACCCGTGCCCGAGATCGGTTTCGTCGGACGGGTGACGCCGATCAAGGACGTCAAAACGTTTATCCTGAGTGCCAAAATCCTGGGAGAGCGGTTTCCCACGGCCCGGTTTACGGTGGTGGGTCCAACGGATGAAAGCCCACACTACTACCGCGAGTGCGTCCAGCTCACCCGACACCTTGGGCTCGAGGGCCGCCTCACATTCACGGGCAGAGCCGACGTGGTCGCCTACTACGAGCGCTTCGACCTGCTGATGCTGACGTCCGTGAAAGAAGCGCAGCCACTGTCGCTCATCGAGGCCATGACCGCGGGCGTGCCCATCGTGGCTACGGACGTGGGCGACGTCCGCGACCTGCTCCAAAATGACGGGTTCGTTGTACCACCGAAAGCTCCAGATGAGTTGGCCGACGCAGCCACCCGGCTTCTCTCGGAGCCAGCAAGAGCTCGAGAAATGGCACGCCGAGCCCGCGAACGCGCGCTGCGACAGTACGACATTCGCAAGATCTGGCGCGATTACGCAACGCTCTACCACAGCTTGATGTACGCATGAGGTGATTCGTGGCAGGAATCGGATTCGAGCTACAAAAACTGATCAAGAAAGGCACGTACCTGAGCTACCTGAAGGCCTTTCTTTACGGAACTGTGCTGTCCTCTGGACCGTGGCTTACAACCACTGCCGCCCTGGTGTTGATTGGGCTCTTCACCGGGGCCTACGCTGCCGAAGGCTCTGCACGACTCCTGACGATCACAGTGATTTACGCGTACGCGTTCTCCCTCATTCTCACGGGTCCCTGGCAGAACACGCTCATCCGATTCATCGCCGATCGGGTTTTCCTGAAAAAGCCGGAGCAAATTGTGCCGGGTTTCAGAACAGCCTCGTTACCCGTCCTGGTGCTGGGCTTGGCCGTCGGCTTGCCTGCCATCATCTTGATGCGGTTCAACAGTTCTCCCGGTAACCCGTTGCTGTTCCGCGTAGTAGCGCTTCTTCTGTTCCTGACACTCAGCGAGCTCTGGATGTTGATGAGCTACGTCAGCACCTCTCGCAACTACAGGCAGGTGTTTTTCAGTTTCCTCGTGGGTTCGGCCGCCAGCTTCGCCCTGGCGGTGCTCTTGCTGAAGCGTGCCAACGCGAGTTGGGCACTGCTGGGCTACCTGACGGGTCAACTCATCATTCTCGTTCTCCTCTACCTGGTAGGCGAACGAGAGTTCGACGGCAAGGGCTGGTGGGAACCTTCGTATTTTCGCTGGATCAGGCCGTACAGGCACATCGCGCTGGCGGGACTGTTTTACAACGCCGGTGTGTGGATCGACAAAATCCTGGTGTGGTTCACAATTGGGCGGCCGGAAGGTGCAAGTATTTTCTACTCATGCAACATCTACGATGTCCCGGCCTTCCTGGCGTTCCTGAGCATGGTGCCAGGATTGGCTTACTTTCTGATCATCGCGGAGACAACGTTCTACGAAGCCTACCGCAAATTTGTCGACAGCATTCTCCGTGACCCGCTCGTCCTGATTGACGCCGCCCGCGTTGATCTGCTGGAGACAGCGCAAAAGGGCATGTTCGGACTGGCAAAGTTCCAGGGTGTGTTCACGCTGGCGCTTTTTATCCTGGCACCCCAGGTTCTCAAGGTTACAGGGTACGGCTGGGTCTCGGTGAACCTGTTTCGCATTCTCCTGTTCGGAGCCTTCGCAAACGTCCTGTTTCTAAACCTGGTGATCTTGATGCTCTACCTCGAATTGCGTCGCGAAGCCGCGCTAACAACGCTGGTGTTTTTCGTGCTGAACACAGGGCTTACGCTTTTTTCGCTTCGCTGGGGCGCAACGCATCTGGGCTGGAGCTACCTCACAGCTGCCTCCCTGGCCCTGGTCTGCGCGTACAGGGTCTTTGCGGAGCGCTTTGAGGAAATCGATTACCATTTGTACGTCCGGCAGGTGGCGGTGTAACTGACGACGGTTCACAGGGGAATGGCCTGAAAGGCTTCGTCAAGACCGCTCCAGCTAAGCAACTTCCAGGCTTTGGGGCGTAACTACCACCTGGCTTTCCGAACGTGAAGGGCTACAGTTTGTCGCACGATCTGGGTTGAGCAATGAAACGAGCTTTTGTCCTGACGTTCGCGTTCACGGTGGCTGCGCTGACAGCCAACACTGCTGGCGCAGGGAATCTGGATTCGCTGCGCCACAAGGCAACCCTCCAACCGAACAACCCGGAGGTACACATCGCCCTGGGGAAGGCGTACCTGGCTGCAGACGAACAGGGACGAGCCATCCTGGAGCTGGAGCGTGCGTTGCAACTCGATTCCAGCAGAACTGAGGCACGCAAGCTCCTGGCCAGGCTTTACTCCTGGAATGGCATGCCCGCCAAAGCTGCTGCTCAGTACCAAGCGCTGTTGCGAGAAGCCCCTGGCGACACCGCTCTGATGCGCACCCTGGCCGAACACTACATCTGGGCGAACAAGCCTGAGAAAGCCATCCCGCTCCTCCAGCAACTTGTACGCCTGCGGCCGAACGATCGCAAGCTTCGGTTGACCCTGGCTCAGCAATGTCTGTGGAACGCCAAAGCCACCTGCGCTGTTGAGGTGTTCGCGGCGCTCGTCAGGAGCAACCCGAAGGATACGCTCGCGGTTCACGGCCTGGTGCAAAGCCTTTTCGCCGCCGGCCAGTCCCAGAAAGCGCTGAAAGTGTACGCCTACTTGCTGCACCTGGCCCCGCAGCGACTCGACTGGTGGCTGGACTACGCACAGCAGTGCAGCTGGAACAACCGCTGGAGCGAGGCGATTGAAGCCTACCGGCACGTGTTGACACAGGATCCAGAAAACACCGTGGCCTGGCGGGGTCTTGTAGACGTCCTCATGTGGAGTGGACGTCAACAGGAGGCGGCTGAAGTCCTGCGTCGCTGGCTCTCAGCCCATCCAGACGACGTGAAAGCACGCTGGAAACTTGTGCAAATCCTCAATTGGAGCGGCGCTCCGGCGAACGCGCTGTGGGAACAGCTGACGGCCCTCCTGCAACGCGCGCCAGAACACCTGAACGCACGTGAGCTCCTGTTGGACCAGTTCGGGTTCCCGGGGCGAGAGTGGTCTACCAAGTGGCAACAAATGCACGACTCCAACGACCTAACAATTGCCACCACGACGGCCGAAGTGTCTGTGCCCTGGAAGTCCAACTGGGAGTTTGCCGCCCGGGGCTGGCACCGAAATTTCGTCGAACGACGGCCCGACACCTCGGCCACCGTGTGGGGAACCGGAGGCGAGCTTGCCGTTCGGCGCGGGTTACATTTTGCCACCTGGTTCTCCGGTTCGATTGAGGGAACTTCTTACGCGAACCACTGGGTACCGACGGGCTACAGCGTGGGGCTGGACCACAGGTTCGGCTACCCTTTGGTCGCGGCCGTGCGGGTGTGGCAACACGAAAGTCGCGAAGGGGCCTTCGCCGTGAGAGAGAACATCAGCGCCAGCGGTTGGCAGGTTCGACTAATTCATGCACCTTCCAGCCGTCTCCAGCTGCGGGCCCTGGCAGATCTTGTGGACTTTTCGGACGGGAATCGAAAAGTCGACTGGTTCGTGAGTGGATCCTACCGCATTCGCATGTCGAGGCCCGGTGTGATCGTCGAGGGTTACGTGGGTTACGAAGACTTCCGAACCGTCTACCCGAACTCGATCCCGTACTGGACGCCCGACAATCTCGTTCATCAATCCCTTGGTGTCAGTCTCGACCACGCTTTCAGTGATCGCCTTGTGGTCGGCGCCGGCTACTCCCTGGCACGCAACCCGGGTTACCCGTTGAGCAGCAACTTCCGCGCCTCCTTCAGTTTTCAAATCACTAGCGGCCTCTCCTTGATGGCCGAGTACTACGATTTCGGCTCCGCTGTGTACCACTCGTCCACTGTGCTGCTGCGGGTGTACGGCGGTTTTTGACTCTGCTAAGATCCCCCGAACCCTCCTGCGTCCGCGCCTGAACACAAAACCTGTAGCCTCCCCGACGCACGTCCTGTCCAAGGCGCGGTGTTCGCGGTCTTCCGACGCCACCAAACCCCTGAAAGGCGGGGATCTTCCCTCCAGACGGCTGCTGCAGTAACGCAAGGCTCGCTTCAGGGGAGGGCTCCTCCAAACGTCATCCAGCTGCGAACGCTGATTTCCGAAAGACGGTAGCTGTCCCCAGCGAAGCCGTGTCTCAGAGGAGGGCTCGTGACCTTGCCGGTGTCTGTTTCACTTGAAAATGCGTGCACGCTTTACGTACATTGGTGCGGCTCGGGCCCTGAAGACACCAGACAGGATGGGCGCGCAGTTGGTGGAGCAGCTCGGATCAGAGAGGGAGGTCCCCAATGCCACATCGTCGGCTTCTGGTCATTTTTCTGGTCGTGATTTCCGCTGTACCATCCCGGGGAGGCTCTCCGGACACGCCGTTCCTGCAGGAGTTTCACAGGCCTTTCCCCATCAGCTCCGATGCAGCGGCCAACGACGTCCGCGCCGTTGCTGTCGACTCGTGTGGCAGCGTCTGGGCCGCCACCCGCGCCGGGGTTTTCGTGCTCACCTCGCCGCAACTGGGCAAGTGGACAACACCTTTGCCAGATTCTCTGGCCGGACCCGCCTTCGACGTCACCGTTTCGCGAGACGGAGCGGTGTGGCTGGGGACGTGGAAAGGTCTGTGCGTTTTCAAAAATGGCAAGTTCGAAACGATTCAGCCCGTGGCTCGTCCCGTGGGCACGGTTGGCGTTTCGAGTACGGCAGTTTACGCTTTTGGTCCCGACGGGGCGTGGACAAACGAGGGTGGAGAGTGGCACAGTTTGGAACTGCCCCTTCCAGGGTCTGTGCGCGCCTTCCAAGCCGACCCGCAGGGCGGCTTCTGGCTTGCTACCGCCGTGGGACTCTACCACGTGCGGGGCAGGCAGGTGCGCGCCTACCGCACAACCGACGAACTGCTCAGCGCCGACGTACGTGCGCTGGCGCTGGATTCTCGAGGCAAACTCTGGGTAGGCGGACTCGGCGGCGTCACCGTGTACGGCAAGGGGCTTCGCGTCGCAAACTTCACCCCTGAAGATGGGCTGCCGACGGTTTGGGTCAACTGCATCACGAGGGGACCGGATGGGAGAATGTGGGTTGGCACCGATCTGGGTGTAACCCGGTATGGCCACTACAGGTGGTCGCTGCGCCACAGTCGCCGCTGGTTGCTTGACGACCACGTCCGCGACGTTACGCTGGATCGCGACGGTACGGCCTGGATCGCCACGGCAAACGGTGTTAGCGCGATCATGCAGCGGCAGCTCACGCTGGCAGAAAAGGCCCGCCACTACTACCGCGTTTGCATGCGTCGCCACGTGCGGTCTCCGTGGCTCGTCGAGAAATGCCGCTTACGTGTTCCGGGCGACACGACGACTTGGGAGCCCAGGGACGACGACAACGATGGCCAGTACACGTCGATGTACTTGGCCATGGAATCTTTTCGTTTCGCCGCCACCGGCGACCCAGAGGCAAGGGATCACGCACGGCGGGCTTTTGAAGCCCTGCGTTTCCTTCAAACCGTTACTCAAACAGCGGGGTTCGTCGCGCGTACCGTTATCCCGAGCAACTGGACGCAAATGGCCGACCCAAACGAGGTCATCACCCCGCAACGACGCGCCGAGCGGCGCGTTCGAAATCCTCGCGACAAGTGCGTGGAAACACACTGGCGCAGGTCCGCAGACGGCAAATGGCTCTGGAAAGGCGACACCAGCAGTGATGAAATCACGGGCCACATGTACGGTTACCTGCTTTACTACGACCTGGTAGCCGATTCGCTCGAACGTAGTCAAGTGGCCCAACACGTGTGTCGCATCGTGGACTACATCATCGAGGGCGGGTACGTCCTCCGGGGGATGGACGGCCGACACACCACCTGGGGCGTCTGGGCACCGAACTACCTGAACAACGATCCCGACTGGACGCCCGAGCGGGGCATTAACTCCCTCGAAATACTTTCCTACCTCAAGTTGGCTTACCACGTGAGTGGCGACCGCCGGTACGAACGCCTGTACCGAAGGTTGCTCTTCCAGGAAGGCTACGCCGAGAACGTGAAGCGCGCCAAAACCTTCAATCCCGCTTTCCGCACCCACATCGACGACGAACTGCTGGCCCTCGCCTACCCCTGTCTCTTGCTGCACGAAGAGGACCCTCAACTCCTGGCACTGTACCGCGAAAGCCTGGATCGCTGGTACGAAGGAGTTCGAGGCGACCAAAGCCCGTTCTTCGACTACACCTACGCCTTGTGCACCGGCAAGAATCCACAACCGGAGCTCTCTCTCTTCGCCCTGCGAGATGCCTCCCTGGATCTGATCCGGTGGACCGTGGACAACTCACACCGAGAAGATGTGCACCTGGTTCGCTACCCGGAACTCGAGACTTTGCAGACCAGCCGCCTGCTACCTCCCAGTGAGCGCGGGGTCATCCGTTGGGACAACAACCCTTGGGCTGCTGTCCAGGGAGACGGTGGCCGCACTGAAAGCAGCGGGGTTTGGTGGCTCCTGCCCTACTGGATGGGAAGGTACCTCGGGTTGATCGAGGGCGCAAAGTGAGTTCAGGAAAGGATGAGAGAATTCAGGTCAAATGATGGGACCTCCAGACCACCAGGGTACCAATCCCCGGCGAATCCCCCGGGCGATTCCCGAGCTTCTGTTTTGGCCTGATCGCGATTTCATCAGCTGGAGCCGACCCGCCTTGACGTGTTTTGGAAGCTCCCACGGGGAAATGGTGGACTTCTCGTCAAGAAATGCCTTGCTTTTGCGGCCCTGAGTCGCTAAATTTTCGCCGTCGAGACCTAAATAGGGAGGGTCCACCGAAACGGTCGCTACATCTTGATCCCACCAGACTTTACGCAGTCTTCTCGCACGTCCTTCACCACTGACACAAACCGGTAGAGGCAAGCAAGGTGTTCCTGAGCAAACTCGAGATCCTGGGTTTCAAATCGTTCGCCCGAAAAACGGTTTTCCAGTTTCCAAAAGGCATCACGGCGATCGTAGGGCCCAACGGTTGCGGCAAAACCAACGTGGTCGACGCCATCCGCTGGGTGCTTGGCGAGCAGCGTGCGGGAGCGCTGCGCAGCGAACGGATGGAAAACGTCATCTTCAACGGCTCGTCTGCCGCTGCCCCGCTTGGCATGGCCGAGGTCACGATCACGCTGGAAAACACCCGCAACTTGTTGCCAGTGGAGTACAGCGAAGTCTCTGTCACCCGTCGACTGTTCCGGTCGGGCGAAAGTCAGTACTTGCTGAATGGCACACCCTGTCGTCTCAAAGACATTCAGAACCTGTTCATGGACACGGGTCTTACCCCCGACGCCTACTCCGTGATCGAACTCCCGATGATCGAAACGATCTTGAACGGCAAGGCGGAGGAGCGTCGGCGCATCCTTGAAGAAGCAGCGGGAGTCGGCAAGTACAAGGCGCGTCGGAAAGCAACTTTTCGAAAACTCGAAGCCACCGAGGCTGACCTCTTCCGGCTCGACGACATCATCGCTGAGGTGGAAAAAAACGTGCGCAGCCTGCAGTCCCAGGTACGACAGGCTGAGCGTCACCGGGAACTCGGAGCCAAGCTGCGGGAAAAGGATCTGCTGCTGGCAGGCATCCGACTTCAACGGATCCTGGACCAGCTCTCGCCTTTAACGGAGCAACTGCAACGGCTCCAGCGCCAGCGCGAGCGACTGCAGGGTCAACTCGAGCTGGAAGAAGCGGAAGAGGAAAGTTTGCGTGCCGAACTGCTTGAAGCTGAAAACAACCTGGCAGAGCTTCAACGGCTGGCTAACCAGAGAGCAAACGAAGCCCAAAAGCTCGAAGAACGTCTTTTGGTGCTGAGAGAACGCAGGCGATCCGCAATCGCTTCGGCCGAACGGATCCAACGCGAGCTGAACGAACTCGAGGTGCGAGCCCGGCGACTGGAAGAGGAGCGCGAAGCGACGAGACAGCGGATTCGAACGCTGCAGAAACGGGTTTCGGAGGTCGAGGAAAATCTGCGGCAGGCAGAGGAAAAGCGTGCCCTGGCGTTCAGGCGGCGTGAACAGGCTCGCAAAGGCTACCAGGACGCCGAGGCTGCTTACCGCAAGCTGGAGTCCTCGTGGAACCGCCTTTCGCTGGAAATCGAGAAACTGCAGGCCCGTCACGCATCGCTCTCAGAGGAACGGCAGCGACTCGAGAAGGAATTACAGTCTCTGGAACAGCGTTCCGCAAGCAAAGCCCGGGAGTTGGACTCGCTTTCTGCTGCCCTGGAGGCCAAACGGGAGGAACTGATTTCGGCACGGGCACGCCTGGAGGAAGCGACGCAGGTCCGTGCATCCCTGCAGGAGAAGCTCGAACAGCTGCGGGCAGAGCGAGCCCAGGCCGAAGCGGAACTGAGCAAGGTCACCGAACGCGCTCAGGCGTTACGGCACCTGCTGCAAACCCACGAAGATCGCCCGGAAGCCGTTCGCTTGCTTCTCACAGAAGACCGTCTGAAAGACAGAATCCGGGGCACGGTGGCCGATTTTCTGAGCGCGCCCCAGAACCTGGCCAGTGCAGTGGAGGCCGCTCTCGGCGAAGCCGCACACTACCTTGTTTGCGACCTCGCAGACAGCGCGCTTGAGGGCGTGGGCATCCTGAAAAAGCGAAGAGGCGGCACCATTTCCTTTGTCGCCCTTGATCTTCTGCGCCAGCTTTCCCAGAAGCGTCCCAAGATCGACGCTTCCGGTGTCGTAGCCTGGGCAAGCGACGTCGTTACGCACGACGGCTGGTTTGCCCCGGTCGCACAGGCTCTGCTTGGACACGTACTGATTGTCGAGGATTGGGACGCCGCGCAGCGTATTTTGGAAAACGTAGGAGGTTCCAGTCCGCTCGTCCTGGTCACCCGTGACGGTCTGGTAGTCCACAGCTCAGGGATCCTGACGGGAGGCAGCTCGGGCTCCAGTGGTCAGCACCTGCTGAATCGCCGCCAAATCCTGGAGGAGCTCGAGAAAAAGGCGGCGGATCTGAAGAAGCAGATCGAGCGGTTGAACGCCGCTTTGGCAAGCACAGAGGCAGCAGCAACCGAAGCCGTTCAGCAACTTGCTGAGGCCGAGAAAGCGGTTTCCGAGCTCGACAGGACTGTCCACAGAGCACAGATCGATCACGAACAGGCCAAAGCAAACCTCGTTGACCTGGACGAGCGTCGCTCGCGCCTCACCGCCAAGCTCGAAGAACTGACTACCCAGGCCCAGGCGCTCATTTCGCAAATCCAAGAACTCGAGAAAGAAAGACAGGGGCTGAAAGGTCAGCTTGAAGCCGCGGAGAAAGCGCTTTCCGCGGCCCGGGAAACAGCCGACCAGGCCGAAGAAGAAGCCCAGATCAGTGACGGTTCGTACCAACAAATCCGCTACGAAACCGTGCGGGTGCGTGCGGAGCTCGAAAGCCTGGAGAAACAACTGGAACGGCTGAAGCAGGAACGTCTGGAAGTTGCCGAGTCCAGGAAAAAGCGCTCTCTGGAGCTGGCGGAGGCACGTAAGCAACGCGAGCAAAACGAGGCGGCAATTCGGGCTCTGGAAACCGACCTCGACGGTGCCCTGGAACGCAAAGAAAATGCGGAAGAAAAGGTGGAGGCGGCGCAGCGCACCTACTCGGAACGCAAGAATGCCGTAGCCCAGCAACAGGCCCGGATTCGCAGCGTGCGTGAGGAGCTGGAGCAGGTCAACGAACGCATCCACCAGCTGGAGCTCGAAATCAACGAGCTTCGCCTGAGCGCAGACAACCTCAAACAGCGCACCGAGGAAGCCTGGCACGTGAAACTGCAGCCCGTGGACAACGCAGAAATTGAACTCGAGGAGCTGGAAAGCGAGGTCGAGCGCCTGCGTACCCGTCTTGAGCGAATGGGCCCCGTGAACATGCTGGCAATCGAGGAACACGCCAAGGAGAAAGAGCGGCTGGACTTTCTGCGGTCGCAGCGGGAGGACCTGCTGCAAGCCAAAGAGAACTTGCTGGAGACAATCGGACAGATCAACACCACCGCCCGTGAGCGCTTTCTGCAAACGTTCGAGGAAGTGCGTAAGAACTTCACGATGGTCTTCCAGAGCTTCTTCGGCGGTGGAGAGGCGGATCTCAAGTTGTCCAATCCGAACGACCCGCTTGAGTCGGACGTGGAAATCGTTGCACGCCCCCGCGGAAAGAAAGTGGCTTCGCTTACCCTGCTCTCCGGCGGTGAGAAAGCCCTGGTGGCGCTTTCGCTCCTTTTTGCCATCTACCTGGTGAAGCCGAGTCCCTTCTGCATTCTCGACGAAGTGGACGCCCCGATGGACGACACCAACGTGGACCGTTTCATCAACGCGCTGCGCAAGTTCTCTGAAAACACACAATTCATTCTGGTGACTCACAACAAGCTGACGATGCGCGCCGCTGACGCCCTGTACGGGGTTACCATGCAGCGTGACGGGGTGTCCAAAGTAGTCTCGGTGAAATTCGAGGAGGTGGAGGTTACAGAAGCGGCAGCGTGACACCCGGTGTTTTGACGCAGCCCACCGTCTGCCACGTGAACTGTCACCGCAGGCTCGTTCTCCTTTTCGTTACCTCGCCCTAACGATTTCGCCGGAACTTTGCAAATTCGTCGCCGTGCAATCCTGGGGTGCAAAAAACGCGCAGGGTGGTAACAAAACGGGCGGCACACTAACTTCAGGAGGTGGTTTCTCGCATGTGGAGTTGTAAGAGGGCACGGTGGTTTCTGCCCGCGCTTCTGCTGCTTCTGGTCGCGCCCCTCGCCTCTGCTCAACAGCAACAAGGCGAGCAGAGCGCAGGCAAGAAGCACATTGTTCCTTTCGACGTCGATTTTGCCCGGTTCCGCAGTTCTGACAGTACGGTGTACCTCGAGTCTTACCTCTGGGTTAGCCGTTCCAAGCTGGATTACAAGCAGAACAAAAGCGGCAAGTACGTCGGTGGTTTCAGCGTCGACATCAAGGTGCTGCAGGGTGATTCGATTGTCAACGAGACGAACTGGAAACGCTACGACCTGGCTGACAGTCTGGGCGAAATCAGCGAAAGCGTTCGCATCCCCACGGTGGGTTACCTGATCCTGAAACCTGGCAAGTACCGCATTTTGATCACAGTGCGCGACCTCAACAACCCCCTCGCGCAAGGCCAGTGGTTGTCTGAACCCGTCCGCATCGACACATTTCCGGCCGACAGCCTTGCGGTGAGCGACATTGAGCTGGCCACCAACATTCGCTCAACCGAACAGAAGAGCGAATTTGTCAAGAACGGCCTTTTCGTGCAGCCGAACCCTACCGGCCTGTACGGCACCGGGATGCAGGTGATGTACTTCTACAGCGAAATCTACAACCTCGACACCGATCCCGGCAAGGACTCTACCTACGCCATTCGCTACCGAATTCTGGATGGCGACGGAAACCAGGTGCGCGCCTACCCGGCCAAGGTACGGGTTAAGAAGGCAAGCGCCATCGCCGACGTGGGTGGTTTGAACATTATCTCCTTGAAAAGCGGCACGTACTACCTGTTTGTCGACGTCACTGACAACGGCACGGGTGAACAAGCGAGTTCCTTCAAGAAGTTCTACGTTTTTCGCAAGGGTGACTACTCCAAAGAGCAACTTGCTCAGGCCACAGCGGGAGCGAACAAGAAGGCCATGACGGGGGCTGGTTCCCCGGGCACCGACGCGCAGCGCTACGACGTAATGAGTGAGAAAGAGCTGGACAAAGAGTTCGACTACTGCCGCTACATCGCTACACGGCAGGAGCGCAAGATTTGGAAGAAACTTGATCTACAAGGGAAACGTGATTTCATCAAGAAATTCTGGGCTGACCGCGACCAGACCCCTGGCACGCCCGAGAACGAATTCAAACGCGACTACCTGATGCGGGTGGAAATGGCCAATCGGAATTTCGGCGGTTTTCGTGAAGGCTACAAGACGGACCGTGGTCGTGTGCTCTTGATGTACGGCAGGCCGGATGAGATCGAACGCTTCCCTTTTTCGATGGGGCACCGTGCCTACCAGATCTGGCACTACTACTCCATTCAAGGCGGTGTCGATTTCATTTTCGTGGACAAGCGCGAGATGGGCGACTACGAACTTGTCCATTCGAACGCACGCGGTGAAATGTACGACCCCGACTGGCAGCGTTGGCTCGATCCAAATCGGTAGTCAGCGTTGCCAGAAGGTCCCCAACCCCCTCCCCTCACAAGAGCGCCCGCTCGGGAGATGTTCCCGGCGGGCGTTGTTTTTTGTGAAGTTCCCGCTTGAAACCTGAAAACATCGATCGCTGAGACCAAGCTCACCAGACTCAGTAGGTTGTGCCCTCCGGGGTGGTTGGCCCGCGTGTGGCAAACGCTCGCTACAATCACACAGCCACAAGCAAGCCCCATGTCTGACACGCTCTTCGGACTTTCCGTGAGCCAATCCCGCGCAGTTCTACCAACGCCTGGCCTGCACTGGCGGTCCAGCTTCGGAGGATGTCACCGACTTCCCACAACCAAAATGCTCCTCCCTTCTGGGAGCCCCCCGTAGCAGAAGCTCCGTCTCGCAATTCAGCTCTCTGCCCCACTGGCGCGAACTGCGACCAGCGTTCCCCCAACCCGCGCGGAGAAGAAGCTGTCCACACTGCCGCAACACCTGTCGCACTCCTTGCGCCCCGGGAGAACGTCAACCGCGGCCTTGGAACCGCCCGGGAGGTGGCATGTTCGAGGCAGGGATTTCCTCCAACCGCCGAGAGTTCGATTCGACGCCGAAGCCAAGCGGCACATTTTTCCGAGCTTCAGCGCGTGCGCCCCACTCCCAGCTCCTCCCGTTCGACGCTGTTCTTGAGAAAACAAGAAGTTAACTTCGACAGAGGAATCGTTCCAGCTCCTGCACGTGGCATGACCCTTGCGCTCAACAAGCCGGACTTTCTGCCGATTTACAT
Source organism: uncultured Cytophagia bacterium (assembly GCA_964644845.1). Lineage (GTDB taxonomy): Bacteria > Zhuqueibacterota > Zhuqueibacteria > Oleimicrobiales > Geothermoviventaceae > Geothermovivens. Next base: position 56,225 of record CAZXXS010000097.1, on the reverse strand, counting down.
CAATGTGGCATGTGCCTTCGAGCGGAGATTCTGAACGCAACAAACGCAGGGAAACGCAACATGGCCAACACCACCTGGTACAAAAGCTCCGATGTGACGCGCAAGCTGGACATCAGCCTGCGCCAGCTGTACTACTGGGAACTGAAGGGCATCGTGAAGCCGCGTGTGATCACCATGGGAGCGCGCGAGTTCAAGCGCTACTCGGAACACGACCTGCGGCGGCTCGAAAGGATCAAAAGCTATCTGGACCAGGGCTACACCCTGGCGGCGGCCGTGCAAAAAACGCTTCAGGAAGAGGGTAGCGCCAACTGAGACGAAATCCAGACGTAAGTGGCCGGATCAGTTCGCCTGCGCCCGCGAAGGTAGCAGGGATTCAGGTAGTCGGGTGTTTTCCGTCGGCCCGTGTGGAAAAGTCGATCTGTCCGCAGGCCCTTTTCGAACTTCGGCACACGCAGTGTCCTTGAGTTGCACGCGGAAAACCTGGCCGACCCAACAGTAATCGACCGGGAAGTTGCAGGAAATCAAGTTTGGGCAAGAGGGCCGTTGAGTGCCGCGATTTGCGGAAACTGTTTGCAGACCCGACCTTACACATCGCAGCTTGCGGCTCCACGGCCGGAAAAATCCGAACCGCGCCTTCGCCCAGCAAGTCGTGCCCGTAGAAGCCGTGCCTGCCACGGTCGCCGTCGCTGCCAAACAGCAGCTTGACAACACACCTGAAACCGGATTGGAGGAGGCATCTGCCCTGTGGCAAGGCGGCCCTCCGCTCAGACAAACCGACGACGCTCGAAGAGAGAGATTCCACATGCATCCTTACCAAACAGCCTTGTTGGTTTTCGCGATTGGCCTGGTTGTGGGAAGCTTCCTGAACGTTTGCATTTACCGGTTACCCCGGCATGAGTCCGTTGTGTGGCCTGGTTCACACTGCCCGCACTGCGGGGCACCCATCAGGCCTTACGACAACATCCCGCTGCTGAGCTACGCGCTTCTGCGTGGACGGTGTCGCTCCTGCAAGCAGCCCATTTCCTGGCGCTACCCGGCTGTGGAACTCATCACCGGCATGCTCTTTCTCAGCCTTTACCTCCAGTTCGGGTTGAGCTTGACCTTCTTTCGTTACCTTTTCCTCGGCTGCGCCCTGATCGTGGGCACGTTCATCGATCTCGAGCATCAGCTGCTCCTGGATGTGATCACCCTGCCCACGCTGGTAGTTGGTGTGCTGAGTGCATTCCTGGCTGGCGTTGGTCCCGGGTTGCACGCCGTGCTTGGCGCAGCCGCGGGCGGCGGTACCATTTACGCCATTGCCGTTTTCGGGAAAACGATTTTCGGGCAGGACAGCATTGGCGGCGGCGACCTGAAGCTTGCCGCGGCCATTGGTGCGTACATGGGCTGGAGCGCCGTGCTTGGCATGATCCTGCTGAGCTTTTTCCTGGCCGCGCCCGTGGCGGCTGTCGGCATTGCTTCCGGGCGCATGCGGGTTGCCAGTCGCGTACCTTTCGGGCCTTTCATCACCGTGGCGACTTTGCTGGTTCTCTTTTGGGGTCCGCAGCTCTGGCATGCGTACGTTCGCCTTGTTACGGCCTGAAAAACGGACGCGCTGCATCCGTCGCTCGTGCGCCACTCGCTTGTCCTGATCTGCACAACAACGCCACTTGGCAGCAGGCAAGAGAACGAAAAATCCGCTGGCCCAAAGCCAGCGAGGCGGCAGAGCCGGCCCCACACAGCAGTGCGTTTCCGATCCCTCGTGGCGCTGGCAAGAATCGAGAGCAACCGTTAGCGGCGGCCATCAGCCACGTTTGACCCAAACCCGACGAAGAGACAAGTATGAACTTTGACCCGACAACACGGGCGTCTGAGATTTTGCAGTGGCTGGCAGAAGCACTACAGCAGGTGGTTCGCGCCCCGCTTTGCGTGGCAGCGCAGGCCCAGGGGGACAACACGCTCTACATTCACACAAGCTCGCCAATTGGGCAGGAAGACGTTCACCGGATTCTTTCGGCTTTGAGTGAGGTTTCAGGGCCCGATTCGGCAGCCACAACTGCCGTGGTGCTGAACGGCAGACCAGCACCGCGTTTGGCTACCAGGGGCGAGCAGCCCCTGCGACGCGTGTTTGCCTTCCCGCTGGCCCTCGACGGACGTGTGCTCGGCACCCTGGCCATTGGCACCTGGCACGACTTCCTTGGACAACGCAGCCTGGAAGCATTGAAGCGAACCGCCACGGAAGTGGGTCAGGCGTTGAAGGCCCTCTGGGGCGTGGTCGCTCAGGAACGCAATCGGCTGGAGGCGATTGTCGAGAACCTGATCGACGGCCTTTTGCTCTGCGACCCCCAGGGCAACATTCTGACGGCCAACTGGACGGCGCGTCGCTTTCTTGGCCTTCCCGCAAACGGCCCCGCACACACCCGGCCCAGACTCGGCAGCGATCGGCTTGGCGTGTCCGAGTTCCTTCAAGAAGCTGTTGCGAACAGTCAACCGGAATTCAACCGGATCGTTCGGGTCACCAGTCCAGAACGCGCCGTTTTCGGCGTGAAAGGCCGTCGAGTGCGCGACGCCGACGGCCGGGACATCGGTTGGCTGATTCAGATCCGGGACATCACGCAGAGCTGGGAAGCGGAGCGCTTTCGAAATGACGTGCTCAGCGTAGCTTCACACGAACTGCACACACCACTTACCTCCATGTACGACGCCGTGTCGCTGCTTGTGGAGGGCACTCTCGGCGAGTTGAACGACAAGCAGCTGCAGCTTGCCAGTCTGTTACAGTCGGACATTGAGCGCCTGACCCGACTCGTGGAAGAACTCCTGGATGTCACACGGTACGAGTCCGCCGACTACCCGCTGGAGCGACGTCGTTCCCTGGACGTAGTGCGGACCATCAACCAGGTCATCGACAAACTTCAGTACCGCGCTTCGCGAAAGGGACTGTCCGTGGTCACTCTGGTACGCGAGGGTCTGCCCCAGCTTCGTGGTGATCGCGACCGTCTGATTCAAGTCCTCGAAAACCTTCTGGACAACGCCGTCAAATTCACACCCGTGGGCGGTGTTATCGAAATTGGCGCAGAATCCCAGGGCAAGCACGTGCACGTCTGGGTGCGAGACACTGGTGTCGGCATCCCCAAGGAACACCAGAAATGGATCTTCGAGAAGTTCGCACGTCTCCACACGGACGACACCGAAGAATCGGGACACGGTCTTGGCCTGAGCATCGCAAAGGCCATCGTAGAGTCGTGGGGCGGACGCATCTGGGTCGACAGCAAACCGGGACAGGGTAGCACGTTCCACTTCACAATTCCACTGCGCCCCAAGGAAACTGCGCTGCTGGGCAACAAGCCCGAAACTGCAACGGTCGCTGAGCGGAGATCCGTCCCAGTTAACTCACAGCACGCTCCCGGGTAAGACGTTCGAGATTAAAAAAATGGAGGCAGCGAGAGCAACAGCGTGGACAACCGGCCAAGCACGAAACTCCGTGGACAGAGCAACATGCCAAATACCTCAGGAAAAACAGCTGTAAAATCGGGTGAACCCAGGACGATTTTGATCATTGAGGACTACCCACACATTGTCGAGGTTCTCAAAATGCGCCTCGAAGCAGCGGGCTACAAAGTACTTGTGGCTTACGACGGGTTCGAGGGCCTGAAGCTGGCACGGGAAAAGCACCCGTCGTTGATTATTCTGGACATCATGTTGCCCAAGATGGACGGCTACAAGGTTTGCCGCTTCCTGAAATTCGATCAACGCTACAAAGACATTCCCGTTTTCGTTCTGACGTCGCGCACAAAGAAAAGCGATCAGGAGTTGGGCAAAAACGTGGGGGCAGACGAGTACTTCACAAAACCGTACGAACCCAAGCAACTGATGGCAAAGATAGACGAGTATCTGTCCAAACCTGCCGTGGCCGCTGAAGGGCAAGCGAAATGACCAACTGCCGACCGGCCGCGAAAAAAGGGTGCAAAACGAGAAGCAGCTGGGGTTGCACAACTGGCCAGTGATTGGCCGCGCACGGCACGCGGCTCAACTCGCGAAAGGTTTCGGTCGCAAAAACGGGACGTTACGAACTTGCCCCAGGAGCGAAGGGCAACGTAGCCAACGCAAATTAGTTTCTCTTCGGAAATAGAACCGGGGTTGGGGTATCAGGGACGAACTGCAACCAGAACGAGCACAGACGCAAGGAGGTACCCGGATGCCAACACTGGCTGCTGCAGAGAAGCTGGGGCGCATTGTTCAACGGATTCGCAGTCTCCCAACCCTCCCATCTGTGTACTACCGTGTGGAAGAGACGATGCGAGATCCCGACACCTCCGCAGCGGACGTTGCGAGAATCATCGAGTCGGATCAGAGCATCGCTTCAAAGGTTCTGAGGTTGGTGAATTCCAGTTATTTCGGCTTCACAAGCAGAATCACTTCGCTGCGCCAGGCCATTGTGATGCTCGGCTTCAGTGCAGTGAGGAACGCGTTGCTCAGCATTTCCGTGATCAAAGCTTTCGGTCCCGGGAATGAGGACTTCAACCGCAAGGAATTCTGGAAACACGCTCTGGCCGTCGCCGCAAGCGCCCGTTTCATCAGTGTGGACTGGCGTCTGGGTGTGCACGACGACGCCTACGCAGCGGGGATTCTTCACGACATCGGCAAAGTGGTGCTCGACCAGTACCTGCACGATGAATTCGTGCGCAGTTTTAGCCTGAGCAAAAAAGAAAAAATGCCGCTCCACGAAGCAGAAAGGCGCGTGATTGGTGCCTCCCATTGCGATGTTGGCGAATACCTCTGCGAGTCGTGGTCGCTCCCAGTTCGTCTTGGGGAGGCCGTGGCGCTGCACCACAAGCCCTCCATCATCCGAAGCGAGCCACGCCTGGTCTCCGTGGTGCACCTTGCCGACGCCGTGGTGCGGCAGCTCCAGCTTGGCCACAGCGGCAATTACGGCCCCATCGAGTACAATGAGGCAGCCCTTGAAGAGCTGGATGCAGGGCCAGAGCAAATCACCGATCTTCTCGGCAAACTGCGCCAGGAATTTGCCAAGAATCCGGACCTGTTTGCCATTTTCGAAGGGGATTAGTCGTTGGCGGATTTCGTTCTCAAAACCTCTTCGCACAAGTTGCTGGACTACCTGACCAGCCGCGGTCTGCTACGCCAACAGCAGGCCGAGCAAATACTGCGCGAGTACCACGAATCGGGGGAGCCATTAACGCGGCTTCTTCAACGCCTCGGCCAGGTACCGGAAGAGCAGGTCCTGCAAGCTGTTGCAGAGGTGCTGGAGATTCCCTACGTCAAGCTGTCCGAGTACGCCATCGACCGTGACGCCCTGCAGCTGGTTCCGGCCGAGATGGCGCGCGAGCTTCGCATCATCCCCTTGTTCCGAATCGGCGACGTGCTAACCGTGGCCATGGCCGAGCCGGGGGACGTGACCATCATCGACCGCCTTCACGTGCTCACGGATCTGGAGATCGAGCCGGCCGTAGCGTCTGAAAGCGACATCCTGGCCGCCATCGAGGAGTACTACGGACTGCCCACGGTGATCGACGACTCGCTCGACCAGGTGCTTCAAGAAATTGTCGAAGAACAGCCTGAGAAAGAGCAGCAGGAATCCCCGGCCGAACAGCTGAAAGCCATTGCTGAGGAAGCGCCGGTCATCAAGTTAGTCAACCTTGTGATCGCTCAGGCCATCCGTGACCGCGCCAGTGACATCCACATCGAGCCGGAAGAAAAGCACCTGCGGGTGCGCTACCGCATTGACGGCATGTTGCACGAAGCATTTCAGCCGCCCAAGAACCTGCAGGCAGCCATCACCTCGCGCATTAAGATCTTGGCACAAATGGACATCGCAGAAACCCGCGTGCCCCAGGACGGTCGCTTCCAGGTGCGGCTGGACAACAAAGAAATCGACATCCGCGTGTCCACATTGCCCACCGTGTACGGCGAGAACATCGTGATGCGGATTCTGGACAAAAGCAGTCTCCGCTTCGGGCTGGAAGAACTGGGGTTCCTGCCGGACACGCTGGAGAAGGTCAAACAAATGCTGTCCAGCTCCTACGGCATCATCCTGGTAACCGGACCAACCGGAAGCGGTAAGACGACCACACTCTACTCAGCCCTGCAGTCGATCAACACGATTGACAAGAACATCATCACGATTGAGGATCCGGTAGAGTACCGCCTGCCGCTGGTACGGCAATCTCAGGTGAACCCCAAAGCTGGCATGACATTCGCGGCAGGGTTACGGTCCATCCTTCGTCAGGATCCAGACGTGGTGATGGTGGGGGAAATTCGTGACTCCGAAACGGCACAAATTGCCGTGCAGGCGGCGCTGACGGGCCACCTGGTGCTGTCCACGCTCCACACAAACGACGCGCCTGGTGCCATCACTCGCCTCACGGAAATGGGTGTGGAACCGTTCTTGACCGCTTCGGCAACCATCGGCGTGATTGCCCAACGTCTGGTCCGAAAGTTGTGCACAAAATGTCGTGTGCCTTACCAGCCAAGCCCAGAAGTCCTGAAACGGTTCCACATCAGACCGAGGAACAGCCCCTACACCTTTTACCGGGCGGAGGGCTGTTCTCAGTGCAAGAACACAGGCTACAAGGGCCGTCTCGGCATTTACGAGGTGATGGTGATGAACGACCAGCTTCGGGAGCTCACTTTGAAAAGGGCTTCGGCTGAGGAGCTTCGGAAGGTGGCCATTCGTTCCGGGATGCGCACCTTGCGGCAGGACGGTCTTTTCAAGGTTGCCAAAGGCATCACCACGCTGGAAGAGGTGGCTCGCGTCACAAATCTCGAATAATCCGGCAAGCTGCCGATAAAACGATCGAAACTTTCGAACTCCGGGCAGAGGCTCGCTTGCGAGAGCTGCCCGATGGAACGTTTGTCGTCGGTAAGACACACGATTCCGCGAAGGGTACCAACAGGCGAAGGGGTGTTGAACATGGCCAAAATTCTCGTTGTCGAGGATCACCCGGAAACACAGCTGGCCCTGGCACTCAGACTCCGCAGCGCGGGCCACGAGGTCATCACAGCGGATGACGGCGACGCCGGTCTGCGCAAGGCGCGCGAAGTCTCGCCCGATGTCATCATTCTGGACCTCATGTTGCCCAAGCTGGACGGATTTCACATTTGCAGGTTGCTCAAGTTTGACGACCGCTACGCTCACATCCCGATCATCATGCTGACGGGCAAGGCCACGCCGAAGGACCGCAACATTGGGCTCAGCGTTGGTGCGGACGTCTACCTCACCAAGCCCATCGATCACCGCAGGCTGTTGGCTGTCATCGACGGGCTGTTGAGAGCGCGAACACCGACCGACACACCCGTCAGCTAAAACAACCACGGAACCAGCGCGCAGACGCAGGAAGGGTGGAATCAGCCAGTCCTTGGTAGCGCAAGCAGGGAGGCGGAACCTTGGGAAAGAAAAACGTTCTCCTCGGTGATTTTCTGGTTGAGCAGGGGCTCATCACCGAAGAGCAGCTCAAGAAAGCGCTCAAACATCAGCAAAAAGCGGGTAAGTTGCTCGGGCGCTCGCTGATCGACTTGGGTTTCATCGGCGAGGAGGAATTGATCAAAGCGCTCAGCGAGCAGCTGGGGGTACAGTACGTGTCGTTACGGAATTACCAGGTAGACCCAAAGGTCATCAAACTGGTGCCCGAGGAATTGGCCCGCACCTACCAGGTGGTGCCGCTTTTTGCCATTGAAAACGACCTGACCGTGGCGATGGCCAACCCGTTGGACGTACTGGCCATCGATGCCCTGAGTCGAGCCACGGGCATGAAGATTCTGCCCGTGGTCTGTTCGGAAGAGGAAATCCGGGAAGCCATCGAGCACTACTACGGCAGCAGTAGCGTGGCCGAAGCCATCCAAAGCCTCGGCGAAACGTCCGAGCTCGGCGGCAATGGTCACGACGAGCAGCTCAGCGAACAGGCCCTGCGGCGCGAGGCCGAGGAAGGGCCCATCGTAAAACTGGTGAACTCCATTCTCGAACAGGCTGTGCACGAGGGAGCCAGCGACATTCACATCGAGCCGATGGAGGATCGCGTGCGCGTGCGCTACCGCGTGGACGGCGTTCTGCACCAGGTACACAGCGCCCCCAAAACCGCTCAGCTTGCCCTTGTGTCGCGCCTCAAGATTCTTGCTGACCTCAACATCGCCGAAAGGCGTTTGCCTCAGGACGGACGCTTTCGCTTGCTGATGGACGGCCGACGTGTAGATTTTCGCGTGTCCACGCTCCCAAGCACTTACGGCGAAAAAGTCGTTCTACGAATCCTGGACCGGAAAGAGAACGTCTCGCTCGAACAACTGGGCCTTGAACCAGACGAACTACAAAAAGTGCGCCAGTTGCTGGGCAAAGCACACGGCATTGTGCTTGTGACTGGCCCGACGGGCAGCGGAAAGACGACCACCCTGTACAGCGCCCTGCAGGAGCTCGATCGTGAGGCCCTGAACATTGTCACACTCGAAGATCCGGTCGAGTACGAGCTTGAAGGCATCACACAGTCGCAGGTGAATCCCAAGATCGGCCTTACATTTGCCAACGGGCTCCGCAGCATCCTGCGCCAGGACCCGGACGTAGTACTGGTGGGTGAAATCCGTGATCGCGAAACAGCCGAGATCGCCATCCACGCCGCACTCACAGGGCACCTGGTCCTGTCCACGCTGCACACAAACGACTCCGCCGGAGCCATGACACGGCTGATCGACATGGGGATCGAGCCGTACCTGGTGTCGTCGTCGGTCGTCGGCGTCATCGCCCAGCGTCTGGTGCGCAAAATCTGCTCGAATTGTTCCGAACCGTTCCAACCATCTGAAACCCTTGTGACCAGCCTTGGCTTACCGCCCGACGGCAACTACACCTTTCACCGGGGCAAAGGCTGCACCGCCTGCAAACAAACGGGTTATCGGGGTAGAATTGGCATCTACGAGGTCTTGCTCACAAACGACCAGATCCGCGAACTCGTACTGCAGAAGGCGCCCGCAACCGCCATCCAGGCTGCTGCCAGGAAAAATGGCATGCGAACGCTCCGTGAGGCAGGATTGAGGAAAGTGCTTCAGGGCCTGACAACCGTAGAGGAGGTACTGCGAGTAACACAAATCGACTGAAGCGCAGCGTCACAGACGGCGCCCGCATGGCGTTGTGACCAAGCGTTGGGGACAAAAATCCGGGAGGGTGAAGCGAGGCTCCGTGTCGAGTGACCGTACGCAGGAAGCCACAGACGAACACCACAGGAGCCAAATGGCATCACACGCAGCTTCGTTTTCGTCCGAGCCCAACGTCCTAACGGAAACGCAGGAACCCCTTCGCCCTCGCCTGCTTCTCATCGACGACGAGCGGGATTTTACTGCACTGGCCGAGGACATCCTGGTCCAGGGGGGCTGGCAGGTTACTCAGGCTCACTCCGGGTACGAGGCATTGCAGTTACTGAGCCTTTCGCGGTTCGACGTAGCCATCCTGGACTTAAACATGCCTCTCATTTCCGGGCAGGAAACGCTGGAACGCCTGCGGCGCCTGGACCCCACGTTACCCGTCATCATCTTGACGGCTGTTGCGGACCTGAAAACAGCCGTCTCCTGCATGCAAATGGGGGCCTACGACTACTTCACCAAACCAGTGGACTGGCAGCGTCTTCAGCTTGCACTTCGGAACGCCTCTCGGGTGCGTCTGCTGGAGGAAGAAGTCCGGCACCTCCGTTCCGCGCTGCAACAACGCTACGGGTTCGGCGACATCATCGGCCGCTCGGGCCCGATGCGCGAGGTGTTCGACGCCGTCCACCGAGTGGCCGAAACCGACGTCACGGTCTTACTCCAAGGCGAAAGCGGCACCGGCAAGGAGCTGGTGGCGCGCGCCATTCACGCCAGCAGCAAACGGCGCAACAAACCGTTCGTCGCAGTGAACTGCGCCGCCATTCCGGAGACGCTGCTGGAAAGCGAACTGTTTGGCCACGAAAAAGGAGCTTTCACCGGCGCCATCGCACGTCGCGTCGGGAGGTTTGAACAGGCAAACGGGGGCACCCTGTTTCTGGACGAAATCGGCGAAATGTCTCCGGCCACGCAGGTCAAGATTCTTCGCGTCCTTCAGGAGCGACGTTTTGAACGCGTCGGCGGCACACGTTCCGTTGAGGTTGACGTGCGCATCATTTCGGCCACGAACAAAGATCTGGAGGCAGAGGTTCGCGAGGGCCGTTTCCGCCAGGATTTGTACTACCGAATCTGTGTGTACCCCATTCACCTGCCGCCACTGCGTGATCGCAGGGAAGACATCCCGGTTCTCGTTGGTCATTTTCTCCAGCGTTTCAACGCCAAAATGCCGCGGCGCAGGCAAATCCGAAGCGTAGCTCATGATGCCTTGCGTGCGCTGGAGAGTTACGACTGGCCTGGCAACGTACGGGAGCTGGAAAACGTGCTGGAGCGGTCGATGCTTAACGCCGACGACGGGGTCCTCCGTTTGCACAACCTCCCCTCGCACCTGCAACACACTTTCCAGGAAACACGAGGCACCGGGACTGCCCTTTCCTGGAAACAGGCTCTGGCTCACGCCACAGAGGTACCACCTTTGGAAGAAATCGAGCGGGAAGCGCTCAAGCTTGCTCTTAAGTTGACGAAGAATAATGTGACTGCGGCGGCCTCCCGATTGGGGATCGGCAGGACAACATTCTACCGGAAGATGCGGCGTTACGGCCTCATGGACTCGCCGCAGTAGGGGCTGTTACACACTCTCTCTGTTCCGACTAAAGGAGACAGACGGCCCGTGGCTCTCACAGGTACGGAATTCGCGACCAGCGCAACGACCACGTCGACGGACAGGGAATCCAGATCCATCTGGCAGATCCGGGATTACATCTACAAGGCCAGCGGCATGTACTTTCCGGAGCACAGGCGTTTCTTTCTTGAAAGCCGTTGCAAGCGTCGGATGGAAGCCCTGGGCATCCAGAGTTTCGAAGAGTACTACCGCTACCTCACACGGCCTGATGTCCGTCGTCAGGAGTTGCAAGCACTCCTGAACGAAGTGACCATCAACGAAACGAGCTTTTTCCGGAACCAACCCCAGTTCGACGCCTTGCGCCACATTTTTCTCCCCGAAATCGCGAACCGCAAGGGCTCCATCGGCTTCAAACGGCTCAAGATCTGGAGCGCCGGTTGTTCCTCCGGGGAGGAGCCATACTCCATCGCAATTGTGGTGCACGAGTTGAAGGCGACACTTCTCCAGGGCTGGCAAATTCAGATCCTCGGCACTGACATCAATCAGACCGTGCTGGACAAGGCGCGCCAGGGCATTTACACCCGCTACTCTTTTCGGAACACGCCGCCCCACATGATCTCACGCTACTTCAAGAATCTTGGCGACGGTCGTTTCGAGCTGGACCCGGCCATCCGCCGCATGGTGGAATTCAAGAACATGAACTTGATCGACGAGATGGCCATCCTGTTCATGAAAGGGTTCGACATCATTTTCTGCCGCAACGTTCTGATCTACTTCGATCTGGCAGCGAAGAAACACACCATCCAGCACTTCTACAACGCGCTGCTCGACGAAGGGCTGCTGTTCATCGGCCATTCGGAATCGCTTTTTGGGGTGAACGACCAGTTCAAAATGGTCCATTTCCCGGGAGGGATGGCCTACAAGAAGACAAAGGCGTGAGGCCTGAAACGATGAGAGCAGTTGACCAAGAACTCGCGAAGGTTGAAGAGCTGCTCGGCGACGTGAGGTCGCTACCGACCCTGCCCGAATTGATCTCGAAGCTGAACCAGCTCCTCTCTGACCCGGAGGCGAAGATCCAGGATGTTGCCGAGCTCGTTTTGAAGGACCAGGTCCTCACGGCGCATGTGATCCGGCTGGCCAATTCCTCCTTTTTCGCCAAACACCGAGAAATTACCAACCTTCGCGAAGCCATCGTGTTTCTTGGTTTCCGAGCTCTCAGGAATCTTGTTCTCACGACCACACTAATCGGTACGTTTCGGTGGAAGAACAAGACGATCAACCCGCGTCGTTTTTGGGAACACAGTTTCGCGGTCGGAGTGGTCAGCAACGACATCGCTTCACGCCTCAAGTACAAGGATCCGGACAACGCGTACCTGGCCGGTCTGGTGCACGACCTGGGCATCGTGCTCATTTCGCAGTACCTGCCGGATGCGATGGATCGAATTCTGGCGCTTTTGGAGGCGCAGAAAACCTCGCTTCAGTACGCCGAAAACCGCGTTCTTGGCCTGGACCACACGGCTTTCGGTGGCTGGCTGGCAGGCAAGTGGAACTTCAGTGCGGAGCTGAGGGATGTGATGCTCTGGCACCACGATCCAAACACAGAAACAGCCGATCCCGAGTTGGCTTCCATCGTTTCTCTGGCCGACATGTTTTGCCGGTCCATCCGCCTCGGTTACGGCGTACCTGAGTACTGGAGTACGGTGGTACAGGTCCATCCAGCCTGGCGGATTTTGCAGAGCAGGCAACACGAGATGCGTTCAGTCGACTGGGAACGCTTTCTCTTCGATCTCAGCGCCAGGGCCGAAGAGGTGCGCCAGCTGGTGAAAACTGTCTTCGAAATGGAGCGTACAGGAACCCCCGCATGAGCGGAAAGACCTCGAAAATTCGCGTACTGCTGGTGGACGATTCGCTGGTGATGCGTCTGAGCCTGAGACGCCTCCTCGAGCCGGAAAAGGACATCACCGTCGTTGGCACCGCAACGAACGGCGAACAGGCTCTGGAAATGATCGACGAGCTCCGGCCAGATGTTGTCACGTTGGATGTTCACATGCCCAAAGTCGACGGCATTGAGGTGCTGCGGCGGTTAGACCCCAAGTCGCGGCCAGCGGTGATCATGGTGAGTTCAGCAACCCACGAGGGCGCGCAAGTAACCCTGGACGCGCTGGAGCTGGGTGCATTCGATTACATCGCCAAGTCCGAAGGCCTTGGCCCTCGCTTCCGGCACGACCTACTGGACAAAATTCGCCTCGCGGCTAGCCACGCCCACACAGACGAAACTTCGCCCCCACAGCCGGCCCGCTGGGAGAAACCCAGAGTCCCCTTCCGGCGGGATCCGCAGCGGGAGGTCGTTGTCATCGGAGCCTCCACGGGCGGTCCTCGGGCCCTGACCCAAGTTCTGAGCAACTTGCCGGACGATTTTCCGCTTGGCATTCTGATTGTCCAGCACATGCCAGCTGTGTTCACCACGGCCTTTGCCGCCCGCCTGGACAAGCTCTCGCCACTGAAAGTTGTGGAAGCGGCCAGCGGCGACACCATTCTGCCAGGACACGCTTACGTGGCGCCAGGTGGAATGCAAATGCTGGTGCGAAGCTCCGCCCGGGGTAGCCTACCCGTTTTGCAGGTAATTGCCAATTCGGCGCAGCGTTACCTCTACGCCCCGTCGGTGGACGTTACGATGCGTTCCGCTACGGAGGTGTACCCGGGGCCGATTCTCGGCGTTGTGCTCACTGGAATGGGATCGGATGGGAAGGAAGGCATGGCCGCCGTGAAGCGAGCCGGCGGGGTCACGATTGCCCAGGACCGCATGACGTCCGTGGTGTACGGCATGCCGCGGGCCTGTGCCGAGTCCGGCGTGGTAGACATGCAACTGCCGCTGCAGAAAATCCACGAGGCCATCATCGACGTCGTCGGTTGCCATTTGGAGGAGGTAAAATGGCCTTGAAAGTTCTGGTCGCAGACGACTCAGACGTCATGCGCAAGATCATTCTCCGAAATCTGCGCATGGCTGGGGTCGACGTCGAGAAATGTTACGAAGCGCGCCACGGATTCGAGGCGCTGTACCACCTTTCCAAAGATGATGTTGACCTGATCCTCAGCGACATCAACATGCCGGAAATGGACGGCCTCGAGTTCATCCGGAAGGTACGCGAAATGGATTTGTCCAAGCGGGTGCCCATCGTTGTGATCAGCAGTGAGGGCTCCGAGCACATGATGCGCGAAGCTGTGAAAGCGGGCGCGGACGAGTTCATTTCCAAACCATTTACGCCAGAAAAACTCCGAGAAAGGCTGGCACGCTTCATCGAAGCATGAGACCGAAGCCGAGAAAACTGCGGATCTTGGAGCCCAGGAAAGAGACCAACCACGGGAAGGCGCTCACAAACGCATCAGGGGAGATCATCAGGGATGGATGTTGACACGCTACTGGCTCAGACGGCGCCCGACATCGTGGGAGCGCTGGTTGGAGCTCCCGCCAAAGCTGTAACTGAAGTCCCAATCTACGAACCCAAGAACGAAAAAGCGCTTGTCGCCATGTCGGGCTTGCAGGGCGATCTTAACGGCGTACTTTCGGTGCGCTGCTCGCACGAGACGGCCGAGAAGCTTTTCGATCACGTCGTCCAGGGTAACGCCGCCAAAACGGAAGACGCAATCCGTGACCTGGTTGCCGAGGTTCTCAACCTGCTCGTCGGGCAGCTGAAGGCGAATCTCGCCTACCAGGGCAAGAGTGTGCAGCACTCGCTGCCTTCCGTATTCAGCGAAGACGAAGAAGGCGGGACCATCGAGGTCCTCGGCGGCAGCAGCCCGATTATTCTGGAAACGGAGGTCGGCCCCCTGGAAATCCAGTTCACCCCGATCGAGGAATCTTTTTGACGTCGAATCTGCGGAAAAACAAGATCCGTAAAGACCAGAAAAGGGGCGATCCACAGGCGGCGCCTGGACCAAACAAAGTGTCCGGGCTGGTTACTCCGGCCCCCTCTGCACGCGCCATTCCGTTTCCGGGCGGAAAAGACCAGATTGCTCAGTAAGAGAGCCCATGCCGACACCCAAAGTGGACAAAATCACTGCCGAGCTCAAGGAACGCTCAGAGCTCCTGCGTTTGAAATGCAAAAAGGCTGTCGTTCAGTTCGGAAGCCGACTGGAAGAGGATCTGCCTGTTTTGCTGGGACGTCCCTGCAAGGTCACCTGCAGCAGCCCGGCTCCCGTCACCCAGGACGAGTTTGCCAAGTCTGTAGCCGGATCGGACAGTGTTTGGGCTGTTTCTTCCTTCGAACGCGGTTCCGAGGGCAAAGTGCTTTTGCGGTTCCCGTTTGAGGTGGGAGCCACACTCTCGGGGCTCTTGCTCGTCATGGCTGACAACCGGATTCTGGAGAAGGTTCAAGAACGTGAACTGACCGAAGAGGACCTGGACGTTCTGGAAGAAGTGGCCAACCAGCTCCGGGGCATCCTCATGCGGACGTTCCAGAAAGCCGTACACAGGGATGTTTACCTGAGCCCGGACTATTTTATCCGCTCCGACGAGCTGCCCGAGGAGTTCCCTTCGGGACGTGCGTGCACATTCTCCGTGAGCGTTCAGATCCCCGCTCTTCTGGATGGCGCTTTCGACGTAGCCATGGACTTCGACAGCCTGGCCAAGCTTTTCGGCGTGAACATTTGCGCAGCCGACCTGGCCCGGCTCGAACAGACACCAGAGGTCCAAACAAGCGAACCCGACAAACCCGCCGGGCATTCAGGAACTGCCGTGCTGATCGCTTCGGACCCCAGCGCTCAGAAGATGTTGCGCGCGGGCATCGAAGAAGCAGGACTTCGGGCGGCGCGGGTGCCTGACTTCCAGGAACTGAGCAACGCCGTGCGCTCTGGCTTAATCACGGCTGTTGTGATCGACGCATCTGCAGGTGTTGCCAAAGGGCTCAAACTGGCCCGCGTGCTCCGTTCCTTTTCCCCCCGCTGCGCCATCGTCCTGGGTGCAACCCGATGGAGCCGGGAACACGTTCTGGAAAGTCTCAAAGCCGGTGTGGACGCACTGTTGACGCAGCCTTACGAGACCGACGTCGTTGCCCAAAAAATCGCACAGGCACTCAACAAACGGAACACAGTGCGTCCCGCTGCCACGGCCAACACGTAGGGTGGGCCAAACCCTCAGAAGCCAAGCAGGATGTCTGATAGCAACATACCGTCGGAGAGTAGGCACCAGAGAACATGGCCGTCTTTCAGTACAAAGCCGTCACGCCTTCGGGCGAAATCATCGAGAACTCGATGGAAGCAGCCTCACAGGCCAACGTCTTCGAGCACCTTGAACGCTCCGGCCTGGTGCCACTCAAGATCAGCGAGGTTAAACAGCGCGCCTCCGAATCACTGACCCTCTTCGGTAAGAAAAAAGTCAAGCTGGACGATCTGGTCCTGTTCACGAAGCAGCTGGTAACCCTACTGAAAGCGGGCGTACCACTCCTCTCGGCCCTGGAGGCGCTCTACGAGCAAACCGAACACCCTACCTTGAAAGAGGTCATCTCTGAGCTCTACCGCGACGTCGAAGGTGGTCAGAGTTTGTCCGACGCCATGGCCAAGCATCCCAAAGTATTCCCGGCCCTGTACGTCAGCAGCATTCGGGCAGGCGAGGCCAGCGGTGCAATGGAACAGGTGCTCTCGCGCATGGCCACACTGCTGGAGCACGACAAGGAGACGCGGGCCAAGCTGAAGTCCGCCATGCGCTACCCAATCATCGTGATCAGCTCGCTTGGCATTGCGTTCCTCGTACTCATGACTTTCGTCGTCCCCAGGTTCGTGGACATGTTTCTTCAAGCAGGGATGGAGCTACCGCTGCCCACGCGCATCTTGATTGCCATGAGCAATGCGCTCCAACGCTACGGTGTCTACGGCTTCTTCGGATTCATTGGTCTGGTGGTAGCTTTCAAGCAGTACATCAGGACGCGCACTGGACGCTACCAGTGGGACAAGTTTAAACTAAGTATGCCCATTTTTGGCAATCTAACCCTTAAAGTGGCCATGTCGCGTTTTGCCCGGATGTTTCAGACGCTGAACAGCTCCGGCATGCCCATTCTTGAAACTCTCGATATCCTGAGCGAAACCGTGGGTAACGAGGTCGTGAGCCGAGAACTGCAGAAAGTGACCCTGGGAGTTCGCCGTGGAGAAGGTATCGCCGAACCGCTGCGGCGTAGCAAACTGTTTCCTCCAATGGTTATCCGAATGGTGGCCATTGGCGAACAAAGCGGCAGTCTGGACGACATGCTGCTCAACATCTCGGAACACTACGACCTGGAAGTCGACTACGCCGTCAAGAACCTGAGTACCATGATCGAGCCCATGCTGACTGTGGGACTCGGCATCATCGTTCTGTTTCTCGCCCTTTCGATTTTCCTGCCCATGTGGAATCTCACTTCGCTGGCCCACTGACACGACACTCGCCTGTGTTCCGCCCCTACGGGGGTGTTCCAAAACGGAACCCTCCTCAAAGTGCTTGAAAGCCCAAAACTAAAGTCCGCCTGCAGACGGACGATATTCAGGGTGTGCCGTTTCGGAAATGCGCTTCGCCAAGCGGCTACTTGAATGGCGGGATTCGCTGTGGGTGCCAGGCTTGGTAAGCATTTTCGCCAGACCGATCGTGGCACAGAAATTGATCAAAGGAGAGTCGAGAACGAAGAAAGTCCACAGAGGTCAAATAAGCAACAAGGAGGCAGAACCATGCGCAAGCGGTCCAATCAACGGGGCTTCACGCTGATCGAACTTGTGATCGTCATCGTGATCCTGGGCATTCTGGCTGCG
The DNA here is from genome assembly GCA_964644845.1 of uncultured Cytophagia bacterium. GTDB lineage: Bacteria > Zhuqueibacterota > Zhuqueibacteria > Oleimicrobiales > Geothermoviventaceae > Geothermovivens. The sequence continues at coordinate 38,785 of CAZXXS010000097.1, read as the reverse complement.
GTGGCGATCCCCAAGTTCGTGAACCTGCGCTCCGATGCAGAAGCGAGCGCCTGTAAGGCCAATCAGGCCGCGATGGAAAGCGCCATTGCGCTGTACGTCGCCGCCAACGGCTCGGCGCCCGACGCGCTCAGCAGCATTGCCAGCTACATGGCAGGAGGGTCCTTACCCTCGTGCCCGGGCGGCGGCACGTACTCGTTCGTGGAGGGTAGCAACAACCTGAAAGTGACGTGCAGCATCACGGCGCATCAACGTTGACCCCTGGCGTGACCAGGGAACACGACTGCAACAAAGGGGAAGCATCGCTGGTGTTTCCCCTTTTTGCCGTGTGGGGAGGCAGATGATGCCTACCCGGGCAGTCTTGCCAGACGGACACTTAGGGCCAAAAACGCAATGACCGATTGTCTCAACGCCAGTTGAGATGGTTGGCAAGAGGGACAGGGCACGAGCTTTGCAGGAAGCTTCCAAATTCGCCGTAAGTACCCCCTCCGTCCACAGCAAAGGTTCAAGAGTGAACAAAATCAAGCGACAACGGCCCGAGAATCGTACAAAAACCGCACAGTCCGGTTTCACGCTGGCGGAGATCGTCGTAGTCCTAACCGTGGTCGGCATCATGCTGGCGATTGGGCTGATCAAAATCACAAAAGGACAACGTGCTTCCCAAATTCACGCTGCAGCGGCTCAGCTCCTCGCCGACCTGGAGTTCGCGCAAGAAACCGCCATCGCCACGGGGCGCGAGGTGAGCGTACATCTGGACCTCGAAAACAATCGCTACTACCTGACGTGGGCGGACGGCACTTTTCTAAGGACTCCAGCGGGTAATCGACCGTTTGTCGTGTATTTCGGCATGGGACGATTCAAATCGGTGCACTTGCTGGGTTGCCAGCTCAACGGTCACGTGTTGCGTTTCCGGCCCAACGGGCACCCGATGGACAGTGGTGGAAGTCTCAGTTCCGAGCGCTTAGTCGCGAACTTGAATAACCGCTACGCCGTGTACGTGCAGCCAGTGACGGGCAGCATTCGAATGGCCCGTTTGGAGCAGGACAACGATTAGGCCTGCTCGCTCGGAGTGCTGGTAGCTTTTGCGCAGGTGCGGCCAACTGCAATGTGGCAGTCCACACAGAGCACGCGGAGTCCTCGTCCAGCGTTCGAACGCCGCGATCTGCGAAACCAGCCTGACGTGGCGGCCCCACCGCGCGGTGCGGTCGGCCGGCACGCAAACGACAAGCTCGAATGCTTGGCGCACACCCACCGACGGGTGCCCTCGGAGCAGTCAGCGTGCGCACAGGCCCGTGTAGCGATCCGATGGCCCACCCTGAAGCACGGTAGCAAGCGCTGGAGCAGTGCGACGTCGGTTGAGGTAGTCGATGATGGAGCAAGAAGTTGTGAAGAATCCGCTTCAAATGAACACGCAGGAAAGAGGTGAAAGCCACGTGAGGCGCGAAACTCCTCGCCGTTCCAGACAACGCGGGCGCTGGCAACTCGGCTTTTCGCTCCTTGAGGTAATTCTCGTGGTTGTCCTGATCGCCATCGCCATTCCGCCTCTCCTGCGCCTTTTCTCACACAGCATTCTCGGGTCTGTCGACTCCGAGCTGCGCACCAAAGCAACACTCTACGCCCAGGAAAAGCTCGAACAAATCCTGAACGACAAGAAAGTGGCTGGCGGGTTTCAGACGGTGATTACACCAGGGCGTTACCCGCCTGATGTGCCCGAGGAAGGGTTTACCCGTACTGTCCAGATCCAGTCGGAAGGACTTTCGTACAACGGCGTGCCGTACGCCCGTGTGGTGGTGACTGTGAGCCACGCGGGTATTCCGGATGTGCAGTTGGAGACCTGGATTACCAATTACTGACGGAGAAACAACATGCAGGTGGCGATTCGGGGGCGGCGCTCGACGGGGTGCGCGGGCTTCACAATGATCGAACTCGTCGTCGCCATTGTCCTCGTCACCATTTTTTCGGTTTTTCTCGGGCGACTGTTGCTCTCCGGCGTCGATGCCTTCAATTTCGCCAACGAACGCAAAACAGCCCTTCGGAGAGCCCGAATCGCGTTGCTCGAGATTGCGCGAGACGTCCGCCAGGTCAAAAGCCGAAGCAGCATTGTCCTGGCACGGTCCGATTCCTTAGTTTTCATGACTGTGTCGGACGAGCTCGTCAGCTACGGCTGGAACGGCAGTCGCGTTTCCCGAAACGGCACACCGCTCGCGCTGAACGTGACCTCGTTCTCGTTCAGCTACTACACCGAAGACGGATCGCCGCTCCAGTCGCCAGTCTCGAACACGGAGTTGATCCGGGTAGTGGATGTGCATCTCACCATCCAGATCGGCGACCAGCATGTGAGCTTGCAAACACGCATTCACCCACGCAATTTGTGATGCCGCCATGCGTTTAGGACCCGAGTACAGCATTCTGGATCTGAACGACGGCACGGAACCGCAGCGGGAAACCGGCGGCAGGTTTCGCCGCCTGCTGCGGGATCACCGTGGGTTCTCTCTGGTCTTGGTCACAGCCATCCTCGGCATCACGGTGACGTTGGGCTTCGTACTGAGTTCCGTCGTCCTCACCGACATGAGGAGCTCCTCGCTGGAAATGGAAGCGGCTCAAGCCCTCGCAGCTGCAGATGCCGGGGTAGAACTGGCCGCTGGCTGGTTGCGGAGGCAACCTTCGCCACCGGCAACGCTGGAGCCTATTGTCTTCGCCCGCAACCTGCAAATTGGCGACGCTACCATCGACGTCACCATCATCCCTGACCAACAGAACCGTTTTAACTACCTCAAACGCTTCACGGTTCAAGTGGGAGCGTCCAGCGGTAACGTGGCCAGGTCGGTGTCGGTGGACGTCCGGATGGCCAGCTTTAGTGATTACGTGTACTTAACCAACGACGAGGGCAGCGGCATTATCTGGTACATTACCGGCGACATCATCGACGGAAAGCTGCACAGCAACGATAGACTGTACATCTGGGGTCGCCCCATCTTTCGGGGACCGGTGACGAGCGCCGCGTCGTCGTTCGGCAAGGGAGGGTCGTACAATCCCGACTTCCAGGCCGGGTACAAACTCGGCGTTCCCAGGATCGACCTTCCTACGTTGCAGGAGATTCTGGCGAATTACCAGGCGTACGGTTCCGGTAATCCTTTCACGATTTACAGCAAACGAAACAAGCGAGCGAAGCTGATTTTCAAAGTCGTCAGCGGCGTCGGCAAGGTTGCCTACAGCGGGTGGGACCGTAGCGGCCACGCCATCAGTGGAACCGTAGCACTGGATAACCTCGACGGGCTGATCCGGGTGATCGGCAACGTGAACGTCAGGGGAAAGATCAAAGGCAGGGTGACGGTACTTGCTCAGCGTCTTTCCGGAAGTTCCGGAGGGAACATCCACATCCGAAACGATCTGCGCTACGCAGGGGCCGATGCCAACGGCCGCCCGCTGCCGGGTTGCGAAGACCGTTTGGGGTTGATCTCGGAGGCCAACATCATCATCGACAACACGGCCCCAAACCGTCACGATGTCATCATCGACGCGGCTTTGCTTGCCCTTGGTCACAGCTTCACCGTGGAAAAGTACTGGTCAGGAGGACCACGCGGCACCATCAAACTTTGGGGAAGCGTTTCACAGGACATTCGAGGCCCGGTGGGAACCTTCGGCCGGCACGGCATGACCGGCTACATGAAGGAGTACCACTACGACCAGCGACTGCGCGACGCGCCTCCTCCCTACTTTCCGGCCTCTGGAGAGTACATCGTGGAGAACTGGCGACAGTCCGACTCTTAGACGACGCGAGGTGAGGAGATGACGGCTAACATTTCGACGCAGGCAGCTCCTCACTCCGGGTGCAGCAGTGGTCTCACCTTGCTCCAGCTACTTCGCGACCAGCGCGGTGTGTCCCTCGTCCTGATCCTGAGCATTTTGATTCTGTTCGGCGCACTCGGGATGGTTACCCACTCGCTGGTCACCACGGATCTGCATTCCAGCGTGCTACACCAGGAATCGGCGCAGGCTCTCTGGGCAGCAGAAGCCGGCATGGAGCTAACCTGCCGGTACTTGCGCTGGGCCATTCCGCCGCCCGGGGGAACGGAACCCTTTGTGCAGTACAGCGACGTGCCCGTCGGTTCTGGCACGTTCACGGTCACCATCGATCCGGACGACAACAACCCGAACACCTACCTGAAGGCTTACACCGTAACGAGTGTGGGACAGGCAGGGGATGCACGACGCGCGATTCGTGTGCATCTGGGCATGAAAACGTTTGGCAACTACGCGTACGTTACGCACAGCGAAGGAGGCGTCATTTGGTTTGTCACCGGTGACGTAATCGAAGGCCCGCTGCACAGCAACGACCGGATCTCAATCTACAGTCGTCCAACTTTCATGGGTAGAGTCACCAGCTCAGCATCCAGTTTCAGGGAGGGGCCGTACTTTAACCCCGATTTTCGGGAAGGCTACCAGCTTGGGGTACCGCCCATCCAGTTCCCGACATTCCAGGATCTGGTGGACAACTACTGGGCCGTAAACACGAATCCGCCCAAGGTGGTTCTCGACGCGCGCTACAGCCGTCACGCCAAAGTGAAGTTCCACGCCGACGGAACGTTAACTTACTCCGTGTGGCACAACACAAGGTCTGGCAAAGTGTACGACGTCAGTCCAACCACGCGCCCGGTTTCGGATCTGGACGGCATCCTTTTCGTGCGCGGGGATGTGCGCGTGTCCGGAGTGGTGAACGGGCAGGTTACCATCATTGCCACCCAACTCATCAAGATTGTGGACGACATCCGGTACGCAGCCGCAGACCCCCTCGGTCAGCCACAGCCCGGCTGCGACGACCTGCTGGGACTGATTTCGGCCGGGAACATTGTAATCGCCGACAACGCAGCCAACCGCTCGGACGTGGTCATCGATGCGGGCATCCTGGCACTTGGCAACTCGTTCACCGTGCAGAACTACGACTCCGGCCCGCCGAGAGGTTACATCCACCTCTGGGGTTCGCTGGCACAAAAGGTGCGTGGCCCGGTGGGAACGTTCGGCTGGTACGGACAAACCGGCTACCTGAAAGACTACCACTACGACACGCGGTTTGTGGACACACCTCCTCCCTACTATCCGTCCACGGGCCAGTACCAGATTTACAGCTGGCAGGAGGTGGATCCTGAATAACCCCGCGGGCTGGTTGTCCCAGGGTGCAGCCCGCGTGCAGTCCTCGGAAAGCGAAACGCAGCGACCGTGTTTTGGGCCCTGCAAACGGTTTGGGCCAGTGGCCCCCGAGCTGTTTTTTTCCAGGAATGCCTCGCGCAGGGTGGCATGTGTCGCGTTTACGGCTTTTTGTGCGGGATCAACGTCGACCCATTCAAGATTCTCGGTGCAGAACCGATTGCAGTAAAAGGAGGCTAAGCATGCTGGAGGCTGTGCTGTTAATTGCGGGAATTGTGGCTGTCACCGTCGGGGCGCTCCTTCTGACGCACCCTCACACTGTAGTTCGTCTGAGCGAGCTTGGCAACCGGGTGGTTGCCACCGACCATTTCGCTCTCGCGCACCGGCGACCGTTCGGAGGTTTCTTGCTGATCGTCGGGGCATTTTTCCTGTTCTACGGTGTGGTGGTGCTGTTGTCGTAGGGATGAACGAAAGGAGGCCCGTATGAACATTCTGACACCCCGGAGGGAAAAACACATTCTGGCGGTACTGACCGTAGCGTTCCTCTGCTGGCCACTGCTCCAGCTGCAGGCTGGCACAATCGTCCAGGGGCCTGTGAGCGGCAACTGGACCCCGTGGGGTTCGCCGTACCAGGTTGTAGGAGATGTAACCGTGGCGGCCGGCGACAGCCTCTGGATCGATTCGGGCGTCGTCGTGGAGTTCTCCCAAAACTGCAACTTGAAGGTGTACGGAACGCTCGTGGCAGTCGGGTTGGATTCGACGCCCGTCGTCTTCAAAGGAGCCCAAGCCCAGGCCGGTTACTGGGGATCCCTGTACTTCGACTCCGCCTCCCCGCCCTCGCTTCTCATGAACGTCGAAATCCGCGACGCGCTTACAGGGGTGGTAGCCGTGGCCTGTTCCCTGGACGTGATCAACACCACGTTCACGAACAACATCACGGGGATGGATTGTAAGACCGGCGCCACGCCAAACATCGAGGGCAGTACGTTCACGGGCAACACCAACTCGGGCTTGCGTATTCAGGACGCCTCGCCGTGGGTGAAACAGTGTACGTTCACTGAAAACTCTTTAGGAGATTTGCAGCCCACGCTCACCGTGTCCGGCGTGGGTGTACCCCACATCACGCGTTGCGTTTTCCGGGACAACGGGGATGTAGCCATTCAGGTGGACCAAGCCGACTCGGCCGTCATCGCGAACAACTCGATCGTTAACAATCTAACCGGGATCGTGGTGAGCACCAGCAGCTGCGTGGTTTCGTCGAACATCGTGGTCAACAACGATGTTGGTGTCGGCGTGTACACGCCTGTGAACGTCTCCGTCGACTACAACGACGTGTGGAACAACGCGACAGCAAACTACGACGGCGACCTGTTGGGCCTCGGCAACAATGTGACCGTCAACGTGAGGGGCGATTCGTGCGACCTGTGGCAGAACATCTCCGAAAATCCCAGGTTCTTGTGGCCCGACAGCACCGACCTGACGCTTTCAGCCGAAAGTCCCTGCATCGACACAGGGAATCCCCTGAACCCGGGTAGCGTGGACTACTGGGGAGACGGGCCCGACATGGGGGCCTTCGAACACGACCCGGACGACGAACGGGTGCCTGTGGAACTTGTTTCTCTGTACTGGTCGGACGGGAAGCTCTTGTGGACCACTGCATCTGAGACAGACAATCTGGGTTTTCTCGTCCAGTTTTCCGAAAATGGCTCGACTTGGGAAACGCTCGGATTTGTGCCCGGCAATGGCACAACAGCACGCACGCACCAGTACACTTACCCCGCCCCACGCTCGGGACATTACCGGCTGGTGCAGGTAGATCACGACGGCAGCCGCCACCTTAGCCAGTCAGTGTTCGCGCAGACCAGCCAAATGCCGAAATCACTTCAACTGAGTGCGTTTCCCAATCCGGCCAACCCGAATGTGTTCATCTCGCTGATCGTACCGGAAGCTCGGGTGGGGCAAGAAGCAACGGTGAGTGTTTACGACGTCCGCGGTAGAAAAGTGGCACAACTCTACGCCGGTAAGCTTAGTCCGGGGAACCACCGTCTGCAGTGGAACGGACGCGACGAGGGAGGCACACAACTGGCCAGTGGTGTCTACACCGTGGTCCTGCGTCAGGGGAAAACACGGGTCTGCAGAAAAATCACGCTGCTGCGTTAAGCACCTGGAAGACGGGGATGACGATCAGGAAAATCACGACAGCTGGCTTTCTGCTTCTGGCGACGTTGCTTATCTTTTGTTCGCGCAAGTCGCCTTTGGACAACGACGCCAACGAAGGCAGCGCCAAGATCGCGAAAGTGAGTGTTGCCGTTTCGCCGGACGTGCTCGCGCCTGGCGATCAGGCCCAGGTGCACGTCCTGGTACTGGATGCAAACGACAGCCCGGTGTCTGGTGCCACCGTTCGCCTGTCAGCCACAACGGGCCAGCTGGAACCACCTGAACTTGTGTCCGACTCACTTGGACAAGGCCTCGCGGTCTTCACTGCGCCGGCCCAGGTTGGTCAGGTTACCATTACCGTACACTGCGGCGCCGACCTTCAGGCCAGTGCCTCGGTGAAAATCGACACGGTCGGTGCAGCTCTCTTTCATCTCAGCGCTGAACCCGGCTCGCTTCTGGCAGACGGGGTTTCCGTGTCGACCCTGCACATTCAGCTCAGGGGCAGCGATCTGCGTCCCCGCAGGGGCGAGCCGGTCTCGCTTTCCACAAACCACGGGAGAATCGAACCGGCTTACGTTCTCACCGACTCTTCTGGCGAGGCAACGGCCGAACTCGTGTCCGAAGCAAGTCACCAGGATCTGACCGCTACCGTGGTTGCTCAGGCGGCTGGTTTGAAAGACACGGTAACGGTTGTGTTTCGCGGACTGCTGTTTGAGATTTCCGCCAATCCCATCCGGCTGATTGCCAACGGCACGAGCGAATCCGTTGTGACAGCCGTCGTGAAGGAGACCAGCTCTTACGTTGCCGTGCCCGATCTGACCGTGGTGTTTGCCACGGATCTGGGCACGATCCCCGCCCGAATCAAAACGGACGCAAGTGGTACGGCCACGGTGAAACTGCGGGCTGGCACCCGCACAGGCTGGGCAAACGTGGTTGGCACCGTGGGAAACGCTCTTCGCGACACCGTTCGCGTTTACTTTGGTGAGTCCAAACCCGCTCACCTCACACTGCAGGCCCGGCCCGCTGTCCTTCAGGCCGATGGAACAAGCACATCCGAAATCACGGCCACGGTCTCCGACTCAAGCCGAAACCCCGTCCCTGACGGTACAACCGTCCGGTTTGAGTTACTTCAGGGCAAAGGGCGACTGGACAGCTACCAGCAGACGAGCAGCGGAGTAGCAACTACCAAATTGGTCAGCGACACAAAACCCGGGGTTGCTGTTGTTCGCGCCTCTGTAGGGGCCCTGAGCGACACGGTGACGATCCGCTACATCGCCGGCGAACCCACCAGTTTGTCTGTTGTAGCAGACTCTTCTTCGTTGCCTGCAGATGGCGTGACCGTGACCCGGGTCCGCGCGTACGTGTACGACGTTGCCGGAAACCCCGTAGCTGACGGCACAGTGGTTACGTTCGAGGCAGATCTCGGTCACATCACCGAACGGGCACAAACACAGAATGGCGTGGCTCAGGCTCAGTTTTCCGGAAGTCAAACGGGCGTGGCTACCATCGTGGCCAGGGCCGGGGGCATTTCAGGTGAAACTACGGTAGTCCTGCGTCCAGGTCCGCCCAACAGCGTGCTGATTTCCTGTGATCCCAAGTCCGTCGGGGTAAAAGACAGCGGTCGCAACCAAACGCTACGCATCACCGCAGACGTGCGCGACAGCCGAAACAACGCCGTGGCCGACGGCACGTACGTTCGCTTCGAAATCGTTGCGTCGCCGGGTGGCGGCGAAACCCTCAGCACCACAGAACCGGTACCCACCGTCAACGGCAAAGCCGAAGTGTCCTTCACCAGTGGCGTTCGCTCCGGTGCCGTCCGTGTGCGTGCGGTGGTCACCGATTCGCTCGGTCAGCCGCTGACGCCCGAAGTCAGCTCCACCGCCACAGAGTTTCTGATTTTCGCTGGGCCCCCGTACATCGAAGACGTGAACGACGCCAGCACCAGTCACCTTACGGTGGGGGCCAAGCCCGTAAATGTCTACGGGTGGCACGTGGTCAACAGCACCGTTGAAATCGTTGCGGTGGTTGGCGACAAGTACAACAATCCCGTACCTCCAGGTACCGCCGTGTACTTCACAACCACCGGTGGTGTGATTTCCACGTACACAGGCTACACAGACGAAGAAGGTGTCGCGTCGGTCACACTTCACACTGGGCAGCCTTACCCGACGGTGGAGCGCTTCTACAACACGTTCCTGGATCCCAATCTTCACACGGTGATTCCCGGGCCCGTACCCGACTTCGATCTGGACGGCAACGAGAACAACGGCATTGCCCGCGTTTTGGCGGTCACCGAGGGTGTCGACGCGAACGGCAATTCCGCGCGCGTCTGGGCGGTGTGTAACGTCGTGTTTTCTGGCGACATCACGACGTTCACCGTGACCACAGACCGTACCGTGTTGCACCCCGGCGAATCGGCAACAATCAGCATCGTGGTGCACGACATTAACGGCAATCCCATCGTGCCGGGTTCTACCATCAGCGCCAACGCATCGGCGGGAGAATTGAGCTGGGAGTCTTTCCACACGGATGATCCGGGCAGCGATTTCTACACCGTGCAGTTGACAAACAATCTCGATCCGACGGATCCAAACGCCAAACCCACAGCCACGCCGGTCACGATCAAGATCGAGAGTCAAAACGGCAACGTTCAGGCCTCCACGGTACCGATTCAGTTGCTCATCCAGTAAGGTCAACGCAATGCTGCGCAAGCGCATTTTCACAGTTATCTCGTTTCTTTTCGCCTTCGCCTGCTTCCGGGCCGGCACGCTCACCGCACAGCCCACCGGCTTCCCCGCCGGAAGCCGCGCTGCGCACCGCTTAACCGTTACGGCAGTGGCGGCTTACACCAAACACGATTTTGCACCCTTCGCCTACGAGTTGCCCGTTTACTTGGTCAGGGTAACCTACGGGCTGACGAGCTGGTTAGACCTGGCCTTGCTGGGCGGCGCTACCGACCTGCGGGCCGAACACACCGCGGAGAGCCGCTCCTGGTGGTCCGAGGGCTACAAACCCGTTGCCGGAATCGGGATCTGGCTGGACCCCCTGCGGTTGGGACCGCTTTCAACGTACGTGGCCAGCACCGTTCTCGGCTACACCAATCGGGGTGCACACTGGCAGGAGGAAGTTGTGGAAGGCGAACGAAGGGTGGCCTGGGACGCCACGGAACAAAGAATTGGCGAGCTGATTGTAACAGGCGGACTTGGACTGGAATTGGGAAATGTTCGTCTGTACGGCGGCGCAGGCATCGGTCAGTGGTGGCGGCGTGTGGAAGTAACCCAGGAACTGCACCGCAGTGGTGAGAAAGTTGTTCTCGGACACAACGTTGAAACTTACAGCGGCGAACCCACCATTCGACCGCTCGGGGGCGTGGAGCTACGACTTCCTCACCGTCTCTTCCTGAGCTTCGAAGCCTCTGCAAGGTCGGCCGACGACTTGTGGATTTCGGTCGGCATCGGGCAGACCGGCAGCCCCGACTGAAAAGGTCTGCGTCCGTGTCGTCCTCGCCCGGGCGATTTTTGATACACAAGGCGCGACCTGCCCTTTAACCTGGCCCCGTGAGGCGGGAAGGGCAGGTCTCTCGCCGAGCCTTTCTCACCCTACCGTCGGGATCCTTGCAAACGGATGGAAACAACGTCTTGATCCCCTGATGTGGCGTCTCGGGAAGCTTGCAAACGCCGAAGCCCGCCGTCTTTCGCGAAAAACTCGTCGTCGACCGAGAGACATCTCAACCCCTCTGACGGTGGCAGCTTCTTCTAACCACTCCCGCCGCGTTCCGAAAGGGGTTGCGTCGCCCTTTGGCCCCACTGTCTGTGCGCGAGTTCCAGTTGTTTGGCGATCATCAAGCGGGCTTCCGTCTCCGAAATCCCCCCACCGCGCGCACCGTGCTTCTTCAGGGCCACCCCAATGGACTTGTTCTTGTCAATTAGACGCAACGGCCGCAGCCTGATGCGCGTTTCCCTGCCGTCTTTTTTCCTGACGTAAACCCACGCCCCCTGCGTCCGCACCGTTTCAACCTCCGACCAGCGAACGTACCGAAGGCGAGCCCACATCCACTGCAAGGGCTTCATCAGGCGGATCGGTCCCAGGTGCTCACGTTCCGGAAAAGCTCTGACCAGCCCGCTTTCCGTGATCGTGAAGTTTTCGTAGTGCAGAAGCCAGTGTTGCACAAACTGGATGGCGGCTACGCCCGCCATCACGAGCAGGATCACCGTAACCCCCTTGGGCGGACGGTACGCGTGGATGCCGTAGGCGAGAAATGCCAGGATAATCACCAGGGGCAAAAATGCGAGCCAGAAAAAGGGATCCGTTACTCGGGAAGCACGGTTTGCCCACTGAAATCGCGGTTCTCCAAGGGGCTCGGCCGCCCTGTGCCTCCAGAAACCCATCGAGCTACTTCGTCTTGGCCAGGAACTGGTCCACGTTCTCCTTGGTTACCACGTCCACACCGGTGTCGATCGTCTGACTTTCGGGCATCTTGTGCTTGGCAACGATGTCGTAGAGCACGTGGATGCTGCGGTAGCCCATGTCGTAGGGACGTTGGCCGATCAGCGCCTGAACGAGCCCTTCTTTCACCAGCAGCAGTTCTTCCTTCAGAGTGTCAAAACCGATGACAACGACGTCCTTCCGGTTGTTCAAAGCAGCCAGGAACGCGTTCTTGGGGGCTACCACAGCCCAGCAACCGGTGACAAACCAGGCATTCAGGTCGGGCCTGGACCGCGTTACGTCCTCCATTTTCTGCAAGGCGATGTCCGTGTCGTCATCGCAGGCCTCAATGTCAATTTCCTCGAGCTGGGCTCCTTGCTCTTTCAGTTCGTCGCGGAAGCCGCGGATACGCTCGTTCAAATTCAGAGCTCCGAGGCCACCGGTCATGATGGCGTACTTGCCCTCTTTCCCGAGGAAGCGAATCATTTGCCTGGCAGCCTCACGACCCGCCCGGTAGTTGTCCGTTCCCACGTAGCAAATGCGTTTGCTGTTTGGAGCGTCTGAATCGAACGTGATCACCGGAATTCCTGCGTCCACTGCCCGGTTGATCACCTCGCGCACACCGTCGGGATCGTTGGGCGAAATCGCCAGGCCGTCAACGTGTTTAGCAATCAGCGACTCGATCAGGCTCACCTGTTCCGCCACGTCCGCCCGCACTGGCCCGATGAACTCAGCCTCCACACCGAGCTCTTTGGCTGCTTGTTTCATGCCATCTTCCACAGCGAACCAGTACGGGTTGCCAAGCGATTTCGGAACAAGTGCAAAGTGAAGCTTCTTCTCGCCCTTACCGCAGCCACCTACAAACAGAGCAACCAAGGTCAGTGCCAGAACAAGTCTGCGACGAAAATTCATTCGTTTCCCTCCGTCCTGCTGTCACACGAGTGTCCGGGTGCCTCTCTGTCACCAACACGCTCAAGCACAAAAGCAAGGAGCGCAATTGGGCCTTTCGCTCAAGACCGTTTCTTGCGCAACCTGTCTACAGCGACAGCCAGAATAATTACCGTTCCAATGGCCACTTGCTGCCAGAAAGCCGAAACACCCAGCAGCACAAGTCCGTTTCGCAACACACCCATGATGGCGGCACCGATCACCACACCTCCCACCGTACCTTCGCCACCCATCAGGCTCGTCCCGCCGATCACCGAAGCCGCGATGGCATCCAACTCGTAACCCTGTCCCGCCACCGACTGTGACACGCCCAGCCGCGCCATCAGAAGGATTCCCGTCAGTGCCGCCGAGAAACCAGACAGCGTGTACGCCAGCACTTTGACGCTTGAAACCCGAACACCAGACAACCGCGCCGCCTCCTCGTTGCCACCGATCGCGTACAGCTGACGCCCCCACACTGTGTGGTTCAGCAACACACCCATCAGGACTGCAAAAACCACCATAATGATGACCGGAACCGGGATGGCCCACAACGATCCCTGGCCAAGAAACATGAAGCCCTCTGAAAAGCCAGAGATCGGCCAACCTTTGGTGACCACGTAAGCGAGCCCACGGGCGATGCTCAACATTCCTAAAGTGACAATGAAAGGCGCCAGCTTCAGCCCGGTGATGAGCACACCGTTCAGGAAGCCCAACGCCGTCCCGGAAGCCAGTCCGAAAAGCACCGCAAGCCCATCTGGCCAGCCAGCGTGCATGGCAAGAGCCGCCAAGCACCCTGAGAGGCCCAAGATGGACCCAACGGACAGATCGATGCCGGCCGTGAGGATGGTGAGTGTCTCGCCAATGGCCAGAATGGCCACGAAAGAGAAATTGCGGATGACACTGAAGATGTTCTCGCCGGTGAGGAAATGCGGCGTCAGGATCGACAGGCCGATAACCATGCCCACCAAGGCAAGAAAAACGCTCAGAGCTTGCGTTTCGTACCGCTTTCGTCGGGGAAGTGCTGGCACCATTGGGTCTTCTGGCTAACGTTGGTCAGTGTCGCACAAGTGGATGGATTTTCCACCTCAAGAGTCAAATTTCCACCGGACAGCGCAGCTCAGCAGCCCGCGTAACGTAAAACGGGGCCCAATTTGTCGGACAACACCCGGCCTGAAAGGGTTGAAGAAACCTGCTCGTCAGGTCGGATTCGTTCGAGCAAAACCCCACATGCGCCGAGGCCTCCTGGCCCAGTGAACGAGACTGGAAATCGTCAGAAATCCGGATCGGTTGAGAGAGAACCGAACCAGGGGCAAAAGCGTCACCATTCAGAAACGGTGGGGTCCATTTCCTCCACTCCAAATGCCGAAGTAGAAGGGACTGTCCCGCCCTTCCCGGGTTTGTTCCCGAATCCCAAAAAACACGCCGCAATTGTCGTCGCAGTCGAACAATGCCGATTGGATCGACGCATGACGAGCAGCGCACCTGAGAGGAAGAGAAACATCAAAGGTCGATCAATCCGTAGACACTCCAGGAATGTGGGGTTGCTTCTCCTGACTGCGGAAAGGCTCCAAGCCACACTGGCACTGGCCTCTGCAGCTGGGGGAGCCAACCATTCTGTCAACACACCGGCAGCGCACAACCGCCGACACGAAAAGATGTTCCGTTCAATTCGTCAGCCCGTCGACGGCCTCCAGCACCTTGCGTGCCTTGTCGACTTCGGCCTGCGGCACCATCAACCGGATGTGTTTGCCCTCACTCGCCGGTTCGCCGTTGCTAAGCCGAACCGCTGCGCCCGCCAAAACGCAACGAATGCCGTGGCTCTCCAACAGCCCCTGTACCATTTCAACTTCGCGCTCGCTCTCAGCGCGGTAGACTTCCACGAGCTTCACACGCAGACCTCTTCGGCTTCACAGTCCTGTCGGTCTTCATCGGGGCCACTGTCGCGCCCCTGTCTGGCACGCCACGGATTGTCGTGTGAAGGCCTTCCACACGTGGGACACGCAAACCCGCGAACAACCGACCCCGGCACGCCCTCAACTCCACATTCGGCAAGCCAAACTCGTTGACAATTTAGCAATGAGCAGGTCAATTTCAAGCGAAAAACCGTTGGAGATTTTACCTTTTTCCCAAGAAAACGCGTGGAAAGCTCGGAAGGTCCTGGCTGCCGTCAGCTGGATCCCTTCCGGGCATCGCTCAGCGTGCAGGAGCCAAGGCCATCCGCACACAATTTTGAGCTTCTACGTTCCGTTCGCCCGCACGAGTCTCGCCTCCGTTGGAGGTGAGGTCAAACTTCTAGAAGTAGCCAAGGTCTACCACGGTCAATCGTCCCTTGCGGTGCCGACCTTCACGGCTACCAAAGGATTCCCGAAAGTCGTGGGATCCGTACCACTTCGGTCCGCCGCAAACGTAACCCGCTTCGTGAAGAAAATCGAACCTGGCGTTCAGTAGCCGGTTAAAAGGACGAAAGCGCTCAGCACCGCGTGCATGTCGGGTGGCCCGGATGTACCCGGGAGGAAGTTTTGACCTCCCCGTCTGACAGGCAGTTTTCCCAACCGGGCGGACTAAGAACGTTTCTCTCCCCACCAACGGGTGGAAAGAGCACAGGATCCACCAGGGCGACGCCATCCCACGCTGACGAGAGAGGAAGCCTCGTTGACTCACGCCCGGCCAAGCGGGAATGGCACCTTAGGGCGGGGAACGCGCCCTACCGGCTGCGGCTGCGAGCACCTGTACCCGGGACTGCGGACAAACAGACAAAGCGGAATCTGTAGCGTCACGGAGAGCAATCCATGATCGATTTGCGAAGCGACACCGTTACCGTACCGACGTCTGAAATGAGGCGCGCGATCGCGGAGGCAGAAGTTGGCGATGATGTCTTCGGCGAAGATCCAACCGTCAATCGACTTCAAGAAATGGTTGCGGAGAAGCTCGGCAAAGAAGCCGCACTTTTTGTCCCGAGCGGCACGATGGGGAACCAGGTCTCCATCAAGGTTCTCACCCAGCCGGGAGACGAGGTTATCTGCGAAGCCAACAGCCACTGCTACAACTTCGAGGCCGGTGGAGTTGCGTTCAATTCCGGCGTCCAGCCTCGCCCCATCGAGGGCGAGCGCGGCGTGATTACCGCTGAACAGGTCGAGGCGGCAATTCGCCCAAACAGCGAGCATTATCCGCGCACACGCGTTGTAGCCATCGAAAACACGCATAACCAGGCTGGGGGTGTGGTGTTTCCACTGGAGGAAATCAAACGCATTCGTGACGTGGCGACCAGACATAATCTCGCCATGCATCTCGACGGGGCCCGGCTCTGGAATGCAGCCGTAGCCTCCGGCGTTGAGCCAGCAACCTGGACCCGGTACTTTGACACAGTCACCGTTTGCCTTTCCAAAGGCCTTGGTGCGCCGGTAGGTTCGGTGATCGCCTCAACCACTGAATACATTGCCGAGGCACGTCGGGTGCGCAAGATCCTGGGGGCGGGCATGCGTCAGGTGGGCATCTT
Organism: uncultured Cytophagia bacterium; assembly: GCA_964644845.1. Lineage (GTDB taxonomy): Bacteria > Zhuqueibacterota > Zhuqueibacteria > Oleimicrobiales > Geothermoviventaceae > Geothermovivens. The sequence continues at coordinate 22,635 of CAZXXS010000097.1, read as the reverse complement.
GGCGGCAGCTGGGATCTACGCCCTTGAACACCACATCGACCGTCTGGCCGACGACCACCAACGCGCGCGTCGCCTGGCTGAAGCGATCGCTGAATTACCAGGATTTCATGTCGACCTCGACACCGTTCAAACGAACATCGTCGTTATCCAGCTCAGGCGCCCTGAGTGGTCCGTGCACGGTGTCGTAGCTGCGCTCAAGCGTCTGGGCGTGCTGGTGGTTCCGTTCGGACCGCGCCGCATCCGTGCCGTAACGCACTTGTGGATTCGTGACGCCGACATTGACACGGCCATCCGCGCTTTTGAGCAGCTAACCTCGTCCTGAGGGAATCGATTGCGGGCTCAGTGCTTGGGTGGTCTGTACAGCCTCTAACCCGACGGCCGTGCAGGGACTCGGGCGAACGGACTGTCGGCAACCGGAAACATGTTTGCCCCTGGCTCCAAGCCCGCGTCGTAGCGTTCAGGCAAACGCAGTGCTGGTCCCGGAAGACAGCAGGTGCAAGAGACGGAACCTGGCAGGCCCCGCGAAAAGTCAGGAGATCCCGTTTACCCCGGGCCACATGAAAGCACTGCGTGTGCCCCGACCGCGACGAAATTTTCGTGTTTACGCTCGCAGGTCCGGAAGCTGAGATCGGGCCGGACGTGTTTGTTTTTCAGTTTGATTGAGTCTTTTCGGGAATTTTCGCGCAATTTTCCCTTGACACGGCGCGGGTTCGGGTGTATATTTAGCGCGATTTGCCGTGGGCCACGGCAAAGAAAAAGATCTGAACCGAATCAGGCGTTCAGAAAAAAACCTTAGTCTTTCACTCTGCCGGGAAAGAACGGGAAATTGACTCGGTGTGGAACCCAGGGGGTGGCGTTGTCGTAGTTAGCAGAGGCAACTGAACTCCGGCCCAAGGATTACCAGATCACGCTAAGGAGGTGATGTGGGAAGTGATCCAGGTAGTCGTTGGCGAAGGAGAAAGCATCGACAGTGCGCTCAATCGTTTCCGGCGCAAGTGTGAACAGGCACAGTTACTGCAGGACATTAAACGTACGTCTCACTACGTGAAGCCTTCCCAAGAACGGCGGCTCCAGGCTCGAAAGGCTCTGCGGCGACTTCGCAGGCAGATGCAGCGCCTGAATCGATTGACAGCGTAGGCAACTGGTTTTCCTGCTGTACCGCACGTAAAGTCTCGCAGGAAGCCGCCGAAAATCACAAAAGTGTGCCGTAAGACGATTCGGGAAACCGAAAAATCCGTGAAACATTGGGGCAGTTTGTGCCTCTAAATAGCTTGGAGTGTCCGCCGCGCGCCGGCGGAAGCTGCTAAATTCCGAGGCGTAGCTTACGGTAGACCCCTAAACAAAGCCCTGTGACAAATGGCAAAGCGAAGACGAGTGACAGAAAATCGATCGAAGCAATCCATTGAGAAGTACCTGGAGGAGATTGGCAATTACTCTCCGCTACCTCCTGAGGAAGAAATCCGCCTTGCCCGGCGCATCCGCAAGGGCGATGAGGAAGCGCTGGACAAGCTGGTGAAAGCCAATCTCCGGTTCGTCATCAGCGTGGCCAAGGAATACCAGGGTCAGGGTTTGCCCTTGCAGGATTTGATCAGCGAAGGCAACCTTGGACTCATCAAGGCTGCGCAGCGCTTCGATGAAACGCGCGGTTTCAAGTTCATCTCGTACGCCGTGTGGTGGATTCGACAGTCCATCCTGCAGGCCCTGGCCGAGCAGTCGCGCGTGGTGCGCTTGCCGTTGAACCGCGTAGGCGCCATCAACAAAGTGGGCCGCGCGCTCGAGCAGCTCGAAAAAGAGTACGGCCGCGAACCGAGCATGCAGGAGCTGGCTGAAAAAATGGAGATGACGGCGTACGAGGTGGCCGATGTGCTCAAAACCTCGGCACGTCACCTCTCGCTGGACGAGCCGTTCAACGAAGAGGACGGCAACAGTCTCCTCGACGTGATCGAGAGCGACCGCTACGACCCGCCAGATGCAGGGCTGATGCGCGAATCGCTCCGTCAGGAAATCGAGAAAGTGCTTAGCACCCTGAAGCCGCGCGAGGCCGAAATCATCAAGTTGTACTTCGGCCTGGACGGCGATCGGCCACTGACGCTTGAGGAAATTGGCGAGTACTTCAAGCTCACCCGCGAGCGTGTGCGGCAGATTAAGGAAAAAGCGCTGCGGCGTCTGCGCCACCGTTCGCGGCTTGAACCACTGCGCAAGTACCTTGGCTAACTCGGTGTGTACCGCAAACACAACCCAAGCCCCGCTGTTGCCGGCGGGGCTTTTTTGTAGCCCCACCCGGGGGATTTGATCCCTGGACCTCAGGAAAGGGAACCCTGCCTGAACCTGGCTGTTTGCACAAGTGCCCGAGGCACTGGGAGTGCACAGCGGCGGGCTTTGTTTGACCCGTCTTCTGAACGGGTCGGCATGTGTCGGCCGGTGTCAATCTGCGTCCACTGGCCTTGCCCGTTGGGGGTAATCTTGGAACACAGGTCACGCCCAGCAATCACGAGGATTTTGGTCTAAATTCTCCCTTGCTTCTCGTCACGGGCTTACCTAACTTCAGTCGGTTGCCGGGTTGCTACCGGCGCACCGGCTACGAGGCAATGGCCGACGGGTGGTCGGGGAGCGAGATGCGCTTGTCCAGAAAAACGGATCCAATCTCGCATCGCGGGCGTGCAGGACGAGCCAAACCGCGTGTTTCTGCGCGGATCCACTGCGGCAGCGCTGCTGCGTTTTTTCTCTGGGCCGTCGGCTTTGCTTTCGTTCTCGCCTGCTCCCGGGATGCCCCTCACTCCAACCCGTTGGACCCGCTGAATCCGCACCACCACAGCGCACACGCTCTGACTGGCGTCGTGACGGGCATTTACGCCCCCTACGTACCGCTTGTCAACGCGCAGGTTCGCCTGCCAGCGCTGCGGCAAGCGGTCGACACAGATGAGCAGGGCCACTTCCGTTTCGAGTCGATCCAGCCTGGCTCGTACCTTGTCGTGGCAGAGAAAGGTGGCTACCGGCCCGACTCCCAGGTTGTGGCCGTCCCCAAAGACGCGGACCCCTCTCCGGTTCTCTTTCGCCTTGACGCTTTGCCGCGCATTGAGCACGCACGCCTAACCACAACGCACATCAGCCGCTGGTGGCCCGCAAACGATCTCTACATGCTCACAGCCACCGCGACGGTGTACGACCCCGATGGTCCTGCTGACCTGGAGGCTACCTGGCTCGAGTGCGGTTCCTGGGGCAAAATTGACACGCTCGTTTACCAGCCCGGCCGACGGATGTTTGAAGCCGAAATTCTCGAAAGCGAATTGCCCACCAGGTCGCTCGTCGCTCTCGAAGGCCACACGTTCTGGATCTCGGGCTCCGACCGTCTGGGCGCCAGAGCACAATCGGACCCGTTGTTCATCTCCAGAATCATCGACTTCACGCCGGTGATTGAAAGCCCGAAGGGGTACGCGGAAACCAGCGTTCAGCCCTGGTTGCGCTGGGAAAAGGCCGATTTGCCCTTTCCACACACGTGGTCCGTCGAAATCGTTCGCATCGAGGGAGGGCTCAGTCTGCCCACCTGGAGTGTGAGCAATCTGCACCAGGATTCAACCCGTGTGCGCCCTCCAATTCCGTTGACCTCGGGCGCCTACTACTGGGTCCTGTGGATTGTGGACGAATGGGGCAACCGGTCGCGGTCCAAAGAAGGAGCATTCAAAGTGCCATGACCAAACCAGCCCTTCCAGAAAGTCGCGAGCTGCTTCGGGGCCTGTTCGAGATCAGCCAGACCATCAGTCAGATGCAGGATCCGGAGCAGTTGCTGCGAAAAGTGATGGACGTAGCTGTGGAGACCGTGGGCGCCGAGCGCGGATTCTTGGTCCTGCGCGAAGGCCGCGAGGACGTTCACTGCGCCGTGGCCCACAACATTTCCGAAGAAGGCGCGTCTCGCATCCGCCGCCCCCCGCAGAGCATTGTGAATCAAGTTTTGCAAACCGGGCAGCCCGTGCTCTCCACAGACGCAGCCCTCGACGAACGTTTCAGCGCCTCAGAAAGTGTCCTGGATGCCCAGGTCCGGTCCGTCGCGTGTGTCCCTTTGATTGTGCGGGGCCAGGTTCGGGGCGCCATTTACGTGGACTCGCTCACAGGCCGGGGCCGATTCGACCAGCAAACGTTGCTTTTCCTGACCGCCTTCGCGAGTCACGCAGGCATCGCGCTCGAGAACGCCAAGTTGTACGCCTCGCTCCGTGAGGAAAATCGCCTTCTCCGCGAGCAACTCCGCACCGAGTACGATTTTTCCGAAATCGTTGGCAACAGTCCGGCACTGCGAGAGGTCTTTGAGATTTTACCGGAAGTGAGCGCTTCCGACGCCTCTGTCCTCATCGAAGGCGAAAGCGGCACAGGCAAAGAACTGGTAGCCAGAGCCATCCACCAGAACAGCCGCAGGCGGCACCGTCCCTTCGTCACCGTGTTCTGCAGTTCGCTGGCCGAATCGCTTCTGGAAAGCGAACTGTTCGGTCACACCCGTGGGGCGTTCACCGGTGCCAACGAAAACAAAGTAGGGCTTTTCGAAACCGCCAACCGGGGCACACTTTTTCTCGACGAAATCGGCGAAATCGGCCCACAGATCCAGGTAAAGTTGCTTCGTTTCCTCCAAAGCGGTGAGTACCGACGGGTTGGCGACACGCGGGTGCGGCACAGCGACGTCCGCATTGTGGCAGCCACCAACAAAGTACTCGCCGACGAAGTACGGGCCGGCCGTTTCCGCGAGGATCTCTACTACCGCCTAAATGTGATTCACATTTCCCTCCCGCCCTTGCGCGAGCGCAAGGAAGACATTCCGCTTCTGGCAGATCATTTCCTGCGCAAGTACGCGAAACGATCGCCGAAGAAGATCCTGGGGTTTACGCGAGAAGCCTACGCGGCTCTGCGTGCCTACCCGTGGCCAGGAAATGTGCGCGAACTCGAGAACGCCGTCGAGCGAGCAATTGTACTGGCGAAGTCGGAGTACATCACGCCGGCTGACCTGAGACTGGAACCGCTGCGGGATGTGGAACTGGTGGGCGACACAGAGCGCACACTGGAAGACGTTCAGCGCGATCACGTTCTGAGGGTTCTGCAGGCTAATGACGGCAACATCAGTAAGACGGCCAAGAAGCTCGGCGTGTCGCGGCGCTGGTTACACTACAAGCTGAAGGAATGGCGGGCGTAGAACAAACATTTGCACAGTACCGAATCGAACACGAGCTGCACCGCGGCCCAAATGCTGTGTCTTACCTGGCCGTGGACACGATTCTCGAACGCCGTGTTCTTTTGAAGGTGCTGCAAACCGGGCACAACTCAACTACGCAAGTGGATCAGTTCCGCATTGAGGCTTTGGCCTACGCCCGGTTGCAACACCCCAACATCGTTACGCTGTACCAGTTCGACACGTGGCAGGGACACCCTTTCCTGGTTCTTGAATTCGTGGAAGGCGAAAGCCTTGAGCAACTCATTCGGAAATCAGGCCCTTTGCCGCTGGAAATGGCCCTGACCATTTCGCGGGACCTTTTTCGCGGATTGGCGTATGCGCACGACCGCGGCGTGTTGCACCGGGATCTCAAACCTTCCAACGTGCTCGTAGCCCACGACGGCTGGACCAAAGTGGCTGACTTCGGGCTGGCAGCCCTCGTTGGCACAGGCAAGACGCGCATTCCAGGCGTAACCGGTACGCTGGCCTACATGGCCCCCGAAGTGCTGCGTGGCGAAGACAGCACCGAACTGTCGGACCTGTACTCGGCTGGAGCCACCATGTACGAAATGCTGGCCGGGCGTCGCCTTTTTCCTGCCGAAGATGCGAAACGCTGCGTGGAAGACGTGCTGAATGCTCGCTGGCAACCGCTCGACACTGTTCGGTCCGACATCCCGCATGGCGTTGCGAATCTTGTGCACCGCCTACTGGCTTCGAACTCAAGCGAACGGCCCTCCTCGGCCGCAGCCGTACTGGATCAAATCACCGAGCTGGCTGCCGAACTGGAGGTGCCGCTGCGGGCTGAACGCGTGGGCGAGTTTCTTGCCGACCTGCCGTCCGGAACCACTGTAACGAAGCAATCATCTCCTTCGAGGCGTGCGTCGAGAATAAAAATCGCCAGCGTGCTCCTTGGCGCAGTACTCGTTCTCGCCGCCTTCACTGCGGGTCTGGGCTGGTTGTGGTCCCACCGCCTTCACCTCCCCGGAAATCTGCGGGTCGTCACCCGTCCGGCCGCAAGCCATCCCCGGCCGAATACCGGTGAACTCGCAAAACCGGTGACACAGACAACCGAATCCGGCCGAAGCCAATTCAGGACGAGACGACCCACGAGAAAAAAGCAGGGACAACGCGAAGTCGCCACGGCGCCACAACCGCCGCTGTCTGCTTCTCGCCGGAAGAACTTACCGGCTGAGCAAACCAGCAAACCGGAAACAACCCCAGATGCCCAGTTGGTGGTGCGCTGCACCCCGTGGGCGGAGATTGAACTCGACGGAGCAGCTGCCGGAGTGGGATCCAGGCTCGGTCGCTTCAGGCTACCACCAGGCGAGCACTCCGTCGTTCTGCGCCACCCGGAATTCCCACCTTGCACACTCCGGGTAGCCCTGAAGCCCGCCCAGTGCGAAACACTCATCGTCAATCTGTGGGCAAAGATTGCACAGTTGTGGCTTCAGGTTGCACCCTGGGCCGAGGTTTGGGTGGACGAAAAGCCGGTGGACACAACTCCTCTCGACCACGCACTGATTCTGACGCCGGGAGTGCACACAATTGAGCTTCGTAACCCGGCTTTCAAAGCGTGGCGCAAGACGTTGCGCTTGCAAGCTGGAACAAAAGTGACGTTGCGGGTCAGTTTGGCCACCGGCTTCTGGGAACTGGTACAGTGATTGCGCCTCACCTAACCAGAAGTCAGCAAGATCAAAGGCGGCACCACTCGCGGGCGTCGCTGAGGTATTCCACCCGTATTTGCCGCTCTTTGGGACTGTGACACTGAATCGGCAGCGAGACAAATGAAAGCAGGTAGAAGGACAGCCTTCGCTCTGTTGCTTGGGCTGCTACCGCTGGGAGCCACAGCTCAGTGGATTTCGGCGGCCAACATGCCGGCACCACGTTACGGGGCAGCCAGTACTGTCTACAACGACAAGTTGTACGTTTTCGGCGGTGTGGACGCGAACCGGAAGGTGTGTACCGAAACCTTCGTCTACGACAGCCAGCTCAGACGGTGGGAAACAAACCACGCACCGCTGCCAGTTCCGCGTCGCCAGGCAGCAGCCGTGACGTTCCACGGCAAGATCTACGTCATCGGCGGCAGTAACGGTTCCTGCACCAGCGACAGCGTTTTCGTGTACAATCCAAACGAGGAGACCTGGGAACTTGCGGGTCGCTTGGGCAAACCCCGGGAAGGGTGTGCGGCGGTGGTGTGGCGCGACAATATCTACGTGCTCGCCGGCGCAACGGTCACCCTGGATCAGTCCAACTACCTCAACGACATTGAGATCTTCGACACGGTGGTGGGCAGAGGAACACCGGTGTCCATCACTTTGCCGGATCCCCCGCGCGCCAACCTGGCGGCGGCTTCTTTCGCTGGCGACCTCTACGTAATTGGTGGGATGTACTTCGGCCCCCTGAATCTTGTCGACGTCCTCGGCGAGGACGGCCAGTGGCGCCGCTTGCCCGGGCTACACACCCCCCGGGCTTTCGCAGCAGCCGTCACCACACCGGAAGGACTGTACGTGCTCGGTGGGGAAGGTTTCTCGGGCCCCCTTCGCTCAGTGGAAAGACTCCCGGCCGCTGTGGAGGGAGGTCCGTTTTACTACGCGGATTCCCTCCAGGACGCCCGGGCAGAAGCTGTAGCCGGCTACGTGCAGGGCACTCTTGTCGCTGCGGGTGGACGCGGCGCAACCCGAGTACTGACGTCCGTTGAACAGCTACTACCACCGTCGACCGCAGTCCGCGGATTCGAGCAAACCAGAAGGCCTGGCGCTTTCGAGCTCTCCGGTCCCTATCCAAACCCGTTCTCGCGCGCGACACAAATCTCCGTGGTCCTGCATCAGCCAGTAGCAAGGGCAGTGAAGATCGCTGTGTTCGACTGCGTCGGCCGGCTGGTCCGACACCTCGATGTGCATCAGACGCGCAAAGCGGCGTGGGCTACCTGGAACGGTCACGATGACCGGGGCAGACCTGTCCCGGCCGGCATCTACCTGCTTCGCGCTCAGGTAGGTGAAACAACACTTACCCGAAAGATTGTGTATGTTCACTGACGTATCAAGCCAGATCCGTACTTTGTTAGCAGCGCTACTTTGCGCCCTACTTACCCCTTTTGCAGGGCACTCGCAAAGCACTGCCGTTGACAGCCTGCGCGCGGCTTTCGAAGCCATGCGTTACGAAAAAGCCGAGCAAATCGGCCAGCGTATCCTGTCCCAGGCAGAGGATCGAAGCCCAGAAGAACTCCTCGCCACCCACGCGCTGCTTGGCATCATCGCTTTCAACCAAAACCACCTGCGGACAGCGCGCGCTCACTTCGAAAGCCTCTTGTCCCTCGACTCGCAGTACGAACTCGACCCGCTTTACGCTTCGCCAAAGGTCCGTCAGTTCTTTCGCCGGATCAAAAACAGGGCGCAGTCGGAATCGCCCCCGCCGACGACACCGGTCCGCTACATCCGCGTCTTCGATCCCCGACCGGGGGCGGCCTGGCGATCCCTCATCCTCCCGGGCTGGGGTCATCTGTACCGGGGTGAAAAGCGGCTCGGTTACGGTGTGTTGGGAACAGCAGCAGTCCTTGCGACTGCCACTGCCGCATTCTACATGAAAGAGAAGAGCGCAAGAGACCAGTACCTCGCGGCCAAAGATCTGGACGACATCGCCAGAAGCTACGACACGTACAACCGGTACTACCGCCTCCGTCACTCCTTCCTTTACGCCCTCGGAGGCTTGTGGCTCGTCGCTTACCTGGACGCCTCCTTCAGGCCCACCGGGCGAGTCTGTGTAACCGCTTCCCACGGCCCAGCGGGCCTCACCGTCGGGTTTGCTCTGAAACTCCGGTGAAAAACCGACCCCGTTCTCGACGCCCCTGCACCGCTCACCCCGACATTCACACCGGGTTTCCCCGCCCCCCTTTCTTCCGGGATTCGAACTGAGCAAAATACCAACGCTTCAGCCGCGCAGGCACCACCGAGAGCGGTTCACAAGCTTGGCAAACAAGGTCCCCCCTTACGGAAAGTTCGCGGCCCGGTGTGTCATTCCCAGCCGGACTACGCAACACCAGCTACGCTCAGCGTACCAGCGCCACTTTCCTGATCCACACTTTCCCGGCGCAACTTGCCCGCACTAAGTACAAACCGGAAGGCGCGTCTTGTCCTGATTCGTCTTTGCCGTCCCACTCCAACCTACGTGTCCCCTGCGTTTCGCCCTTGAACAGCTCCTTCACCTTACGTCCCAAAAGATCTCGAACTTCCACGGTCACGCGAGCACGGTCTGGCAGCGACAAGTTCAGAACGGTACTCGAGTTGAAGGGATTGGGGTAAGCCTGGCTAAGTCCGAATTGAGCCGGCACACGAACCGTCAGCTCCCGAGTAGCGAGAACTTCCCCGCTGGCATCCGTAACCACAAGTCGGTAGCGGTAGCTCCGCCCTGCCATTACGGTTTCGTCCGTGACTTCGCCCTTCAACAGGGGCACTTCGGCTACAAGTTCCTGGACACCATCCGGTCTCTGGCGCCAAACGGCCACCCAGTTCTCACCGCTTTCCGGGGAAACCGCCCAAGCGATCCGCACAACCGGGCTGCCGGAAGTCCAGCTCACCGACGCCTGCAGCGAGGCCAGAATACCTGCGTCCTCAACAGCAGTCGAGGGCGGTTCCGGCCGACTGAACTCGGTAAAGGGCGACAAAATACCGTAGACAATGCTCAGTTCGATGATTTGCTGCCGCAGAGCCTCCGGTTGTCCCTCAGCAAGCCACTGCTGGTACAAGTAGTCGATCTTCTGCTTCGCCCACAGTTTGCGCACGAAGGGATACTCCACACTGGAATCGGGCAGAGCGATGTTCTCGTAGACGAAGGTGGTGTCGTTACCTCGGAGCTTGGCGTGTAGAGTCATGACACCGTTACCGCCTTCGCGGTAGCGCCCCGTCACGATGAGCTGCTGACCGATGGAAATGTCCGGAAGGACCTTCGGGTAAATCTCAAATGGCTCAATGCCCTCGAAAGTCACGTTCTCGACCTGTAGGACGGGCTGTTTAATCGCCTCAAAGAACTCGTTCACCGTTGGTCCGATCTCCTCAGGAGTGTCAATCTTGTAGGCGGTTCCACCGTTTGCTTCGGCCAGTTTCGCCAAGAAGCTTAGATCGGCCCCGTGGCCGACACCAAAGCAGAAAATACGCGCACCATTTACGTTCGCTTCCGTTATCCTCCGAACCATTTCGTCACGATCAACGATGGGTCCAGTATTGGGATACCCATCCGTCAGCAACACGATTTGATTTACCCGGTCCGAGTCCGCTTGTTGTACAGCCTTCAGCACCGGACTGTAAAGGTTGGTAGAGCCACCTGCGCGCAAGGATTCAATGAAGTTGACAGCGGCTTGCTTGTAAGTGTCAGTGGCCGGTACTGGTACTACCGAAAAAGCTTCATCCACTGCCGAGAACCAGATGACGTTAAAAACGTCTTTGCTCGTCAACCCCATGATGCAGCGTTCTGCTGCGTCCTTGGCGTACCGGAGGCGATCTCCAGCCATGCTCCCGGACTTGTCGATGATGAAAGCGAAGTACTTCTCCAACACTTCCGCCAGTTCGACTGAAGGGGGTCGGAAAATGACCGCGAAATAGCCGTCGTTGTCTTCGGGATTGCCTGGAGTGCAGTAGCTGTAGACCGTAGCCTCGATCTCCGGCTGCTCGAGCCGGTAACGAACCGTCACATCTGCACTGACGGGGAAGGTTGCGCCGGAGACAACAAGACTACCCTGCTTCTCACCGGTTTCAAAACTGTACGAAGGGTGGCTTGAACACTCGGCCTCCAGGATTCGGTGTGAGCTCGTAAGCGAAAGGTCGAACACAAACGTGTCGAGAGGGACTGTCGTGACATCCGAAGTGCCGAGAGGGTAAGTGTACACGTAGAAACCGTCAAGGTAATCCAGAACCTGGACGTACTTCAGGCGGAACTTGGCCAGTCCCTTGCCGATCTTCACACGGATGACAAAGGGATTCGGCCCGAGATACTGCCGCAAACGTACGTCCCCTTGGGGGACGTTCTGATTCCCGTGGGCCGTGTCCGTGGCGCCGATTTTGTAGAACCAAATTTCGTCGCCTTTGTAAGCACCGAAATCGGTAACCACCGCTTCTTCCGGTACGGGAAAGGCAAACTTGACCCACACAGAGTCCTGAGTAAGGGTGTTCAAAAAGGTGAAATCGACAGTCGTTGTGGCCACCTGCTCGAGAATGGCGACGTGCACTACTGTACTCACGTGGTGGAGCAACGTGTCGCTGTTGGTCTTCATCAAAAGCCCGTCCGCCCGCGCCGGCCGCGTAAAAAGCAGCGAAGCAACCGCTGTGGACACCACCAGCCAAGAGCGCGCTTTGGTACGCTTTGCAATTCGCCCCACCGACAACCTTTGCGTTGACATCGCAACCTCCTTGCCTTTCGACCGCAAAAGCAACGTGCGACTCAGCCATTCACGCTGAGTCCTGCTCCCTCCAGGCTAACGAAGCAACAACATCTTTCGCTGCAACCTCTTGTCGCCGATCTGCAGCACACAGAGGTAGACCCCGGAAGCAACCTGTTGCCCCTGCTCGTCAGTACCATCCCACACCAAACAGTGCTCACCCGGCACAGCGGGCCCCCTGTAAAGCACCTTGATGAGACGTCCCCTGAGATCGAAAACGCGGACGGTTACCGTTTGTCCCTGCCAACCCGCGGGGATCACGAAGCGAATCTGTGTTTGGGCGTTGAACGGATTGGGCGTGTTTTGGTGTAGCACAAACGACTTGGGCAGCGCACTCCCGTCCCGCTGCTTGCTGACGCCGGTAGGTGGTTCGCTGTAGAATGCGGTGTACGGGGTGAGAATCTGGAACTGGACGCTCAGTTGAACAATCGCATTCACGAGCTCCGGCCGCTCCCCGTACAGAGCAATCTGCTCGAGCAAGTCAGAAATTTTCGCGTTAGCCCAGAGTTTCGCAACCGAACGAATGCCACCCGGCACCGTCTCAAACAGAACGGGGGCTTCGAGCGTCCGGGCTCCGTCTCGAGTCCGGGCTGTCAACTTGACGTTGAAGGTGCCTCCGTTGATGTAGCGCCCCAGAATCGTGATCTGACTGCCGTAGTACAAGTCCGGCAGGCCCCGGGGGTACACGTCGTAGTAAACCAAACCGGGAATCGACAGATGCAAGTTCGTCAGAACAGGCCGAGACATGGTCTCGAAGACACGGGTGGTGGTTTGAGCGATTTCTTCGTCCTGCGCAATGAAGAACGCTCGGCCGTGGTTTGCCGCGGCAAGCCGCTTGAGAAACGTTTCGTCCACTTCGTCGCCGATGCCAAACGTGAAAATCCGGACACTGTCTGAGTTCAGCTCCCTCACCAAGGCCAGAAGTTCGCTGGGGTCCGTTTTCCCCCAGGTAGGGTAGCCGTCGGTCGCAAACAGAATGAGGTTGGCAGCGTCAGGCGAGTAGGAAAGCGACAAGGCTACGCGAAGGGCATCTTCCATGTTGGTCAAACCGAAAGCAGAAAGCCTCTGAATGAAATCCTTCGCCTGAGCCACGTTCTCCGGACTGGCCGGAACAAAGTCCGAAGCGAAGGACTGTACGCTCGTTCCAAACACCACGATGTTGAACTTATCCTCAGGTGCAAGCAACTCAACAAACGCCCGAAGCGCCTCCCTGAGTTGAACCATGCGTTCGCCTTCCATGCTGGAAGAAACGTCCGCAACAAAGGCAACCCGCTTGGGGATCGTTCTGTTGGCCCCGATGGTATCCGGGGGCGTAATCGTGAGAGCGAAGAAACTGTCCGTACCAAAGGAGTCGCTCGGAACCGGTGTGTAAGTGAACAACCGAATGTCCACGCCCTCTCTTCGGGTTTCAAATTCCACAACGAGGTCCCTGTCTGGCAAAAAGCCCTCGTCCCCAAAAAGGAGCGCGTACTCCTGGGCGGAGACGCGTGTGATGCTCAACCCTGTGGTTCCTTCGTAAGACGGACAGCGGAAAAACTTGAAGGAACTGCTTGTCTGCGCGGAGATGGAGACGCTCACACGGTCCAACGGCTTGGGCGAAACGCCGGTTGCATTCAGAAGGAATTTGTAGGTCGTCACCCCGTACTCGTAATTCAGAAGCTGAACGTAAGTAATTTCGAATCGCACCTCCGACCTGGGGTTAATCGGCGCAATGTTCAAACGGAACAAGTTGTCGCCCAAGTACTGGAGGAGAGCGGGATCCAGGTGGCGCCGGATGTTTCTTTCGTAGTCCCGCACTGCCTCTTCGCGCTCCCGAACCGAGCCCTCGTACCGACGCCCGTTGAACCAGTACGCCAGCTCAGTCACCACAGCACCCTCAGGCAGCGGGAATACCCAGACGGCTTCGACGCTCTGGTACATCTCGTTGAAGAAGACCTGATCCACATGCGTTACCGCGAGGCCATCCCGAATCTGGACGTCCGCGTCCACCGTTTCGATCGTCATCTTCCGGTACGTGGTCGTTGAACGCAAAGGCCTGCTGAACAACGCACCGATGGCCAGGGTGTCGCTGGCCATCAGAATCAGGCCAAATCCTACGAGGACGGCGAACCCTTTTGCCTCTCGCATGGTTGTTCCTCCAATTTTGCTCAATCTGTGCAAGATTTGCACAATACCATCTGCCTCGCCGACCTTGGAACCGCGTTGTCATCCGTGGGTCTCCGCAACAGTCATGCCCGTTTGAGGATTCTTGTTCAACATGGTGGCCGAGACCGGGCGCGCAGCAGCCCAACCACCAACGGCTCAGCAAGCAACCCCGCAAGCTAAGACCTCCCGAGCAGGTTCGCCGCTGAAACCGAAGTCTCAACTGCCGACTCCAGCTTAGCTCACCGGTCTGCTTTTTGCAGATCCGGTGAACAGATGGGAAACGCACCGTGCGTCCACGCAGGCTGGGTGGACAAACTTCTTGCGTGCTGCGCGAAAATTCACCAGATTAGCCAGCAGACATGCGCAGTCAACAGCGAAACTCGAATTCGTCGCGGAAACAGAGGAACGCCATCCGCTTTCTTCTCAACAACGAGGACGTTCGCACCGAACTCCCTGCTGGAACGCTCGTGCTCGACTACCTGCGGCGCGTCCGCGGGCTCACGGGCACAAAGGAAGGCTGTCGAGAGGGAGACTGTGGGGCGTGTACCGTTCTCCTCGGCACTCTCCAGGACAACCAGGTCCAGTACCGCGCCGTGGCCTCGTGTCTGCTGCCGCTCGGTGGTGTAGCCGGAAAACACCTGGTCACCATTGAAGGCCTTGCCACGCCGCAGCTCACACCGATTCAACAGGCCATCGTTGACGAAGGCGCCAGCCAGTGCGGTTTTTGCACCCCTGGTGTGGTCCTGTCACTCACGGGATTCCTGCTCCGCGCACCGTCCGTGACGACTGAGAGTGCGGTTAGAGCGCTGGACGGGAACATTTGTCGTTGCACAGGCTACGCGGCCATCAAAAGAGCGGCAGCTCGCGTGGCCACCGAGGCCGAAGCGTTGCTGCGGGACCCGGCGGCACTGAACAACGGTCGACTTCGCACGCTGGTGGAAGCAGGCTACCTGCCAGAGTATTTCCTGGAAGTTCCCCACCGCCTCCGGCGTCTCCAGCGCGAGGAGTCGCCCCGCCTTCCAATTCCCCCTGCTGTAGCCGTAGGCGGCGGGACCGACCTGTTCGTACAGAAGCCCCAGGAGCTTCTCGACGCCCCTTTGCGTTTTCTGCTCGACGAACCAGGGCTTTCCGACATTCAGTGTGACGGGCAAACCTGCACCATCGGGGCAGCGGCCACGGTGGCCGATCTACTGGAATCACCCGCCCTCACCGAAGCCTTACCCGAGCTGCAGAACCACCTGGATCTGGTGTCCTCCACCTTGATCCGGAACCGAGCAACCGTGGGAGGCAACCTGGTGAACGCTTCCCCCATCGGCGATCTGAGCATTTTGTTTCTCGCTCTGGGCGCCGAGGTTCTCCTGAGTTCCGACCGTACAGTCCCCCTGGAGGACTTCTTTCTGGGCTACAAGCGACTGGCGCTTCGGCCAGGCGAGGTCGTGCAGGCCGTTCGTTTTCACCTCCCGGAACGACCGTACGTGTTCAACTTCGAGAAAGTGTCCAAGCGTCGTCACCTGGACATCGCCAGTGTGAATTCGGCAGCACTGCTCCGGGTAGATGAGCAGGGCGAAATCCTGCAGTGCCGCATTTCAGCGGGAGGCGTGGCCCCGGTTCCCCTGTTCTTGAGAAAAACGTCCGCTTTCCTGGAGAAGGCGGTCCTGTCGAGAGAAACGGTTCTGAAGGCCGCCAACCTCGCGACAACGGAGATTTCGCCAATCACAGACGTCCGCGGGTCAGCCAGGTACAAAGAGCTGTTGCTTCGCCAGCTCATTCTGGCGCACTTCGCCGGTACGGAATTGCAGAGCCTTTAGTTGTCCACCGATCTGAACAGCGGTGAGCCAATGAAACACGTTGACGCCCCCTTACACGTCCGTGGAACTTCGCTTTTTGTGGACGACCTGCCACTTCCCAGAGATGTCGTGCACGCAGCGGTGGTTCCTTCACCTGTGGCGCACGGGGAACTCTTGGAAATTGACGCACAACCTGCCCTGGCTCTTCCCGGTGTTGTGGCTGTACTGACCGCCTCCGACATCCCTGGTGAGAACCAGATCGGCAACATCGTCCAGGACGAACCCCTTTTGGCGGAAACCAAGGTCGAGTACGTTGGTCAGCCCGTCGCCGTGGTCGTGGCAACGACCGCAGACACGGCTCGGTTGGCGGCTCACCGGGTTCGGCTCGACATCCGGGAACTTCCGGCCGTCCTCGATCCACGTGAAGCCTGGCGCCAGGGAAAACTCCTGGCCCCCCCTCGTACCCTTTCCCTCGGGGATGTAGACGCAGCCTGGGGGAGCTGCGACGTGGTTGTAGAAGGGCGCGTTGAAACTGGCGGTCAGGAGCACGTGTACCTGGAGACCCAGGTTACCCTGGCCTTGCCCGTGGAGACGGGTCGACTCAAACTTCTCTGCGCTACGCAGTCGGCTTCTGCTGTACAACGCATCGTGGCACGCGTACTCGGCGTTCCGATGCATGAGATTGAAGTGGAAGTACCGCGCCTGGGCGGAGCGTTCGGCGGCAAAGAAGATCAAGCCACACCGTGGGCCTGCCTGGCCGCGCTGGCTGCTGCGCATGTGGGCCGGCCGGTCAAACTGTCTCTGCGCCGGGACGAGGACATGCGCTGGACCGGGAAGCGTCACCCGTACTCGTCCGACTTCAAGATCGGCCTCTCCAGCGACGGGCAGATTCTGGCCTACGAGGTCACGTTTTACCAGAACGGGGGTGCAGCCGCGGATCTCTCCCCGGCCGTACTGGAACGAACGCTGTTTCACGCCACCGGTAGCTACGCCATCCCAAACGTTCGGGTTACGGGCATCAGTTGTCGCACCAACTTACCGCCGAACACTGCTTTCCGGGGCTTCGGGGCACCGCAGGCATTCTTCACCATCGAGGCAGCCATTCACAAAGCGGCAAGCGTTCTTGGAGTCCCTTCCGCAGAGATCCAGCGTAGGAATCTCCTTCGGGAAGGCGACGTCTTCCCTTACGGAATGCGGGCGGAAAACAGTCATGCACGCCTTTGCTGGCAAAAAGCCAGCGAAATCTACCAGCTTGACGCGTTGCGCAAACATGTTCAGATGTTCAACCGTGAGCACCGCCTCACGAAAAAGGGCCTGGCCGTGATGCCGTTGTGCTTCGGCATTTCTTTCACAAGCACATTTCTCAACCAGGCGAGCGCTTTGGTGCACGTCTACACCGATGGATCCGTCAGTGTCTCCACAGCAGCTGTGGAAATGGGACAGGGCGTCAAAACGAAAATCCGGCATGTTGCAGCGCGAACACTGGGCATTGCCCCCGAACGGGTACACGTGGAATTCACCAACACAACCCGCATCGCCAACATGTCGCCCACGGCCGCAAGCACCGGGGCGGACATGAACGGTAACGCCACACACCTCGCCTGCCAGGACATCTTGAAGCGTCTGCGCACCACGGCCGCAAGCATTTTGGGCGTCGACGCACGGGAAATCACCCTCAAGAACGAACGGGTCTGGGTAGGAGAAAAAGCCTCGAAGCTGAGTTGGGACACCCTGGTGCAGCATGCCTACCTGAAGCGCGTCAGTCTCTCTGCCCAGGCACACTACGCGACCCCGAGGCTTCAGCCGGTTGATCCCGAAAGCGGCAAGGGGCGCCCCTTCGCTTACCACGTGTACGGCACGGGCGTCGTGCAGGTAACGGTGGACTGCCTCCGCGGAACGGCCACAGTTGACACCGTGAGGATCCTGCACGACGTTGGTCAGAGCCTCAATCCGCTAATCGACCGGGGACAGGTGGAAGGCGCTGTAGTCCAGGGTCTGGGCTGGGTACTGCTCGAAGAAGTGCTTCACGACGCCAAGGGGCACCTCCTCACCGATTCTCTCAGCACCTACAAGATCCCGGACATTTACTTTGCGCCCGAAATCCAGGTTCACTTTTTGGAGAACTCGGAGAACGCCGTTGGTCCGTTCCACTCGAAGGCTGTTGGAGAACCTCCCTTCATGTACGGCATTGCCGCGTATTTTGCGGTTCTCGATGCACTCCGAGCCTTCAACCCCAATCTGCGACCGTTCTACGACAGCCCACTTACGCCGGAGAAAATCCTCTTTGCCCTGTACGACAGGCCTGTAAGTCGCGAAGCCCTCGAATGACTTGAATGAAAGGCCGGGTCTACATCTCGCGAGCGGACATTCTGCGCGGCCTCACCATCTACTCGAGCGGTGATTCAATTGCTGCTCTGTTGCTCGGCCAGTTCTCCTGGCATCGCCTTGTGGGCATGGCCTTCGTTGGCGCAACAGTCTACGCTGTCGAGATTCCCAATGTCTTCCGCTGGATCGACCGCGTCGCTGGCGAACCGGGACTCATCACCTCGGTGAAACGGACTGCCCTGGCGCTTCTGTACTTCAATCCCGTGTGGATCGCGCGGCATCTGTTTTTCATTCGCCTCTTCTCGGGCGACTGGCATGACGTCGGCTGGCACCTGCTGAGGCTCGGCCTGTTGGCATTTCTGGCCAACATTCCCATCTCGTTAGTGGCAAACTACCTGATTCAGAACGCCATCCCTCTGAGATGGCGCTTTCTCGCCAGCGCCATCTTTTCTGCTCTGATGGCGGTCTACTACGCAGTTAGCGAAGTGCTGTTTGGGGGATAATCCCACTCCGAACTCACCCTGCGCCCCGCACAATGGGGGAACCTGTGGGATTGACACAGCAAACTTCCTGTTCCAAAACCCCTTTCGGTAAGCACTTGGGCATTCGGAAACGACGCATGCAGAGGACTTAACCACGTCACCGTCAGGTGTCCAGGCACAAAGAGGGCAACGCAGCTCAGAGGCTCGGCGGGATCCCCCCTGTTGGCTCCGGTAACCGCCACAAGCACCCGGATGCGCTCTCGGCCGGACAAAAACGGGGCAACCGATTCGCCGGTTACCCCGTTTTCGGCAGCACAGCTAGCGGCAGGCTGGTGCTACTTCATCAGCGTGACTTTCTTGACGCCGACGAAGTGACTGGACTCCATCTTGATCAGGTAGACGCCACTCGGCACCTGGTTGCCGTAGTCGTCCGTGGCGTCCCACTTGACTTTGTGCATACCCATCGGCATGTCGGCATCCACAAGGGTTTTGATCTTTTGGCCGACGAGATTGTAAACGGCGATCTTCACGTGATTGGGCACAGGCAGCCCGTACTCCACCGTCGTAGAGGGGTTGAACGGATTCGGGTAGGCCTCGTGCAGTTCGTACATGAGAGGTACGACCGTCTTTTCGCCGTCCACACCGGTGATGCCAGTGCCAGCGTTTAGCGTGAACATCACTTCGTCAATCCAGTACTCGTTGTTGTCCTTGTGCGTGCCGGCTGGTCCCCACAAGCAATTTGGGTCAGCCCAGTACACATCATTCCAACCGTCTTCGCCACCGGCTTTAGTGTGCCAGGTGATTGTGCGAATCCAGCTGTTGGTGAACTTGGAGGTACTGCCGTCCTGGTCGAATCGGCTGCCTTCCCACACAAAACTGTAGGGAAGAATATCCCAGACCTCACTGGAGTCCGTGTCCATCATGAACTCCCAGGGGATGGAGACAAACTGCCACTGGCCATTGAAATGGTTGTCGTACTTCAGATCCATTTCCCCGAATTCATCGATGGTAATCACGGTCTCACCGTCGATGAATACGGAAACACTCTTTTGCTTCTTCTCGCTACCGGGTTGCACCTGGTCCTGTGCGTAGAACCACAAAGGTGCCGTCCCGGAATCGGCCTTAATCCAGAACGTAATACGTTCCGTCTGAGAAGCGTCCAGTGGATCCTGCCATCCCTCCGCTGCGTCTTTACGCCGCATGTCGAGCCAGCAGTTCGGGTTCGGAGCATCGTCCAGCCAAAAGTGGACACAGCGAGGACCCGCAGCTGGATCTTGAGTGCTCACTTCGATGAAGTTGTTATTCTCTTTGTTCACGGCCCAGCGGACGATGTAGTACGAAGCGGGATCCGACTTGCCACCAAGACGGCAGGTTTTTCCATTGTTTTCGTTGATGTTACCTTGGTTCTCGTACAGCGGCTGGTCTGTGTAGATCTTCATCTCCGTCACGCCCGCCCACGACGACGCAACAAAGGCGAAAACCAAGAGAACCGCCACCAGCCCAAATAGTGCTTTCTTCATGGCTGCCTCCTGAAGTAGATTCACAAGTTCTCACTCCTCACCTGTTTGGACCAAAAAAACCTCCGTCTTCCCGATAACCTCACCTCCTTTCACCTGCTTGTTCCTCCTCGGATTACACAGCCGACTCCCCCGATCACCTCTCCCGCCCCATCACCTCCTTTCCGCATCGTTTCCACACCCTCAGCCCAAATACCGAAACCACAGCGCTCTTACTCCTCCGCTGTTCGTCGAATCACGACAAATTTGCCGACAGCGTCCCCCAGGTCACTGTGGACGTAGTAGACGTACACACCACTGTGAATGATCTGATTCCAGTCTGTCACCTGATTCCACGGTTCTTCGCTCGTCCCATTGTCGTGATGGATCACCTTAACCAGATCCCCGTTTACGGTGTACACTCGAATCTCGCACTTCGGCGGCAAACCAACGAAGAGTAACTTCGTCGGCTCACCCGGGAAGTTGAGTTTCACCGAACGGTCGTTGAAAGGGTTCGGCACGACCTTTACGCCCGCGAGATTCTTGACTGGCCGACGTGTCAGGTAAGGATGCACCGGGTTGTTTTTCCACATCATGGTCCAGAACTTACCGCTCTCAAGACTCTGCCCTGGACGTTCCCAGTTCTGTGTCCCATCATCGTAGGAAGTCACGTAGTAGAAGTACGCAAATCCACGCCGCACTGTCGTGTCTCGAAAAGACGTTCGCACGGGGATTCCTGAGTTCCCACCACATTCCCAGACGAGAGTGAACGTGCTATCATTTCGCCCCTGGGCCCTGTAGACCCGGTACCCGGCAAAATCGCGCACGCCTGTGTCGGGATCCGGAATATCGCTCACATCCGTCCAACGCAGGAGGACAGAGCGCTCGCTGCTCTGGATCCAAACCGTATCCGGAGGTGGCGGCGGGTCAGGAACATCGAACGGATTTCGCCCCTCCTCGAGATTACGGAAGTAGCGTCGCGTAGCCGCACTGAACACTTTGAACAAACTGTCGCGTCCCGTAGCAACCCACCAGTCCTTCTCTTCTGCTGTGAGGCCCTCACCACCGTGTAGCCACTCCCAGTACTGATGCCCAACCCAGTTGCACATGTCAATGTTCAAACCGTTTACAGCGACCAGCATTACGAACCGAACGTCGCTTTGCCACGGCATCTCGTAGGGCCCAACGCACAAGTACGGATTTGGGCGGGCCACATTTACCGGGTCGTTCGGCTCTGTGAAGCCCATCTCCTGGGGACTGAGCATGTGGTATCCCTCGGCCCCTTCGAAGAAGAATTTGTAGGCTTCCTCAACGGTCACAAACCGCTTGTCCCCGGGGCGCCACACCGTTGAAAACGGCTGACTCAGGTCGTTGCTCTCGTCGTCCACGCTCTTGTCCGCATGTAGCCAGCCAAAACCCATGTACTGCGGGCTCAGGATCGTTCCGTGACCAGGGGTCTGCTCCAGGAAACCCCGATTCTCGTCGGGATCTCCGACGTCGTCCCCTTCAATTTTGCCGTTGTCTCCATCCCAAACGATCCACAGACGCAACGAGTCCGCCGTTGGATCACCAGCGGGGTGAAGAGGTGTGCCGCTCCCCACAAAATCCAGGTAGTCTTCTCCGTAGTACTCCACCCAGTCGTCGTTGCAGTTCTCCCACACAGCCAGATTTTGATTCGCTCCTTCGTAGCCAACCAAAGGCTGCGTCGAATAGGCGAAACATACGTTGTGCAGATCCTGGTCGGGCAACTCGGGTCGGTCGTGCGGCTTCGCGTCGGCGTTACCGTCATTCGTAGCAACGAACTCGACGTACATGTAGTCATCCGCAATGGGGCAAGCATACGCGTAGTAGCGCTGCTCCATTGTGATCCCCACCTGAAAGGACCACTTTATGCGCAGCATCGCGTCACACACCAGGTCGGGATCAAGCCGGTCGAAATGCTGACGCGGCGGCTGCTCCACACCGTCCACGATCACGACGGGCGGTTGACGCCGCAAAATAAGCTCAAACTCAAGTGGGTAACAAGCAAATAGTCCCGGGGGGTGAACAGCCAGGCTGCTGGCGACACCACCAACCACGTACGGATGGTACCTTTTGCGCCGATCGGTCCAGCCCTTGACGCCGAACGTAATTCCTGCCATTCGCGCCGTTGCGTTCATCATCTTCACTTCACCGGGAATGCGCTCCCGCCAGC
Organism: uncultured Cytophagia bacterium; assembly: GCA_964644845.1. GTDB lineage: Bacteria > Zhuqueibacterota > Zhuqueibacteria > Oleimicrobiales > Geothermoviventaceae > Geothermovivens. Next base: position 588 of record CAZXXS010000097.1, on the reverse strand, counting down.
GATTCCCGGGCCACACGTAAGAACACTCCCAACCTCCGCTGGGGATGTCCTCATCTTCGTGCCAGAGTTCTCCAATCCAGAGGTCCTTTTTCCCTGTCTGTGCCAGTGCCGTTGCGGCCATTGTCAGCACCAGAACCACAGCGCCGATGGAGAAACACTTGGAGAGATCAACCTGCAAATCCAATCGTCCAAACCGGTTTGGAATCAGAAACACCCCTGAGATTCACTCTGTCGTTTGTCGCTTATGTCAAGACAGCCAGGTTTACTCCTGCTTCAACGGCGCTCTCCGCACTTGGCCCATCCTCCACCCCAAACCAAGCTTCCGTCGCCTCACTCCGTCTCTGCCGTTCGCCGGATGACCACAAACTTACCTACCGCATCCCCCATCTCACTGTGAACATGATAAATGTACACCCCACTCTGGATAATCTGATTCCAGTCCGTTACCTGATTCCACGCCTCCTCACTCGTCCCATCCTCATGATGAAGCACCTTCACCAAATCCCCATTCACCGTGTACACCCGGATCTCACACTCCGGCGGTAAACCCACAAACAACAGCTTCGTCGGCTCCCCAGGAAAATTCAA